>CAXTNM010000036.1:0-47011 GCA_964245715.1 uncultured Acidobacteriaceae bacterium | reverse complement strand
CCATCAATGATCTCGCCATCTCCGAAGCAGACCGCAAATTCCACTGGCCCTCCGGCCCCCGGCCCACCGATCACCCCGGCCTAACCGCAATGAACCTCTGATCAGCCCCGGAACGTCACAAGACAACTGAAGCTCGCAGCCTGAATCCTTCCTTACGCTTTCCTTACGACTAAGGTGATCAACTTGTAGCAGCTCAGGCGCTACTTGCTCAGCCAGGTCTCGCTTGACCTTCGGTGATAAAACCGGAGACGAAAGTACGGGGCAGCATGGGTCAGAATAGTCAGGGTTCCACGCGGAAGGTTATCTATGCAGCACTCATCGCAAACGTCGCGATCCTGATCGCCAAGTTGGTTGCGGCCCGGATCAGTGGCAGCTCGGCCATGCTTTCAGAAGGCATCCACTCGATTGTGGATTGCGGCAACGGAGGCCTGCTGCTGCTTGGTTTGCGCCTTAGCCGTCAGCCAGCCAATGAAACCCATCCCTTCGGCTACGGCAAAGAGCTCTACTTCTGGACCATGATCGTAGCCCTGGCAGTCTTCGCACTCGGAGGCGGAGCATCCATCTACGAGGGCGTCCTCCACATTACCCATCCGCAGCCTCTCGAACACCTCAGCGTCACCTACAGTGTCCTCGCCTGCTCTGCGCTTTTTGAGGGACTTTCCTTGAGCTTCGCCGTGCGCGAGTTCCGCCGCACTCAAGTAGGGCTGTCCGTGTGGCGCGCGATCGCGAGAAGCAAGGATCCCGCCTCCTTCACCGTGCTGTTTGAAGACTCGACGGCGGTGCTCGGTGTGCTGATCGCTCTCGGGTCGACTTTGCTCGCGCAGCGATTCGGATTTCGCCTCCTTGACGGGTGTGCGTCCGTGGTCATCGGGGTCTTACTGATGGGCGTCGCGACTCTTCTCGGTGCGAAGACAAAGGCCCTCCTCATCGGGGAAGGCTTCGATCGGCAAACCTTATGCCACATCCGGGAGATCGCCGAGGGTGTTCCGGGCGTCGTACGCTCCGGCTACCCGTTCACGATGTTCTTTGGTCCACACGATGCCTTGCTCACCATGACGGTTCAATTTGAAAGGGGATCGACCGCACGTCAGATCGAAGCTACCGTAGACACCATCGAGCTGCGCATCCAGGAAAAATGTCCTGACCTGAAACACATCTTCCTTGAAGTTGACACGGTGCGTGAGGCGGCGACCAGCAATCATCAGGATGAACTTCTGGAGCCACAGAAGGCCGTCGCGCTCCAGATCCTCAGCGTCGAGCAGCAGCAAACCTGAAGGCAAGTGCTCGTGCTCCTCTGTGGATTTAGAGAGCCAAGATCATCCTACCGGCGGCTTCGCATCTTCTGGTCGCGGAAAGGTCGCAGTGACCGTCGTAGAGATCCCACCACGCGGCCTGAAATCACCCTTCACTACGGCCCAAATGGGATCTGTCGCCTTCACCACATCGTTCAACACCTGGTTGACGATATTCTCCTGGAAGATCCCCAGGTCGCGATATTCAAACAGATATTCCTTGAGCGATTTCAGCTCGAGGCATTCCTTCTTCGGCATATAACGAATCGTCAGAACGCCAAAATCAGGCAATCCCGTCTTTGGGCAGATCGAGGTAAACTCCGGATCGTCTATCAGAATCTCGTATCCTGGAAACTGGTTCTCCCAAACGTCAATTGAAGGAAACTGGTGGTCGAGGCCCGAGGCCGCGTGTGTATCGGTATAGCCGGTCTTCTGAGTGCGCATAAGCCATTTTACTGCTGGACGGAGACGTTCTGCTGGACTGCCACCCTTTGCGCCGGTGCCAGCGTTTGTGTGTACGCCAGAAGCTTCGCGCATCCTTCGCGAAGCCGACACCCAGGAAGTGGTCTCCGCGCGGGATCCGAGCACAGTTAAGGCCTTGGCGGAAAGTGAAATACGACGCCTGTGCTCACCGTATACAACGGATAATTGTGCGAGTAGGTTCCCGTCTCCTGCAGTGCGCCGTATCCAAGCTCCACTACGCGCCAGTCCGCAACCGGGAGCACTCGCAAGTCCACACCTGCGAACACGTGATACTCGATATTTCCCTGCGTCGATACGCCTGGCAACACCGCATTGCCCGTTGAATGGATCGCGCCCGCATTCGTCAGGACACCGTAGTTGCTGCGACCATATCCCACCGCGCCTTCAACATATGGGCGCAGATAAGACAACGGAGTATTGAAGCTACCCTTCACTCCGCCGAGGACGGAGTAGATATGCGTCCCCGCTCCCTGCGCATACGTCTGCCCACCCTGGTGGTTACTCTCGAAGATCCCTCGCACATCGGCCGTTAGCAACACTGGCCCAACCTGCTTGACATCGTAAGACACTCCGCCTGTGAACCCGATCGGGTTGACGCTGCTCCGGTAACTGGTGCAATCCGTAGTCACCGTACCTGTGCAAGGCCCCGGAGTAAGCGTGTTCAGCACCGGAGACGTATTGATGCCGGTCAGGTGATCGAGCGTCACGCTGCCGTAAGCGGAAAATTGCGCATGGGCCGAAAGGGCGGCAAGTGCCAGAGCTGGAAAGAGGAAAAGTGCTTTGCGAATCATTCTAAGTAGTCTATCTCGTTAGCTGTCGGTTGGGTTTTCATGGGCGGAAGCCGCAGCAAGAAACCCGCGCGGGAAGGAGTCCTTCAAGGGACTCCCCATCCTCCAAAAGGTATCTAAGCCGGACCACGATCTTCCTCCGCGAATGAAAACGCGCGAGACGAAGAATTGGGCCTCGAGCCGGAGCGCTACGCAGAAAGGTGCGGCCTCGGCACTATCAACGCCTAGTTACGCCGCCCGAGCGTAGGTTGATCGCTCCCCGTATCCGCTGGATTGTTCGGGTTGTTTGGGTCATTGGTTGAAGCCCCTGCCCGCCGGAGCGTCGGCTTGTTCCCGTTATCCTTGCCGTTGATCTTTCGCTTATTCTCGATCCGCGCAAGCCGTGCCTTCACGTCGTCGAACTCACTTGTCGTGACCACGTAGTCTGGTTTTGCCGGAAGAATGGTCGCAATCTCATCCTCAGCCGAGTCAATCCGGCTGCCGGTCGCAGGGTGATCAGAGAAGGCCTTCGCGAGCGTTCCAGGCTTATGCTTCTCAAGCGCGTCCAGCTTTTCAAACAGCGTCACAAAGCTCTGTGGATCGTACCCGGCCTTGTACATGTACTGCACACCCAGGTAATCGGCCTCGGCCTCATCCATCCGCGAGAACTTGAGGAACGTCATCGGAATGGCCAGTTGCGTGGCCTCATAGATCCCGTATCCCGTGTAGCTTCCCTCGGTCATGATCATGAGCGGAATGGAAGCGATCTCGGCGTACATCATCTTGGTCTGCTGCCGCGCCGCGTGGTGCGCGACCACGTGCGAGATCTCGTGCGCCATCACCCCGGCCAACTCCGACTCCTCATCGCATGCCAGCAGCAGGCCGGAATTCACATAGAAAAATCCGCCCGGAAGCGCCATCGCGTTGATCTCATCCGAGTCGATGACCTTGATGGTAAATGGCACCTTGGCATCAGAATTCTTCACCAGATTCTGCCCAATGCGATTGACGTACTCGACAATGACAGGGTCTGTCACCAGATGCGCCGACTTTTCGATCTCCATCGAATACTGCTTGCCGACGCGGATCTCCCAGTCGGTCGAAAACCAATTGCCGATGCCGCGCCCACCAATATTTCGCGTCCCGATGGCGTTGACGTCGTCCTCGCTGCCCGGCTTGATGTGCTGATTCATGGCTTCGCCCGGGCTCGGAATAGAATCCGCAGGCTTTTTCGCCGGACTTGCCGTCGCCGTGGCATTCCCTTTGGCATCGGTGTTTACCGTCGGCTCGTCCGCGGGGATCGAAAGGGTGCGGCGACCAGTATTCTGCGAAGTATCCGTTGGGGCAGAAGCTCCGGTTTGAGCCGTGGCAGAACCGGTCGAATTGCCCACAGTCGACGTAGAACCAGCAGGAGCAGGCTGACCAGCATTTTGCCCGGAGGTCTGAGCAGGCGCGGTCGCGGATGGAGCCTGCGCAGGTACGGTTGAACCCGGCGCAGTTGAACCCGGAGTGGTCGTCTGCCCGTAAACAGCGAAAGGAACGGTAAGGAAGGCGGCAAGGCCAAGCTGCGAAAGACGACCCATAATGAGCTCCTGGACGAGCCGCTTCCTGTCTTCTGGACGCAGCCCTACACCGAATTAGACGCCATTTTCTGGAACTTGTCTCGCACGTACCCCGCTAAATGAAAACCAGCTTTGATCAGAAGGAATTGCCTTTTCGAATCAATCATCCAAATCTGCATTCATGTCAGGGCGCGGGCTCCCAATTGACGATCAGACATCCAGCGTGCGAGCTACCATGAGCTGTAAGTCGTGCCCTCGCTTGAAACCTGCTGCGATCCGGAGTGAACATCGCCAATCCCACCCTGTTGCGTCTCATCGATACTCGTGTAATCCGTCACCTGGTCCGGCATCCAAGTATCGCTGCGCTGGGTAAACGGATCTACTGGAAGGGTCTTCAGATATCCCGCCTGCACCAGGTCATCTAGGCTCTGCGGTGCTTTCTGCTTGTCGTAGGTGTAGGAGTCAATCGCCGATCGCATCGTGTGCAGATCTTCCTTCAGCACCGCCTCCCGCGCATGCTTCACGTTCGCCGTAAACGAAGGTACGGCGATCGCCGCCAGGATGGCGATGATGGTCATCACAATCAGCAACTCCAGCAGCGTAAACCCACCGTCAAGCCCACGAGTACCGCGCCTTTGCCCCCGAATTGTCGCCGCTCTCACCATGTGTTGTACTTCGTCCCGTCCAGAGCTGTTGCCGTACTCTTGCTGTGCACATCGTAGACCGCCTGCCCACCCCATGACGACGCATCCGCATCATCCTGATTCGAACGCAGATCCCAGTCCGTCGTTCCAGTCATCGGATCTACCGGGATCGCGCGTAGAAACTTGACTTTTGTCGTCATGGTTTCGACGCCGTCTACCAGCGTCTGCAGGTCCGGCGGATAGTTGAAGGAGTCTGCCTTGGTCTGAAAGCCGCCTTTATCCGCCGCATCCTTGTAACGATCGATCGCATCCCGCATCTCCCAAAGATCCGCTCGCAACCTGCGCTCCTTCTCGCGCTTTACCTCAAATCGTGCGACCGGGAGCGCGGCCGACGCGAGAATCCCTAGAACAGTGATTGCGATCACCAACTCTACCAGCGTCACGCCAACATCGCGTCGCCAGGCAGACCTTGTCCGCGTGGGCCGTAAGGATCTCATTTCACATGCACAGACGCGTTCTGTGGAGTCGCCGCAATCGCAAGCTGCGCGCTATTCTTCACTCCTACTTTGACAAACGAGATCGCTGAGTCGCCCTGAGCGACCGCCTTGAACGTCAGCAGACACACACTGCCCGTACCTGAGACGCCCGTGGCCTGCGGCGGCCTCGTCGCTCCGATCGTTACTACGCCATTTCCATCATCGCGATGAACGACCGTCGCAAACTTTCCGTCTTTCGAAAGATAGGTACCCGGCACCACATCCTGCAACTGCAACACGTTTGGATTGAACTGGATCTGCATTGGTACCGCCACAAGATCCTTGCCGTCCTGCACATTTACGGCGACCTGGAAGGTACCTCCAACCGCCTGCGAACCACCGGCCGGAACCAGTGACACGGTGACCGGCGGCGCAAAGCCACTGTTCGCCGCGTCTGGGACCGGCGCGGGAACAGCTGTCGGCAACTTCGCCGCACCTGAAAACGCCGGCGGAACCTGGGTCGGCTCGCTCATCTGTTGAATCGCTGCCGCAGCAGCATCCGCTGCATTCGATGGCTGCGCTGAACCCACTGGCGGGTTGAGAACGAACTTGCCCGCAGCCGCGACCCGCGCCGGGTCTTCATCCCGCCTCAATTCGACGCTCTGACTCGTGCCCGTGTCGATGGCCGCAAGGTTCGCCCTCGTCAGCACCGACTCACGCACGATATGCGGAATCATCAGGAAGACGATCTCATCCTTGATGACTTCCTTACTCTGCGAGCTGAAGAAATATTTGAAAAAGGGTAATTCGCCCAGGTAAGGCGTCCCAGAAACACTCTTCAAATTTGATTTCTCAACGATACCCGCGAGGATCGAGGGCTCGCCCTCCTTCAGCTGGATTACCTGTTCGAGAACCCGCTGCGCGATGATAGGTTCGGTAACCCCGGATCCTTCGGAGACCGATCCGTTTTCCTGAGAGACTTCCACCTTCGTCTTCAGCGAAACCTCTCGGTCCAGGTGAACCGTCGGGGTGACGTCGATATTCACACCGACATCCAGGTAGGTAAACTGCGTCTGCACACCGATGCTCGCAACGCCAGTTGAGACGCCGGCGTTATAACTGCCGGTCGCAATTGGAACCTTCTCACCGATCTTCAGTGTCGCTCGCTGTCCATCCGTGGCACGGATCCGGGGGTTCTGGAGCACCCGCGTATCCGTGTCGGTCAGTAAGGCGTTCAACGTTCCGCCTGTCAAAGAAACCGCAAAGTCGTTCGAGTTAAGATGCACCAGGTTCGATAGACTCAGGTTCGCTGTTGTCGAAGCCGATCCCGTGGTCGAACTGGTCGTCGAAGTCGAAGTCGTCGAAGTGGTCGGCAATTGCGGCGTCAAACCAATGGATTGCGGTAACGTAATACCCAGATCACGCAGCCGATCCCGATTAACCTCGAGCACGGCAACATCGATCACCACCTCCGGCCGCGCACGATCGAAGTCGTTGATCAACTTCTGTGCCAGCAGGAGTTGGTCAGCAGTAGCACGCATCACGATCGCGTTCTGACTTGGCACGAGGTAAAGCTTTACCGAAGGGTCCAGCAACAATCGCAAGCCGGTCAAAATCTCATTGCCATCATTCGGCTGTGAGCTGTTCTGCAGGTAGAACGTCTGTACTGCCAGATCGTCAAGATCCGTCCGCTTCGTACGGGAGTTTTGCGCCACAAAGATCGTATTCGGCGTCACGGGCTTGTAAAAGGTGCTGGAAGTGATTCCCACGATGCGCAGCGCCTCCGCGAGCGTCACGTTCGTCAGGTCGATTGGGATGCGCTTGGATACATATTCCGGATCAAAGATCACGTTCAAGCCGGCCAACTTGCCGATCGCCTGGTAGATGTTCTTCACATCCTCCACCATGTGCAGAGTAATTGGATCATTCGAGACGGGTTTGAGGGCGATCGGTCCCGCGATCGTCGCAATCTCCTGCTGAACCCTGTGCTCCTGCGAAAGCTCCTGCTGCGCTGCCGCGGCAGCCGGCCCCGTTGCGGTAGGCGGAGGCTGATCGCGCTGCGTGATCATGATCTCCTGCTCAGCCGTCTGGTTCGATGGATCGATCTCACGCGCGCGCAGGAACTGCTGCATCGCTCCATTCCAGTCGCCGTTCTGTCGCAGCAACCGCCCGCGGTCGACATGCTGCGTCCCCGCAAGAAAACGCATACGGTCGAAGTGCTCTTCAAACCGCATATCGTTTGGCTTCTTTGTATGCGCTTTCTTGTAATCCTCGTAAGCCGTATCGTAATCCTGCCGCGTCTCGGCCTCGCCGCCACGCTTATCCCAGGTCGCCGCGGACTGAGCATGCGCCCGCGTCACTCCCGTGCCCAGCAGCAGCAGGCCCAGGGATACCCAGGGCAAGGTCCGCATGGCGCAGCAAGCCGGATCAAGCGGGGGAAGCGCACGTTGCACGTTCTTGAGAGAGAGGAGAAACCCACGGCTCATGCTGATTCGTTTCACTTTCTTTCGGGGGTCGAATACTGCGGCCGCACCATACCCGACCACCAGACCTCGGGCGCGTGACACGTCGGCGGACTGTGAGTTTGCTTGTCGGTCAATTGCACAAGGGGGCACGAGAGCCATCGGCTCTGGCGAGTATACCATTCTGGTCACGTTCAGCCTCTTAGAGCAACTACAGCGCGATTCGTCTGACGTCTACGGACCCTGACCAGCAACCTCGTGGCGCCAACACGGTTTAGACGACGCACATGCCGGAGGGTGAGACCGCCAGTCAAGCTTTCACCCATGTTAAACTTGAAAGTTCGGAGAGTCGCATGGCCCGCGGTATGCAAACTACAACACCCACCCAGCCCAGCAAACCGGTGGTGAAGGAGAAGGACCGTGATCCTGTCGCGGCAGGTAAACGCGACGCCGCCTTCAATCGCTCCGCAAGCTTCAACTACTTTCTTACCGACAAATACGAAGCCGGCATCGCCCTCCGCGGCACCGAAGTCAAGTCCATTCGCGAGGGGAAGGCCAACCTGAAAGACGCTTACGGTCTCCTCAAGGACGGCGAACTCTTCCTACTGAATGCCCATATCGGCCCCTTTTCTCATGGCAATGCCATGAACCACGACTCACTCCGTACTCGCAAACTTCTGGTCCACAAACAGGAACTCCGCCAACTCGAAGCCGCCACTCGCCAGAAGGGCTTCACGCTCATCCCGGTCCGTCTGTACTTTCGGCATGGCCGCGTCAAATGTGAACTCGCCCTCGCCAAAGGCAAGCAGGAGTACGACAAACGGGCCACTGAGAAGAAGCGTGAGGGCGACAACGAAGCCAAGGCCGCGATCGCCCGCAGCCAACGCCGCTAGCTATCAGATAAAGAGTGGAAGCCCTTGCCTCCTTATAAATAGTCGAAGGGCTTCAGCAGTTCACGCATATTCCTGCTCCCCGGGAGCAGCCTGAGCGAGATAGACGCGCGATCTCCAATGATCAAGCAAAAGCGATTTCGCGGCTGAGGAGCACGCGATCGCACACTCATCAGCTACGTAGGAGAACCGTCAAGTAGGATAGACCCATGAAGACGACTCTTATCTTTCAGGATGCAGCCACCGTCACGAGCGGACTCCTCACGGTCTTCGCGGTAGATCTCGCGGCCGGTCAGGACCCGCACCCGGTTCTCCTTAGTACTTCGGACGCGGTCGCGCATGCTGCTGAAAAGTTCCTCGCCTCCGGTGAGTTCAAAGCTGGCCTCTGTGAGACCCTCCTTCTTCACGCGCCACCAAATCTCAAAGCCGAACGGCTCCTCATTGTCGGCCTTGGGAAGGCCAAGAAACTCTCGGTCGATCAAATCCGCAAGGGAGCCGGAGCTGCCGTCCGCTTTGCCAAGCCTCGCGCAATCCGTGACGTCGCGATCATCTTTCCCGAAGATCACGCGCTGTCGGACGAGCACCTCGATTCCCTCCCCTGCGAGCTTACCGCGCGCGCGCTGGTTGAAGGCGGCGAACTCGCCGAGCCGGATTGGGACACCTACAAGTCTGATCGCAAGGACCAAAGCGTCTGGGCCCTCTACATCGTCGCTCAGGAATCTGAACGCAAGACCGCCGATGACATCCGCAAAGGCTTTGAGGAAGGCCTTATCCTCGCCACCTCGCAAAACTTTGCCCGCGGCCTCGTGAACGAACCCGGCAACGTCCTTACCCCAAGTGTCCTCGCCCAGCGGGCCCAGTGGATGTGTGGCGAAGTCGGCCTCGAGTGCGAGATCTACTCCACCGAGAAACTCCAGGAGCTCGGCATGGGAGCCTTCGCCGCGGTCGCCCAGGGCTCAAGTGAACCGCCTGCCCTCATCGTCATGACCTACACTCCCGAGGAAAGCGTGGCGCCCGGCGCCCCCGTTCTTGGCCTCGTGGGCAAAGGAATCACCTTTGACACGGGTGGAATCTCGATCAAGCCCGCAGAGAACATGGACAAGATGAAGTACGACATGGCTGGAGCGGCCGCCATGATCGGCGCGATGCGAGCCATTGCCGGGCTGAAGCCGTCCGTGAAGGTGATCAGCGTGGTCTGCTCCGCCGAAAACATGCCCGATGGTAAGGCATTCAAGCCCGGCGACGTCGTAAAAACCATGTCCGGTAAGACCATCGAGATCATCAATACAGACGCCGAGGGACGCCTGGTTCTTGCCGACGGCCTTCATTACGCAAAGACCCTCGGCTGCACTCATCTCATCAACGCCGCCACGCTGACGGGTGCCTGTGTTGTCGCGCTCGGCTACCTGAACGCAGGGGTGTTCTCGAATGACGACGAAATCTGGGCGAAGTTCCTTGGAGCTCTGCCTAAATCCGGCGAGGGATTCTGGCGCTTACCCTGTACCGACGACTACAAGGACGGCATCAAGTCCGCCATCGCCGATATGGTCAACGCCGGCAGCCGAGCAGGTGGTGCCATCAACGCGGCCATGTTGCTCAAGGAGTTCGCCGACGACACTCCGTGGCTGCACCTCGACATCGCCGGATGCGCCTGGAATGAAGAGGCTAAGCCCTGGCTGCCGAAGGGGCCAACCGGCGTAGCCGTACGTTCTATTGTCGAATGGGTCCGTAGCTACTAAAACTCCACATACCTGTACGCGATGGAGTAAACAGTGAGAGTCTGCGTGTCAATAAAAGAAGAGCCCGCAGGACGCGACCTCTGCGGGCTCTTTCTCTCCGGCAACGTCTCGCACGCTTACGCGTTTTGCGGTACCTGACTAAATGCTTCGATGATCTGTTTGTTGAAAGCGGGAAGATCATCCGGTTTGCGACTTGTCGTCAAGTTGCCGTCCACTACTACTTCCTTATCGACCCAGCGCGCACCGGCGTTAAGCAGATCCGTACGCAGCGAAGGCCATGATGTCAAGGTACGTCCCTCCACTACATCAGCCTCAATCAGCATCCAGCCCGCATGGCAGATGGCGCTGACTGGCTTATCGGCGTTGAAGAAGTTCTTGACGAACCCGACTGCGTCGACGTTTTGCCGCATATGGTCCGGATTCATCACACCGCCTGGAAGGTGAAGCGCGTCGTAATTACTTGCGTCCGCCTCCGAAAGCTTGACATCCACATCAACCTTCTTACCCCAGTCTGTCATGTCCCAGGCTTTGATCGAGCCGTCCTTGATTCCAGCCTCCGGGGCGACAACATCAACCTGCGCGCCGGCATCCTCAAGCGCCTTCTTCGGCTTGGTTAGTTCAACTTCCTCAAAACCTTCCGTTGCCAGAATTGCAATGCGCTTCCCGGCCAGTGGTCCATCCTGCTGCTTATTGTCTTTCCCAAAGATCGCCATGTTCCTGCTCCTCTCGACCTAAGCGGCCGCTAACAGTACATCCGATTCCACTCGGGCGGTTTACCGTTGCCCCCTGATTGATTGACTTCAGCAGGCTCCCGCCGACTGTCGTAAGAACGCAACGATTCATAACACTATGTTTGTTGCACGAGAAACCCAGTCGCGCCCTGCTGAGAAGGTCCTCTGTGAGTCAGCGGAAGAGAGTCATACCAGCGCCTCGTCCCATGCTATGTCCCGTACCTTCAACGTTTGGAGACGCAGAGGCAGTTACATAACCGCTGGCGCCTCGATTCCGAGGTAGCCGAGCGCTCGAACCAACTCCCGCTTCGCCACCGCCGCGGTTGCCAGCAGCAACGCGCGCCGCGTGGCATCCTGCTCATTCAAGATGTGGTGACGGTGATAAAAGTTGTTGAATTGCTGCGCGAGTTGAAAAGCAAACTTCGTCAACAACGCAGGCTCTGCAGACGAGATCGTCTGCTCGAGCAGCACGGTCAGACGAGAAGCCGCAAGCCACGTCTCCCAGAGACTTGTACCTTCATCCGTCGTCATCAAGGGGCCAAGCTGATCGGCTGAGGGAATCCCTGCCAGTGCATCGGCCTCCGTCACACCAGCTTTGCGGAAGATGTTTGCGGCCCGCACAATCGCATACTGCACATAAGGCCCGGTCTCTCCTTCGAACGACAGCGCGTCCTTGAAGTCAAACGCAATGATCGTGTTGCGATTGAACCGCAGCATGAAGTATCTCAGCGCACCGACGGCAATCTGCTTCGCAATCGTCAACCGCTCTGCATCTTCAAGCTCTGGATGCCGCTGATCCACCTCCGCCTTCGCGGCCGCAATCAGCTTGTCGAGCAGATCATCCGCCTTGACGCCGAGCCCTTTGCGTCCCGAGACCTCGATAAACGGCCGAGCCTTGTCCTCATCGGAGATCGTGTAACCGAGTTCCAGTGCACACCGTGGCGTCAGCGCAACCTTCTCGTAAGAGAAGTGCGTGTAGCGGTTCGCCGCATCCTCGTACCCCATGCCTCGGAGCGCCGCAACCACGTTATTCTGCGGGTCAGATTGCGATGAATCAATGACGTTATAGATTGCGTCCGCTTTGGCAAAGACGGGATGTGACGGATCGTTGTCGCCGGCATTTCCGGTAGAGATCCAACACGTATGCGTTGCATACTCATGAAATTTCTCGTAGTAGAAGTCTTTGGCCAGCAGCCCGAACTTCCACAGGTGATACGCGATGTCCTTGCCGACATAGGTCACGGTTCCGTTCGACCTCACAATCACCTTGGCTTCTTCATCGGGACCATCCGCCGTCACCCCTTCGGTGTTAGCGCGTTTCATTACCCAACATCCCTTGTTCTTGCCATCCGTCTCCGCGTAGAGCACACCCTTCTCGATCATCAGCGTCCGCGCGGCATCCCAGAAGTGCAACGACAGGATCTCCGATTCACGAGGAAGAAAGTCGTACTCGATGCCCAGCCGCTGCATCGTCTCCAGATGCCGCCGCAAGACACATGTCGAGATGATCCCCGCGATGTGCGCCGTCTCATTTCCACCCGTCTCGAGAGCATGCAACGTATTCAGCCGAATCTTCTTTCGCGCAGCCACCTCGTCGGCCGAGATGCCCGGCTCCACATACCACTGCGAGACGCGTGCGTACAGATCCCAGCAAAAGTAATCAATCAGCGCGTTGGTCTCGTAGATCTCGTCCACCTTTTCACGCACGCCATCCAGCGACAGCCCCAGCAGATGCTGAAACCCCACGACGACGTCCGCCACCTGCACGCCGGTATTGTCGATGTAGTTCTGGACACCGATCTGCCACCCGGTCTTGTAGTCGTCATGCCGCAGGAGACGCGCAAAGGTATCACCCAGAATCGCATTCCGGAGGTGTCCGATGTGCGCCGCCTTGTTCGGATTGATGCTCGTGTGCTCGATCAGCCGGAACCCGGGTCCGCCCATGTCCGCATGTTCGTCGTTCGCAATGCGCAGCACTGCGGCCGCTCGGTCTAGACGCACATTCAGGTATCCGGCGCCCGCAACTTCAATGCTGGCAACACCCGGCAGGTTTGCCAGGTCGTCGGTCAAAGCCGCTTGCAATTCGGTTGCAATCACCCGAGGAGCCTTGCGCAGTCGCTTCGCGAGTTCAAACGCGACCGGAAGTGCGTATTCTCCCATGGTCACGGAAGGCGGTTGTTCGACCGCAAGCTGTGCAAGTGAAATCTCGTACTTCGCCTGGAGGACGGCCTGAATGCGGCCGAGAAGCGTCTGTTGGATCGTCCTGTACATAAGCCTATAGTCTACCGCTCCGGCTACGATAAGACGACGAACGCCCCTCGAGGAGAAGCGCATTTGGCGAAGCACGAATCAACCATGACCGGCCTGGTCGCCTGCTCGGCTCTCACCCTCTTTGCCTTCGCGGTCGCCGGTTACCATCCATTCGTTGAAGACGGAGGAGTGTACGCGGCGGGTGTAGAAAAGCTCCTAAACCCTGCGCTCTTTCCTACCTGGACCGCATTCGTCACCGAGCACCTCCGCTTCTCACTCTTCGCGCCGTTCGTAGCAGGTATCGTCCACCTTACCCACTTGTCCCTTGAATGGACACTGCTTCTGCTCTACGTCGCCAGCATCTGGACGACGCTGTTTGCTGCATGGTTGCTTGCCAGCCGCCTTACCTCAGGCCTGCCGGCCAGACTCACCTCGGTCAGCCTGCTGGCCTGCTGGCTCACCCTCCCGATCGCCGGCACCTCGCTGATGTTGATGGACCCCTATGTAACCGCGCGCAGCTTCACCACTCCGCTTACCCTGCTTGCTCTCACCTGGGCTCTTGACGCGCTCTCAGGCCGCATGATGAGTTGGTTTGGTTGCTCCGCTGCGATCATCGCGGCCGGGGTTCTTCACCCGCTTATGGCAGGCTACGCTTTGTGTGCAGTCCTTTGTCTCGCCGCGACCCGAAGTCGCAAGCCCGGGTGGCCCCTTACCCTGGCCGGCCTGGCACTGGCTTTCGCAACCATCCTGCAAACGGTCGCGTCGGCCGAATCCGCAACCTACCTTCGCATCGCGATCACACGCTATTACTGGTTCTTATCTCAGTGGCACTGGTATGAACTGCTCGGTGTGATTGCGCCGCCCGTCATCTTGGCCGCACTCCGTAAGCAGGGCACCGCAGCCATCCGGAACGTCGCCGACGGGGCACTGCTCCTGGGCGGAATCGCTCTGACTGTCGCGCTTCTATTTGCCCACGAGTCTTACGCCACCCATCTGGTCGCCCGCCTGCAACCGCTACGCGCCTTCCAGATCGTGTATGAACTCATGATCCTGCTGCTGGGCGCATGGCTTGGTACCCGCCTGCTTCTGACTTACACCTGGCGTTGGGCGATTTTCCTCACCCTACTCGCAGCCCCTATGTTCTACGCGCAGCGAAGCACCTTCCCCAACTCCGCTCCTATCGAATGGCCAAACGCCGCGCCGAAGAACCCATGGCAGCAAGCCTTCATCTGGATCCGCGTCAACACCCCCGATGGCGCCCTCTTCGCTCTGGACGCGCAATACATTACCCGGGGAAAGCACGAAGATGCTCAGTGCTTCCGGGCGATCGCTCAGCGAAGCGCTCTGCCCGACTATTCAAAGGACGGCGGAGAAGCCTCCATTACCCCGACTTTGACTGATCAATGGGCAATCGGGGAGGCCGCTCAGAGCAACCTCGACCTCGAACCGGATGACCTCCGCGAAGCCAGGCTCAAGCCACTTGGCGTGAGCTGGGCCGTGCTTCAATCTTCTAGCCATACGGATTGGTTCTGCCCTTATCGGAACGCCACGGTCAAGGTGTGCCGTCTGCGCTGACCCTGAGAGGTTCTACGGAACCCGTAGCGGCCGGAAGCCTTCCACCGGGAAAAGACCTGTCGGGTAATCGTCTGAACCGATTTGGGGCCGGAACAGATACCGCACGAAGAACCCGGCTGTAACGGTGTTGTAGTTATTCGTGTTGTTTGCCGACAGGAAGCCACCCGCATACCAATGATCGGCGATGCGATACGCGCCTTCGCTGTTGATCGAGTAGTTCCCGCCGGTATTCGAATTGTTCGGATACTGGCCGCAGGTATGATTCGCGATCGTCGCCGTCGTGCAGTTAAGAGAGGTCGCAAACCCGGTCTGGATTCCGCGATCCAGCGGGAAGTAAACCTGGCTGTCTTCCTGGAACGTCTGCACTCCGACTGCGCCAGCAAGAGTGTAGTGGAAGTTGCTGTGGTAGCGCCCGGTGAAGGTTACCGGAACCGAAGCCAGGAAATATGCATCGGGGCTGAAGTAGCCGCCAAGCCCGTACGAGAGCTGACGCTCCTCCTGCGCATAGTGCATCCCGAACACTGAGACCCCGACATTCAGCCGACCGTACCCGGGGAAGGTGTGCGCTAGGAAGTAAGCGCCCATCGAGCCTTCGAACTTGTTGTTCTGCAGCACGTGATACCCGGTCAGGTCAGCGCCGTCGGCCGTAATGTAAAAGCCGGCTTTCTCGTCGCCCATGTCGAACCGGGCTCCGCCGCCGGTCGAAACCACGCCGCCCCAGACGTTACCGGCAAAGACGTTTGTCGCCGATCCAGGGTCACGCAGACCGGCATACGAGAGTTGCGTTTCGACGACCGGGTCACGGCTCGCATACAGGGTGAAGTGGCTGTTGGGACGCCACAACGCACGGCCAGTGACATTCTCGACCAGAAATTCGTAAGGCGTATAGCCAAGAGCTAACGCAAAGTTTTTCGCTGTGGCCTGGATCTCCCCACCTACACCATTCGCGAACTGCTCATTCGGATTATTGACGGCGACGGCGGTATTGAACGTCCCAATCACCGGGCTGCCGGTGACGCCGGTGTAGTTGCCCACGTTTAATTGGCCGGCGTTCAGGAACACAGCCCTGGGAACAATCGAGAAGCGTACGGAATTCCCCGCAACATATGAGGCTTCAAACGTTGTCTCCAGATCCGTCAGTCGGTCGTAGCCCACCGTCCCGCTGCGGTAGCGCGCGCTCCCCGTTCCGCCGATCCAGCCACTATAGGAGGCCTCAAGCTCCGCGAGGTCGCGCTCCGTCTGCTGCCGTTCGGTCAAGGGAACCTGCGGCGCTAGCACCGCGCCCGTGTAGTAAGACCCGCGCAGGGGAGGCAGTTGCTTGTCGATAAGATCCTGATCGGTCGGAGCCGCGGGCAAAGGATAGGCAGGGCCAACGACCGGGTAAGGCTGATAGCCAAGCGGCGAGCCGACACCCGGATAACTAAGAGCCGGGCCCTGCGACTGCGAGGGAGCCTGCGACGGAACACTCGAGGTCGCACGTGGCCTGCGAACCCGCGCATGGGCTACCGGCGCCGAAGCCGTGCGCGGCTGCGGGTATTGCTGTCCATAGCTGTCACCATTCTGTTGAGGCACGGCGGAGGTTGAATCTCCCGGCGTCACCGTTTGACCGGGTTGTACCGCCGGCTGCGCGAAGACCGCCGGCTGATTCGGTGTTGCCGTCAGCGGAGCGGAATATTGGGCGGGCTCTGTCGGCGGGGTCGCATAGTCCTCAACCGGGGGCTTGCTTTGTCCCGTCACCTTTGCCGCACGCGCCGCTGCCCTGCGACGCTCTGCCGCCTCTGCATTCAACTGCGCCTTTGAAGCTGCAGGAACTTTCGCATTGGGGTTGGTCGAATACCTTGCCGTCGGCAGGACGTCTGTCACCTCTGGCTGCTTGATCGTCCGGGTGGGCGGCGTCGCCCCTAACTGCACACTTGTCTTTGGTGGCGGTACGTAAGGAACATACGGCCCGTACACCACGTCGTTGGTCGCTGGAGCGGTCTTGGCCGGCACAGTCTGACCCGCGGTCTGCCCGACCGGCTTCGTGGTCAGAGGCCGGGAAGGCTGTGGAACTTGTGTTTGCGCGCCTTGCTGTTGCGCAGACGCCCGCTTGGCTGGAGGAACATACGGGACATATGGTCCATACACTACATTGTTCGTCGTTGAAGCCGGGGTGCTGTTCTGGCCCGACAACTGACTTGCCTGGGGCTGGGGGACCTGAGGCTGCTGCGCCTGTTGCGCGTCCAATCCAACGGATGCATCGCTTGCAGAGGCAAATATACCTGCATCCTTGCCAAAGGCGGGTAGCGCAAGCGAAGCGACGAGAGCGTGTGACTGACTTGCCTGCCCCGAAGCTATGACAACGCGCTGGTACACGGCTTGCGCAGTCAGCCGGACGATCTGCTGGTGCTGAATAGTGGCAGGCGAGAGCACGTGCGATTCCTCCTGCAATTCCGGTGCGGCAGCCTGATCTGCTGCATCTTGCTTCCCGTGCGGCAGCGGCCCAATCATCAGCGACTGCGGAGGAACATAATCCCTCAGTCTAGGCTGACTCCGGGGCAGCGTCTGCCCAGTCGGACTCTGCGATGGCAAGGTTGAGGGTACAGTAGGCGCTTCGTTTGCAGGATAACCATACATCCCGCCGGTCGGCACCGGAGCCGTCCCAGCTCCGCCACCCCCCGGGAGATACGGTTGCGAAGGAGCCGCCTGCATGGCCTGCGGATTTGCCATCTCCGTACCCGGAGCAAGCAAGCGGGAGAGGTCCTGAGTCGCACGCGCCGAGCCAGGCAGCTCTGCGGCGGTCGGCGCATGACTCAACTCGGTCGCGAGCGCCGCTCCCGGGTCGTCTGCCGGCATCGCCTTCAAGGAAGCCCTGTAGTAATCGGCCGCGCGGTTGGTGTCCCCGCGCTGCTGCTCGAACCTTGCCGCCAGAATCAGAAGCTCCGCGTTATGTGGATACTGATTCAATCCGAAGCGGAGCCAGGTCTCGGCGTCCTTGTCATCGCTGGCAGCAAGGGCTGCGCCAACCGCGGCACGATAGTCATCAGCATCCGCCGTGGTCATATCCATCGACTTCCAGATGGCGACTGCCTGTTTCGGCATGCCGGCCCGCGCATACCCACCCGCTAGCGCCTTAATGACGGCCGGGTTTCCTGGGAATGCATGCGCAGTCACATTGAGAATGTCGAGTGCAACCTTGTCATGGCCTGCTGTCGCCGCCTGATTCGCACGTCGGACCGCATAGCTCGTCCAGATCGTCTGGATGGTGCGCCGCTGCGGGTTAGTCAGGTCGGTGCGGGCACCCAGCATCATCAATTGCCGATAGAGGCCCGCATCGTTCATGCCGTTGTACAGCAGCCATGCGTTCTGGATCTCGACATCGGCTGGTGGTGCCACCTTCTGCGCGGCATAATGAGCCTGTACCCGCCGCAGGAACACCGCGGCCTCCTGAGGTTGACCGAGCGAGTTGTACACCGCGCCCACGGTCTGCAGATAATCAACATCATTTTCCAGCTGCAACCGGATCGCTGGAGGCATCTGCTGAATCTGCGCCAGCGCGTCCTGGTCGCGGTTGGTCGTGTGCAGCGCGTCGATCAGGCCTTTCCACGCATCCAGCCGGTCGGGATACTGCGACAGAACCTTCTGGTACAGCGGAAACGCCTGCGCTGCATTCCCGCGCTGGAGATAGATACCAGCTAACTGGATCTCCACGTTCACCGCTGGCTTTGCACCGTCGGATGTCTCCTGCTGCAGAGTCTTTTCCAGAATGTCCTGCGCAACGTCAAGCCGATGGGCTGTCTGATAGATCGACGCGACCGTCACGTCGAATCCGCCATCCTGCATGGCTTTCGTATAGACATCCGGCGGCATTGCCTCGATCGTCTGCAGCGCCTGATCGTCCTGTCCTGCCGTGTGCTGTACCCGGACCAAGCCCTGATAAGCGGCTACATTGTTCGGCTCTTTGCCGAGGACCTGCCGATAAAGTCCCGCGGCCTGATCGAAGTGAGTGGCTTGCTGCAGCAGGCCTGCGTACTGAATCTTGGTGTCGGTTTCGACGTTCGGAGCATTCGGGGAAAATGGCAGATCGAGCGCGCTCTTCAACACCCGCGCCGCATCCGCATCTCTTCCAACTGACGCCAACGCTGAGGCCAACGACTGAAGATAGAGGGGGTCCCTGGCGAGCTCAGACCTCACGGGGCCCGGTATCTGCCGTTCGGTATTCAGCGCCAGTGTCGCGTTGCCCGTGCCGTACTGAGATAAAAACAAGCCTCGCCAGGCATGAGCTGCGGAGGGCTTCAACTTGACGTACTGCGTAAACACTGGAACCGCGGCTTCTGGCTGCTGCGCCTTCAGCAGCGTTCCGCCTAATCCCTCGAGAGCCTCTATGCTCTGGGGCCGCATCTGCAACGCCGCGCGATACTCCTTCTCAGAAGATGGCAGGTCACCCTGATTGAGCGCGATGGCTCCTTCGCCCATCGTGTACCAGAAACGCGAGGTCGCGAGAGATGTATCGAGACCGGGGTCTTTGCTGCCATCCTGCTTCGCCTGCACCAGAAAGCTGATGGCTCCGCCGAAGTTTGCCTGCTGCATGCGGATGTAACCCATCCCGGCAAGTGCGTTCGAGTCATCGGGATGCTGTGCCAGGATCGCCTTGAACTTCTCTTCCGCATCGCCCAGACGCTTCTCGTTCAGAGCTCGGTACGCGTCGCGGTCTTCTGCACTGCGCGTGGCGTTGACTTCAGCCGCCGCCCGCTCAGCGGCTGTCATCGGACGGGCTCTTCCCACCGTGCGTGGTTCGTTCTTCAATACCGTCGAAAGCGTCTCGTCCGGATGATTGGTCAGATAGGCCCGGATATCTCCCGCTGTGGCCGGATTCTGTGCATCCCAAAGCAGAGACTGCCGCAGCGCTTCGACAGCCTGAGGATCGTTCGGGTGCTGCTCAAGAAGATGGCGGCCCTCTTGCCTCGTCTTCGGGCTGTAGGTCAGGATCCTGCCAAGAGCGACCTGGTAACGCGAGTCGCCTGGGAACTTCACCGCTAAAGCACGAAGACCCGCGATCGCATGCGGGCGTCCTTCTTCTGTCGCTGATTCGGTCTCGTAGTACGCCAGCGCCATGTCGCCGGGTGGGGGATCATTGCCATAAACCTGACGATAAACGTTCATCGCCTGCCCATACTGGCCCTGCTGCGCGAGCTTACCCGCTTGTTGCAACTGGGAGTTCTGATCCTTCTGTGTCCTGGTCTCTTCCGCTCGTTCGATCCCAGGGTCGTTCGGGCTGATCGCCCGCAGCCGTTCAATGTAGCCCTGCGCCTGCTTGTCGTTGCCGCTTGCCTTGGCCGCGCGCGCCAGCCCTCCCAATGCCTCGGTATTGTTCGGATCGGTCAACAACACCTGGCTCCACTTCTGCGCAGCCAGATCCATCCGTCCACGCACCTCGAGCAGATGTGCTCCGTCCAGCAAAATCTGCACTTGGGACTGCGGCACCTGACCGTTCGCGGAGATGCATGCCGCCGGAGAGACGGCTGCCGCGCCGAGGAGAATTGCTGGTGCCCAGACTCGGAATGCGGAACGTTTCTTCATAAGTTGATTCACGTGCAACGATGGCCCATGGACTCACATTGGTTAATGCAGCTACTCTCACTGAGACTAACGGTTTTTATAGTGGCTTGGAACCATTTTCTGCACTATTCCTGAGGCTTCCTTCCAGGCTGATGAAAACTCGAAATCCCCAGTATGGAAGCGACTATTTCCATCTCACCATGAGCTTGCCATTGCTCTCGAAACGAAAGCGTTGCTCACTCCATCCGGTGGAAAAGAGGGTAAGATTCTGGTCGTAGTAGGCGGGGGACGAACCGAAGAGCCCGCTCGAAGGATCGCGAAGCGCGGCGAGCCGGTCGCCTTGCACGCGCGCCGCTGTCTTCGCTCCGAGAGCAAGCAGGTATGGCTCGACTGCCGCTGAGAATCCTACCGGACCATCCGTATGCACGATCATCCCGCTGGGATCGACCTCGAGCGGCGGCGGCCCGGGAGTACCAAGAAACTTCGCCATTGCTGGCAGCGACTGCAACATCTCGCGCTCACCCACCGTCTTCGGATCGGCGATGCCGAGCCAGAGATAGACGCGAATCGCGTCGTAGCTGCCTCCAGCGTGTGGCTCCTGCTGCCCGGATGTGGGCTCGGAGGGCGGAGCAACAGGATGAATCCCGTCCGGCCCAGCGACGACCCAGTCCATCGCATACCCGCTGCCGTTCTCGCCGCTCACCAGCGTCTGCAGGCTCGTCACCACGGCACCCCAGGGACCTTGCGGGAGCGCTTGCGCGAGCCTCGTCAGCACCGGCAACGGAAGATAACTCGGATTGAGGATGAACTTGTTCGCATCCGGATGGAACCCACGCGGCCCCGGTAAAACCATCGTTCCTAAACTCGGCACCAGCACCACCTCGTTCTCCGCAATCTGTGCCGCCATCCTGCGGCCCAAACCGTCATACCGCGGGTCTTGCCATAACCTACCCGCCTCAATGAGCGTGTAGGCCATCCACAAATCGGCGTCCGCGGCAGAGTTCGCATCGATCGTCTTCCATTGGCCACCGTCGTTCTTGCCCCACTCCCAAGCCGGAAGATGGGTGGACAGATCGCCTCGCGCCAGGTTCTGCTCGGTCCACGTCAGCAGCTTGTCGAAGCGGACGCGGTCATCATCGACCAGAGCGAAGAACAGAGCGTAGGCCTGGCCCTCGCTGGTCGTTCGATCGTTTGCCGATCGGTCGATGACTCGGCCCTGGTCGTCGACAAACCTTCGCGAGTACGCCTCCCACAGCGGCCATGGCAGCTGCGCCTTGCACCCACTAAGACCCTTCCAAAAAAAGAGCAGGATCAACGCGAACAAGCCGGTCAGATCGTGCATCCTTCCGGCTCTCGCTTGACCTTTCCTTACCTGACCCAACAGAGATGAACTCCTTCTTGCGACCGCAACGTATGAGGCCTAGTCATTGCCCTGGAGCCGCGATCTGGCGCGGCGACGCAAATTGGCGCGCGTGATGGCAGCGATCAGTACGCAGACGATAAACACCGCCAGAATGACCAGCCACGAGAACTGTGTCGAGAGCATCTTGAGCTGGATCCACCATGAGAGCGAGCCCACTCGATACACATCGTTTCCAATCCGGTAAGAGGTAAAGTCATCTCCACGGAGCACGCTCACTGACTGCGAGATATGGGAAGACTGCGAGGTCTTCAAGAACACGTTGAGGAACTTCGGGATCACCGAATGATCGCGCAATGCAATTACGACCACCGAGCGCCTCGAGCTACCTGGCCACTCAATCCCTTCGATCAACGCATCCGGTAATCCGCCCGCGGTCTCCAGTTGATTGGTCTGCACATGATCGGAACTACGCACCTTCCACCACGCCTGTTGCAACGGAGCGAAGAAGCCGCGCGTATCCTGCACCCGCAGGCCACTGTTCGAGTCAATCTGGACCGGCAGTGATTTTTCAAGCTTGGTGAGTGCCGGCTGGTCGTCCACCGTCCCCATGACGATGTAATCCTTCGAGCCATCGGATTTCATCCCGTCGCCGTTGGTTACCGAGACGTTTAGAACCGGATAGCCGGTCTGCGCACCGAAGTGCCCCATGAAGGTCAGGTACATCTCAATCTCATCCGCCGTCGGTGCATCCGGCAGGACGACTGCGGTCTCAGAAAGGTCCGCCATTCGTGTGAACGGATAGCCAGCATTCGCAAATACTTCAAGGTTGGGCAAGATCACCCAGTGAGGAATCCCTGATATATCCAGGTAGGAACTCCGCAGGATTGCGCCCTGCAGATTGAGCGGCGCCGTATCCTGGCACTTACCCTTCTTTGCAATCTGAAAGACAAACCGATGGGCGATGGTGTTCGAGAAGGGACGCATGTTGTATCGCGGCACCGGCACGATGGTTGAAAGCACGGCCGAACCCTTCTCGGTGTGCGGCATCGGTGTCGAGCTGACATAGGCCGTGTTCACAAACACTTGCAACGAGCTCTCATTTGCGAGCGGGATCCCGTTGTACCGATATTCCATGTGGTAGCTCAAGTCCGTCAGTGGATCGAGGTACAGATCGGGAGGAATGCGCATATACACGTTGACTGGGGCGCTACCATCCCCTTGCAAGTCTCCCTGGTTCTGAGTGATATCGCCAATCGTGGTGACATGATCTGTACTGAGCCAGCGCGGGGCGTCATCCGCCACGCGGGTGGGCATCTTGGAGGGTGGATGGATCTGCGCCACCGGTCCCTGGTATGTGTCGCCATGTGTCAGTACGAGACCCTGCGCTGCCTGGACCAGTTCGTCGGGTGTATCGCCTGTCACCACCAGCAGCTTTGAATAGGGATCAGCTGGATTGGTCATCATGGCCACCGTGGGGCCAGATGCCGAAGCGATACTCAGGTTAGCTGGCAGCTGCGAGATGGACTCGCCAATCACAATTGCATTACCGGTTGGAATCGTCCCCATGGTAACCGGAAAGTGCACAGGACGATAGTCGGTCAGGATCCCGAAGTACGAAGCGATGATGCCCGCAGCCTTCAAACCCTGCGGTGTAGGTGTATTGAGAAACACAATGGGAATACTCGGGTGCAGATTGACCGCCGAGTCATAGAACGGCAGGGGCATCAGGCTCAGGTCATTCTGCAAAGGCAACAGTGAGCCGGCCAGCTCGATCGTCGACGAGTTGTCAACGTGGCTCCAGAGTGTCGAGTGCGAAGGATCCTCGCACTGAAATGTATAGTGCCCAATAAATTCAAACGTCAGCTCGTTGTTGTGAACGAGCATCTCCGCCGGCATCGTCAACGTCGCTTCCAGGATCGCGCCCTGCTCGTTTCTCGCCATGTTCAATGAGTTGTCTTCCGCCAGCTTTTGTTCCGGGGTAAGATCACCGCTTGGCGCCACGTATGCGGGCCTGGTCGTAACAGGCAGTGTCGCAAAGAGGGTGCCGTTCAGGCTCACCTTCAGATGACTGATATCCGGCAGCAGACCTGGCGAAAAGTGATAGCGAATATGCATGACTGCCGTCTTCACCACCTCTGTCTGCGGCACCGAAAAGAAGACGGAGTGATACGAGTCCACGCCGCGAAGTACGATGTCGTCCGAAACGTTCACATCCGCGAGTGTGAATCTGTTGTCGAAGGTTCCTGGCGCCACCGGACGCACATTCAACCCGGTGTCGGACTTCGGAGCAGTTGTGCTCGGACTGAATGATATTCCTTCGCCCGCGGCAGCACCAGCCGTGGGAGCCTCGACGACCTGCGCGTTGGCCGAACGGCAGGCCGTACCGGCAAATCCGGCCATTGCCAACAGGAACAACAGAACCGGTGCGACATTGGTTGCCAGTCGTCCCTTGGGAGGACTCTTCTTTTGCTTTGATTTCATGAGTCCTCGGAAAGTCTGTGAGAGCCCGTGGTAGGACAACTGGAAGATCCGCCCAAGACTGGTCAACGGACGATCGGCCTCTCGCGCTTCGCCCCAGCCGAGCCAAGTGTCCGCACGCGAATAGAGGACCATCGTCAGCGCCTCTTCTTCCTGCAGGGTCAGCGGGTCGAACTGCGCGCGCAAACTGCCTCCAGTTGCGCTGATCACCGTTGCCGGCAGTGTGGCATCGCCATCAAGTACGGGGAACACCAGTTGCACGCTCTCACCAGGCAGCGCCGTAAAGCTGCGGTCAATGTGCATCATCACACCGCCGCTCGAGAGGTCTGCCGTCACGCCCTGAACCACCGTTCCATCGGCAAGCACCACGTCGGCCGGCACGCTCATCGCGACGCGAACCGTCTGCCGCCGCTGCTGGCTCTCCCACGCGACCGCGGTCGCAACACCCAGAACCGTGATGTTGAAACATGTCCAGATTACATTCGTGATAATCGTTCCGGGGTGCGTACCGTCATACAGCAGCTTGAGCGGCCAGACATCGAAGTAAAAGAAGCGCGGAATCGCAAAGAGCAAACCGGTGAAGTTCAACAAGAGCATCAACAGGAATGGCTGAGCGATGCGGGTGTCGAAGAAGCTGCGATTGACAACCCCGCCTTTCGCCGTCACGTTGAAACTGCCGAGCTTCGGATTGACCAGAGCCAGCATGGTTGGCAGAAAGATGTAAGGCGCGAGTACGGTCTCGTAGATTTCGTTCCAGAACGAGTGCCGGTGCTGACCCTGGATGCGAGAGTTCGTTAGAGACGAAAGGATAAGGTGCGGAAACGCATAAGCCAGGATCGCAGCCCAGTAACCCGGCACGTTGGTATGACCGAGAATGAGGTAGATCAAAGGCGCGGTCAAGAACACGAGTCGCGGGAACGCATACAAAAAGTGCGTCATTGCGTTGAAGTAGCAGAGCCGCTGAGCCGGCTTCAGTCCAGGTGCAAAAAGCGGATTGTCTGTCCGCAGGATCTGAATCATGCCGCGCGCCCAACGGATCCGTTGTTTTACGTGGCCGCTGAGCCGCTCGGTCGCAAGCCCCGCCGCCTGCGGAATGTTAATGTAGGCCGTGTTCCAGCCATTCATCTGCATACGAAGCGACGTATGCGCATCTTCGGTGACGGTCTCCACCGCGATGCCGCCAATCTCGTCGAGCGCCGTCCGGCGCAGCACTGCGCAGGAACCGCAGAAGAAGGTTGCATTCCAGAAGTCGTTGCCATCCTGCACGATGCCGTAGAACAGCTCACCCTCGTTTGGGATAACGCGAAACTGCCCAAGATTGCGCTCGAACGGGTCGGGCGAGTAAAAGTGGTGCGGCGTCTGCAGCATCGCAAGCTTCTTATCGCGCAGGAACCAGCCCAGCGTTACCTGCAGGAAACTGCGCGTCGGCACGTGATCAGAGTCAAAGATCGCCACAAAGGGCGCATCAAGGCGCTCGAGCGCGCGGTTGATATTGCCGGCTTTGGCATGCTTGTTGTCATCGCGCGTCATGTACCCGATGCCCGCGTCCTCCGCAAACTTCCGGAACTCCTCGCGCTTGCCATCGTCCAGGATGTAAACGTTTAGCTTGTCCGCCGGCCAGTCGATGTTCATCGCAGCCAGCGCCGTGTACTTCACCACGGAAAGCGGTTCATTGTAGGTAGGGATCAGCAGGTCAACTGCCGGCCAACCTTCCGGATCCTCAGGCAACGGGACCGGTGTTCGGCGTAGCGGCCACAACGTCTGCAGATAGCCCAGGAACAAGATGATGAACGCGTAGAGTTCCGCCGATACCAGGAGCCAGATGAAGAAGGCATCGAGCGCCGTCCAGTGTACGGCCGGATCCCAGAAGAACTTGAGGACGGTCGAGATACGCCAGTAGCCGTACCGGAAGGTAGCAAAACACGAGATCAGCATCAGGGTCAGCGTCACGAGGTAGGAACTCGAACTCTTATCCATCCAGATCGCTAGAAGCACGGTCAGCAGACCAAGTACGGACTGCTGAGGCCATGTTAAATCGAGAATTCCAGCCAGGATGAGAAGTAACATCCCGCCCATCAGGATGACCCAGCGAATCGAAACGAGAAGAAATCCCTCACCGGATTCAAACTCTCTCCATAGCGGCGATCTGGTCATCGTTCACTCCATCGCGTTGTCCGGAAACCCGTCACTGCCGGAGACGAGATCCCGCGAAGCCACTTGGCAATATTCAGGTAGTCCTCCGAGATCAAACCGTCTGGTTGATAGTCCACTACGGTCATGCCTTCCGCCAGTGCTTCGCTGACCGCCTGCGAACGCCGCACCACATACGGCAACAGTCGCTCGCCTAGTTGGCGGCGCAATACCTCTCGCACATCCAGGTGTAGCGGCAGTGACGCATCAAACTGGTTCAAGACATAAAAGGGCTTTAGCGTACGGCCGCCGTCATCGATGGATCCTGCGAAGTACCGTTCGACGGCCTGCAGGCTGATCACCGAATTCATATCCGGCGCCACCGGGATCAGCACGGTCTCGGCCATACGGGTGAACCGCCGCATGAGCCAACCACTGCTGACGTTGAAGTCCACCAGGAGACGTTGTACGCCTCCCGCGCTAAGTTCAATCTCGTTCGCGAGCGCATCTTGCGCGGCGCGGTCGCCCCGCTGGTCCACGTCGTAGCTCACCAGGTGAATCGGCGCATCGGTGCTCCCGCTGGGCGGCGAGAACGTCCGCACCACACCCGGCTTCAACTCGGTGGCGCCAAAGTAATACGGCAGCAAACCATGCGAAGTGGTGTCGGCCAGCAGCACCTTCTCGCCCAGAGAAGAAAGAGCGCGCCCGAGCGTGGCCACCAGACTGGTCTTGCCCACCCCGCCGGCAAGCGAAAACACCGCCAGGAGTGGGGTGCGCGCTTCCCTCTGCTGCCGCACCTCAGCGATCGGTTCCGGAGCTGCCTCAAATACGCCTTTTAATGCGAACCAGCGGGAAGCCACCCGTTCGCGCGATGTCTGCAGGGTATCGGAGGCTACCATCGGAGCGACCGGCGCTATTGGACGCGGGGGCGTTGCCGGTGCGGCTGTATTGCTTCCATAAAGCCATGCGGGCGCGGAAGGCTCCTGCGCCTGCCACCCCCGTTCCGTCAACGGTGCAGACGGCGCAGAGTCCATGCGTTGGGCGAGTGGAGGATGAATCTCCTGTTGCAGCGCCGGACGCACAGGCGTCTGTGCAACCGGCGTCGCATACGTTGGCTGCGGCGTAAAGATCGGTTGTGGGGCAATTCCCTTCAGTGAATCGCTTCCACCATTGATTCGGCTCCGCACCGGCGCCTCGGCACCCGCAGTTCGGGAAGCCGTACGAACGCCCGAAGGCTGATCCGGACGAAAGCCGCGGGAACGACGATGCTCAGGCTCCGCTTGCCGGAAAGTTCGACGTTCGTCCACCCGCTGAAAGTCTGTTTGGTTCGGCTCCATCCGCAAGGCTTCGCTGCGATAGCGCTGGGGCTGCGTGTACTCTAACGCTTTGTTTGGCGAAGCCAAGTTCGGGTCTACAGAGGACCCCTGCGGGACCTCATAGGGATCGCCGCTCTGCGAAGGGACGCTCACAGGTTGGGGCCCGGCCAGACTGCGCCTGCGAATCTCCGAATCGTTCCAACGAGCCGCCTGGCGTTGCGCCGAAGCATGCGCTTCGGCAATCTCGCGCTCTTCCCGCCTTGCCGCTGCTTCGGCAATCGCCGCAGCCTCCGCGCGCCGTGCCGCTTCCACTCTCTCGGCTGACGCACGCCTTACCGCCTCATCAGCCTCGCGTAGCGCACGTTCCCGGTCGACTGGGCTCTCATAACGCTCCGAAGCCCTGGCTGTTCGCTCCGCTTCGCGCGCCTTCTGCTCAGCCTCAGCCGCAGCGGATTCGGCCTCGGCCTGCGCTGCAAGCTCCTGCTGTCTCAACTCCTCGGCGGCACGGTGTCTCACCTGCGCGCGATACTCCCGCCGCGAAGCAGAGAAGTCACGATACTTCGCTCCATGCAGGTTTGCCCACGAGTACAGAATGGCGACATCTTCGGGCGTCTCCGCCACTGGCTCATCAGTCTGGTCTGTCAGGTGCATATCCATAAGTCGCTGTCCTGTCGAACACGTGCCTCGCAAACCTGGCGCGCCCGATCTTATCCCGCTTCACTTCATCCGGCGCTTGAAGATCCCGGTTCATCGCAAGACTTCAATCTGTTGCCTGTCACCGGCACCTGGCGCTCGTGCTTCGCGCGGCGCTCTGCACTTGGAGCTACCAATCTTGTTTGTTGTGCACGAGTTCCCGACAAGGGATCTCCATCTGCACACTTTCTAAGGCAATGAGTGAAGGCTACTTGGCGTCTATCGCGGAGTCAATCAGTCCTTTGTGCAACTTTAGTTTGAATCTGCACGCTTTCGGGTACGATTCGCCGCGGAGTAACGCATGAGTTACATCACATCCTGTTCTCCTGCTTGAGTTTCACTGGAAAGTGGGCCAGACCCCGTTCGCGCCATCAACCTATTAGCAGTCATGACCCGCTTGTTCTCTCAAGGAGCCGCTTTCGGCAAACCCTCTATGTGGTATTTTCAAAGAGTGGTGATGAGCCTGTAGCTCAGTCGGTAGAGCATCGCCCTTTTAAGGCGTTGGTCCTGGGTTCGAGCCCCAGCGGGCTCACCATTTCCCCTCAGACCACAAATCATCCAGTCCAAGGCACCGCGGAGCGGGCCTTGCGTGCGACGCTCAACCTCCTCGTCACAAAAACGAGAGTCTTCCGTGTCGGATAGACACGGAATTTCGCCAGGGCTTGAGGCGTCTGAAGTACGCTAAGACGTCGGTTTGTCCGGGGCAGGCATCACGGCGCAGAAATCCGCCAGGAACCGTGACGCGTAGCTCTCCAGCAGGCTCCTGGTCCGCCTCTCATCCTTCGACCGCAAGATAATCCCGGCGTGATGCGGTTTGTGCAGACGAAGCACAATCTCCTCATCCGTATAACCACTTAGATCCGGCTCATCCTGCTTCGCGAGCGAGATCACACTTCCGACAAAATCCCGAGTCACCGAAGGCAGCACATACTCTTCCCCTGTCGCCAGAGCCTTTTCAATCGTCGCCCACTGCTTCCATGGATTGATCCCCGTCGCCAACTCACACGCTTCGGCGATATACGCGCCACCCACCCGAGCGGCCGTCTCCAGGAAGTAAAACTCCCCGTCCGCCGCGCTCTTGATGAACTCCGAGTGCGTCACGCCCGACTCCATCCCCAACGCCTCCAGGAGTCGCTTGTGGATTTTCGAAATTTCCCGCGCATCCGTCGACTTCATCGCCAGCGTCCGCGTGGTGAAGACGCCACCCTGATGCATCGTCTGCATCGGCGGTCGCCCGTATTGGAACGGCTGCGCGAAGAGCACCTTGCCCTTCCAACTTACCCCCTCGCAGTGAAATACCTCACCCGCCACAAACCGTTCCAGGAGGTAGTGACTCTGAAGGTCTCCAAGCTCTTCGAGGATCGGCCAAAGCTCCTCCGCGTTCGCAATCGTCTTGATGCCGATCGCCGACGCATTCATCCGCGGCTTCAGCAGCCATGGGCCCGGTGTTACCTTCATCCACTCGCTTACAGCCTCATGGTTGAAGACTCCCGTAAACTCCGGGACCTTTACCCCCATCTTCTTTGCCTGAGCTCGCATTGCCAGCTTATCGCGAAAAAAACGCGTCGCTGACTCGCCCAGCCCAGACATCCGCATGTGTTCGCGAAGCAGCGCCGCTCCTGCGAGGTCGAACTCATCTAACGGGACGATTCGATCGATACGCCGGGTGCGCGCCAGGTACGTCACCGTGTTCAGCAACTGCTCGCAGGTTAATCCCTCCGGCATCGTTATGAACTCTGTCAGAGAATCTTTCGGCCAGTCCGCGTTCGCCAAACTGTCGACTGTCAACAGCCGTACCTCGCACCCCAGGCGCGCCGCCTCTTTCAGGAAATCCTGCCCCTTCTCATACGTGCTGATACAGAATAACGAGGGGCGGATCCCCGTTTCAGGTATAGAACCAGCCATTCACGCTCCTTGGATCAGAAAGTCTGCGTCGATCGAATCGTTGGCGACAGCTCATCTCTGAACCGCCAGTTCGGCGCCTCTATCCTGCTCGTTTCATCGACTCATCCGCAAAGGTCTCCTGGATGCCATCCTCCAAAGACGTAAACGGAGCCCGGTACCCCGCTTTACGGAGCCCTTCGATGTCTGCCTCGGTGAAGTGTTGATAGCGATTCTTCAAGTCACCAGGAAACGGCACAAACTCAATGCCGCCCGGCCCGTGTACCTGCATCAGAGCCTCGGCTACCGCCTTGAAGGTTCGGGCCTCTCCGGTGCCCGCATTTACCACCGCCTGCACGGGCTCCTTTGGACTCTCCGGCAATAATCCTGCAAAGAACAGGTTGATGCGGCAAAGATCCTTCACAAAGACAAAGTCGCGACGCTGCTCGCCGTCCGCATACCCGCCTGAACCCTGAAACATCCGAATCGCGCCAATCTCCCTCAACTGCTTGGTGAAATTGTGAATCACCGAAGCCATTCGTCCCTTATGCTGCTCGCGCGGGCCATAAACATTGAAGTAGCGCAGCCCTACCACGCTACTCTTTACCCGCGTCAGCAGCTCCGCACCCGACTCCTCATCGTTCGGTGCTTTATCCGCATCCGCAGCCGCATCGATCACATTTTGACGGACATAGTTGTCGAAGACCAGCTTGGAGTAACCATACACATTCAGCGGCCTCTCATTCTCTTTGACCGGCGCGAACTTCTCGCTCAATCCGTAGACCGCCGCCGTCGACGCATAGACGAAAGGAACTTCGTTCCAAACTGCAAAATCGAGTAGTTCCTTGGAATAGGTGTAATTGTTATCCATCATGTAACGTCCGTCGTCCTCGAGCGTGTTCGAGCAGGCACCCTGGTGCAGTATCGCCTTGACCGGAACATCCTCGAAATCTCCGGCAGCAAGCGCTTTACGAAACTCCGCCTTGTCCATGTAGTCCGAGTATTCGGCGCCCCAGAGATTTAGGAATTTGGGCCCACTCAGGTTGGGTGCCGGGGCCAGGTTATCAACGATCAGGATATCTTTCTCGCCGATCCGGTTCAGTTCCTGCACCAGGTTGCTTCCGATAAAGCCTGCACCGCCCGTCACGATTATCAAGCGTCTCTCTCCTGTCCCGAAAACGCGGGAGCCGTCAGTTTCTTCACAATGTTGGTGGTTGAAAACCCCTCTACCGTGGGTACGATTTCGACTCGGCCGCCGTTCGCCAGAACATCTTCATGGCCGATCACGGTCTCAATCGAGTAATCGCCGCCCTTGACAAGAACATTCGGCTTCAGCACCCGGATCAACTCAAGCGGCGTCTCCTGGTCGAACAGCACAACTGCATCCACCGCTGCAAGGGCAGACATCACTCTTGCGCGTTCGTTCTCTCCTACGATCGGTCGTGACGGGCCTTTCAGACGGCTCACCGAAGCATCCGTATTCAAACCAAGCACGAGCTTTGTGCCGAAGCGCCGGCAATCCTCGAGCAGCGTAATGTGTCCCACGTGCAGCAGATCAAAACAGCCGTTGGTAAACACAACGGTCTCTCCGGAAGCGCGCCAGTCGACGACGCGCCGCTGCACCCCCTCAAAGTCCAGAATCTTCTCGGCCGAGGTGATCCCGCTGCTTGGGGTCAGCGCCGCGATCAATTCATGCTGCGCAATCGGCACCGTGCCGATTTTCCCGACAACGATGCCCGCGGCCATATTCGCTAATTCAACTGCCGTGTGGACGTGTAACCCGCCGGCGAGCGAAGCCGCCAACGTCGCAATGACGGTGTCACCGGCGCCTGAGACATCGAAGACCTCCCGCGCCCGGGCCGGCGAATAGTAATCGTCGCTTCCATCCGCAGCCGGCCCTAAGATCCTGATTCCCTTCTCGCTCATCGTCACAGTAAGGAATCGAAAGTCGTGCTCCACCATCTGCGTGTGAGCCGCTTTCAACAGCGCTTCGGTCTGATGTGCAGGCACGCCCGTCGCCAGCGAAAGCTCTGCCAGGTTTGGGCAGATTGTCGTCGCACCGGAGTACTTGCTCAGGTCCCTTGTCTTCGGATCGACCAGCACCGGGACTCCTGCTGAGTGTGCAGAACGGATAACGGCCGCGCATAGCTCCGTGGTCAGCGCACCCTTTGAGTAGTCAGACAGGATCACCGCGTGAACCTTTTTCACGAGCTCGACCGCTCGTGCCTCCAGCCGCTGCATGTCCTCGACCGGCAACGCCTCGCGCGACTCTATATCGAGCCGCAGCATCTGCTGCGTACGCGCGACGATCCTTGTCTTCGAGATCGTCGGAAGCGAGCTTGTGACCACGCCCGCCGTGTCGACGCCTGCAGCCTCGACCAGCCTGGCCAGTTCCTCGCGTTCGCTATCTGCACCCCAGAACCCGGCTAGGAACACCTGGCATCCAAGACCCGCCAGGTTCATCGCGACATTCGCCGCACCCCCCGGCCGCTCGTACCGTTGTGCATGGCGCAATACCGGCACCGGCGCCTCCGGCGAGATCCGATCAACCTCACCGAGGATGTACCGGTCGAGCATCAGATCCCCAACCACGAGCACTTTAACTTTGCTGAAGCCACTCTCCAGCAGACCCAAGACGGAATGAAGTTCAGGAAGTATAGCCACACCTCGACGATACCAGAGGGACGTTGTTGGTTCTCGGTCGCTTTAGTTTGAAATGACGGGGTGCCCCCCGGATTGACAGCAAAGCCATTGCCAAAACTCACAGCTCACAAATGAAGATCAAAAGATCATTGCCGAAGGCTGCTCTCCGCCAGTGTCGCCTGCACCGCCGCGAACACCTCCTCTACAGTGACACTCGTGAGGCACTTCTTCTTCTGCACAATACAAGTCTCCAGGCCGCAGCCCATGCAATCGACCTCGTGGTAAATAACGCGATGCCCATCCCCATGCGGGTACCAGACCCTGGGTATGTTTCTGGCGGCAAAGACCGCCACACAAGGAGTTCCCACAGCAGCCGCCAGGTGCATGGGTCCTGAGTCATGTCCAAGAAACATCTTGGCCCGGGCAAACACGGCCGCACTCTCACGCGGCGTCAGCAGACCGCACAGATTCAACACGCACGCAGCACTCCGCGCTGCTGTTCGCCAACCCGCCGCCGCGAACTCACTCGCCTCGTTCTCCTCTCCGACCCCTGCAAGCACCAATGCATATGCAGGAAACGATTCGCCGAGCCGTTCCAGCAGAGCCCGCCAATTCTCACGTCCCCAGTCCTTCGACTGCACCTTCGTCCCCACACTCACCGCGATGACCGGCCGCCCGTCAGCAGCCTTCAGCACTTCCGAAGCTTTCGCCTCCTCAGCAGGAGTCAACCCGAGGTCCCAGGCCGCTCTTGAGTCCATCTGAGCATCTCCAAGTTCAGAGATATTACGTACCAGCCGCTCACACTCGGGCTCAAGAGCCCCGGTCGTCTGCTGCAGGAGCCATCCCTGCATCTCCTCCGTCATCGGCACGCCCACTTGCCAACGAAGTCCGCAAAGTCGAAAGAACCTTGCATCCCGCTTCGCTGCGGCAACTCCCCGCCGCGGCCCGAGGTAGATGAGCACCTCTGGTCGCCACCGCACCAGGGTCCACCAGAGCGCGGCCAGTTCGTTCACACTGCGCGTCCCGACCACGTAACGAAAATACCCATTGATCAGACCGTTATCTTCCAGAATTGCCTTTGCTGCGGGAGCTTTCACGCTGACCGGGAAGTTTGTCAGCATCTTGCGCTCGGCGTTCGGAAAGGCTTTCGCAATCAGGTGAAGCGCCGGAAGCGCCACCACCGTATCGCCGAGCGAGCCCATCCGATACACCAGCACACGCCGCACATCCTCTCGGACGTTCACGCTTCGATCCCCACTTTTCGCCATGCCTCATTCTCCAACGCCAATCCGCCCCCCGCAAGCCGCGAATGATGAGAATCCAGAGCTCCTTGATGGCTGCCTGCCGCGATTCGGGGGAGAAGCGTTATAACCCAGGCTAACTTTGCTAACCTAATCTCCGTGCCAGCAACTCAGCCCCAAGCCGCTCCACCCGCCTCCTCGCAACTTCACGCTCACTCCATCCTCCGACTCCACGACGAGGCCAATCTCCTCTGGCACCGCGACCATCCCACCGAAGCATCCCCGACCAACCTCGTTGCCCTCATCCGCGCGCAGCACCTTGCCAACTTCGACCTCTGGCACGAAGAGGATACGGCTCGCAGCCCGGACGTCTCCGATTCCCGCATCGCTCAGGTGAAACATGCCATCGACCGGCTCAACCAGCAGCGAAATGACTTCGTCGAACAGATCGATCAACTGCTCCTTCAACTCGCCGGACCGCAGAATCCTGAAGCCCCGCTCAACTCCGAAACTCCCGGACTCATCATCGATCGCCTCTCCATTCTCGCGTTGAAGATCTACCATACCGACGAAGAGGTACATCGTCCGACCGCTTCCGACGAACACCATCACCGTAATGAAGATCGCCTGGTCATCCTTACGCAACAGCGCGCGGACCTTGCGCAGTGCCTCGACGAGCTCTGGTCTCAGGTCCTGGCCGGCCAGCGCCGCTTCCGCCTCTACCGTCAGCTCAAGATGTACAACGATCCCGACCTCAATCCGGTTCTCTACAAGCAAGGAAGCAGGCCGTAGAGCCGTGTTGTAAGCAGCCTTGTGACACCGTGCACCCCGTTCTTTACACCCTCTGCCGGCGGAGCTATTGACCACGCGCATCCCTCCGCGTATAACTCCCAGAAGACTCCCGAATCCCTTCAACCCTGCCTCGCTGTGCCCCGAGCTTCCTCCACAGAGCGGCACGAGGAATCACCCAATGTCCCAAGCCAAAGCAAACCCCGCCTCTACCGCAAAGCGTTCTCCGCGCATCCTGGCCGGCTCCGTGCCAGCTGCCGTCGATGGAAGCCGCGCAGCAGCCCTCGCCAGCTACGAGGCAGCCATCCACCTCATGCAGCAGGGTCAGTATGACAAGGCTCACGCGGCATTCGACAAGATGCTGCTCTCGAGCCCGCCTGAGGTCGCAGACCGCATCCGCATGTACATCAACGCCTGCCTCCTTCAGATTACGAAGGGAGCCACCAGCTTCAGCTCGCATGAGGAACAGTACGACTTTGCCATCTCGCTCCTCAACGACGGCAAGTACCCCGACGCGCGCGACCAGTTCAAGCAGATCCTCGCCGCGAATCCCACGGCGGACTACGCCTTCTATGGCCTGGCCGTGCTCGCAAGTATGACCGGCGACTCGCACGAATGCCTCGAGCACCTTACGAGCGCTATCCAGCACAACCCGCGCAATCGCATCCAGGCGCGTGCCGACTCCGACTTTCAGGACATGGCAGACGACCCACGCTTCACCGAATTGTTGTATCCCGAAGCCTGAAGCGGTATCTCGCTCTACTCACTGCCTGCATTATTCTGAAGTCTGAAGTCCGGTCGTCGACCGCAAGGTCGAATCTCCTGCCCGGCAACAAAGGCTGTGTTAATGGTGAGCGAAACCCTTGAAGCGAGCAACGCCATATCCGCCCGCACCAAAGCTCTTGAGCAAAGAACCTTACGCGTCGTTGCTATCGGGGGCGGTACCGGCCTTTCCACCTTGCTGCGCGGCCTCAAACGATTTGTTCCTACCCCGGCTGGCTCGCACCCGCTCTCGGACTCCCGCTGCGGTGGCGCAGAATGCCTGATCCGCGACCTCGCCGCGATCGTGACCGTTACCGATGACGGTGGCTCCTCCGGCCGGCTTCGCGAAGATTTCAAGATGCTCCCACCCGGCGACGTTCGCAACTGCATGGTTGCTCTCTCCGAAGACGAGCATCTCCTCTCGAAACTCTTCCAGTATCGGTTTGGGCAGGGGGAACTTGAAGGCCATTCCTTTGGCAACCTCTTCCTCGCTGCGCTCTCGCACATCACTGGCGATTTCGCGCAGGCAGTCCAGATGTCGTCGCAGATCCTCGCTGCCCGCGGACGCATCTACCCGGCTACCAACTCCGATGTCACCCTCTCGGCCTGCATGGACGACGGCACCACCGTGCACGGCGAGACCAATATCACCCGATCCTCCCGCCGCATCGTTGAGCTCATGCTTCAGCCACCGGATGCAGATCCGCTCCCGGGCACGCTCGACGCGATCGCCCAGGCCGATCTCATCACGTTGGGGCCAGGATCTCTCTACACGTCGCTGATTACCAACCTGCTCGTGCGCGGCATCCCCGAAGCCCTTGCGTCCACCCGCGCCACCCGCGTCTACATCTGTAATCTAATGACCCAGGCGAATGAGTCTCTTGGCCTGACCGCATCACAGCACATCGAAAAAATCCTGCAGCATGCCTGGGTTTCCGCTGGCAACAGGCTTGAACCTGGCGAGAAGATCTTCGACTATGCCCTCATCAACACTGCACCGATCTCTCCCGTCCTTCTTGAGAAATACGCGGCACTCGGTCAGCAGCCGATCGAAGCCGACCTCGACCGTATCCGCGCGCTGGGAGTGGAACCGATTACAGGCAACTTCGTGCACGAAGGCGACCTCCTGCGCCACGACTACGACCACGTGACGGACGCCCTGCTTGACCTGGCTCGGCTTCCGCGCCCGGCTTAGCTAAAAGTCCCTCGTGCCATACGCTATCCTGTCCCTATGGCATTCACCGAGAGCTACACCTGCGACATCTGCGGCGACAAGAAGGGCGACTCGGGCCAGTGGTTCCTCTCCTGGCTCGACTGTCTCCCCTCCGGCACCTCTGGCACCCAACCCGTTATCAAGCTGACACGCTGGAACCCGGAGCACGCCCACACGCCCAGCGTGCAGCATCTCTGCGGTGCCCGCTGCGCCGGCACTATGATGGATCGTTGGATGGCCGAGCAGCACGAGGACCCAACTGCCGCCTGCACCTAAACTTGTCATCGCACTCCTGGACCTTGGAGCTACACTGGTGCTCACCGGGAAAACCTCATGGAACTCGACGAAACCCTTATCGCGCAGCAACAGGTCATTCGCCTCCAGGCCTTGCTTGAGGCGAGCCGCCTCATCCACTCGACGATTGCGCTCGACGGCGTTTTGACCACGGTGCTCCAGATTGTGGTCCGCGAGCTCGAACTCACGGGCGCCTTCTTCACCCACGCTTCCCACTCCTACGGCGACACTCCCGATGAGCCGGATCCTGATCTTCTTGTCGCCTTTCCGCTGCACGACAAGACAGGAAGTGTGTTCGATGAACTTGTCGTCGTTCTTCCTCCTGCTCGAACCCTTTCGCTCGACGAGATCGACTTCCTCGAATCTCTCGCCATCCAGGCTTCCGTCGCGATCGAAAACGCGCGATTCCATCAACGGACCGTTGCCTGGGAGCGCCTCGAATCCGACCTTGCGAACGCGCGCCTGATTCAGCGATCGCTTCTACCTCAAGAGATGCCTGCGATCTCCGGCTACAGCGTAGCGATGCGGTCAGTTACCTGCTACGCGGTCGGAGGCGACCTGCTGGACATCATTCCGACGACTTCCGGGCCGATTCACCTGCTGGTTGCTGACGTTGCAGGCAAAGGTCTGGCGTCGGCTCTGGTGACGACGAGCTTTCGTTCGGCTTTTCGCGCGATGGTCAACTCCGGCATACCTTTGCTCGACATTGCGACACGCATGAACCTGCTGCATTACAGCGAGGGAGAGGAGTCTCGACGACGCTATGTCACCGCTTTCTTCATCGAACTCGATCCGAAGACGCATACGATGCGGATCGTCAACGCGGGTCACAACCCGGCGTTTCTCATTCAGGCGCCCACGCCCGAGAATCCTGCGCCGAAGATCATCAAAATCGGAGCTTCGGGAACACCAGTCGGGCTCATCCCGTTCAGTACATACCAGGTGGAGACGCATCCGCTGCCGATCGGCAGTCGACTGCTGGTTTATACCGATGGGTTGACTGAAGTATTTCGTGGCGAGGAAGAGTTTGGCGAGTCGCGTCTTCTGGATTCCTTTTGTGACTGCGATTCGGTTCAGTCCGAAGGAGTTCTGGATTCTATCTGGTCGACGCTGGGACGTTTCTCTGACGGGCAGGAACAATCCGATGACATGAGTGCACTCGTCCTGCTCCGTCAACCGCATCCGACCGCCAGTTTGGAGGCTAACGTTTGAGCCAAGACACGAGCAAGCCGGAAGGCAATATCGAGCTTCGCCTGCCTTCGAAGCTCGGCTACGAAAAGGTGGCGATGAACACGGCAGCTTCGGTTGCGAGGCTGATGGGATTTACCGAAGAACGAGTCGAAGATCTGAAGACGGCCGTCGCGGAAGCCTGCATCAACGCCATGGAACACGGCAACAAGCTCGACGCGTCGCTCTCAGTCGGGGTTACGCTTTCGATCATCGAGGACTCGCTTGAGGTGAAGGTCTCGGACACTGGAGACGGTCCGCAGCAGACTACGCTGCCACCGGATATCGACAAGAAGATGCTCGGCGAAGAGGATCCTCGCGGAATGGGCATGTTCCTGATCCAGGCGCTGGTGGATGAGGCAGAATGGGTCTCTTCTCCACCTTCCGGCTCGTACGCGCGCATGGTGATTCATCTCCATCCCACAACTATCTAACGTAAACATCCTGGGAGAACGTAAAGAAAATGCAGGACCAGCTCACCAAAGTAAAAATCGAAGAAGTCGCCTGCGCTCCTGGCGATCCCGTCACGGTGATTCGCTTTACCGGCGATATCACCTCCACCTCGCAGGCTGCGGTGACTGGCACGTACGAGGGTCTGCCTGAAACCGCCAGGCGGATCCTGCTGGACTTTTCAAAGGTTGACTATCTCAATTCTTCGGGTATCGCACTCATCATCCAGATGATGATCGCAGCGAGTAAGAAGGGGCAGAAGATTGTGACCTTCGGGCTTACTCCGCATTTTATAAAGGTGTTTACGATGGTCGGGATGACGAAATACACGAGCCTGCATCCGGATGAGAAGACTGCCTGCGCGGCGTTTAGCTAGCTGCTCGCTCGCGTGGATCGACAGACATCGTTTCTTCTCGAGGGTCCTTCCCCCCCCAGTTAATCAACTGGTTAAATGAGCATTGATTGCAACAACTTAGCGGGAAAGGCTCCGCTAAAATATTGCAATCATGAGAGTTACGGGTAAAATATACAAAGCAAAGGACTTACAGAGCGGGTCAAATAGACAAAGCCATCGGCATTACTGATGGGCTTCTTCAATTACTTCACTACTTTAAGGGTAGCAGGTTGGTCCGGGTGAAAGCGCCAATTACTTTTCGCTTTTATCCTGTTTAGATTGAATAAGATGGAGCATCTGCGAGAAGCCTAACCCCTTGACAAGGTTTTCCACAGAGCTGGTCTCAGCGTCGATGGCGGGCTCAAGCCCGTCGATACTTGCGCGGTAGAGAATCAAGCGGGGCTAAACGTACCTGTAGGTTTCGCTGGCTTTTGCGGGGGCGGTAGCGGCGGCGCAGATGTAGTTTGTTCGGGAGTCCCGTTTGCGCGAGCCGAGGGCGTGCTGGATTACTGCGAAGGTGTTCGGGACGAGCTAGCGGGAACGAACGTCGAGGTGGTCGACGGTGAGGGTGCCGATGGAGAGGTTTTCAATCCGTCCTTCGAGAATCTTCAAGCGCCGCACGGCCATGGTACCGACCGCGAGTGCCCCAATAGCTGCCGCTCCGAAGGCAAGCGCACCGAACGCGAGTGCGCCCACTGCGCCGCTGCCAACCTTCAATTTACCGATCGCATTGTTTGACTTCGTCATGAGTTCCTTCGTTCGATCCTAATATCGCTTCACTTGTGAGACTCGTAATAAGGCAAGTCGAGGGCTTTGAACGACGACTTTCTCCTCTTACTCTTCCTTATCTTCATCTTCCAGCAGTGGTCCTGCTGTTCACTTGAGCACACGAAGTACAAGCCGAGCGATTCAGCCGCAACTTGACGGGGCGCAACCGACGGCGGAGTGCTCAGAATAGACTCTTGCAATGGGGACGCTGCTTTTTGATCGTCTCTGGGTCGGTGTGGGCAACTGCGAATGAAAGATCAAGTGTTAACACGGCAGAGCGGGAAGAGGCGGAGGTCGACGTGTCTTCTCGCCGCCGCGCTTCTTCTCTTTTTGCTGCGGGGATTGGCGCAGACGCCCGAGACGATCTCCGGAACTGTCGTCGATGCCGTCACGAATCAGCCGATCTTCCGTGCGCTGGTGCGGCTGACCGGACAAGCCGTTCCGCGTGCTGCCCTGACCGATTCGACAGGGCACTTCAGCTTTACTGAGGTCGACACGGCCCAGATCACGCTTACCGCGCAGAAACCCGGATACCACTTTGGGCACAATCCGAACGATCCAACGCAAGTCCAGATCAAGACGGCGGACGCGAGCGCTCCAGTGCAGATACGGTTGTATCCTGAGGCGCTCTTAAGCGGAACCATCCTTGACCCGGATGGTACTCCGCTGCCACACATCAGCGTCGAGGCACTGCGGGCGAACGATGACGACCTCGGCCGCCACTGGGTTGCCACAAGCGGTCACGCGATCGAACGCTCATGGGCAGTTTCGATTGCCGGTGCCGGCCGGCGATTACAGGCTCCAGACGGATCTTTCGCATGAGCCAGGCAGTGATGCTGTGATGCCCACGGCACTGCCGGACTCGGGTGAGGGAGGCTTTCACCTCCTCCCGGGTGAGCAGCGCGACCTCGACGTTCGTCCGCCGCTTGCCCCGCTGCTGGCGGTATCTGCCCGGACGAATACGCCGGTGGATGAGATCGGGGGGCTAAACGGAATCCTGCCGGACGGGACAAGCTTTCCGGTTTCGTTTACGCCGACCGGAGCCTCTACTTTTACGGCCAGCCTCCCGGCCGGCAGCTACCTGCTTCAAGCCCGGCATCGCGGTTCTGGTGAGGACGGACTCGACCAGGCCGCGGTGACGCTTTACCGCACAAGCAAAGAGCCCGTCAGTGTAACTCTGCAGTTCGTGCGGGTGGCTTCCATCCCGGTCGAAGTCGAGCTGGATGATGCAGCGGTTTCGGCGGCGACCAGTGCAGGTCAGACGCTGACGCCGCCAAGCGGACGCACACTTTCACTCGCCCTCGAACCGACCACGCTGCTGCCATCGCTGGACGCGGAGTACCTTCGGACGGGCTTCCGCCGCAGCGACGCGGGCGTTGTCTTCACCGTGCCGCCCGGGACGTATCGGCTGCGTGCCCTGCGTAACTACACCTGGTACATCACGTCGGCGGTTTACGGAGGGACTGACATCCTGGGACACGATCTGACGGTGGCGGCCGGTGCGGGATCAACCCCGATTCAGGTTACGGTCTCGAACCAGGTTGGCACGCTGGCCGGCACGGTGGCGCTGCATGGCGCGCCCGCCGCCTGTTGGATTTACCTGATCGCAAGCACACCTGCGGCAACGCCGGTCCTGACCCTGCGTTCCGGCGAGGATGGCAGCTTCAGCCAGACGGTACCGCCAGGAACGTACCGCGTTGTTGCGTTTGCGACGCGTCACGCGCCGGATCCGCAGTCGCTCGTGCAGGGTGACTCGAGCGGCACCAGTGTGACGGTCAACGCGAATGGAAAAGCCACTCTCACGCTTGAGGCTACGCCGGAACCGGAGGTGCATCGCTGAGGCGTCTCATCCGGAGTTATGGGGATTGGTGAGAGGCTAGGCACTGGGTATGCTTCCGGCATAGAGTGACCAATTCGCGAGCAGTTTGTGGAGCACGGTGCTGCCGCAGAGCCAGGCTGCTTCGAGCGCCACGCGCGACCCGATGTAAGGAGCTGTCACCGACTCGATCGCCGTGTGTCCCGGCCGCGGCATCGAGTAGTTGCTGCCGGTGCGCAACACCATGACGCGGTCTTCGTCGACCTTTTTCATGGATGCCAGTCGCTCGATTGCGTTCATGAAGCCGGAGTCTTCCATCTCGGTCATGACGAAGGTTCCTTTTCCGCTGGTGAACAGCCGCACCCAGTCGCGGGCGTACTGCGTCATGATGGCACCGTGCCAGTAGTAGTCGCTGGCGAAGGTGTCGCCTACCAGGACGAATGGCGGGCGTTGAGCCTGGGGAAAACCCACAAAGCCGGAGCGAAACTCCGCAACGACGGGATCATCCATCAGGGGGAGAGCTTTCGTCTGTTCGTAGGCCCAGCGAGTGAGCCCCGGGTTCAGTGGATAGAGATTCGTGCGGGTCCAGGGGGCATCCGGGACCGAGGTGGGATTGGGCGCATGCGCACCGACGGGAAACAAGCCATAGGGCCAGGAGGCGGGTGCGTCGTGCGGATCGATCTCGCGCGCGACATCGCCTACCACAAAGCTTGCCCATGCGGCTGAGCCGATCGAAGCCGCATGGGGGTCGACTCCTGCAATGCCGTTGATGAGGAAGTAGGCATGGGTGAGGTCGAAGCGGGGATCAAGGCCGAGCGCCATCATGGAGGCGGTGGCGTTGACGAGGGTCGTGCCGCTGACCATGCCGAGGATGGTGTGTTCTTTATTGGTGCGGAGGGGACGGGTGCCGCCGGGGAAGTCGAGGACCTGGTCGAGATGCTCGCGCTCGACCCAGAACTGGAATTCGCCGGGCGTGTCGCCGGTATCGTTGCCGACCTCGAAGGTTGTGACGACAACTGCGCGAATGGGCCATGGCTGCGCCCCGGCAAGGCTGCAACAGAGCAGGAGTGTGGCGAGCAGGGGCAGGCGCATGGGGTCTCCGGGCATCAGGATCAGGTTGATGCCTCAGAGTACCGCAAGTGGGTGCGTCGGCTGCTCGGAGACCTGAAGGCGGCCCCGGTGATCTGTAACGATTCATCCCTTGAGGAGTTCGCGTGCGATCACGATGCGCTGGATCTCGCTGGTACCTTCGCCGATGGTGCAGAGCTTGACGTCGCGGTAGAACTTTTCGGCGGGATAGTCCTTGATGAAGCCATAGCCTCCGTGAATCTGCACGCCTTCATCGCAGATGCGGCATGCGACTTCGCTGGCGTAGAGCTTTGCCATGCTGGCAGCGAGGGTAACTTTTTCGCCTTTATCCTTCATCTGCGCGGCGCGCATGGTGAGCAGCCACGCGGCGTCGAGCTCGGTGGCCATAGTGGCGAGCTTGAACTGGATTGCCTGGAAGTCGGAGATGGACTTGCCGAACTGGCGGCGTTCCTTCGCATACTTGAGCGCTGCGTCGAGCGCGCCGCGGGCGATACCGAGGCTGAGCGCGGCGATTGAGATGCGGCCGCCATCGAGGACGCGCATGGCATCCTTGAAGCCGGAGCCTTCGGTGCCGATGAGGTTTTCGGCGGGCACGAAGCAATCTTCGAAGATGAGTTCGGCGGTGTCGCTGGCGCGGAGGCCGAGCTTGTTTTCTTTTTTGCCGGGGCGGAAGCCGGGAGTTCCCTTTTCGACGAGGAAGGCGGAGACGCCGCCGTGAGTTCCCTTTTCGCGATCGGTGAGGGCAAGGATGACGGCGCAGTCGGCGTAGGTGCCGTTGGTGATGAAGGTCTTGCCGCCGTTCAGTACCCAGCCGTCATTTTTTCGCACGGCAGTGGTGCGCATGCCGCCCGCGTCTGAGCCGGAGCCGGGTTCGGTGAGGCCCCAGGCGCCGAGCCATTCGCCGCTGGCGAGCTTCGGGATCCAGCGTTTGCGCTGGGCGTCGCTGCCACCCAGCATGATGTGGTTGGTGCAGAGTGAGTTGTGCGACGCGACGATGATGCCGACGCTGCCGTCGACGCGCGAGAGCTCTTCGATGGCCAGCACGTACTCGACATAGCCCATGCCGGCGCCGCCGAGTTCTTCGGGAAAGATGACGCCCATGAGGCCCATTTCGCCTAGTTTTTTGACGACTGCGGCGGGAAAGATGCTGCCCTCGTCCCACTCTGAAACGTGTGGGGCCACTTCTTTCGCGGCAAAGCCTCTTACTTCCTTGCGCAGCGACTCCTGCTCTTCCGTCAAACCAAACATAGCCAGCTCCTCTATAAGCCACGCCTATAGTGGGATAAGCCTATCTAATCCAGGCGCGAGTTGGCAAAGCGGTTTTTGAGGGTACGCATGAAGCTCAGGGTGTCGCCAGCTCTTGCGGCGCCAGGTTCAGGATGAACAGGTTGGTCCCGGGAACGCGCTCGGCTGGAACCCCCTCGAGTTGTGTCCTGAATTTGTTGTAGAGCGGATCGCTGATGACCACGCGTGTGGGTTTCAGGTCACGCACTGCAGCGTTGAAGCCGGCCCAGCCGTTGCTGGGCACGGGTACGGTGGAGTAGCCGGTGGTGACGGAGAATTGTGCCGCCTGCTCTTCCATGATGAGGGCTCCGCTTTGAGGATAGATGCCCTGGCTTCGCAAAGCAGATGCGACGTTGCGCACGTCGTCTCCGGCTTTCTCCATCTCTTCTGCGCCCCTGCGATTTGCCATGACTCCGGCGAGCAGGTAGTAGACGAAGACGGAGCTGCATAAGGTAAGCCGCACACGAGGCGCCGCATCGAGCGCGACGATGCCTGCGACGATGAGGACGGCGGCCAGGGGTAGCAGGCCGGTAAAGGAGCGCAAAGCCGAAAACCCTCCGATGGCGGGGAGCACAAGCCCGTAGACGCCGACGACGGTGACGAGGAAGCTCAGGGGACCGGCAAGTTCCGGCAGCGTGGGGCGCTCGCCGGAGTTCCTGCGAAGGATCAACAGCGGGGCAAAGATGGCACCGAACCCTACTAACACCCAGATCATGCGATAGAGCATCTGGGTCACGGTCGCGACGCGAATTTTGATGATGGCGGCCGGGCCTTGTGCCAGCAGCGTGTGCAACGTGGCCGGCGCGCCGTAGGCACTCAGTTCTGTGAGGTCGGAGAGATAAAGGGCGCCACCCGTTCCGGGTGGGAACGCTACGCCCAGCACGGCGAGGTCGAGGAGCGGCATGGGCAGATTGGCGACGACGAAGCCACCGAGCATAAGCGCGAGGTAGCCGAGGCTTGCGCCGTTTGCCTGCTTTCGCCGGCGCCGCATCCAGAGCACACAGGCGAGCGGCACCAGGAGGAGGATGGCGTCATTGCGGATGAGGCTGACGCCTGCAACGCAGACGAGCGCTCCGAGATCCTCCCAGTAGCTGCGAAAGTTTACTCGCAACAGGGCCAGAAACCAGGCGGCGAAGGCACCGTAGTAGAGCGCGGAATCGGGCGACAGGCCGCCGTTCCATACTGGCGGCAGCACCAGGCAGACCAGGTAGCTCGCCAGGGCGATACGGCGATCGCCGCTATAGTCGATTGCGATACGCCAGGCGGCGAGGGAAAGACAGATTCCCGCAAGGATGGTGACGATGATGCTGGAATGAAGCGTGACACCTCCGAAGGGCTGTGCAAGGAGCAGCAGGAAGCTCGTTCCGGGTCGCCAGTACTCGATGCCGTGGGTAGGCAGGTGCGTGCTGACGAACTGATATTGAAAGAGGAAGTTCTCGTGAAAACCCTGGTGTCTGCTAAGCGATTCGCCAAGCGCGAGGTAGGCGCATGCATCCGGAGTTCCGCAAAAGGTGACCCTGCGCGCCAGCATCCATTCGAGCAGCGCGATGACCAGGGTTACGCCAGTCGCAATCCAAGCCTCGCGGCTTCGTCTTCCCGCTTGCTGCATCCACACTCCCAGATTGTCCAGCGATACCGCGAGTATACCGAAGCGACTGCCGTGTCTCGTGAGGGGTGACAAGGTTATCGGGAGCTGCGATGCCGGACAGGAACATGAGCGCTAGCTGTCTCGAAACCATTTTCGGGCTGTCAGGAACAATCGGCGAGGTGGAACGGTCTAAGCAGAAGTGTCACCATGTTGCACCCGGAGAACAGCTCCCATGCGATCTCAGCGCGTCCCTCTTGCCCTTGTTGCCCTGCTTTCGACAGCTGCCGCGCAGACCCATGCGAAGCCGCACACGCCGTTGGCCGAGGCAAAGCCGGATGAGCTGCCGATTACACGGGTCGCTCTCTATAAGAACGGAGTTGGATTCTTCGAGCATGCGGGGCGCGTGATGGGGGACCAGACGGTGACGATCGATTTCACATCGGCGCAGTTGAACGATGTGCTGCAGTCGCTGACGGCGATCGATCTGCAGGGTGGGCGAATCGCGGGTGCGGATTACAACTCGACGACGCCGCTGGACCAGCAACTGAAGGCGCTGCCGCTGGCGCTATCGAATGATCCATCGGATGTGGACTTCTACAACGCGATCCGTGGGGCCCGGGTGCAGGTGACGGGGCCGGGGGTGTCGATCAGCGGGCGGTTGCTATCGCTCGATTTGAGGAATACGGCGAAGAAGGAGGCGGGCAATGAAGATCAGGCACAGGAGAAACGGTTCGTGACGGTGGTGTCGGAGGGCGGGCAGGTGCGAACGCTGGAGCTGACGGCGGCGGTCTCGGTGACGCTGCTGGATACTGCGCTGCATACGGATGTGACGCGGTACCTGGAGCTGCTGGCGAGTACGCGGAACCAGGGGTTGCGGCATCTGACGCTGCATAATCCCGGAGCGGTGAGCCTGTAGTTGCGGGTTTCTTATATATAGGAGGTGCCGGTTTGGAAGTCGACTTACCGAATCCTGTTTGAGAACTCTGCCAGCAATTCGGCGACGAGCGCGACGTTGCAGGGGTGGTCGGTGGTGGATAATACGACGGGATCGGATTGGATGAACGTTCATCTGGACCTGATTGCGGGGGCGCCGCAGTCGTTTATTCAGCCGCTGTCGACGCCGTATTACACGCGGAGGCCGGAGGTGCCGCTGCCGGATGAGGCGCAGTTGACGCCGCAGACG
>CAXTNM010000035.1:0-47415 GCA_964245715.1 uncultured Acidobacteriaceae bacterium | reverse complement strand
GGATATCGCCCGTGTGGACCTGCTCGGTCAGCTTGGGGATAGCGGGTGTAAGTGTAGCGGTTGCTACATCGTTGACGAGGTTCGCGCTGAATGCGTTTGGATAGTAGTCGTGCACCGAGGCTGGTGTGCCCAAGCTGCCTAGATCGATGAAGCTTGCGAAGGGAGCGGTGTAGGCGTAGTGCAGGGGGGTGGATTCCTCAGGGATGAGCAACGACTGTGGCATCGCCTCGGCAGCCTGCTTGAAGATACTAGCGGCGAGCGTTCCACCATTTACATCGACCGTAGAATCAACATAAAACAGGGTCGTTCCCCAGCGCTTGTAGGCATACTGCATTTTGTTGATCAGTTCCTGAGCGACTGCGGAGTCGGCAAGATACTGCTGTGAGGCGGTCTTGTTGGCATTGATCTTGAACTGCTGTGGACGCACGCAGACTCCGACACGGATGCCCGCCGAGGTCATGATCTTGAAGTAGGCATCATCCAGCTTCATGCCTTTGTAGGCGGAGCCCGGAACGTTGACGACACTCTCCATCTCAGGCGCAACGGTTGCGATCTGGTCGGGCGAGCAGACGTAGCTGGTGGTCTGCGGATACTGTTCGCCCTCAATGTCCCAGGTGATGGTGCCCTGGTCGTTCATGTTCTTGACGTCTGTGACGTTGGTCTCTGCCTGCGCCAGCATGCGCGTCTGGAAGGCCTGGAGGCCGGCCGCTGTGGTGATGTTGACGCTCGGGTCGTTCCACCAGCGCCGGGGATTAGTTGGGAAGCCACCGGGTGAGTTTGTATTCCCGTCGCCGCCAGCAGGTGAGCTTGCGAGATAGATGGTCCCGATGGCGCGGCGGTCTGACCATTGGAGAGTGGAAGGATAGGTCGCGGCCCAGCTTGCATATGCATCCGAGGCGATCGCGGAGGTCGCTGTGCCGGCTGCGGTGAAGCGCAGCGAAACGGTAAACGAATCTGTTGCCCCTGGCTTAACCGGTCTGTTGTTGTGTGGAAGATACGAAGCGAGCGCGTCGGGGCTCGTGCCGCTCATGATGGGCGTGTAGGCGAAGCCTGAACCGGTGGGCTGGAAACCTGTGTACAAGGACTCCGTGGCGGACGGGTCGACCGCAGTGACCTGACCGGAGCCGAAATTTGCGACAGTGACGCCCGGACCGGAGGTGTTATCAGAGAACTGATTATCTGAATTGTTCGTGAATCCGGCAGGCAGGACAGGGAAGTTGAGGCTCATGGGATAGATGGTGGCGCCATCAAAGATGATCCCGGAGCCGGCGTTGTTGGTGGTATTGACGATCATGTTGAGATCGTTCCCGGACTGAACGAACTGCGTGGTGATCTTACCCCAGGAGAAGGTGTAAGTGAAGGTATGGGTCGACGCATCCCAGGCACGACCGTTATTGTTTTCACCCCAGCCATACTGACCGGTCGTGAGAACGTTGCCGTTCATGTCAGTCGCTTGCATATGCCAGATGTGGAAGGCGTCAGAGGCATTCAGATTTGTGTTTTCCAGGGTGACGCCGTTGTAGCTCAGGGTTTGAATGCCGTTCGAACCGTACGTTACCTGGAGGCCCGACTGCGCGTGAGCTGCTTTGTTGACTAGGGGCGCGAATAAGAGGAGCGCCGGGCAAACAACTCCGAACAACCTGGACTTCAAAAGAGCACATCTCATCGTCAAACCCTCATTCATTGGCACCGCGGAGATGCCCGTTTACGCGCAGGTTCATGTGTCACTGTAGAGCAGGAATACGGGAGCCGAGAGCAGATGCAATTGATCAGCGGAGATTGCGGCGAATAAATTCGGCAGGTGGTTCAAACCGCATTGTGCAATGCATCGGGTCGGTTGCGAATGCGTTTCTCTATCCCGGTGAGCATGAGGATATCACCGAGCCTATCGGGTAGATCTGTAACACTTTAGTGAATATAGTTCCCACCTTTGGACCTCTCCTTTGTTCGGCAGCAGCCGACTCTTTGCATCTAAAGTGCAGCGATGTTTTGCATTTTTGTCTTTCTAGTTTGCCTCGGGGTTTCACATGAACGCGCAGTATAGGTCTGTAGGTGTACTTGCTTTCCGTTGTCTGGTGCTTTGCTGGCTAGGATTTTTTGGGGTATGCGGGGTCTGGGCACAAGGAGTTAAGCCAGTCTTACTTTGGCCCCAGCCAGCAGCCGTTCCATATCAGACTCCACTCAGCAACCTGCAGCTGGACGCCATCCCGCTGACATCTGCCCCGGTTCAGGTTCCATTGACGAGCGCTGCCAACGTGATGGGCGTGACAACGCCTGGCTATAGCTTCCTCGGTGGTTTTGACTACGATAGTTGGGCCTATGCCGAAGAATTACTGGGAAGCTCCATCACCTGGCAGGGGATCTCATTTGCAGTCGGTCCCGCCAACCAAAATGACGTTGTATCCAGTACCTCTGTGCCGCTGCCCGCGGGCTCCTACGGGAAGTTATTAATGCTGGGGGACATGGTCAACAACATCAGTCCTTCTCTTGAGACGTTTTTGGTTACTTATACGGACGGCTCAACAACCACGCTGCAACAGCAGATGAGCGACTGGGTTAACCCGCGCAACTATCCGGGAGAGACGGTGGTTGAGTGTTACCCTTGGCGGCACAACCTGGATGGAAGCAACGACCAGAATTCCGTTTGCGCTTACGGATACTCGATCACGCTTGATATGACCAAGACGGTCGCGAGCCTCACCCTGCCAAACGATCGCGACATCGTGATGATCTCGTTCGTACTCGTGCCTCCCGTCGTTCAAGGCACAATCACTTACAACCCAGCTGAAGGAGCGATTCTTCCTTCGGGAATGCAGAACTTGAACGCGAGCTTCTCGCCTGCGGATTCGGCATATTCGAGCACGACGGCCCAGGTTGCGTTGACTGTGATTCCACTTGCTTCGCCGATTACTCCTGCCATTACATGGACGACACCAGCGCCCATCGTAGTCGGGACACCGCTGAGTTCGGTGCAACTGGATGCACAGGCCGCGGTGCCGAACGGTCCAGCGATGATTCCGATCGTTCCTGAGGCAAGGGTAAACGCGATCTATGAAGATGGTTCGCATTTCAATGAAAAAGGATTCGACGGAAACAGCCTTGCTTATTCCAGCAGCCAGCTAGGTAGCTCCCTTCACTATGCGGGATATACCTTTCCGGTCGGTCCCTCGGCTGTTCCGGATGCGGCGACAAGCTCCACCATTTCAGTGCCGCCGGGATCCTATTCCACGTTGTACCTGTTGGGTGCCGGTGCGAACGGTGCCCAGTTGAATCAGTCCTTCACCATCAACTATGCGGATGGAACAACCAGCGTTGGCAGAGTGAGCATGAGTTCCTGGGAGCAGCCGCAAAACTTCGCGGGGGAGTCGCTTGTGGCGCAGGCTACCTACGCGGATACATCGTCGGGCGGAAGCATCAGCGGAACGTATGACGTATATGGTTACCAGGTTCCCGTCGATTCGACTCGCCAGGCCACGAGCGTGACCCTGCCAGCCAACAACAACGTCATCATCCTAGCAATGGGCATTGGCGCGGGTGGGATGGCACCTGTTTCCGGAAGCTTTGTCTATGATCCGCCGCCCGGTACTGTACTGCCGCTGGGCGTCAATCCTTTAGCAGTGTCCTTTACTCCAACGGATACGATCGATCTCGGGACTGCTACGGGAGGAACTGCTATCTCGGTAGTTAAGCCTACGCTCACAGTAAGGGCGAATGATGCAACGAAGGTTTATGGAACTGCTAATCCGACCTTCACGGGTAGCATCACAGGAGCGAACGTAGGAGATACCTTCACGGAAATCTTTGTGAGTCCATCCACTACAAGTTCCAACGCCGGAACCTACGCCATCGTTCCGGCTGCGGAGGGCACCGACCTCTCGGCGTATCAGGTGACGATCGTCGACGGTACGTTAACAGTAGCGAAAGCCCCTGTCATCTTGACCGCGACGGAGAGCGCCGTCGGTGAGACCCAGGGACACACACTGACGTTCACCGCACTTATTCAGAGCACAACGACCGGCATACCAAGCGGCAGTGTTCAGTTTCTAAGTAATGGAGTCAGCCTAGGGTCAGCACAGCTGATCAATGGTGTCGCCACGTTCCCGACGCAGCAGCTCGCGGTCGGGGCAGACGCTGTTACTGCAGTTTATAGCGGAGACAACGACTTCCTGACAGGAAGCGTAAGCACGGGGGTACCCATCGTCGTAACGTCGGCGGACTTCATGTTTACGGCTCCGCAGGGCTCAACGCTTACTGACAGGTGGGGCAAGACAGCAACGTTGATGCTGCACGTCCAGCCACTGTCGACTGTGTATTCCTCGACCCTCTCGATCAGCCTCGCAACGGGCTTGCCGCCAATGGCGACGGCCACCTTCTCGCCAAATTCAATCGCGGCGAGTGCGGGTCCTCAAGATGTCACGTTCACTTACAACAGTCAGTTGCTCTCGATGATGAAGCCGAAGCGCACTGATCGAAAAATTCCGTGGTTTCCACTTGTCTGCGGACTGATGTTGCTTCCTCTTGCGTCCTTTCAGAGTGTTCGCAAGCTTCGCGCTATCAGGCTGGCGCTGATGTTAGTGATTGCTTCCGCGATTTTACCGATGCTGAGCGGATGCGGGTCTGGGTACAACAGCGGTGAGTTTCCCCTCACTGTGACAGCAACCGACGGGGTGCACACGCATTCCTTGACGCTGACGCTTGACTTGCAGGCTCCATAGAGTGCGTCCCGGCCTCACTCGACGTAGGGCCTCTAAAATGGCACGAGTGACAATAAATTGGACTTTCTCCGGTCAGTCGGAGAGATACTCACCAACGACTTGTGTCATCTGGCGGCGGAAGCGTTGCCATGTGAATCGTTCCGCGCAGTGGCGAGCTTCGACCCGCATGGCTGTGAGTTGAGCGCGATGGGTGACTGCCCAGGCTATGCGATCCGCGAGTAGATCCGGCCGTCGTGGTTCGATGATGAAGCCCTGGACTCCATCTTCGATTAGATCTGGGGCGGCGGTGTGAGTCGTAGATAGTATCGGCAGACCACACGCAAGAGACTCGAGCAACACCTGCGCGAAGCCTTCGGCCACGGAAGGCAACACGAATAGATCTGCTGCCTGGTAGGCTGCTATGAGATCTGCGGAGCTGACGGATGGACGGATGGTGATGCGATCCGCGAAGGGTTTGAAGATCGCAAGATCGTCGACGACGCGGCCGCAGATGGTGAGATGAACTTGATCTGAGTCGAGCCCTCGCAGCGCCTCGACAAGGTACTTGATGCCTTTGCGCTGATTGATGCGACCGACGAAGAGAATCTCTAGTTTTGCATTGTGGGGCGGTGTCGGCGCTGGATGGAATTGTTCCAGATCAACTCCATACGGCACGACCGTGATGTCGTCCTGGTTTGCGCCATGCTCTACGAGCGAGTCGCGAGTGAAGCTCGAGGCGACGATGTATTTCGCGGCCATCGAGGTCTCGGCGACGAGATGGTTGTAATCTTCCTCGGGCAGCGCCAACTCCCACTCCTGTTGAAGGGACGCCGCGCAGTCTGGATGAGCGGCCAACTCTTCGGAGAGGATGCGCCGCATGGTGGCGGGATGGGGATGAACCTGGAAGAGCATCGCAGGCTGCCCGTAAGCTCTTATGCTATCGAAGCCGTAGTAGCTGTACGTGATGAGACCGGCACCAGTGCGGCGAGCAAGCGCGCCTGCGGTACGACCAAGGTTTGCGTCCGCTTTTCGCTGCGTGGTCCGGCGCAAAGAAAGAGGAATCCGCGGCAGCTTCTCGAGCGCGAGGATGCGTAGACCATCCATCAGCTTTACTCGCACTTCGCGAGAGGGAAGGGGAGCGCTCCGACGTGAGAGCATCTCGGCAAGTGCAGGCGAGAGCTTTTTGACCGTTCGTTGTATCCAACTGTAATCGGAAGGAAGGAAGAGGTCGGTGACAAGCGATTGGAGCAGGCCAGCTTCTGAGAGCGCGCGCGCAAGCTGGTAGGCGTCGCGTGCACCGGCATGGACGACGACGGCCTTCCGCTGAGAGTGTCTTCGAACGTGAGGGTCCCTGGTGTTTGCGGGATCGGCGGGGGTGGTTGGCATCATGAGTCTTTGCGTCATTGCACTACGAAAGGAGCGTATCAAAGTAGTGCTTGAGTTGTGAGGCAGTGGACGACCAGGTGAAGGCCTTCGCACGCTGCCGACCTGCAAGGCCGAACTGAGAGCGTGCTAGCGGATCGGTCATGAGCGACGAGATTGCGTCAACATGCGCCTGTGGTGACAAAGGGTCTACGAGCAATGCGGCGTCGCCCGCGATCTCTGGAATAGAGGAACCATTGCTGGCGACAACAGCCGTGCCGCAAGCCATTGCCTCGACAACCGGAAGACCGAAGCCCTCGTAGCGCGATGGAAACCAGACAAGTGTGGCGCGGGTATATAGAGCATGCAATGCCTCGTCGGTCACGAAGCCGAGCATACGGACATTTGGAGCGAGAGCGTTTGCCTGTTCCGCGTAGGCTGGACTCGTATGGTTGACAATAGCCACCGTGAGATCCGGAAAGCGTTTTAGGAGCAACGGGATCGAAGCTAGGATGAGGTCCGCGTTTTTTCGGTAGTGCAGACCTCCGGGTACAAGAACATAGGAGCTGTCGCCTAACCCGGAATCCAGAAGGTACTTATGACCGAGGGGTGAAACTGGTTCAAAGAACTGCGGCGTCACGCCGTTGTGAACTGTACGGATGCGATCCCGAATAGAGGGGAAGAAGTGCGCAAGGCGCTCTGCTGAGAAGTGGGAGACGGTGTGAAACATATCGACGTGCCTCGCCATTTTGCGATATAGCAGTTCCCATTTGATACGGGTCTTCCAGTAAGAGGCGTCGCGAATGTGGGCGCCCTCTTCGAAGTAGGCGGCATCGTGCATTGTGGTCACCAGGCGAGCGCGCGAGGTAGGCACATACGACTCGCCGGTGCAGTAGATCACATCTGCCTCGGGCCAAAAAGATTCTGCTTTCGGTGAATTCAGCAAAAACCAACGAGCCTGTTGTCGGCTGGTGTCCCGGACGAAAGAGTGGAATTGGTACGAGGCCCACGGCTCGCCGACGAGAGGTAACACAGAGCGCTGGTCATTCTTGTCGGCAAGGATCCTGAGGTTGACGTCAGGACGCACAGCTAAGTGCTCGGTGATCTGCCTCGCCGTGCGCCCTGCACCAGTGGAGTTATGGATGTTTCGAAGATGCACATAAGCCAGAAGGTTTATGCTTCTGGACGGGTGCAAGGCTGATGTTGTGGAGGCTTCGGAGGGAGAGCCTTCGATTGCAGCCATGTGATTCACTTCTCCGCAACAAAGTTGAGACTGGTAAGTGGGAATAAATAAGGCTTGAAGCTGAGGTTCCTCGTAAGCGTTAGGCCGCAACGGCGAGAACGGTCCACAAAGTGATCAGATGGCAGCAATACCGACCGACGAAAGTCCACAGCAGATGAGGCTAGAAGATATCTGAGTGGTGGACTTCGGCTGTTGCATCAGTTTTGCCATAGCTTCTGAGATGCAGAACAGAGTACTTTCCGGTTCTCAAAAGCTTTGCGCGCAAGTTTTTTTGAGATTCTCGGGCCCGATCGCTCCTGTTCAGCAATCGTATAAGTATCTATAACATCACTACCCAGTCATTGTTGTAACCCGTTATGATGCAGTATTCGTTACTTTGGTGCTTGTCAATGTCGTCAGAAGCCGACACGATACATCCTTTGGCCTACCGAATTCGTTCTTAGCGGTGAGGACCTAGATGAAAAGTGTAATCATAAGTGGCTTGCTATCGACGTTTGTCCTTGCCGGGATCGCGTCAGCGCAAGAGCCATCGCATATGACGCTCCAGCACAGGGCGCCTGCTTCATCGCAGTATGTGCTCGGCCCTGGTGACGAGATTAATCTGCGAGTAGCCGATATGGACGAAATTCCCAATCAGCCACTAAAGATCGGCCCAAACGGCGATCTGGACATTCCGCTTGCCGGCGAGGTTCACGCCGGAGGGTTGACTATCGATCAGTTTCGAACGGCACTCGCGTCCAAGCTCTCTAAATACATCAATTCCCCCGAGGTCTCTGTAAATCTGACTCAAAGCGGCAGTGCGCCTGTTTCGGTGGTCGGTGAGGTGAATAACCCGGGCGTTCACGAACTCGAAGGCTCCAAGCGCTTACTCGAGGTCATCTCGCTGAGTGGCGGTTTGAAGCAGGATGCCGGTCCAAAAGTAATTGTCACACGTGAGCCGAGGTGGGGTGGGATTGACGGGACAGATGCCAAGATCGATCCCGTGAGTGGGTATACCACCGCCACTATCTCTGTCGACGAGTTGATGTCAGGTAAGGTGCCGCAGGACAACATTGTCGTAGAACCAAATGACGTTATATCAGTTCCGAAGGCTGATCTCGTCTACGTCGTGGGCGATGTGAAAAAAGCGGGAGGATTCGCTCTGACGACTCACCCCACAGTCACATTGCTGCAGGCGCTTGCTCTTGCGGAAGGCCTTGGCCCTGATGATAAAGCGAGTCAATCGAAGATTCTGCGGGCAGTCCCGGGTGGTGATGGAACACCGCGCGAGATCCCGGTTGATCTGAAGAAGGTGTTGGCAGGTAAGGCTCCTGATATGCCGCTGTATCCGAATGACATCTTGTTTATCCCCAACAGTGCAGCGAAGACGGCTTCACGCCGCGCGATCGAAGCCGCCATTGGCGTTGGGTCCGGAATGCTGATCTACCGGTAACTTTTACTCCCTTTTGCCTGAATTAATCCTGGAAGGTTGCTATGAAGCCTAGTTCTCTGGAACGCGAACACGTTCGCCTGGAAGCAGTGCATCCGCGCGAAGTCGCGGTTGCCAACCCTCGTGTCTACGAGCCCGCGGAACCCGTACACGAAACTCTGTTAGCTGAGTACGTTCGCGTGTTCAAACGCCATCGCGGGTTGATTTCTGTTTGTGCGGTCTCTGGACTGCTGCTTGCGCTGCTCGCGGGCGTTGGTGCCGAGCCACTCTACCGGACGCGCACGTCGCTTGAGATTAAGTCTTTGAACGGAGACTTCATGGATATGCGTTCGGTCGCTCCAACCGGCGACAACTCCTCCCCTGACAGCGACACCAATCTGCAGACCCAAATCAAACTACTTCAGAGCGATACGTTGGCCCAGGATGTCTCGAACCGGCTGATGAGTGATCCCCATCCGGACTCTATCGAACGTCAAGACCTGATTGCCCGTGCGGCGCGAATACTCCATCTGCCGGCAGGGAAACCGATTGCCTACACGACTCTGATCTCCGACGCCGCGAACCGCGTGAAGGTGAAGCCTTTGGGGCTGACCCGTCTGGTGGAGGTTACATGCGACTCCTACGATGCGGCCTTCTCCGCCTTGTATTGCAACGCTCTGACGAGCACCTTCGAGGACGAGGACATGCAGACGCGGTCCTCTGAGGCGACGAAGACAAGCGAGTGGTTGACCAAGCAAGTCGCGGACATTCGACTGAAAGCACAATCGACTCAAAATCAACTCGAACAGGCGGTCGGGAATGATGGACTGATGTTGAGCACAGCTCCGGACAGCGTGGGAGAAGATCGACTGAGAATCCTGCAGGACGAGTTAGTGAAGGCTGAAGCCGATCGGATGCAGAAGCAGGCGCAGACACAGGTTGCGAGCTCTGCTGCTATAGGGACAATTCCAAACGTGCAGGATGATCCCGCACACCGTGCATACGAGTTGAAGCTTGCTGATCTACAAGCGCAGGTAGCCGCTCTGGTTCCGCCCCTTACCGAGGAGAATCCGAAAGTAATTCGCCTCCGGTCTCAGATTAAACAAGTGCAGGCTCAGCTTCAAACCACGGATGCGAACAGCACCCATCGCGAGTCCAACGAGTTTGCGGCTGCAAAGGAGCGCGAGGACATGCTCCGCGCAGCCTATCAGGCGCAGGCATCGACGGTGTCGTCGGATCTGCAGAAGGCTGCTCAGGTTAGCCTGCTGCGGCGCGAGCTTGATTCCGAACAGCAGCTTTACCAAACACTCCTGCAACGTGCGAAGGAAGCCGGATTCGCTTCGGCTATGCACGCTTCTACGATTAGGGTGGTTGATGTGGCGAGGCTTCCCAAGGCGCCATTCTCACCGCAACGCGGTCTGGCGGGAGGCGTAGGGCTGGCCTTGGGTTGCGTCTTTGGTGTGGGATTCGCTTTCTACAAGGAACGTAACAACAAGGTCTTCAGCATGCCCGGTGACGTGGAGCGTTACCTGCATGTACACGAGATCGGGGTTATTCCGTCGATTCAGCGTACATCCCGCCCGATGTCGATCATGGGAGGTGCTCGCTTGCCTGCTCGCGCGTTGCAGGGGAAGGCCCTAGAAGCACGTGAGACTGCGGTGCAGTTGACTGGGTGGAACGATCGGTTCTCGATTGCCGCTGAAGCATACCGCAACGCCACCTTGTCAATCCTTCTCTCAGACGCCAACAAGCGATCCCGCAGCTATGTGGTCTCGAGTCCCAGCGCGGGTGAAGGCAAGACGACTATCGTCTCAAACCTCGGCGTGGCGTTGAGCAAGTCCAAGCTGCGCGTAGTGGTGGTTGACGGCGATCTTCGCCGGCCGAATCTGCACCGGGCCTTCGGGATGAGCAATACCTATGGATTGCGCAACATCCTGCGTGGAGAGGTTGATTTAGAAAAGACCCGAATCGAGAACCTGGTTCGAGTGACCGCGCTCCCGAACATCTCGATTCTCCCTGCCGGCGAAGGTACCGAGGACTCGGTAGAACTACTTCACTCCTCCAACTTTGGCTTCCTACTATCACGTCTTAAGGAAGAGTTCGATATCGTCCTGATTGATGCGCCGCCGTTGCTGCACATGGCGGATGCACGCATTCTCGCGAAGCAGAGTGACGGAGCGATCCTAATCTTCCGCGCAGGCAGCACAACGCGAGACCAGGCTATCGTTGCGAGAGACCTGATTGATAACGATGGAGTCCGTCTTATCGGAACCATTCTGAATGACTTCGATCCGAATCGTGTGGGCCAAGGCAATTACTACTCGTCTTACTACCGATATCAGCAGGACAGCCCCGAGAAGGTGGCCGCTGCGATATGAGCGAGTTATCCGCAGTAATGCCGGAGCAGGAGCAACTTGGAGACGGAGTTGGCGTTGCTGACCTTGGTACCGATAGCCTCGGCCCTATAAGCTCAGCGACGGCTGTGCCTCTGCCCGCGCTGGATGACGAACGCAGTCGTGCGTTACCCGGGCATGTGGCGAAAAAGGTGATTGGGGGCACCTCGACGCTGGGTGCCGGGATGCTCATCGAGCGGGGAACAGGCTTTCTCGCGAACATCCTGGCGGCTCGATTTGGTGGTGTACAGACTTTTGGCGCTTACTCGGTCGCAATCTCGTCGGCGAATCAGATCTCTACCTACGCGGCTGGCGGCATCGGAGCGACCGCTGCCAGATTCTCTGGGAAGTATCAATATGGCACCCGGGGTTACGCTACGCTGGCACGTTCCTTGGCGATTGTCTCGTTGTTTTCGGCGGCTGCGGCGGCGGCTGCACTGTGGCTGGGCGCAGTGCCGCTCGCGCACATCCTCAAGAAGGTAGAGCTTACTGAACTTCTCCGGTGGGCCGCACTGTCTGCCGCAGGAATAGTTGTACTCGAATGCGCACGCGGATTCTTTGTGGGGCAGCGCCGCTTGCTCGCCCTATTGATGCTCTCGCTTATCGTTGGTGGCGGCATGGTGACACTCCTGCCAGCTGCGGCGAAGACTCATAGTGCTGTCCGCATGATCGTGACGCAAGGCGGCATCACGACGTCTGCCGTTCTCGTTTGCCTACTGTTTGCCGGCCCGCTCGGGCTCTATGCCGCGACCAAGGAAAAGAGCTTGCCTCTCGGACCCATGTTGAGAGAGGTCTGGTCTTTTGGACTTGTTCAGTTAGCGGGCCTTGTCGGCGCAAACATCGCGGGATGGTGGCTAACGATACTTGTCGCACGAGAGGACACAACCCTAGTGCAAATGAGCTTTTTCGCTATCGCAAGCCAGATGCGTAATCTCGTCGGCATTGCTCCGAGCCTTCTCACAGAGGGGAGCTATGCGGTCATGGCGGAGCCAGACGGCGAGGCGCAGAAGACGCCACATCGCGTGATGGCGTTGTGCAGCTACGCTTCGATAAGCGTAGCCATGATGTTGGCAGCAATTGGGATTGTTGTTGTGCCTTGGATGTTGACCTTGCTCTATGGCAAAACCTACGCACCCGCCGCGATGACGGTAGCAGTTGGGCTCGCGATTGCCGTAGTGCACATGGGAAATGCTCCGGCTGCGGCGCGCCTGACCATCGTTTCGATCAGGACCACGGGGGTCATCAACACGGTTTGGGCGATCTTTGTAGCGGCTGCGGCGAGTCTGTTTCTCCTTTACGGCGGCGGTGCCTGGCAGGCCATGGCAATCTATTTCGTGGCTCATGTGCTCTCCTCGACCCTGGTGCTTTGGACTTTGAAGAAGAAGGACCACGTTCCGGCAGGCATGTCACTGTTGTTCAGCTTCGCCACTGTGTGCTCCGCGTTGTTGGTCCTCTTGGCGTACATTCGAATGATCCGTCCCCAGGTCGCTCTTCCGGTGACCGGACTCATGGCGCTGATGGCAGGTGGTTCAATACTGGGACTTCACCTCTTTGGCAAGCGCTATGGCTGGATGCCGTCAGGAGAGGTGTTCGCAAAGCTAATCAACAGCGTGCGTGCGCGGCTTCCGTGGAGACAGCGTCATGTATGAGCTCATGCTGATTGCAGCGGCGGTCATCGCCATCGGCGGTACGCTCATCGCCTATGACGGAAGCCGTGATGTCTTTCATCCACTGATCTTCATCGGACCCATGCTGGCATTTCTTTACGGCTGGATGCCTTGGAAGCTACTGCAGAGTGGTGGCTTGGTAAAGTTTTTTGACGAAGAACAGCTGCTATTCGTGCAGACACTCTACCTTCTGGGAGTTCTCGCCTTCGTAGTCATGTGTCTAAGTGTTGGCGTAAAACTGCGTGAAAGCAAGGCCGAGATAACGAAGCTGTCTAATAGAGTCTGCAAGCGGTTGTTGATCTGTGCAGTGCTCGTCGGTGGAACCGGTCTTACCTGCTGGGGAATCACCATCCATAATGTAGGCGGATTCGTAAATGCTTTTAGTACGTCCTATGCAGGGGGATACGATGCCAGCGGGTATGTTCGCGATGGCAGCCTGTTGCTGCTCGTGGGTGTGTTGTTCGCCATTACGTCCTTTTCCGCTGGTGGACCAAAGCTAATCAGCGTGGCAATCGGTTTGCTCTTTGGAATTCCCTGGGCCTCGAGCGCGCTGCTGATGGGGAGACGTGGTCCAACTTTTGGATTGGTCGTGGTACTGGCGATGGGATGGTTTCTAAACCGTAAAAAGCGCCCCCCGTTACTAGCAGTCGCCGCCGGCGGACTGTGTCTCGGCTGGCTTGTGCTCTTTCTGGTAACAAACCGGAGCAACATCTACATCGGGTCGAGTTTTGAGATGAAGACCGATGTCGGAAACGTCGTTGATACCGCTGATAATAGCAACGAGTACATCTACGGCAGCGGCAGCGTGCTCAGCGCGAAGGCGCGGGACCACTACTACTGGATGCGACGCTATCTGGCACAGGTAACGGTGCGGCCGATTCCGACCGCGATCTGGCCGACGAAGTACGAAGACTTCGGTGTGCCAGAGCTCCTGGTAAACGCGGGCACCGGCGAAGGCTTCGGGTCTACGTTGGGCTGGGTGGGAGCGCCTGGTTCGGCACCTGGAATCATCGCTGATCTTTGGGTTGAGGTCTGGTGGTTCGCTGTTCCAATCATGGGCTTGCTCGGTTGGACGTACGGCAAGGTCTGGAAAAATGCCGTACTTCGAGGAGGGCCATGGGCGAGCGAGTATGTCATGATTTCCGCGCTTTCTATCTATTTGGTCATGCAGACAGGCGAGGCGGTAATCTTCAGGACCATTATGTTGTCAGTCCCTTGCTGGATAAGTTGGCGCTGGGCGCTCAATGAGCGACGTGCCAGCAACCGCAGGCCATGGATTTTTCCGCAACGCGAACTTGCTTCTGCAAGGCCCCGCCGTATTCTGCTTCGACCTGAAGCCTTGAAAGGAACTCCTCATGCCTAAAGTGCCTGTCACGCCGCGGTGCCGTGTTGCCGTTATATGGATCGATTGGTATGCATACCATGTGGCGAGGTTTCGCGGCTTGGAGTCGGTCCCTGCGCTTGCAGGCCGCGTGCGCGGGATAGAACTGGTAGGTGGGATCGGCGTTCACGCGGGGTTGAAGTTTCGCGAGCCACTCCCCGTGGAACTGCAAATCGAGACATTGATGCCGCAGAAGAGCTGGCGCGAGGCAGATCACTGGCAGCTTGCAAAGATGCTTTGGGCTAAGTTGACCGAACTTGATCCTGAAGTTGTCCTTGTGCCCGGCTACTACACATTACCTGGCTTTGCTGCAGCCATCTGGGCTCGCGTTCATGGACGCGCAAGCGTTTTAATGACCGAGAGCACTGCAGGGGATCATAAGCGCGTCTGGTGGAAGGAGATGCTTAAGGGCTTTGGGCTTCGAACCTTGTTTGGATGGGCCGTCTCGGGGGGGAAAGCTCATGTCGCGTATCTCGAAGATCTCGGTTTTCCAAGTGACCGCGTGGTCGGCTTCTATGACGTAGTTGATAACGAGATGTTCGATCGCGGCAGCTATTTACAGCGGCTGCATACGGCAGGCGAGGTTGGCTTGCCTGGGAAGTACTTCTTATATGTCGGACGCCTGGCTGAAGAAAAGAACGTGATGGGTCTGCTTCGCAGTTGGATTGCTTATCGCGAAGAGGGAGGAACCTGGCCGCTGCTGCTGGTCGGTGACGGTCCCGAGCGCAAGGGTCTTGAGATTGCAGCAGATGCCTCGGGCTTTGGGGATGATGTGCTCTTTCCTGGATTGAAGAGTTCGCGCGAGTTGCTGCCGTTCTACGCCCACGCGGGGTGCTTTGTTCTGCCAAGTACCCGCGAGCCGTGGGGCTTGGTGGTTAATGAAGCGATGGCTTCGGGGCTGCCAGTGCTGGTTTCAGACCGTTGCGGATGCGCTGCCGATCTGGTTTTACCTGGCTTGAATGGGTACGTGTTCGATCCGTTGGATGTGCCCGCTCTGACAGCAAAGCTCCATAGCTTTAGTGCCCTTTCCGATGAGCAGCTTAGCCGCATGGGACGCTACTCTTCAGAGTTGATCAGGGCTTATTCTCCACAAAAATTCGGAACCTCGATCGCGTCCATCGCAGTGGGAGTTTCAAAACGTGGCAGCCTGCAAGCCGCTGAAGGTGGCGCATGATGAGGTCAGCGCAAAGGATCCCGGCACGCGCCGGATCGACTGCCCCCGCTAGTCGTTGGCTTGAGGTGGTTTCGCATCTCGATCCGAAGTATGGCGGGTTGAGTGCGGCCGTTCCTGCCCTTGGAGAGCGTCTGCACAAGCAGGGTGGATTCGATATCCAAGTTGCGGCCTTCTGCGCTGAAGGCGAAGAATATCACCCTGAAGGATATGAGCAAGAGGATCTAAGCTACTGGCCACTGAGCCGCAAACTCTGGATCAAAGACAGGCAATTACGTCAGCGCTTTGAAGATGCGATGCGAGGCGTGGACGGGGTTCACATCCACGGGCTATGGGAGCAGAGCACCGCGATTGCGGCGCAAACCGCGCGTAAACTCGATGTCCCCTATGTTCTTTCGGCTCATGGGATGCTGGAGCCTTGGGCCTTGGCGAACAAACGCCTGAGAAAGATGGTGTATGCGGCTCTCGTGGAGCGCAACAATGTGCAGCGTGCAGCTTGTCTGCATGCGCTGACGAAGGCAGAGGCGAAGCATTATCTGCGCTTCGGTGCGACCTCGCCGATCGTCGTCATCCCTAACGGAGTAGACATCCCGAAGATCAAAGATGCTTCGCTGTTTACGCGCAAGTTTCCAAGAGGTGAGGGCAAGCGAATCGTGCTCTTCATGGCGCGACTTCACGCCAAAAAAGGTGTTGATATGTTGCTGGAGGCGTGGAATTCGGTGACCAGGCAATATCCAGATGCTCTTCTGGTAATAGCTGGTCCGGATGTAGACGACATGCGGGAGCGACTCGAGCGGATGACGATAGACAGGGGCTTGAGCGAGACCGTTCTTTTCACGGGCATGTTGAATGGTGCGATGAAGTGGAGCGCGCTTGCAGCGGCGGAATGTTTTGTGCTGCCGTCATTTTCAGAAGGGCTCAGTGTTGCTGTGCTCGAAGCAATGGGCATGGGGCTACCTGTGATCGTCACTGAGCCATGCAACATGCCGGAGGTTGAAGAGTTTAGGACAGGTTGGCAGATCAAACCGGATTTGCAAGCTCTGATTGTTGCGTTGGGACAGGTCCTTCAGAATCCACCTTTAAAGAATGAGATTATCGGCAGACTCGGCGCACGACTTGTGTCCACGCGATACGCGTGGAACAACGTGGGGACCCAGATGCAGGATGTTTACCACTGGATTCAGGGCGGTCCCATGCCACCAACCGTTGACGTGATTTTTCCCTAGTGAGAAGCGATGAAGACGGTAAAGCTAAGGCAGTATGACAACTCGTGGTACCACCCTGGTGGCTCGTTCCTTAAGCGCAGTGCTTGGTTCTTTCTGGGGCAGCCGATTGTCGCTTCGGCGTGGATCCCTTCCTCTTCTTTGCGGGTTGCCCTACTGCGCGTGTTTGGGGCAACAATTGGTGAACGTGTGGTGATTAAGCCGTCGGTCGAGGTCAAATACCCGTGGCACCTTGTAATCGGAGACGACTGCTGGATCGGTGAGCATGTCTGGATTGACAACCTTACGACCGTGCGGATTGAAAGCAATGTTTGTGTTTCGCAAGGAGCTTACTTGTGCACCGGCAATCATGACTGGAGTGACGAGAAGTTCGGTTTGATTACCTCTCCAATCGAACTCGCCGAGGGCTCATGGGCGGGAGCAAAGTGTGTCTTAACGCCCGGAGCTGCACTTGGCCGTGGAGCAGTTGCCGCAGCTGGTTCAGTGATTACTGGGAAGGTGCCGGACGGCCAGGTTTATGCCGGTAATCCGGCAAAGTTCGTGAAAGTACGGCGCATGCGTGCGGATGAATCCGCCGAGCAGCAGCTTGAGTTACTAGAGAGGGTTTCTTCATGAGGATTTTGTTTATCAATCAATTTTTCTGGCCCGATTCATCGGCCACCAGTCAGCAGCTGACTGATCTCGCCACAGGTCTTGCGGAGAGAGGAAACCACGTAACCGTGCTGTGCGGTGAGGGTGGTTACGCAAATGTAAGTGCGGGCGATGTCGCTCCGCCAGTTCATGTAATCCGGGTGAAGGCACTTCCGTTTTCGAAGAGCAAGGTGACACGGCTTCTCTCATACCTGTCCTTCTACGTTTCTGCCTTTGCTCGCGGGTTAACAGCTCCGAAAGCTGATGTCGTCGTATCTCTCACGACACCGCCGCTGATCTCACTGCTTGGTTCTGCTATCAAGATGCTGCGTGGTTCACGTCATTTCATCTGGGAGCAGGATATCTATCCCGATGTGGCGATTGACCTCAATTACATCCGCAAAGGCGGGCTTGCCGACCGGGTGACGGGGTTACTTGCTGACTACTCGCGCCGGCATGCGGATGGGATTATCGCGCTCGGTGAATGCATGAAGCAAAGGCTGGTATTGCGCGGCATCCCGGCGGAGAAGATTTCGATTGCGGAGAACTGGTCTAGCGCAAAAGCGATTACGCCGATGGAGCGTCCGGGGAATCCGAAAGAGTTGGTACTGCTTTACTCCGGAAATCTAGGCCTGGCCCACGATATCGACACCGTAGCCGGAGCGATGAAGAATCTGCGAGACGACAAGAGATTCAGATTTTTGTTCGTCGGCAGTGGCGGAAAACGTATACAACTTCAAGAGTTTTGCGAGCATAATACAATCGGATCTCTTGAGATGCGGGGCTATGTGTCGCGCGACAAGCTAAGTGAAGGGCTTGCTGCCGGAGATATCGGGCTAGTGACTCAAAGTAACGTTTGTTGGGGTACCGTGGTGCCGAGCAAAGTTTACGGAATCCTCGCCGCTGGAAGGCCTGTCTTATTCATAGGACCCAAGGTTGCGACACCGGCGTTAGTAATTCAGCGTCACGATTGTGGTTGGCAGATCGAACCGGGCGACACGGAAGGACTTACAACGTTGCTTCTAAACCTGGTTGAAAATCCAGCTCTGGTGCGGGAGGCCGGTACTCGAGCCCGTCAAGCCTTGCTGGACCACTATGATCTTCCGCAGAGCATCGATAGAGTAGCAGCCATATTAGCAGTGCGTGTAAATTCACCTTCGGGTGCGCCAAGCGACAAAGCCGAAGTTGATCCTGTCGCCGGTTCGCTCACAATCTAGGGATTGAACGCTAACTAAAACTACCAAGCTCCCCACTTGACCCCGTAGACACCTTTGGGCCTCGCTTCTAGGAGAGATTATGCAAGCGTTCTTTACTCTAGGAACTTCAGCTTTTCTGCTTTGCCTCATGCTGACGCCATTGTGCCGCGATATCTTTGTTCGCGCCAATCTGGTCGACCAGCCTGATGCGCATCGCAAATTTCATCTTCGACCCGTGCCGCGCATGGGAGGGATCCCGATTGTTCTAGCGTATGCGGGATCACTGGCCATGATCCTTATCTTTAATCCGGGCGGAGGACGGCTTTATATCCAACACGAGCGGCTCTTCCTCGAACTTTTACCCGCTGCCGCGCTGGTTTTCCTCACCGGGCTTGCGGACGACATCTTTGAGTTGAAGCCGAAGCAGAAACTGGCCGGACAATTGGTGGCCGCGGTACTTGCCGTCTCGCTTGGCGCTCGGCTTCACCTGGTGCATTTTCCTGCATGGGTGTCTTACGTTCTGTCGGTGTGTTGGCTCATCGGATGCACGAATGCAGTGAACCTGATCGATGGGATGGACGGTCTGGCAACAGGTGTCAGCTTGCTTGCGACCGTTACGACCCTTGTCGTCGCGCTGCTTGGGCACAACGTCGGATTGGCACTTGCGACGGTTCCGCTCGCCGGGTGTCTGCTCGCCTTTCTGGCATTCAACTTCAATCCTGCGTCGGTATTTCTTGGAGACTGCGGTAGTCTCACGATCGGGTTTGTACTGGGCTGCTTCGGGCTGATTTGGAGCCAGCGTACAGGAACAATGCTCGGCATGGCTGCTCCACTTGTGGCACTCGGACTGCCGCTGATTGACGTGATGCTCGCCATCGGAAGACGGTATCTACGGAATGTTCCGATCTTTAGCGCAGATCGCGGACACATTCACCACATGCTGCAGAACTTTGGCTTCTCTACTCGTGGGGCAGCTTTCATCCTCTATGGTGTCTGCTGCATGTTCGCATCGTTCGCCCTGCTCATGAACTTTACCAACAAGACTCTGGAATGCTTAGTGCTGGCATTGTTCGTTGGTTGCGTTATTGCAGGAATTAACAAGTTGGGCTACATCGAGTTTATCGCGGCGGGTCGTACCTTATCTTCGAAGTTCATGCGTCGAGCTGTCCTCGATGAGATCTACCTGGAGGAACTGGACCGTGCTCTCGAGAAGGCCGATTCGGCGCAGGTGTGGTGGGAGATTGTCCGTCGTGCGTGCAACGACTTGCGCTTTGCCTCAGCGCACATGGAGTTCCATGGGCAATCGTATTATGAGCAGTTTGTACAGACAGCACAGAAGCCCACTTGCAAGATTCAGATCGGCTTTGGCGAGCAAGGGCATCTGTCACTCACACGTATGCCTGAGAAGGCGCCCCCTCGGATCATGATGGCGGTTCTTGATAAGCTGCAGCACTCCGTCGAAGATCGAAACTTTGTGCGAGAGGCTTCAGAATCATTAGCTTCGAACGCAGCCTAGACAGAGGAGAAGAGATGGTTGGGGGATCAACGTGGCATCTGCTGCAGCTTTCCGATGTGCTGGATAGCGAGTTCGCGCAGGCGCTTTCGGAAATTGCGGAGGTGGTTGCCTGGGAGCCGCAGCGTTCGTGGCTGCCTTGGCTTACACCAGCGGGCGATGAATCCGCGCGAACTGAAGCTCATTCGTCGGTACAAGTGCGCTCCCTGCCTCTGTTGCATGGATATGCACGTCCGCTTATATCGAAGATGGTACGCACAGGACCATCGGTCATCAAACGCTTATTGAAGCAGAGCCGTGTACCGGAACGAACTCCGCTGATCTGCACTATTCCATACTTTGCAGAAGTCGCTGAGTTGTGGCCGGGACCAGTAATTTACTGGCTTACAGATCTGATCGCCGAGTACGCGGGAGCAAGTCGCGAACAGGTAGAAAACCTTGATCGCCGTATGTGTGCCGCTGCGACTCTCGTGTGCCCAAATTCTGATCGCCTTGCCGACTACCTGGTCCAGCATGCGGGGTGCGATCGGGCGAAGATCTGCGTGATCCCAAATGCAACACGTGCTTCCAATCTGTTGGCCCACCCGCCGCAGCGTCCCGGCAACTTGCCAGTGAATCTAAGAGAAGTAAAACGACCAGTCGCCGGGGTGGTAGGGAACCTGTCCGGCAACATGGACTGGCTCTTGCTTGAGCAGGTGGTCGCACGTACACCTTGGCTCGAGTGGGTCTTTGTTGGTCCCACGACCATGGTGATCCCCGATGCAGAACAGGCTCGTGCAAGGGATGCGGTCATGGAACACCAGCGTTGTCACTTCGTGGGTAAACAGCCCTACGGCGAACTTGCCAGCTATGCGCGGTCTTTTGATGTAGCAGTGTTGCCGTATCGCCTTTGCGAGCCGACCTACTCGGGTTCCAGTACCCGGTTTTATGAACATCTGGCGGCGTGCAGACCAATGATCTCGACGCGTGGCTTCGCCGAGTTGCTGCAGAAGAAGCCTTTGCTTCAACTCGTTGATACTTCCGGTGAAGCTGTTACGGCGCTAGAAACCCTTCGGAGCCAAAATTTTGATGATGGGTTGCAGGCTGCACGTTGGAGGGCGAGTCGGTCGGGTACATGGGCGGTTCGTGCCTTGACCATGCAGGCAGCATTGGCGGAGCGTGCACCCTGGCTCCGCAGCAACCTTGACTATTTGTCCCAGGCGCCTTTGGCCGCTTCCTTGTAAATTGCGACCGCAACTCCATTGTTGGCCTGCCAGTAAGCCGCAAGTAGCATCATGACATCCCCTGAACGAATTGCTTCGCTGAGCGCTGCTCGATGTTCTTCAAGTTTTGCTGGATCCACGTCGTTGATCAGATTCGCACTAAATGCATGAGGGTAGATCGTTCGCACCTCGGCTTTTGTGCTCAGATCGCCGTGGAAAAGAAAAGTCTCAAAGGGAGCAGTAGCTCGATACATGCGAGTGGTGGACTCTTCCGGAATGAGCAATGAGTCGGGTAGTGTCGCAGCGGCTTTTTCGATGATCTCTGCGGGAAGTGTTTGGCCGTCCGCTTCCACGGTCGAATCAAGATAGAAGATCGTGGCGCCCCAGCGATCATGCGCATACTTCATCTTGCGAGTCAGATTTGTGGCAATCTCGGAGTCTGGTAGTGTGACCTGTCTTGCTGTTCCGTTGGTCGCGAGGGTGAAACGTTGCGGCCGAACACAAACCCCCACCCGGAAGCCTGCATCATGAATGATCTTGAAGTAGGCATCATCCAGCTTGAGCCCGATGTAGGGAGAGCTGTGATCGGTGATGGTGGATTCCATCTCAGGGGACAACGTTGCGATCTGGTCAGGGGAGCAGGCATAACTCGTGTCCTGTGGGTATTCTTCGCCCTCGATATCCCACGTGATCGCACCTTGTGCATTCAACCGTTTCAGGTTCGCCACAACGTCGGATGCTTGCTTGAGAACACGTAACTGGAACTGCCGGAGGCCTTCTGGTGTCTTGATATTGACCGAGCTATCTGTAAAGTAGCGACGTGGGTTGGTAGGGAAGCCGGATGCTCGAGTCTTCTCACCCTGCGGAGAACTCGCGAGGAAGACAGTCCCTAGAATGCGTCGGTCAGTCCAATGCAGCGTTGCTGGGTACCGTGTTGCAAAAGCTTTATAAGCATCGAATGCGAGCTGTTCGGGGGCAGTGTGAACAGGGGCAAAGCGCAGTGAAACTGTAAACGTATCGGTGTCGCCTGGCTTGATCATGCGACCTTGATGCTCAGGAGCATTGAAGTTATCAGGAGCCGTCGAGCTGATAATCGGCGTGTAAGCGAACCCTTTCCCGAGAGCCTGAAATCCGATATAGACGGCCTTGGCCGGGTCCGGGGCGACAGATACCACCTCTCCTGAACCGAAATCCGCGATGGCAACGGCGGGTTGTTCCAGATCGCTGACGTATTGAGAGTCGCCGGGCTGGCCAAAGCCCACGGGAATGCGAGGAAGATGGAGCATTAGCGGGTAGATCGTGGAACCGTCCAACACCACGCCGGAGTTTGCGTGATTCACCGTCGTAACACGCATACTAAGAGCATTTCCATCTTGCCGGTAAAGCAGGCTGATGGAGCCCCAGGCGAAAGTGTAAGCCCAGGTTTTCGTTGCAAGGTCGAATGTGCGCGACTCATGGTTCTCGCCCCAGCCATATTGACCACTCGTTAGCGGCTTACCGGCGAGGTCGAAAGCCTTCATATGCCAGATGTGAAAGGCATCGTCCGGCCATCGACCAAGATCTTCAAGCGTCTGGCCCGAGTAGACGAGCTTCTCGAGACCATTTAGCCCGTAGGTTATTTGCAGAGGCGCAGTTTGTGCGGCGGAGGACCCGCCGAGCAGACCGAGGGAACAGAAAAGTACCGCGCTGGCCGATAGATTCATGAAAGATAGTTCCTAGGATGCGCGGTGTCGGCTGGCGAACACGATGTGTCGCCACACGTCGATTAGGTGTACGTTGTCGTCGCTCGATGGCATCAGAGGCCTAAGTGAGTTCACCAGGCTCCATCTTACCGAGAACTCGCGGCACACGATGCCGGCGAAGGAAACTGTGCCGAAAAGGTTTTTGAGCGCTGTACTTGTATTTGTATTTGGCTGTGCGACTTTGCAGTTCACGAGGTACTACACCAAATCCACTGACTTCTATCTGAACATGGCAGCATACCTCTCGGGTCATGAACGCCTTCCTTTTCAGGAGCGGATCTTTCCGATTGCAATCTTGCGGCCGATGTTCCATTCCCGCTGGCTGATGGATCGAATGGCTCACTCTAACGGAGCGTTCACCCCTGAGTTGGGTCCGTTTTACATCCTGAGCCTCATCTCCCTGATCATCGCCGGTGTCTATACACAAAGACTTTACGCGTTGGTAAGTGTACAGCGGTCACTCAGTTTCCTCGTGTACCCTGTCTTTCTTTTCGCAATGATGTGGAGCTACGCTATCCATAGCGAGGCAGACTACTCATACCCTTATGACCTGCCGAGTGTCGCCTTCTTTGCTGCGGGGCTCTTCTATATCTACAAGCGAAGTTATGCCGGGTTGTTCATAGTCGTTTTGATTGGTACTTTCAATCGGGAGACCACGCTGTTTCTGATCGTGCTCTACTTGATTGATTCTGCGTCACGTGCGGTGACGAGTCCACGCCTAACCAGCGCACCACTTCGATCTGCGGAGCGATTTTTTGAAGTGCGCGAAAGATTTGACCTCAGACTTGTCCACTGGTCGCGCTTGGCTCTGCTTTCTGTCGTGTGGGTCGGCATCAAGTCGTTTCTGGCGCACCTCTTTGCGGGAAACAGCAATGCAGAGAATTTCTTGCGTATTGACTACAATCTAGCCCGCCTCAGCCCACGACTGTTGCCAGCCCTCTTGAACATCTGCGGATATACAATCCCGGTCATAGTGATCTTTTCTCGGTTCCTCAAGCCAGTAAGATTCCAAAATTACCTGTGGGTTTTACCCGTCTGGATTGGCATTATGTTCTGTTCAGGCGTTCTGGTAGAGACGCGTATCTATGGGGAACTCTGCCCTTTTGCTGCCGTTGCGCTCGTCCTCATCGCTGAGGAGTCCGTGAACAGATCAAAACGCAAGCTTCCCATCGCACAAGACCGTCAGGAATCCCAAGCGAGAATGGCGGCTTAGTACCTATTATTGCGCGACGAGGGAATCAGACAGAAGAATGGGCGGCTCAAGAGCCGCCCATTCAGTATCACCGATTTAGAGATCCCTGAGCAGCTCTGAGAGGCTCATCTTTAGCCCGAGGGCAATTACTTCAAGCATTGGAAGCGAGATTGACTTTCGGCCGCGTTCAACGTCCGAGATGAAAGAGCGATCTATCCCGAAGTCGACCGCCATGCGAAGCTGAGTGAGGTTGCGTTCACGTCTTAGTTGACGAAGCCGCACACCAAAGCGGCTGCTAACATCCATGGGCAGGTAGTAATTTCCAGGGTTCCGAGCCGCTGCACAATCGGCGGATCGCTGAACGACAAAGGGGGCCGGTGTATCTAGAGCGGTGTTGCGAGGCATCGCCGGATGTATCTCCTGGGGGATTTTTGCCGCTACGGTTACTCACCCTGATCCGGTGCGCTGATCGGCTCTAAGGCATCTTTCGATCAGTTGCGGGTCAAGATCATGACGAGGTCCGGGTGGTTCACTCGTGGTGCAACAGAGTAGCCAGGTTGATCCGGAGCATGAGCTCCAAGCCTGCTTATTACTATGACGCCGCTAAGGGGCCATCTGACTGCATTACGTTGTCTGAAGCCGACATTTCCTATACAAGCTCAGTCGGGCGTCTGCTTGGATATTGCATGCAAATGCTTTACTTTGCAACACATAACTGCCTCAAACAACATTACTTTGGAGCTTTGGAAGCGCACAGCTCTCCTTCGACACTGTTGTGATCTGAACGAGCGATGTCCCGATCAAGCATCTCCGGCCACGTTCCCGAAAAATATTGGGGAACCATCACTACCGCTCGTGCGTTTATTCCGTCTAGTGGGAGACTCAGAAAAAATCAAGCTGCGGCATCACGCCGCCTTTGCTGGCTCCAACACATGCTTCAACTTCAGGAGGGAAGTGTATGCGGAAGCGGCATCTCGGCGCAGTCTTGGGTGTTTCGGGGTTAATAGTAGGTTTAGCTGGTTCACCGAGCGCGTCGGCTCAGGTGAGGGACATCACTGGGACGTGGCAGGGGACACTTGAGGCGGGGAAGAGTCTGCGTACGATCGTGAAGATCTCTAAGGGCGATGACGGGGGATTGAAGGCAGCGTTCTACAGCATCGACCAGGGTGGACAGCCGATTCCAGTCTCAACTGTCAAGCTGGATGGCTCGTCCGTGAAGCTATCCCTGGTGGCAATTGGCGGGTCGTACGACGGAAAGCTCACGCCGGACGGCGGCGAGATCGATGGTACCTGGACGCAGGGTGGCGGATCCCTTCCGCTTAATCTGAAGCACGTGACCGAGGCTGCAGCCTGGAGCATTCCAGCACCCCCACCGCGGCTCGCACCGATGGCCGCGAGTTCCGATCCAGCGTTTGAGGTGGCTACGATCAAGCCGACCGGCCCGGACGAACCAGGCAAAATGCTAACCATCCAGGGAGAGCAGTTCCGGGTCGTCAGTTTCTCGTTGGGCGAGCTCATCTCGTTCGCATACGAGCTCCACACGAAGCAGTTAGTCGATGCACCCGCCTGGGTTGATACGGAGAAGTTTGATATCGATGCGAAGCCGGATACGCCGGGAACCCCGAACGACACGCAGCTCAAAACCATGCTGAAGAAGCTGCTGGTTGAGCGGTTCCAACTGAAGTTCCATCAGGATAAGAAAATCCTGGCTGTGTACGCATTGGAGCCGGGAAAGTCGCCGCAGCTAAAGAAGGCAGATCCGGACGCGGGCGCGTTGCCGGGCTTCTGGTTCGGCGGTGGACTGGGTAAGTTGAACGTTCGGAATGCGCGCATGATCGACTTCACCCGATTCCTGCAATCCGCTGTCCTGGATCGACCGGTCGTCGATCAGACCAACTTGCAGGGACGCTGGGATTTCACGCTGAACTGGACCCCGGATGAATCGCAATTCGGGGGAATGAGAGTCCCCCCGCCAAGCGACAAGGCAGATGCCCCGCCGCCTATCTTCACAGCAATCCAGGAGCAGGATGGGCTCAAGCTCGAACCCACCAGAGCTGAAGTCCCGGTCATGGTCATCGATAAGCTCGAAAGACCGTCGGAGAACTAAACCTCAAGTTCATAGAGAGATCGGTGAAGCCTTTGGCGTTTGCTTTCGCGCTTAGCATCGGGATCAGTGCGTGCGGAGTTTGCGCGCAGGAAGGCTCCACAGCCGCACCAGAAAAACCGCTCACCTACGAAATCGTGTCCATCAAGGTCAACAAGAGCGAGTCCGGCATGACGATGTGGAAGTCCACATCATCCGGCGTCAAGATGGAGAACGTCCTCCTTCGCGATCTGGTTAGTGCCGCCTTTGGTCTCAACAGTCCGATGGACGAACAGGTTGTTGGACTGCCGAAATGGGCTGAAGACACGCACTTCGATGTCGAGGCCAAGGTCAGCGACGAAGAGCTCGAAGCCTACAAGAAGCTGAATATTGAACAGCAAGCCACCATGCTTCTTGCCGCCCTCGAAGACCGGTTCAAGCTGAAGGCCCACGAGGACGTCCGTGAGCTACCAACCTACTCTCTCGAGGTTGCGGAGGCGGACCCAGGATCCGCCGGTCCAGAGAAGGAGATAGCTACGTGAACGGCCTCAAATTAAACGACAAGCCTAGTGGGCCCGGCACCTTGAGCATAAATATGAAAGGGAGCACCTTCATCGCCGAGTTTCAGGCTGTACCTACGAAGAATCTCGCAGACAACCTGAGCTATCAGGTTCACCGTCAGGTGACGGACAACACCGGCCTCACCGGCAAGTACGACATCGAGCTCTCCTGGTCGCCCGACGATGCCAAGGACCCCGCAGTCCCCGGCATCTTCACCGCACTACAGGAGCAGCTCGGCCTCAAGCTTGTTCCCATCAAAGGCCCGGTCGAATGCGTCATCGTCGACCACGTCGATGAGCCTACGGAGAATTAGGGTGATCCGAGTGAGTTTTGAAAACAGGTTGAGGGATTGCTTCGTTCGGAGCACGCCGCGAAACAATCAGGTGCGCCTTCGGAGATTTTCACGACGGTACAGGAGCATTTCGGCCGCAAGCTGGGTGCAGCGAAGGGGCCCGTAGCAGCACAGTGGTCGACCATATCGAAGGACCGTCGGCAAACTAGGAGAGCAAGCTTGAGGCGAATCTGCTTAGTTGGACTGATCGTGGGGCTGCAGGGTCTATGTCTCGGGGCCGCACCTGTGAAGGGCACAGCGACATCGTTCTCGCGCAAGCACCACTTCACAGGATCATGGAGCATGCGCGTCTTCGGCCTGGGGTGGGCTTCGGAGGTTCATGGACAGGTCGTCTTCAATGGATTGCCAGTTCCCGGTGCGACCGTGACGGCAACGCATGGTGCGAAGAAGATCGTCGTGACCACAGACGCAACGGGCAACTACGCCTTCGCCGATCTGGCGGACGGCACCTGGACCATCTCGGTCGATATGCTCTGCTTCGAGCCGGCGAAGCAGGATGTCGAGGTCACCGTGAACACGCCCGTCGGAAAAATCGAATTGAAGATGCTTCCTGTGTCACAGTTGCTGGCGATCGCAACCGCTCCGAAGGTGGAGACGGTGCCTGCGCTCAACGCGCGTACTCCCGAACCAGGCAAGAAGACCAGCGCTCCGGGTGCGGCGGCGGTCGAGATGCCGAAGCTTCGGAGCGAAGCGGCTTCAAATGACGGCTTCCTGATCAACGGCAGCACGAGCAACGCCGCCACCTCGAAGTACGCATTGCCGCCGGCGTTCGGCAATACCCGCAGCAGCAAGAGCCTGTATAACGGCGGACTCGGGCTGCGCATCGATAACTCCGTCTTCGATGCGCGGCCGGAATCACTGACGGGCCTCGATACGGCGAAGGCCTCCTACGACCGGCTGACAGCGATCCTGACCTTCGGCGGCCCCATCAAGATCCCAAGGCTGCTGCCGCACGGCCCTAACTTCTTTGTAGCCTACGAGTTCACCCGGGATACGGACGACAGGACGCTTTCTGGCCTCGTGCCTGACCAAGCCGAGCGGAATGGCAGTTTTGCCAGTCAACTGAACGCGCTCGGACAGCCCATCACGCCAGTCGATCCTGTGACCGATCTCCCATACCCCGGCGATATCGTGCCAGTCAGTTCCCAGGCGCAGGCTCTACTTGCGCTGTATCCCTTGCCGAATCTGGCGGGAAGCACACTGTACAACTACCAGACTTCTGTGCTCAGCGCGACTCACGATGATGCCGTGCAGCTGAGGATGGACAAGACGATCGGGAAACGCGACCAATTCTTCGGCAACTTCGCGTTTGAGAGTTCACGCGTGAGCGCCGGTAGCCTCTTCGGCTTCGTTGACAAGACTGACACGCTCGGCCTGGATGCCAACGTGAACTGGCAACATCGCTTCGGGCAGCACCTCTTCGTGACGACTGGCTACAAGCTCAGCCGTTTGCGGACCCTGGTCGATCCGTTTTTCGCCTACAAGAACAATGTATCTTCGAGCGCAGGTATTTCAGGAAACCTGCAGGATGCGCCCGACTGGGGTCCGCCGACCCTCAGCTTTTCGAGCGGAACAGCGCCGCTGACCGATGTGAATGACGAGTTCAACCGGAACCGCACCGATGGGATGAGTGTGTCGACCGAATGGAATAGAGGCAAACATGACGTGACCTTCGGCGGCGACTTGCGACGGCAGGAGTTCAACGTGCTCGAACAGCAGAACCCGCGCGGACAATTTACTTTTACGGGTGCCGCGACCGGGTCCGATGTAGCCGACTTCCTTGTTGGTGTTCCGGATGCAAGTACAGTTGCTTACGGCAACGCCGATAAGTACCTGAGGAACTCAGCCTACGACGCATTTGTGTCGGACGACTGGCGCCTGCGACCTGAACTGACCCTGAACGTGGGCGTTCGCTGGGAGTACGGCGCGCCGATCACGGAGTTGAAGAACCGGCTGGTGAACCTGGATGTGACCTCAGGCTACGCAAATGTTGCGCCCGTGCTTGCCGGCACGCCGCTTGGCTCGCTTACGGGCTTCCACTATCCCACTTCGTTGATCGAGCCGGACAAACGCGGGTTTGAGCCTCGGCTCGGCGTCTCATGGAGACCCATTGCAGGTTCAACTCTTGTGGTTCGTGCCGGCTACGGCATCTACGACGACACCTCCATCTACGAGGCGACCGCCCTGCAGATGGCTCAGCAGGCTCCGCTCTCGACCAGCATAAACGTGGCCAACAAGCCCGGGTGTGCTCTCTCGCTGGCAAACGGCTTTCTATCCTGCGCGGGAACGACGACCGATACCTTTGCCGTCGATCCGAACCTGCGCGTGGGCTATGCCCAGATCTGGCAACTGTCGGCACAGAGAGATCTGCCCGGAGCGCTCGTCGGCACGCTGACCTATCAAGGCGTCAAAGGCACAAGCGGAGTTCAGGAGTTTCTGCCGAATACCTATCCGATCGGCTCGACCGTCACCTCCAACGGCCCCGAGGGCTTTATTTACAAGGCTTCGAACGGCGACTCGACGCGGGAGTCGGGCCAGGTGCAGCTGCGGCGCAGGCTGCGCAGCGGGTTCACGGCTTCGGTCCAATATGCCTACTCGAAGTCGATCGATGACGACGCAGTGCTTGGAGGCTCGGGACCCGTTGCCGCTGGACTGGCCGCGGTCACGCCGCCAACTACAACGATCGCGCAGGACTGGCTCAATCTGAGGGCAGAGCGGGGGCTTTCAACCTTCGATCAACGGCACCTGCTCAACGCTTCCTTGCAGTACACCTCCGGTCAGGGCCTGGGTGGCGGAGCTCTCATGCACGGTTGGCGAGGCACGCTGCTGAAGGAGTGGACAGTCGTCACGACCATCACCTCTGGCAGTGGTCTGCCGGAGACGCCCATCCTGCTGGCTGCGGTGCCCGGAACCGGCTTCACTGGAACCATCCGCCCCGACGTTACCGGCGCTCCGGTGTACGCCGGAAGTGGATTGACTCACCTCAACGTGGCCGCCTATAAGGCTCCTGCGGCGGGCCGATGGGGCGACGCAGGCCGAGATTCAATCGAAGGACCTGTCCAGCTCACCACGAACAGCTCCATCGCGCGGACCTTCCGGCTCAAGGATCACTTCACGCTCGATGTGCGAGTAGATGGAACAAACGTGCTAAACCATGTGACTTACACCAGCTGGAACAATGTCGTGCCCTTCACGGGCCTCAACACGGCTCCCGATAGCACGACCTTTGGGCTGCCATCTGCGGCAAACCCGATGCGGAGCCTGCAAATTACAACACGGTTGAGGTTTTAGCCATGCGCAAATTCGCTCTGCAGATAGTCTCCTCGATCGCATGGGTTCCTCCATCTCCAAGACCTGGCAGCTTCAGCCGGCGTCTACCGAGGCCGCTAGCGTCTTCTCGAATCGTCGTTGCGTTCGCTTCCGTCATCTTTGCCGCAATCGCCGCGCACGCGCAGCAGATCGGGGAGAACTCCATCGCCAAAAGTGGCGAAACCTTCACCCTATCGGTCAAGTCTCAGCTCGTCGTCGAAACCGTGACCGTCAAAGATAGCGACGGCAAGTCTATTCAAGGCATAACCGCGAAGGATTTCACCCTCACCGAGGATGGCGTGCCGCAGCCGATCAGGTTCTGCGAACACGAAACCCTGCCAACGGCCGTTGCGCCGGTCGCACCCGGCAAATCGGACGAAAACATCAAGATCTATAAAAGGCTGGCGCGCACCCAGATCCAGGGCGAGACGGAGACTGCGCCGAAGTACGACAACAAGCGGCTGCTGGCCATGTACTTCGATATGTCTGCCATGCGACCAAGCGACCAGTTACGCGCGCTGACGGCCGCGGAAAAGTTCATCCGTACCCAGATGACCGAGGCGGACCTGGTTTCAGTCATGCGCTATACCGGCGGCGCGGTCGATGTGTTGCAGGATTTTTCTGGAGACAAGAACCGTCTACTCAGCATCCTGCAGACGATGATCGTCGGCGAAGGCCAGAACGATATTGAGACGGCCGAGGATTCGAGCGCGGTCGACTTGGGCGCAGCGTTCGGGCAAGATGATGGTGAGTTCAACGTCTTCAACACCGATCGTCAACTTTCTGCACTGCAGACGACCGCCCGGATGCTCGGCCAGTTGAACGAGAAGAAGGCGCTGCTCTACTTTGCGAGCGGGCTTCGGCTGAACGGCGTCGACAACCAGGCGCAGCTTCACGCCACGGTCGACGCCGCAATTCGCGCTGGTGTCGCCATTTGGCCGATCGACGCGCGGGGGCTGGTTGCGGGTGCTCCGCTCGGAGATGCGACGCAGGGTTCTCCCGGCAATCAAGGCATGTATTCCGGAACCGCCGCTCAGGCAATTACGGACCGTTTCCAGCAGTCGCAGGATACGCTCTACGCACTCGCCGGCGACACCGGCGGGAAAGCTCTCTTTGATACCAACGATCTGATGCAGGGTATCGTCAAGGCACAGCAGGCGATCACCGAGTACTACATCATCGGCTACTACACTTCGAATAACGAGCAGAATGGGCGGTTCCGCAAGGTGAAACTGACACTCGGGCCTGGGTATGCTGGCGCCAGGCTCGACTATCGCCAAGGCTACTTTGCCGACAAGGTCTTCGCCAAGTTCAACGCCATCGACAAAGAGCGTCAACTCGAAGATGCGCTCATGCTTGCCGATCCCGTAACGGACCTGACGATCGCCATGGAGATCGATTACTTCCAGCTCAACCGCGCCGAGTACTACGTACCGATCATCGTGAAGATTCCTGGAAGGGAACTGGCGCTGGCCAAAAAGGGTGGCGCCGAGCATACGCTCATTGACTTCGTGGGGGAGATTAAAGACGTCGTTGGCGGCACAACCGTCACAAACGTTCGCGATCACGTCAATATCAAGCTCTCAGACGCAACCGCCGCCGACCTCGCCAGGCGCCCAATCGAGTACGACGCTGGATTCACTCTGCTTCCAGGCAAATACGAGATCAAAATTCTCGCGCGCGACGACGACACCGGCCGGATCGGAACTTACCAGACCACCTTCATCATTCCCAATCTGAATAAGGTGGTCGAGCGCGTGCCGATCAGCTCGGTCGTCCTCAGCAGCCAGCGCGTGCCGCTCTCGCAGGCGCTCTATGACGCCAACAAGAAGAAGGATCAAGCCCGGGATGCAGCCGCCGACCCGCTCGTGACCAGCGACGGAAAGTTGATTCCAAGCGTAACGCGCGTCTTCGGCACCGACCACGAGATGTACGTGTACCTGCAGGGCTATGAGCCTGGAGCGGCCGCCACGGACCCGATCCTAGGCTACGTAAGCTTCTATCGCGAGGGCAACAAGGTCTTCGAAACCAAGCCACAGGCACTGACACCCTCGGCGGGTAGCCGTCTCGGCATGGTTGCGCTGAACTTCACCGTGGTACCAAGCGGCCTCAAGCCCGGCGAGTACCAGTGCCAGGTGACCGTCGTCGATCCCACGCGCGGCCGCGCCACGTACTGGCAGGCTCCCATTATGCTCGTGCCCTAGATGACGCCTGATAGCTGGCGGCTATCAGGCGTCAACGTCTCCGCAAGCAGCGATACTTTTACTTGGCACTGGCCGGCGGAACGATGCCATTCATCCGCAGATACTCCACCATCTGCCCGTAATGATCGAAGGCATGCGCGACGACGCCGCCGGCAAGCGAAGCACGGCTGGCGTTCCCGTAAGCGGACTCAAAGGCATTTTGCGGAGTAAGCGTCGCGATGGCCTTGTGCACAAAGGAAAAGGAAGCGGCTAGGGCGGCAAGAATCTGCCTTTTATCCGTCAAGCTGCTCAAGGTTTTCGGATCGATATCCGCTTTCATCTTCCCTACGGCGCCACCGTAGCTGTAGTTCGCCTGGGCGACGTGGGTAATCTCCTGCGCGAAGGTACGCACGCCTTCAAACTTTGCGCCTTCGGTCGAGGGCGGCGCAAAGCCGTACTTGTCGGCGGGCATCGCTTCGGCGGCGGAGGTAAACTCCTTTTCGAGTCCCGTCAGCATTTCGTCAAAGCTCTTGGAGGGTTCAATTATCGTTCCTGCGGCGATTTTGGGGGCAGTCCCGCCGGTCTGGGCATGTGCAACGAAAGCAGGCGTAAGCGTAAGAAGCGCGACGACAAGTGTGGCGCGAAGATGCGTGCGGGTCATGAATTCTCCGGGATGCGACATGCAAGGTGTTTTGCTGTCATCATAGACTCGTCAGGAGCCGTTGCGTTGCGAGCTGAGTCAAACTCTCGCGCAGCAGCGTTTTTGCATCACAAGGGTGTTCCGCATGTCGACTCCTCTAGAACTCGCTCTCTTCTCCTGTGCTGCGCTGGGCTTGCGGCATGGCTTTGATTATGATCACCTCGCTGCCATTTCGGACATCACCAGCGTGCAGCGCGGTTGGAGGCAGGGCATGGGCCTGGGTTTGCTTTACGCCCTCGGCCATGCTCTAACGGTTGCTGCACTCGGCTGTCTCGTCATTCTGCTCCATCTCTCCCTGCCCGGACACCTCGACGCGATTGGCGAGCGGTTGGTGGGTGCGACGCTGGTGGTGCTTGCGGTTTACGTTCTCTGGGCTTTCATCCGGCGTCGCGATGATGCCACCGTGCACGGTCACGCACATATTCCGCGGAGTCGGATTGCCCTGCTGATCTCCGGAGCTCGCTACGCAGGCTGGCGCGTGCGCAGCCTCGGGAACAGAGATCTTCCAAAACCTGAGCCTTTCACCTTCAAATATGACCGCAGTTCGGTCTTCATTGTGGGAATCATCCATGGCCTTGGCGCAGAGACTCCTTCGCAGCTACTCTTGTTCCTCCTCGCCGCGAATCTTGGAGGCACCTCTCGAGGCTTCCTCGGTCTGACTGCCTTCATCATCGGCTTGCTGGTGATGAATACGCTTATGACGGCGAGCGCCTCAGGCATTTTTGCAGGGAGTGTGGCACGTCCCAGGGTGCAAACCTTCGTCACGTCGCTGGCAGCGGTTTATAGTTTTGTTATTGGGCTAGTGTTCCTATTTGGGACAAGCGACAAGTTGCCGCTTCTGCACTAGGGCGCTCGAAGTGCGGCACTATCAACAAGTGTAAGAGGCTATGTCAGCTGGATGAGTGAGTTACAGCAGAAATCGATGCAGTTGGACCATTCGCTGGCGGCTTTGAATTCGCTGCTGGTCGCCTATTCGGGTGGAACCGATTCAGCTTTCTTGGCCTGGTCGGCGCACCGTGCGCTTGGAGACAAGATGCTCGCAGTCATCGCGGACTCGGCTTCGCTCCCGCGTAAAGAGCTTGCGGCGGCACTGGAGTTTACCGCCAAGCATGGGATTCCCATTAAGATCCTTCACACCGCTGAACTCGAGAACCCTGACTACGCAAAGAACGACTCTCAGCGCTGTTTCCACTGCAAGGACGAGCTATTTACCCAGATGGAGAAAGCCCGAGGAGAACTCGGGTTCGACCGCCTGGCTTACGGGATGAACCTGGACGATCGGGGCGAGTTCCGGCCGGGGCAGCAGGCAGCAAAGCTCCACGGCGCGCTCGCTCCTCTGGTTGAGGCAGAGCTGACCAAGGCGGAAATACGCACCTTGGCGCGTGAGGCTGGCCTGGAGCTTGCCGACAAACCCGCGAGCGCATGCCTCTCCTCGAGAATAGAGTACGGCCGAGTTGTAACCACCGAAAATCTGTCACAGGTTGAGCGCGCAGAAGATGCCCTAGCTGCGATGGGCTTCCGCAAAGTACGGGTCAGGCACCATGGCGATCTGGCCCGGGTAGAAATCGCTCGTGAAGATCTGCCGCGCGCCCTAAACCTGCAGGTCCTCGATCAAATCACCGAAGCGTTGAAGGGATGCGCCTTCCGCTACACGACACTTGACACACAAGGCTACCGGACCGGCTCGATGAACGAAGTTCTTCCGGTATCCGCGATTTCCAGGGCCAGGAGTTAGAATCCTGGCTGGAACCACGAACTGAAGGAACCCTGATGCGAATTGCTTATTTGGATTGTTTCGCCGGAGTCTCAGGCGATATGTTTCTTGGCGCGCTGGTAGACGCCGGAGTACCTCTTGCCGTCCTGCAGGATGCGACGCGCGCGCTGAAACTTGGTGCCTCCCTGAAAGTGGAGAAGGTGGACCGCAGCGGGATCTCGTCGGTCAAGGTCCATGTGCTCGAGAATGACAGGCTGGCTGATGGCGGATTCGCACAGGATGCGGGTGGGAGCTTTGAGCATCAGGGATCAGGCCTTGAGCATTCGCATCTCCCAAAGACGCAGCATCTGCATAAAACCGGCCACCCTCACGAGCATCCACATACACACTCCCATGCCGAGGACGAGCACACCCACTCGCATGCCGAAGATCACGCTCATAGCCACGGACGTTCGCTGACAGTTATCCGCGCGCTCATCGAGAGCGCAGACCTCGCCGAGCCGGTGAAGCGCACGGCGGTGCGCTCCTTCGAACTTCTCGGCGGCAGCGAAGCCAAGATCCACAACGTGCCGATCGAACAGATTCACTTCCATGAGGTGGGCGCGGTCGACGCGATCGTCGATATCGTCGCGGCGTGCGCCGGCATCCATCACCTGAACATTGGCGCGTGGCACAGCTCACCCATCAATGTCGGCGGAGGGATGGTTCAATGTGCTCACGGTTTGTTCCCGGTTCCGGCCCCTGCGACTGCGGATCTGTTGCGAGGCTTTCCCACGTATTCGGCACATGTTCAGAAGGAACTCGTGACACCTACAGGGGCTGCGTTGCTGCGGGCCCTTGCACCGGAGTTCGGCGTGCAGCCGGCCATGACCGTGGAGCAGATCGGCTATGGAGCCGGTACTCGCAATCCCCAGGATTTTCCTAATGTGCTTCGGCTCGTAATCGGTGAGACGTCAGACAGCAGAGACCTGGAGACAGTTTCCGTCCTTGAGACGGCGCTTGATGATCTGTCTCCGCAGGTCATTGCGTACGTAGCGGAACAGGCGCTCGCAGCAGGCGCCTTGGACGTGATGTTAACTCCGGTGATCATGAAGAAGGGACGTCCCGGAACCCTTCTGACAGTGCTTGCGGACCTGGCTCAGAGCGATGAATTAGCCGGGCTGATCCTGCGCGAAACCAGCACCCTCGGACTTCGCGTCAGGCAGGATAAGCGTATGTGTCTTGAGCGTCGGCATGTTCAGGTAACAACGGAGTTTGGAGAGATCCGGATGAAGGTAGGGTTTTCAGGAGCGAATGAGCTGAATGCCGCGCCTGAGTTTGAGGATTGCAAAGCGGCCGCAATCCAGCATGGCATTGCGCTCAAGCACGTCCAGGCAGCAGCAGTGGCTGCGTATCGGGGGCGTTCGGCAAAATGACTCCGCAAGCATTGTTGGCCATTCTGAGTGAAGTAGAGAAGGGGCAGGTCTCGCCTGCAGCTGCGGCAGCGGAGTTGTCGAAGCTGCCTTACGAGGATCTGGGCCACGCCCGTGTGGATCACCATCGGAGTCTCCGTACAGGACTCCCTGAGGTAATCTATGCTGCGGGTAAGACCACCGAGCAGACGGTTGCGATCTTTGGAAGTTTGTTGAAGGATGGCGTGGATGTGCTTGCAACCAGGGTAGATCCGAGTACCGCGGCGGAACTGGTGAAGGTGTACCCAGGCGTGGTGCACAATCCGGTCGCAAGAACGGTCGCCCACCAGGCCCATCCAAATGCCACGATGAAAGCTCAAGAAGATGCGCAGCCAAACTCTGGGCGCGGACATGTGGCTGTCGTATGTGCCGGGACAAGTGATCTGCCAGTCGCGGAAGAGGCAGCTGTAACCGCGGAGACCTTCGGAGCACAGGTGACGAAGTTCTACGACGTCGGGGTGGCTGGATTGCACCGCATCCTGAGCGTTCGCGAATCCATGACGCAGGCGGACGTCGTGATCGTTTGCGCCGGCATGGAAGGAGCGCTGCCCTCCGTCGTGGGTGGCCTGGTCGGCGTACCCGTCATCGCGGTTCCCACTTCAGTCGGATACGGAGCGAGCTTCGGCGGTGCGAGTGCGCTCCTTGGTATGCTGAACTCCTGCAGCCCGAACGTCGTGGTAGTTAACATTGATAATGGCTTCGGGGCCGCCTACTCGGCAGTATTGATTGCGCGAAAAAAGCACGAACGGAGATAGGGCCGAGCGGACAAGCCTCCCGCTGACTTAAGGCTGTACCTTCGCCATCATGCGGCGCAGGGTATCCGCAAGGAGCGTGAGGTTGTGTCCTAAGAACATGCTGCTCCGGTCACCGGGGACGAAGGTGCTGGTGATCGTGCCTGTGGTCAGCGCGCGCCACCCGCAGTGCGGATCAGAATCAGGCGGAACCGCAACGTCGCCAGGTCGGATAAGGCTGATGTCTCCGCGGTAGAGTTGAAGTTGATAGTTGCGCAGCCAGGCATACGTGACGACGTTCGAGTCGCGCAGAATAGCCAGCATCGGGATGCTGAAGCGCCGGCAAACTCGGTAAAGTACAGCCTTTATGTCGCGAGTGATTGGGATAGAGTAGATCGCCCAGAGATCGCGCATCGAGCGTCGGAGATAATCGGGTCGCTCGGCGCTTGGAAGCCGTAGCAACTCGCGCCAGTGAAAGCTGAACTTGAATGAGAGCGAGCGCAGGCGAGTGGTCCATCCGCGACGAGCGATTTTGGGGGTCGGAAAGAGTTCTGCGGAGGGCGCGACTTTGTAGGGACACCAGGAATCAAGAAGGGCGAGCAGGCTAACTCGATCGCCGTTTGTTTCGAGCCGGCGCGCGACTTCGTAGGCCAGCCAGCCTGCAAAACACCAGCCGGCGATCTGGTACGGACCTTGAGGCTGCACGCGTTTGATCTGGCGTATATGGTCGTCGAGCATGCGTTCGACATAGTCGATGCTGGGATGATCTTCGAAGGGTAGTGGCTGCAACGCGTAGAACGGCTGGTCGGCGCCCAGTGCGTCAGGAAGACGGCCGTAAAGCATAAGCGAGTGAATGAGGAAGAGGGGACGTCTGCTCCCCCTTGGATTCAGCGATACAAGTGAATTCCAGTCGCCGTGCGCGCTTCTTTGCTGAAGTTCTCTGACGACGGCGGCCAGTTTTTCAATCGTTGGCGATTGAAAAAGCTGGGCCATCGTGAGCTCGGTCGCGAACTCCTTGTTGACCAGGCGCACGAGCTTAAGCAGAAGTAGCGAATGGCCGCCGAGATCAAAGAAGTTGTCCGTTGCTGAGATGTGATCGACCTGAAGAAGCTCGGACCAGATGCGAGCCAGCCGGAGTTCCTCGGCCTGGAGCGTTGCTTCAGGCTGCGGTGTGGACGCGACGGTGCGTTCGGGCTCCCGAAGCTGCTTGCGGTCAACCTTACCGTTCGAAGTCAGAGGCAGACTGTCGAGCGCAACCATGTCGGACGGGATCATGTACTCAGCGATCCGGCCGCGCAGGAACTGCCGCAGTTCGGCAGCGTTTGGAGGAGGACCGCCAACACCAGTCAGGTAGGCGCAGAGGCGTTGTCCGCCGTCAGGATCTGGCCATGTCGTGGCGGCGGCTGCAGCCACGCGAGGATGTTGCGCCAGGTTGACCTCGACATCTTCAAGCTCGATCCTGTAGCCGCGAATCTTGACTTGATTATCAGAGCGTCCCTGAATTTCGATCGTGCCGTTGTCGCGATAGAGCGCATAATCGCCCGTTCGATAGAGGCGCGCGCCGCCAGCGACTTCGAGCGAGACGAACTTCTCCGCGGTAAGCTCGGGTCTGTTGTGATATCCCCGAGCGACTCCGATACCGCCCAGGTAAAGCTCGCCGGCAACTCCGACCGGGACGGGTCGCTGCTGCTGGTCGAGAATGTAGGCAGTCGTGTTGGCGATCGGACGCCCGACGTTGATAGTGTTCAGGCCGGGCTCGACATGCGCGAGGGTGGACCAGATCGTGGTTTCAGTTGGCCCGTAAACGTTCCAAAGGTCGACACCGAGGGCTAGAAGCCGGTCGGCCAGAGAACGTTTCAGGGCTTCGCCGCCGCAGAGGCCTTTAAGGTCCTCTCGTCCTTGCCAGTTGCTGCCGACCAGCGCGGACCACATGGCCGGTGTCGCCTGCAGCACAGTCGCCTGGGAGTTGTCGATCAAGGCCGCAAGACGTTGGGGATCGAGCGCTACCTCGCGGCTCGCGATTACCACCTTACCGCCCGTGGTGAGGGGTAGAAAGAGCTCGAGGACCGCAATATCAAACGAGACGGTAGTGACTGCAACCAACGTGTCGGCAGCCGTAAAGCCCGGCTCCTGCTGCATCGACAGCAGGAAGTTCACCACACCTGCATGTCGTAGTTCAACGCCTTTAGGCCTTCCCGTCGAACCCGATGTGTGGATGACGTAAGCGAGGTCTTCGGGAGCGACTTGCAGCCCATCGAAGACGCCGCGCCAAGGCTGGACCAGGATGTCTTCAAGCACGAGAACCGTTGCCGCGGAATTCGGGAGTTCGGCAACGCGGCTGCGCTGGGTGAGGATTACCGCAGGATTGCCGTCTTCGAGGCACAGAGCGATGCGGGCCGCGGGCGTGCCCGGGTCAAGCGGCATGTAAGCCGCGCCCGTCTTAAGCACGCCAAGCAATGCGACGGGAAGATGCTGCGAGCGATCGAGGAAGACTGCTGCCAATGTGCCTGTTCTGGCCCCGGCTTCGCGCAACGCATGGGCAAGCTGCGTTGCGTCGCGCTCGAGATCGGAATAGGTGAAAGTTTGCCCTTCGAAGAGGACGGCTGGCGCCTCGGGCGTACGCCTTGCCTGCGCTTCAACCAGACCATGCATCGTGGTGGCAGGCATCGCTGCAGAGGTTGCGTTCCAACTCGAAAGCAGCGTCTCACGTTCAGCAGGAGTGAGGATCGCTAGTTCGCCCAGGCTTGTTTCGGGATCGGCGACGATTGCGTTGAGGAGCGTCTCCCAGTGGCCCATCATGCGCCGGATTGTTGGCGCATCAAACAGGTCCGTCGAGTAGTCGATCGACACGCCGGTGTGAGTCGCGTGTTCGTCGGCCTCAATGTAGAGGTCGTACTTCGAGGCGCCTCGATCAATCTCGCTCGCTGAAAGCGACCACTTGCCGAAGGGCTCTTGCGGCGGTTCCAGTACAAACAGCGTCTGGAAGATGGGCGCGTGGCTAAGATCGCGCTTTGCTCCAATGGCTTCAACGACGCGTTGAAACGGGACCTGCGCGGCTGCCATCGACTCAAGCAGCGTTTGGCGAACCTGCGTCAGGTACGTCGAGAACGGCATCGACGCATCCGGTCGGGTACGAACCGCGAAGACGTCGATCATGAAGCCCATCATGGATTCGAGTTCAGGACGCCTGCGTCCGTCTGCAACCGATCCGATGATGAGTTCGTTCTGGCCCGAATAGCGGAACATCAGCGTCTTCAGTGAAGCCAGAAGCGTCATGTAAAACGACGCCCGGTAGGGCTTGCCCAGCTGGCGAAGAGCTTCAGTGAGCTTCCGTGAGAGTGTAAACCGCTCAGTGGCGCCGCGATGGGAGATCACAGCCGGCCTTGGCCTATCCGCCGGTAGACGGAGCAGCGGCAATTCGCCCGCAAGCTGTTTGCACCAGAAGTCGAGCTGCTGCTTGAGCTCGGGCGAGTCCAGGTTCTGAATTCGCCAGTTTGTATAGTCGGCGTAGTGAAGTTCCACCGGCGGCAGAGTTGGCTCGATACCAGCTTCGAGAGCTCCGTAAATCGTCGCCAGCTCGACCAGGAATGTCCGCCGGATGGAGTAGCCGTCGAAGATCATGTGAGAGATCGTCAAGTGCAGTCGGCAGTCGTCTGGTCCAAGCCGGACCAGCGTCGCGCGCAGCAGGGGCGGGTCTTCAAGCGAGAGCAAGCGCTGCGCCTGCTCTGTCGCCAGCCGCGTGTATTCTGCATCGGCTTGTTCGGACGAGAGATGACTCAGGTCGATCAGGTGCAACGGCGCGAGGCGCACCTCCGGGTGAATGACCTGCAGCACTTCACCTTGCTCCTGCTGATAGCTGGTACGCCAACCCTCATGGCGGCTCAGGAAGAGGTTGAAAGCACGCTCGAGCAGGCCTGGCTCAATCTCACCCGCGTAAAAGACTGTGACGTTTTCGTTATAGGTCGGGGTATCTGGGTGCAGCGTGGCATCAAGCCAGACGTTGTACTGGTCTGGACCGAGGACGGTGCGGGAACCAGCAGGTCGCGGGCAGATGCGATCCACAGGGGCAGTTGCCGAAGCAGCACCTTTGAGGCGCCGCGCAAGCAGTCGGCGCTTGGCATCCGAGAGTGAAACGGGTTCGAGGGTCTTCTCTTCGATCAGCATCGTTCAGTTCGAGGACAACTCAGGCGCCACAGTGTTGAAGCGCACTCTAAGGGATTCAATGGAACGCATGGCAGCCATGCCTCTCCACTTCGGCTGCGTGGTTACCAGGCTCAGTCCGTTGAGGCGCGCTAGGATGGTCGAAAATGCAATCGAGGCTGACATGCGCACTAGAGGGGCGCCGAGACAGTAATGGGCCGCCCAACTGAAGGCGACATGGCGATTGTCCCCGCGGGTGAGGTCGAGTTCATCAGGCCGGTAGAAACGCGCGGGATCACGGTTCGCCGACGCGAGCACTGCGGTCACGGCGTCGCCTTTGCGAATCGCTTTGCCCCCGAGCGTTGTGTCTTCGGGCGCCACGCGTCCGGTGTATTGCGTGGTTGATTCGAAACGCAGCAACTCCTCGATCGCGGACGGCATGATCTCAGGGAGTTCGGTAAGCAGCGCTTGCTGGTCTGGTCGCAGCAGGAGCGAGTACATGCCGTTCGAAACCAGGTTCGATAGCTCCTCGAGGCCGCCGCCGATCATCAGCAGCGAATTAGCCACAATCTCGTCGAAGCTGAGCGATTGCCGATCAGTTTCAGCCGCGAGCAAGGTAGAGATCAGACCGTTGCGGGGGGTAGTCTGCTGTTCAACAACCTGCGCAGCTATATAGCTCCTGAATTCTGCGAGCGACCGGGCCAGCGGCTCGATACGTTCTGGGTCATGCTCGAAGTTACCGATTAATTCGCCGAAATCAGCAGCCCAGCGGCGGAGCTGGTCGAGATCGGTTTCGGGCAAGCCAAGCAGCGCCGTCAGGATCAGCGCGGGATAGTGGCTTGCGAAATCGGCAACGATATCCATCTCTCCTTGCGCCGCGACGCGGCTGAGGAGTGTATCGGCGATGCGCTGAATCTCTTCACGAAGATGCGCGATTCTCCCGGGCGTGAAAGCAGAGGCGCATACAGCGCGTATGCGGTTGTGGTCCGGAGCGTCGATGAAGAGCAGCTGGCGCTGCATCAGCTCGGCATAGGGGCTGAGCGCGGCGAGGCCCATGGCAGCCATGCGCTCGGGCGAAGGCGTGCGCTCGGCCTTAAACCTCGTCAGCACGGTGACAACCTCAGCGTAGGTGCTGACCACCCAGCAGTGTAGGAATGGATCCCAGTGGACGGGTTCGAACGCGCGTAGCCGAGCATAGAGCGGGTAGGGATCGGCAAGGACCTCTGGCTTGAGCAGCTGCAGAAGGCTGTATTGGGCCTCCTGCTTGCGTGTCAGTGGCGGTGCCGCGATCAACGCCGAGGCTCCGAAGGCACCAGCGTCGCATCCACCTGGCGAATCGCCTCGTCTTCACTCATGCTGGCAATGTCTTCGAGGATCAGTTCCTCGATCTTTGCCGCGATCTCTGCGATTGTCTCCGTCTCGAAGAGATCGCGCAGGGTGAGCTTGACGCCGAAGGCCTCTCGCGCCCGCATGACGAACTGCGTGCCCAGCAGCGAGTGACCGCCAACCGAGAAGAAGAAGTCGTGAAGACTGATCGTCGGGACGCCGACCACCTCGCGAACAAGCGCCAGGACGGTCTCTTCGATCTCGGAGACGGGGTCAGGATGGCTCTCGCCAGGAGCTCTATAGAGGGTTGGAGCAGGCAGCGCTTTGCGGTCGATCTTACCATTTGACGTGAGCGGCAAGGATGGAAGGAGAGTGAAGAAGGCAGGCAGCATCTGCGCGGGAAGTTGGCGCTTGATCGACTGCGCAAGCTCTGCGATGGAGACCGGGCTACCTGGAATTTGGGTGAAGTATGCGGCAAGCTGGGTGCGGTTCGTCTCGTCCGTATGCGGCACGACGCAGACCTGCGCGATGCCGTGGTGCGCACCGATCGCAGCTTCAATCTCACCGAGTTCGATGCGGAAGCCGCTGATCTTGACCTGCTCATCGCGACGGCCGAGATATACGAGCTCGCCATCGGCACGGCAGCGTGCGAGATCTCCCGAACGGTAGACGCGCTCGCCTTCGAGCATGACGAAGCGCTCTGCCGTGAGCTCGGGACGGTTCAGATAACCAAGCGCGACGCCGGGGCCGCCGATGCAAAGCTCTCCAAGCTCGCCGCTGGCGACGGGTTTGAGGTCTGCGTCGAGCAGGTGAAGCGAGAGGTCGGGAATCGGCGCGCCGATCAGGCTGTCGAGCTCAAAGTGGGCATCAGCCTGGGAGACGTTGCGCAGGGTGACGTGCACCGTTGTTTCGGTGATGCCGTACATATTGACGAGTTGTGGACGCGTATCGTCATGGCGTGAATACCAGGCCTTCAGCGTCGAGAACTTCAGAGCCTCACCACCGAAGATCACGAGGCGCAAAGCGAGCGGCAGCGACAGCCCATTGCTCTCAATTTCAGAAAGAAGATGGAAGGCTGAAGGTGTCTGATTGAGGATGGTCACGCGCTCAGCCGCTAAGAGGCGATAGAAGTCCTCCGGGGAACGGGTCGTTTCAAACGGGACCAGAACGAGCTTCGCACCAGTGAGCAGCGGACCCCAGATCTCCCAAACCGAGAAGTCGAAGGCGAAGGAGTGGAACATCGTCCAGACGTCATTTTCGTCGAAGCGGAACGTCGCAGAGGTCTGATCGAAGAGGCGCAGCACGTTCGTGTGGCTGACACGAACACCTTTCGGCCTTCCTGTGCTTCCAGAGGTATAGATCACGTATGCTGCGGCTGCTGGATCGATAACGACCTGCGGGTTGTGTTCGCGGGTCTCTTCGCCGGGAAAGAACAATATGCAGGTTTCAAGGGCTGGGAGCGTCGAAGCCAGCGACTCGTCCGAGATAACGGCAGCGGGCCGCGCGTCTTCGAGAGTCTGCAGAATGCGCGCGGCTGGATAGGTCGCTTCGAGCGGTAGATACGTATGTCCGGCTTTGAGGACGCCGAGCATGGCGACGATCATCTCGGGCGAGCGATCGAGCCAGATGGCGACGATGGAGGGCTGTGGCAACGCAAGCGCAAGGAGACGGTGTGCAATCCGATTGGCCTGGTTGTTGAGTTCGGAGTAGGTGAGGGTGCGTTCGCCGAGTACGACAGCTGGATGATGCGGATGCGACGCGGCAGAGGCCTCAAAACGGAGAATGAGTGAGTCAAGAAGTTGATGGGATAGCTGAGCCGGAAGTTCGCTTACATGCGTATCGTTCTTGGTTAAGATCATCCGGGCTCCAGATCAGCGAGATCAAGCGGGTGAGACATGCTCCCGACGCGCTGGCCTGGACATGTTCGTGTAAGGCAGCGATAAGGAAGAAGTTATGCCTAAGTATAAGTTTCATCGGCAAGATGGCTCTCCCACTTAAGTGCAGCGATGCCTGGTTGCGGTCGGGATCCGAGAGAGAAGGTGTCGGTGAGTTTTCGGCTCCGCAGGGAAGCTGCTGATCGATGCGGGAGCGATCCGGTAAGGTACAGAAGAGGACAGGCTGATGCTGAGGCGGGAGTGGGAGTTTTGAAGGTCACACCGCTGTACGTGGGGTTCGCGGCTACAGGGCTCGGCGTTGCGCTGCCTGGCGCGTTGCTGCCAGCGCTGATCGAGCGATGGCAGCTAGGTGATGCGCAGAGTGGCTTTCTCATCCTGATGTCCTTTCTTGGATCGAGCCTTGGAGCCTTGCTGGTTCGTGGGTCGCTGCGTCTGCGGCTGGTCGCTGGGAGCGTTGCCATCGCAGTGGCTGCGGTTGGCCTTGGAGTTTGCGGTGGCTTCGCGGCGGATCTGTGGATGGGTCTCTACGGAGCGGGTTTGGGAATGACGATGACAGCGATCAGTCTTCTGAGGCAGCAGCAGGCGAAGCGGGCTGGCGTCGAGATGGTTCGGCTGAATCTGCTTTGGGCTTTGGGAGCAGTGATTTGTCCATTGCTGACGGTGCGGGCGCTGACGGCTGGAATTATTCAGCCGCTGCTGTTTGGACTTGCGCTTTGCTTCAGCGCGCTGGCGTTGTGGGGTTGCTTTCAGGAGCAGGTGAGGCTGCTGCCTGCGGTCCGTTCGGCGGAAGATGCTGGTGGTTTCTGGCGTGTACCTGCGGGGCTGGTTGCGATGATTTTTCTGATTACGGGCATTGAGGCCTCGGCTGGTGGCTGGCTCGCGACGTATGCGCGACGCGGGGGACACTCAGTGGCTGACACGATTGCGGCTCCGACTTTCTTGTGGGCTGGTTTGCTGGTGAGCAGGTTGTTCTGGTCGGCGACGCATCGCTGGATCAGTGAGGCTGGTGTGGTGAGAGGAAGTGTCGTCTTGATGGCGTTTGGAGCGGTGCTGCTCATTGCGGATGGTTCCGGCTGGACGGTATTGATGGCTGCCTTCTGTCTTGGGCTTGGGATCGGACCAACGTATCCGCTGCTGCTCGCGTGGGCGCTGCACTATGAACGGGGTGGAGCTATTTTCTTTCTGGCTGGTTTGGGATCGGCGTTCCTTCCCTGGCTGACTGGAGTTGTTTCAGCGTCGAGCGGTTCGCTGCGGTTGGGACTCGCGGTTCCTATGATCGGCTGCCTGGTGATGCTGTTGGTTGCGGTGTTTCGTCCGATCTCTCGCTGGGAGGCGCTGTCCTGATGGGGTAGGGCCCCCCCCATTAATCAATTGGTTAAATGAGCAATGGATGCAATGACTTAGCGGAGATGGTCTCGCTAAAATACTGCATCCATTGGGTTTACGGATAAAATATTCAAAGCAAAAGACTTAGGTGGCACTTTCGTGCACAGGTGATTGCATGGCAAGTGTGATGACCATGGCCGAGCTCATGTTCATCGAGACGGAGCTTCCACTGCGTTATTCCCTACTTCCAGTTTATCAGGGTGAGCAGGGTAGAGAGGACATCTTCTTTCTAGCTGTATGTGACCTCGAATGTTGCACATGAGGATCGAATGGGAACCTAAAGCCCTTGACAGGCTTTTCCACAGCGAAGCTGGCACCCTGTGAGCTCAGGAGTGCGGTGCGTCGTTGACGAAGCCTGCTTTGTGGAAGGCTAAAGCGACTTCAGGGTTTTTGCTGAAGGTGTTCCAAACCAGGCTGGTGCGGAGGTTTTCGGCCATGATGACACTGATGCCGAGGTCGATGCCGAGGACGTCGGGGTCGTAGTAGTTGGCTTCGGGGTTGAGGGCGTCGCAGAAGCCGTAGCGTCCCCAGGCTTTGGCGCCGTAGTTTTGTTTCAGCGCACGCTGAACGCGGAGGCAGGCGACGGGGAGGAAGGGGAGCGAGCCGGCGGTGGCGTTCGGCACGACCGATCCGTCTGGGTGGCCAAGGGCGCTGCCTGTTGTCGAAGGGCCACCCCAGGCGGTATAGCCATGGGCTGAATCGGAGGCGCTGATACCCCAGTAGTCGGGCGAGTAGGGTTTGCCGAGCGCGAGACAGAAGGCTTCGTGGGCCCTGGTGGCGGTGACGGAGTTCTGGAAGTAGTTGGCGTACCGATCGTGTTTGTTTCGGAAGTCGAACCAGGCGTGGCTGTACTGGTGGGTGAAGAGGGGGTCGTTGCCGCTGATCCAGGTGAGTCCGTCGTAGGTGATCTTCGGGCGTGAGAAGGCGGTCCAGACGGAAGGGTCAACCGGATGCGTCGGAGAGCCGAGGGCGAGGAGCGGGATCATCATGAGCTCGCAGTAGTGGCTCCAGCGGGCGTTGGGGATGAAGATACCGTTGCGAATGCCCATGGAGAAGGTGGACTGGCCTTCAAGCATGTAGGGCCAATCGACGCGGTTGTAGATCCTGGTGGCGAGCTGGACGATCTCGGGGTCGTCGTGGAACCAGGCGCGGGCGGTGAGGGCACCGCAGAAGAAGATGGCGGAGTCGATCGAGGAGATCTCGCTACCTGGGTAGGGTTTGCCGGAGTCGCAGTCGGTGAAGTGCGAGTAGAAGCCGTGGTCGTTGGGGAAGACGTTGGCGTGCCAGCGGAGGGTTTTTCGCACCTGATCGACGATCTGCTGATGGGGGAAGAAGCGGCGCGAGTCGGCGATGCAGAGGGCGGTGAGGCCGAAGCCGGTGGCGGAGACCGAGGCCATGTGGCGTGGGTCGAGGGTGCCGGTGGTGTTGTCGGCGCGGGCGCGATCGAGGACCTGGCCGGTGGTGGGGCTGGCTTGTTCGACGAAGTAGAGGCAGGCACGGCGTTCGAGGTCGTCAAGGAAGGTTTCGTCGGTGGGCGTGAGGGTTTGCTCGGCGGTGAGAGCGGTGA
>CAXTNM010000034.1:518-48873 GCA_964245715.1 uncultured Acidobacteriaceae bacterium | reverse complement strand
CTCTCGACCTCTCCCTTACCAAGGGAGTGCTCTGCCACTGAGCTACGCCAGCCAAACTTCACATGCACTCAATCGAACAACTCTTCTATCCTACCGCGAGCGCGCCCTCAGAAGCACCACCCGCACCGCAAAAAACGCGAGCAGTACAAACGTGAGCGCCCGGTACTTTCCGGGATCCATCGTCCAGAATGCCGATGCTGCGGCCAAACCAATCACCACAAGCGCTACAACCATCCGTCCGATCCCGGCAGGGCGCATATCCATCAAACCGCTCCCTACATGAGGACTGAACTTTGGCAAACCGGAAGAGGAATGGTGCACAGGGGAGGATTCGAACCTCCGTAACTCGAAGAGTGGCAGATTTACAGTCTGCTGCCATTAACCGCTCGGCCACCTGTGCACATCTTTTGCAACTCAACCCTTCACAGCTCGAGCAACCGCACCAACCGCCTAGAGAACTTGTTTCACTTCCAGGTGGAGTGTGGCTCGTACAAGCCAAGGGACAAGCACCACAACCAGTCAAAAGCTACGATCCAGGCTGCTTGCTCAGCAAAACTGGCTGCTCCTCATTCGAGTCAAGCTCGGATTCGATGGAGCTGACGAAGGGATTTGAACCCCCGACCCTCTGATTACAAATCAGATGCTCTACCAGCTGAGCTACGCCAGCTCAAACAGCACTTTGCGCTGCCAACCTCAGCAGCGCTACTTGAACTTTACCATAGGCCGAAGTCTCTGCAAATCCCGCAGCCCGCGCCTGCATCGGCGAACAGTTCGAGCGTGTTCGGTTGAGGGGCTCACAGCCGGACTGATACCATCAGCGCATGTGTCGGCGTTCTCCCGCTCTTTTCGCGTGCACCCTGGCTCTTCTTGTTTTTGCTCGCGGGCACGGGAACCTGCACGCCCAGGCTCCAGACGACAACCCGGGGCCTCTGCAAACAAACAATGACACCAGCCGTCCGCACCCGCTCGACAATGACACCATCCTTCGCATGTCGAAGGCCGGTCTTGGGGATGATCTCATCGTCCAGACCATCAACCTGCAACCTGGCCGTTACAATACCAAGCCTGACGACCTGATCACCCTGAAACAGGCTGGCCTTTCTGACCGCATCATCTCCGCCATGCAGGCAAAGGGCACCGGGCTAGCGGTTCGCGCCAACGAGAAGGCTTTAGCCAGCGCCTCGGACACGCTGGCGCTCTCACCTGTGAATGAAATCGGTGTCTACTATAAGGACGCACAGGGCCGCTGGCAACCGATGGAATCTGAGCCCGTGCACTCGAAATCCAGCGGCTGGCTTAAAAATACGCTCTCCGATGGGATCATCAAGCAGGACATGAACGGCCTGGTCACCGGCCCGCAATCGAAGCTGCTCCTGCCCCGCCCTATCGAGTTCCTCATCTACACGCCCGATGGTGTCAATCCCGGCGAGTACGATTTGATCCGCTTTCGGCTCAACGGCAAGGACCGCGAGTTCCGGACACTGACGGGCGGCGTCTTCCACTCGACCAGCGGCGCCAAAAGCGACGAACTTCCCTTCTCCGCCACGAGAATCGCTCCACGCACCTATACCTTCACCCTACCCAAGGACACACCGGGCGCCGAGTACGGGATTCTTCCTCCAGGCACCGGCAACGTTACAAACGGCGGCAAGATTTATACCTTCGCCATCAGCGAGTAAGTTGTTTTGCACGTGCAAGCACAGTTCAGGCTTGCTTCGTACCCACTCAAAGCAGGCTTGTCGCGGACGTTCCGGAAGTTGCCGCTAGCCGCCGTACTACTGTTAGAATCAGGTTCAAAGTTCAAGGTCGGAACTGAAGGATTTGCGACATAAGGGAGATTTGAGATGGCGTATGTGATTGCGGAACCATGTATCGGGACGAAGGATTCGGCGTGTGTCGATGCTTGCCCGGTGGATTGTATTCACCCGAAGAAGGACGAGAATGGACACAGCGACGCGGATCAGCTGTTCATCGATCCAGTGGAGTGCATCGACTGCGGCGCCTGCGTGCCAGTTTGCCCGGTCTCGGCGATCTACGCTGGTGACGATCTGCCGGAGAAATGGGCGAGCTTCCAGGAGAAGAACGCAACGCACTTCGGTCGCTAGTCTGACGGCGGAGTCTACGGTTTCAGGATCGATGCGCGGCCCCAGGCGGCCGCGCATTTGCTTTCAGCCCTGAGAAAAAAGGAGCGCAGCACCGTGAAGACGCTGGCTTCGAGAGGCGATGCCAACGAGATCGAACGCCGATTCGAGTTGATCACCGAAACGGATCGAAGACGTTGGGGTTCGATGACGCCAGGTCAGATGGTGTGTCATCTGCGGAGCGCTTACAACCTAGGCCAGGGCGCGTTACCCTCGGCGAAGGTCGCGGTGCCCCTTCCTCGAAGTTTCTTGAAGTGGATCGCGCTTGAAACGCCGATGCGTTGGCCCAGAAATTTGAAGACGGTACCAGAACTTGAATTCAGCCGGGGAGCTCCAGCTCCGCTAGCCTTCCATACGGATAAAGCGGGATTGATCGAGACTTACTGGGAATTTATCGCCGCGACTGGCGACCATCCGGCCCATCCTATGTTTGGTGCTATGACTCGCGAAGACTGGATGCGCTGGGGTTATCTGCACGCGGATCATCATCTGCGGCAGTTTGGACGTTGAGGTGAGGCTTGGCAGACGGACGCGTGGTGGTCAGAACGGGTGAGGCGCTGGTCCTGAGAACCTGGCCTTTCCTCGAAGCCGATCTGCTGGTCAGTCTGTTCACGCGAGAGCATGGACGTTTGAAGGGCGTAGCGCGCCATGCCATGCGCTCGCGCCGCCGGTTTGGCGGCGCGCTCGAGCCGTTGACACACGTCAAGGCAACCTGGGCCGAACGGCCAAAGCAGGAGCTTGTACGACTCGACGCTTTCGAAATTGTCAGCTCCCCCATGATCGGCAGTATCGACTATGCGCGCGTCGCGTCCATCGAGTTGATCGCCGAGGTGCTGGACGAGCTGCCTGAAGGTGCCGTCGAAGACGCAGTCTTTCGGCTCGCCGTCGCCGTTCTCGCCGAACTGCAGGTTGGCCGCGTCTGGATGCCCGCGACCTACTTCTGCCTGTGGATGAACCGGCTGATGGGGTGGATGCCCGAGCTTGGCACCTGTGTCGTCTGTGGAGCGGACCTGCGCGGAGCTGGCGTATGGTACTCGGCCACAGCGGACGGTATCACCTGCCGGGACGATCGGCGACCGGCGAGTGACTTCCTCGCAGCCGATGCAGTTGCGGAAGCTCTGCGCATGTTCCGTGGTACGGTCGGCCAGCTCGCACAGGAGGACTGGCCGAAAGCTCGGGCGCAGGACCTGCGACGCTTCGCCGTCGAGCTCCTAGAACGCCACCTCGAGCGCCGACTGGTGAGCGCACGGGCTCTGAACCGGGCGTAAAACAATCCTTCGAATCACTCCACCACATTTCTGACATACTCCTGCCGTGGATCGGGCCCAGGTAGAAGATTCAAGACCACGTTGGAGATGGTGGTCTGGATTACCGATGGGGGTGTTTTTCGTGCTGCTCGCGGGACTGCCGGAGCTAGCCGCGTCGCAGAGTCCTGCACCCAGCTCGCCCACTGGCAACGATTCTCAACAACCGTTCTCGATCAGAGTTCCGGGCGCAACGAAGGTGACAAACGACGATCCCACGGACAGGCCACGTGCGACGCTGCATGTCTACACCAACCTGATGCAGGTCCCGGTGCTGGTGCTTACCTGAGACCGCCAGCGCATGAGGTCGATTCCGGAATTCAAGGTTCGCATTCAGCTGGATAGGGGCACTCCGTTCAAGCCAACGCACGTTCGTCGCGAAGGGAATGACCCGATTGAGTTGGCCATTCTGATCGATACCTCAAAGCCAAAGAACGAGCGGCTTCCCAGCATTGCGGAGGCGGCGGCATCGCTCATTCCAGCTTCGCTGCGTCTTTGAGACCACGTCTCGATTCACATCATGGATTGCGGAGTCACCCGCACTGTTACGACTTGCCGGCCGACGCAAAGGTTCGCGCTGCCATTGACCTCGGGATGTCAGGATGGTTTGCTCGGACCAAAGAGAAGTCTGCTCGCGCGTGCGGGTCGTCTTTCGAACTGTTCGACTCGATGACGCTGATTACGAGCGACCTCAGATTGCTGTGAGGCCGACGCGCCATGCTGGTGATTACCGGCGGGCTCGATCGTGGAAGCCAGATGGACTGGCGTCGCCTTGCTCGCTATGAGCAAGTAACATCGACCGCAGTCTTCGGCCTGCTGAGTGAACGGGATCTCATGGATCAACCTCGGTCCGGTTTCGGTTACGGGATGGGCTCGGCCGCCGCTATAAGTCAACGTGCGGATCTGCAACCCGAGGCCGCGTTCGACGCCATCTGCCAGATGAGCGGTGGCCTGGAGTTCGGTTTGAGCGGGCGCGCATGAAGAAGGGTCTGGTCCGCCTAATCGACATGCTGCGCGATCGTTACATTCTGGAGTACCCGCGCAGCAACGACGAGACTGCCGGAGTTCATGATCTCCTGGTCACGGTGCCGGACGCGCGCGCCTACGTTCGTCCTGCAGGGATCGCGGTTCCAGTAGCCGACAAGAAGCTGCTTGCGGATCCTCTCACGCTCCCGCCACAACCTTCCGTCCCGATCGAAGGGACGCCACGTGGCTCGGGAGATGGCAGGCGTTCGCACGCGATCGACGGATCGGCTGATCATGGGCCAACCTCCGTCCCGGTCACTCCTCCCTGATCTTGCAACGCTCTACCGTCGGTCTTCAGGCCTCCGGTAGAATTGTGGAATGGTCGCGACCAAGGAAAAGAGTTCTTCCGCAAAGGCGGGAGCGCTGACATTTCAAGAGCTTCTTTTTCGTCTGCAGATGTTTTGGGCGGAGCGTGGCTGCGTGCTGCAGCAGCCGTATGACGTGGAGGTTGGCGCGGGTACGATGTCGCCAGACACCTTCCTGCGCGTACTCGGGCCGAAACCCGTTCGCATCGCCTATGCGCAGCCGTCGCGTCGGCCCGCGGATGGCCGGTACGGCGAAAATCCCAATCGCCTCTTCCGGCACACGCAGTTTCAGGTCATCCTCAAGCCGCCACCGATCAACGTGCAGGAGCTTTACCTCGAGTCGCTTGTTGCCATCGGGATCGATCTCCGCGATCACGACATCAAGTTTGAAGAGGATAACTGGGAGTGGCCGGTTGGCGGCGCCTGGGGCGTAGGCTGGCAGGTAATGCTGGACGGCCTCGAGATTACCCAGTTTACCTACTTTCAGCAGTGCGGCGGCCTGGAGCTCGACCCGATCTGCGGCGAGATCACCTACGGCCTCGAACGCATCGCCGGCTTTCTCCAGGATGTCGACTCCATCTACGACATCGTCTGGGCGGTTGAACCGGACACGGGTAAGAAGACCACGTATGGAGAGATCCGGCTGACCGAGGAAGAGCAGTTTTCTGCCTACGGCTTCGACTACGCTGACGTCAGCTCCCTCTGGAAGCATCTTTCGCTCTACGAAGAAGAGTGCCTCGCGCTGCTTGCCAGGGCTGAAGGTCTCGAGAAGCTGGATGCGCTCGCCTTGAGGCGCTTTCCAGTTCTCGGCGCCTACGAGCTCGCTTTGAAGTGTTCGCAGATCTTCAACCTGCTGGACGCCCGCGGAGCGATATCAGTCACCGAGCGTGTCGGCGTGATGGCGCGCATTAGGAACCTGGTTGTGGGCGTTGCGAAGGTCTGGGCACGTCAGCAGGTTGCAGTGGCAGCCTAAGCAGGAACAAGCAAGAGCGCTCCGGCCCAGAACGCAGGGGGAGAGCGCCAAGGTTCGCAAAGGAAGAACAGGCTCATGGATTTTCTATTCGAAATCGGGTTGGAAGAGGTGCCGGCGCGCATGATTGCGGCCGCACAGGCAGAGTTGCAGCGCCGCATCTTGAGCATACTGGAACGCGAGCGGCTGGTCTCGGACGCAGCGGACGCCCAGAGCTACTCGACACCGCGCCGCCTGGCTGTCCTGGTGCGCGACGTCACCGAACGCCAGCAGGACCTCTCCGAAGAGATCATTGGACCGGCCGTAAAGATTGCCTTTCCGAGAGGAAAAGATGCGGAAGCCGGCCCAGCCGCCTTGGCCTTCGCAAAGAAGTCTGGCGTGGAGGTCTCCGCGCTGAAGATCGTCGACACGCCCAAAGGTGAGTACATCGCCGCAACTAGCGTTCGATCGGGCAAATCAGCCAGCGAAGTCATAGCGGCCGAACTGCCGAAGGAACTCGCCGGCATCTACTGGGCGAAGAATATGTACTGGCGACCCGGCAAGCCGGAACGCTTCGTGCGCCCCGTGCGCTGGCTGCTCGCACTCCTTGGCGACGCCATCATCCCGGTTACCTTTGGCGGCTACACCGCAGACCGCGTCACCTACGGACATCGAATCCTCTTCGGCCCTGATCCGATCCACATCATCTCGCCGGAGTCTTACCTTGGCCAGCTTTCAGATTCCTTTGTCATGGCCGATGTCGAACTGCGCCGCCACACCATTCGGAAGGCGCTCGACAGAGTCTGCCGCACGCTTCCGAGTGATGCGGAAACAGCGGCTCGCTGGCGCGAAGATCACGCTCTCGTCGACAAGATGACACACCTCACGGAGTGGCCTTCGGTCATCGCCGGCGCCTTTGAACCCGAGTACCTCGAGCTCCCCGAAGAGGTGCTCGTCACCGTAATGCGCGACCACCAGAACTACTTCGCGGTTGACGACAAAGACGGCAAACTTGCGCCGCAGTTTCTGGCCGTGCTGAACACAGTTGCGGATCAAGCGGGCGAAGACGTGATTCGACACGGCAACGAACGTGTCCTCCGTGCACGCTTCAACGACGCACGCTTCTTCTGGGAGTTCGACCAGCGCATCTCGCTCGAAGAACGCACCGCGCTGCTTGGCAATGTCACCTTTCAGAAGGATCTCGGCAGCTACGCCCTGAAGTCGGTGCGCGTCGCGAATGTTGCAGAGACGTTGGCGGGCATCGCCTTCGGACGCGGAGTCGCCGTAGACCAGGCTGCTCTCGGGACAGCTTGCAGGCTGGCTAAGACAGACCTCACAACCGAGTTGGTAAAGGAGTTCACCGAGCTTCAGGGCGAGGTGGGAGCTCTCTATGCGAAAGCGCAACAACTGCCGAAGGCGGTCTGCGATGCCATCTACGATCAGTATCGGCCTGGTTCGATGGACGACCGGATTCCGCACACCATCGAAAGCCAGTTGCTGGCGATTTCAGACAAAGCAGACACCATCGCCGGCATGTTCTCGCTCGGCATGGAGCCCACCGGCAGCAAGGACCCGTTTGCTCTGCGCCGGGCTGCGAACGGCATTGTGAAGATCCTCGCCGAGGGTGAATTGCCCCTCACCATCGTCGATGTGCTCGCGGCGACGAGCGCCGATGACGCAGTGGTGACGAAGATGGGCGCCTTCTTCCGTGAGCGGGTGCAGTTCTATCTCGGCGACGCCAGGGGACAGTCCTATGATGTCGTCGCTGCGGTACTCGGCGTCTCGTGGGGCGATGTGCGTGACGACCTGGCACGCGCTTTAGCGGTCACCACCGTGCGCGGCTCTGAAGATTTCGCAGCGGTCTCAGCGGCTTTTAAGCGAATGAAGAACATCCTCACCCAAGCGGATGACAAGGGCATGGAGGCTGCGGAGACTGTCGATGATGCGCTTCTGAAAGAGACCACTGAGCGGCAGTTGTGGGTCTCGGCCGCGATCCTGGTGCCGAAAGTCTGGACCTTACGCGCCGCAAAAAACTATGAAGGCGCCCTGGAAGCGATCGCGACACTGCGCCCACAGGTAGATGCCTTCTTCGACGGAGTGATGGTCATGGATCCGGATGAGGCCATACGGAAGAATAGGCTGGCGCTGCTTGAGAAGGTGCTGGGCGACTTCAGCGGCATTGCGGACTTCTCCGAAATCGTGGTCGCCGGCTGACGAGCAACTACCTTCTCCCTATGACTCGCGCGAACGTTTTGCGGTAGCTGGCGCCTCCAAGTACCACTGTGTTCCAGCCCTCTGCGACTTTACCCCAGACTCGACATCCAAAGAGACGAAAGAATCTCTGGAGGTTGTTTTGAGTCGATTGCTGGATCCCTTGAAGGTTGGAGCCCTGGAGCTCCCGAACCGCGTCATCATGGCGCCGCTCACCCGCCTGCGCGGCACGGTCGACCATCTCCCCACGCCCGTGATGATTGAGTACTACAAGCAGCGCGCCAGCGCCGGCCTCATCATCTCCGAGGGTACGCCGGTTTCGCCCATGGGCGTAGGCTACGCGCAGGTTCCCGGCATCTGGTCCAGGCAGCAGACGGAGCTATGGAAGCCCGTCACCGCTGCTGTGCACGAAGCGGGAGGGCGCATCCTCGCGCAGATCTGGCACGTAGGCCGTGTTAGCGATCCGACATTCCTCGAGGGCAAACAGCCGGTCTCAGCAAGCAACATTCCAGCGCCCGGCACGGTGACGCTCGTCCGCCCGAAGAAGGAGTTTGAAGCACCACGCGCACTTTCCATCGAAGAGATCAAGGGTGTCGTTGAAGAGTTTCACCAAGGCGCTAAGAATGCGAAGGATGCGGGCTTCGACGGGGTCGAAATTCACGGCGCCAACGGCTACCTGCTCGACCAGTTCCTGCACTCTGCCTCCAACGTTCGCGATGACGAGTACGGCGGACCGGTCGAGAACCGCGCGCGTCTGCATCTGGAAGTTGCCGACGCCGCCAGTGCAGTCTTCGGCGCCGACCGCGTCGGCATGCACCTGGCACCGCGCGGCGACGTGATGGGTATGGGCGATAAGAATCCCCGGGAGATCTTCACCTACGTCGCGAGCGAACTCGGCAAACGCGGACTCGCCTTCCTGATGGCGCGCGAGTACTACGGCGAAGACCGCCTCGGCCCCGACCTCAAGAAGGCTTTTGGCGGCGTCTATATCGCGAACGAAAAATATACCTTCGAGCAGGCCAACCAGGTCATCGAAGCCGGCGAGGCCGATGCAGTCGGATTCGGCAAGCTCTTCATTGCGAATCCGGACCTGGTAGAACGTTTCCGCATCGGTGCAGAACTCGCCGACCCGATCGTCGAGACCTTCTACACCCACGGACCCGAGGGATACATCGACTATCCGGCACTTGCCGCAGTGACTGCATAAGACACCGCTGCTCCGTTCGTTGTCTCTCTCGAAGGGTCTGCTTGTTTCCGCGCGCTGTAAACAAGCAGCACAATCAGTGCTTTTTGCGAGCTTGCTCTCGTTGAAGCTCACGGTAAGCGTCTGATTTAGAGATATTCCGTTCTCGAGCCACACGCTTGAGGGCATCCTTCTCGGGGATGCCTTCAAGCTTTGCCAAAGCTTCTACTGCCACAAGAATGCTTGTGGTCTGCGGCGCCTGCTGCTCGGGTGAAAGTTCGAGCAGCAGCACGATCTCTCCACGTACGTGGGCCCGTGCTTCGAGTCTTCCGCGCAACTCTGCAACAGTTCCGCGTAGAAACTCCTCGTGCATCTTGGTGAGTTCCCGTGCGATCACTACATGCTGTGACCCTCCAAAGATGCTGTCGATATCCATCAGCGCTTCCAGGATGCGGTGCGGCGTCTCGTAGAAAATATGCGTCTGCGCACCACGCGGAAGAGCCTCGAGCTGGGTCCGTCGTGCTCCCGACTTCGATTCCAGAAAGCCATGAAACGTGAAGCTCTCCGTTGCTAAACCGCTGCCAATCAGTGCTGCAATGACCGCGCTCGCTCCGGGAATCGGGTAGACCGGAACCGCTGCCGCGATAGCTGCCCGTGCGAGAAACGATCCTGGATCAGCAATGCCCGGTGTGCCGGCGTCAGAGACGATAGCGATCCGCGCACCAGACCTCAGCTCGGCAATCAGCTCTTCCGACCGCGCCGCTTCATTGAACAGGTGATAGGAAACTGTAGGCTTCTGGATTGCGTAATGATTAAGCAACTTCTGCGTCTGGCGCGTATCTTCACACGCGATCTTATCGGCTTGGGTAAGCACCCGCAGCGCACGCAGCGTGATGTCTTCAAGGTTGCCGATAGGGGTAGCTACGAGGTAGAGGCCGGGCGCGAGAGGTTTCTGTTCCACCTCTCTAGTGTCGCTGATTCCAGCATGAAACGGACGCAAACAAAGGAACTGGAGATACAGAAACAAGGAGCAGAGTCAATCGCGCTAGAAACCTCTTCGCGCCTTGGTATCCCTTCTTCTCTTCGTCTTGTCTCTCTTACCCTCATGCGTCCTTTTGCGGGCGCTCCGCGAGTAAACTGGAGAAATGGCGGATCAGCTTTATCTCAGTCTGTGGTTTCCCAACTTTCGCTTCGCAGGCCTGCCGGCCGCGACGATCAACGTGCTACGTCAGTTCGCCCGGGTCTCGGGTCTGCCGCGCGTTTCGGCCGCCGCCGCCTACCCTGTCAGCTTTTCGGAGCCGCCGGTCTACCAACGGGTTTACGTGCTCGACAAGCGAGCAGACGACACCCCTGACACGCAGGCCTCGATGATCGAATACGCTGTAGCCGAGGCTACTGAGCTTCTGCACGAAGATACAGCGTATGAGTTCGAGATGAAGTGGCAGCTATGGCAGTACGAAGCCGGTGAGGGCGGCCTCGACGGTATCTGGCGTAAGACACCGACGACCGTGAAGTTCCTCGCGTTCGGACCTGAGTTCGATGACGCCACGTTTGAGCAGAATGGTCAGATCCGAGTCGACTTCGGCCTCGACAGCTCCTGGGTCTTCGACGAAGAGGAAGTCTGGGAGGATGAAGACGCTCGAGCAGAAGCCGCCGCCAAGATCAAGGAAAACGTCGAGATGCTCCTCGCCTTCACGCTACTCGTTCAAAAAGAATGCGGGATCTCTAGCCGTCTTCTCTGGACCGAATCCGGTGAACCTCTTGCCGAAAAACTGGTGGCTCGCCTGCAGAAACTGAACTGACCCGGATGCCATGACGTACAAAAAGAATAAGAAATGGATGATCTTCATTGGCTGAAGATCATCCATTTTTCATTGCCTACCACTTGGGCGTTCCGGATCAAACGAGCCAGGCTAGCGGCTGGCAGTTTTTGTCCCGCCGCTATCTTTGGTCACGTGCCAGACGCTGCGGCTGCCATCGTCGGTGACGAACATGCTGCCATCCTTCGCGATTGTTACCCCAACTGGCCGTCCCCAGACCTGGCCATCCTTCGTCACGAAGCCGGTGAGGAAGTCCTCATACCCGCCATCCGCCTTGCCATCATGGAACGGGATCATGATGACTTCGTACCCGGCCCGTTGCGCGCGATTCCATGATCCATGCTCCGCCGCGAATGCGTCGCCGGCAAACTGCGAGGGGAACGCCCCGCTTCCTTTAGGAACAAACGTCATCTCGAGGGACGCCATGTGCGGCTGCACCAGCACATCCGGCACGAGCACCTTTGAACCGATGTCGATGCGCTTGCAGGAGTTCGCCTGAGCCGCGCTCAAGGCCTGCGCCTGCGGGTTGGGAGCAGTTCCATCTGCACAGGGCTGTGGTAAACGCGGATCTTTGTGATCGCCCATATAGTACCAAGGCCACCCGTAGAAGCCGCCTTCCTTTACCGATGTCACATAATCTGGAACCAAAAAGTTTCCGAGATTGTCTCGTTCGTTGGTGGAGCACCAAAGCGAGCCTGAAGTAGGATTGATCGCCTCGCCCACACAGTTGCGAAGACCAGAGGCATATACCTTAACGAACTTTCCTTCAGGCGTAAACTCGAGCACGTCGGCGCGATGAAACTCGGTCTGATGTGTGTCGGGATCGTCGATGTTCGAGGCTGAACCGACCGAGATCAGCATCCGCTTCTGGTCAGGCGTGAAGACCACGTCACGCGTCCAATGTCCACCGCCGCGAAGCTGCGCGTACCCCGGCAAGTCGTTGATGATTGTCTCAGCCTGACCGGTCGCATGAAGATCGCCCGCATGATAAGGATACCGGACGACCGTGTATGTATTTGCTACATAGACGTACTTCGGATTGTCGGCGGGATAGAAGGCAATGCCAAATGGGTGATTCAAACCCGTTGCAAACTTCTCGATGTGGGCTGCTTTTCCGTCGGGTCCAGTGCCGCGCATTACAAACACGATTCCTGCCTGCGAGTCCGAGAGGAACAGATCGCCGTTTGGCGCCGTGCGAATCAGCCGTGGCATGTTGAAAGTGCCTTCCTTGGCCTGCGTAGTCTGCTTCTGGTTTTCGGCTCTCGTCATCGGGGGCGCGTCTCCGCCCGCATAGAGCGATACCTTGTAACCCGCCGGCGCCTGTGGCCATGCCCCTTCCGGACGATCGACCAGGGTGGGACCGTTATCGACCGACTGCTCGGGCGCGGGGCCTGGCAGATCGCTAACGGTGATCTTGTGAGGAGAGCCCGGCTGCTGCTGCGCGTAATCGGCAAACGGAGCCTGCTGGGCCGCGGCGGCGAAAGGGAGGGTGGCAACGGCAGCGAGTGTGTATAGGGGTGTCTTCATAGTCTTCTCGTTAAGTCTCGTTGGTTAGAGGGGGGTGCGCGATGGCGTGTTGCTTTGAAGAATACAAAGCTGCATTCGCCCAGCTCATCGCTAGGGGTGTGTCGAAGTTAGATGCTTGAGCACTTCAGGAGGCAAAGTAGCCGTCATCGTCGCACGATCTTTGTGCGTTTCGATAGAAATCGAGTTGACGAACTGGTTGAGCAGAGGATCAGCCGGTTGCTGACCCTGTTGCAAGGTCCGGAACAGCTTCAGGAGTCCATTCAGCGAAGCGGCGGACTGCTTCGCGGCGGTCTCAGACTGCGTCAGCTCATCGATCCTCAGGTGGAGCGCTGTCGTATATCGGAGGCTCGCCACAAAGGTGGTGTCGGCAGAAACAGGCAGTTGCAGGCCGGCCACTTTGACGCTACCATCCTCGCCAAACGGTAGTCCTAGGTGGCCGATGCCCCAGGCCTCTGAAAACGGCGGAATATCCGCATACCGCGCGCTCAGCAGCGAGCAGCCGGCGAACGGGCTGGCCGCCGCTCGTGCGCGGTCTACGATTGAATGAAGTTGTTCCGGCGTGGGGGCGTTTGACGCAGCGACAGTCTCATAGTCAAGAAGCGTCACTCGCAGCGTCCGTCCGTCAGACGGAAGATCGAAGATTGTATGGTTCGCGTAGTCCTCTTGTGCGCTCGCATGAGCTGCCAGCCACGTCGAAAGTCGAGTAGCATCGAATCTTCCTGAAAACACCTCGGAGAACGCCACGGGACCATTCGGGCCATTTGGATTCTCCATGCGGCTCAGCGCAAAGGCCGCCTGGTTCAGATCGCGCTCCGGCACAATGCCAGTTGCGTCGATGAACTGTTTGTACTCAGGCGATGGTGCCGGCGACTCGCGATCGAAGTGCGTCGCCGCGCGCAGCGGTTTCAGATTTAAATACACGATTGCGTCCGACTCCGGCAGCAGGCGCGCCACCTCAGGGGGCGCCTTCTGCTGCAAATACATGATCGCAGCGAACGCGCAAAGCACAAATAAAACGACGAGCAGGGTGTAGCAGGTGCGCTTTTGCATCTGCTTTAGAGTCTACAAGGCCAGCCTACGCTGCGTCGAAACCTCTCTCAAGCCTCGGCCTCACGCCGGGCGCGAAACTCCGCCGGCGTCGGAATCGGCTCCAGATCCGTTCCCGCAAACATTGCCGTAAACACTTGCTTCATCTCGTCGAGGAGAAGGCCGTTGGTCGCAAGGACCTCACGTGAATCAAGGGTAAATTTGCCGCCGTCGAAGTGCGTCACCGTGCCTCCCGCCTCTTCAACCAGCAGATATCCCGCGGATGTATCCCATGGATTCAGGTTGAACTCCCAATATCCATCCAGACGCCCGCACGCCACGTAAGCCAGATCAAGCGCCGCTGACCCCGCCCGCCGCACCCCATGAGAACGCAACGTAATCTCATGGTAGAAGTGCACGTTAGGCGACCGGTGCCGTTTCTGCGACGGAAAACCAGTTGCGGTCAGCGCCTCCTGCATCTTCTTCGCCTTGGAGACGTGAATCTGCCGCCCATTCAGCCACGCGCCCTTGCCGCGTTCCGCTACGAAAAGTTCATCACGCAGCGGATCGTAGATCACTCCGGCCACCATCTCGCCGTCATGGTCGTCCGCCAGTCCAGGGGCACGCCGTTCCAGTCCAAGCACGACGCAGAACACGGGAAATTGATGCGCAAAGTTGGTCGTGCCGTCGAGCGGATCCACGTACCAGCGGTACTCCCCCGACAAGCGCTCGCGCGTGCCCTCTTCGCCATAGATGCCGTGCTCCGGAAACGCTTCCGCCAATCGCCGTTTGATCAGCGCCTCACTCGCACGGTCTGCCTCGGTCACCAAGTCGACGTCGCCCTTGTACTCGGTTTTGACGCCCCGCTCGTAAAAACCTTTGAGCAGCACTCCCGCCTCGCGTGCAATCTCCGATGCCACTCCCACAAACACGAATTCGCTCAAGCTTCTATGCTCCATTCCCCGTCTCGCCGGCTTCATCAGTCTTCAAGTGCATTAGGGCTTTGACGAAGAATCTGATTGCAACGACCTGAGCCCCCTTGCAAGGCAGGACTACAGGCGCTGCCGGAACACGCAACCACTCGATGGATTCGTGCTCCAGCATCGGAAAAGCCGCGGCCAGGCTGCACAGCCCGGATGCCATGACCACCACTCGTCGCCGCACTCTGCTCAGCTTCGTCATCGCCTCGCACCTCGCTCTACTTACTGGCATAGTACCCTGAGCGATACCGCAGACCGATCTTCGCCGACAGATCCGTATTCGTCAGTTCTACCTTCAGCGTACGATAGCCGTCATTGCGATTAGCCGGTGTCTTCTCTGGCGCGTAATAGCCGAGCACATACTGCGCCCTCAGATCCTCCGAGACCTTCTCGAGCGCGGGTCCCAGATCCTTGGCATCTTCCACGTAAAAGTACTTTCCACCCGTATCATCCGCCATCTGGATCAGCGCATGTTCCCCACCCGTATTGCGGCCCGCATCCGCATAGATAGGGATCACGATCAGCGAGTAAATCATCACGCCCGCACGCTGCGCCTGCTCCACCGCCTGGGGATACTGCACACCATGCACTGTATCGCCACCATCGGTAATCAAGACGAGTACGCGACGCCGGCCGCCACCCTGCTTGGTCTGGCCCAGCCTCTGCGAAGCCAGGTAGACGCAGTCGTACAGCGCGGTCGCATCCCCGCGCTCCATGTGGTCAAAGCCGTCTGAGATCCGCTTGCGGTCACTTGTAAACGAGACCACCTCCGTGACCGTCTCGTCGAACTCCATCAGGTCCAGTTCATCGCCCGTCGGCCCCGCATCAGTTCGGACAACCGATTTCACAAACCTCTCCGCGGCCTGCTTTTCAAGCTTTTCATTCCTTTGCACGCTCTCGCTCCCATCGAGAGCGAGCACAATCGAGAGCGGCGTACTCGACTGCTTGTCGAAGAACGCAATCTTCTGCTCCTTGCCATCCTCCAGCAAGCGGAAGTCTTTCTGCCCCAATCCACCCACGGGTGAACCATTTGCGTCTATCGCGTTCACCGAAAGCGTTACCAGCCGTGACTCGAGCTTTAACGTCTGTACCGATTCATCCGCCGGGCTCTTCCGCTCGACCGGCGCCTGCGCCCAGCAGGCGTAGCCTACCGCTAGAATTCCAATCCACCCCACGGCACCAGCCAGGCCTGCCTTCAATGAAATCCCCAGTTGTCTAAAACCTGCACACCCATAAGACGGAATCGTCTGAGAGAAGACGCTTTTGACCGATTGGCCGCTAATCTCCTTTAAGCTCGGCGACCCTTCAGTCTCACTTGAGCGACAAAGCCTCCGGAAATGGCTCGCCATCCGCCCAGACTGCCCCATCCACAAACGTCTCTTTCTTCCAGATTGGAACCTGCTTCTTCAGCGTGTCGATTAACCACCGACAAGCATCGAACGCCGCTCCCCGGTGCGCGCTTGCCACCACGATCAGAACGCTCGTCTCCCCTACTTGAAGCCTTCCAAGCCGATGTAGTAGCGCTACATCCCGCACACCGAATCTCTCAACTGCTTGCTCGGCAAGCCCGCGCATCTGTGTCAGCGCCATCTCCCGATACGCCTCATATTCAAGGAAGAGCGTCTCACGCCCGCGCGTATTGTTCCTCACGATCCCGTCGAAGACGCACACCGCGCCATCGAAGCCGGACTTGATTGTCTCCATCACCTCATCCGTTGGCAGCACATCATCCAGAATTTCAACCCGCAACATACCCTCCCGAAACCGGCGGCAACAATGCGACCTCGTCGCCGTCTTTCAGCTCCGTTTGCAAACCGGCATACTCACGATTCACCGCCACGGCAAGGGTCTTCCAGACTGCCTCAGGACGCTCTCCGTGCTCATGAAGGAGTCGTAACAGATCCCCAACCGTGGCTCCGTCCTTGAGCACGACAAGATCCCGCTGACCGCTAAACAAATCCTTTAAGACTCCAAAACAAAGCACATCAACCGTCACGATTCAATCCTAACAAGCAAAGCCGTCTTTACGAATGGTGCTGAACATGGCGTCGGTTTGCAACATGAGTACATCACACCAAACGGGGACACCACGCGAAAAGCCAGTACAACCTCAAGGACTTGCCACCCACAACCAGGGCGTCTGTCCGGCAGGACGAGTCCTTCTAACTCTCTTGTTTACTTTCCGCTAGCAACTTGCGTCCTTTGGCCGCCAGCTTCTTCTCATCCGCATCGCTCCTCGGAACTGGCTCGCCCCAGGCTGCGGCCTGCAAAGCCTGCCGCGTTGGCTGACCATCTTTGACCACCGGCCCAGGCGGCGTCGTAAAGTGCCTCGTCAGGAATGAGCCTTTGCGTTGCTTCTTCTCGGGCGTGTCCGCAACTTCCTTCACGCCCGGCCTCAGGTTTCCACCCGTCGCATCGTTGTAAGCCTTCCGACCCGCAGCCGTAAGCCCGCCCTTTGGATCCTTGCCGGCCTTCGTCAACTTGACCGATTTCTTGCTGGATGACTTCTTTGCTACCGTCTTCGTTCCGGCTGTTTTCGTTCCAGCTGTCTTCTTTCCGCCTGTCTTCTTCGCGGCTGTCTTCTTCGCGGCTGTGTTCTTCGCCGTTGTCTTCTTCGCCGCTGCCTTGTTCGTCGCCATCCACACACCTATGCGACCTCAGACACTCGGGACGCGCTGCATGGTTGGCCTGACAACAAAAAAAGGGCACCCAGCGAGCTAGTGGGTGCCCTGTTGATGCCTAAGATCAGGCCACTGCGCTCAGCACCTCTTCGCGGACCTCTTCGTCGTGAACCGCCTCATCCTTGGTCTTCGGCAGCGCAACGGCGAGCACGTCCTCAATGTGGCGCGCATAGTGGATCGTGATGCCCTCAATCTGATCCGGCGTGAGGTCTTCATCCACTTGTTGCTTGCAGTCGATCGGCATAATGACATTCCGGACACCCGCCCGCTTTGCCGCGAGGAACTTCTCCTTGATGCCGCCAACCGGAAGCACATCTCCGCTCAGCGTAATCTCGCCCGTCATCGCGGTCAGTGGATGCACCGGCCGATCCGTCAACAAGCTCACCAGCGCGGTTGCCATGGTGACGCCAGCACTCGGTCCATCCTTGGGGATTGCGCCGGCGGGCACGTGAATATGCAAATCAACATCCTTGGTGAAATCCTCATCGAGACCGAGGGCCAATGCGTTCGAACGAACCCAGGTGAGCGCAGCCTGCATCGACTCCTTCATCACGTCGCCAATCTGCCCGGTGATGTTGAAGCCTCCCTTCCCCTTCATCTTGTTTGCCTCAATAAAGAGGATGTCGCCGCCTGCAGGTGTCCAGGCCAGGCCTACGACCACTCCCGGCCGCTTGGTCCGTTCTGCGATCTCAGTGTCGACGCGCACCTTGATCCCGCCCAGGAACTCATGAATCACCTCAGGCGTAATCGTCAGTTTTTCCGTACGTCCTTCGGCTATCTTGCGAGCCAGCTTGCGTACGACCGTGCCTATTTGCTGCTCGAGCTTCCGTACGCCGGCTTCACGGGTGTAGTGCCGGGCGATGAGGGAGACGCTATCGCGTGGGATCTCGATCATCTCCGGCGGCACACCATTCTCCTTGATCTGCCGTGGAATCAGGTATTTTTCGGCAATCGCGACCTTTTCTTCCTCGGTATAGCCGGTCAGCTCGATGATCTCCATGCGGTCGAGCAGAGGTCCGGGAATCGTATCCAGCTGGTTTGCGGTGCAGATAAAGAGCACCTTCGATAGGTCAAACGGCTGATCGAGATAGTTGTCGCGGAACGTGTTGTTCTGCTCCGGATCGAGTGTCTCAAGCAGCGCGCTCGCCGGATCTCCCCGGAAGTCGCGGCCCAGCTTATCAATCTCATCCAGCATGAACACCGGATCCTTCACCTCGACCCTTTTAAGGTGTTGGATAATCTGACCCGGCAGCGCGCCGATATACGTCCGGCGATGTCCGCGGATCTCCGCTTCATCATGCATGCCGCCGAGTGAAATCCTCGAGAACTTGCGATCGAGCGCACGTGCGATCGAGCGACCGAGCGAAGTTTTCCCCACGCCCGGAGGTCCGACGAAGCAGAGGATCGGCCCCTTCATGTCCGGCTTCAAACGTCGAACGGAGAGGTAATCGAGAATCCTGTCCTTCACCTTCTTCAAGCCGTAGTGGTCCTCATCCAGGCAGGCTTTCGCTTTCAGAATGTCAACCTCGCCGGAGCTAGTCTTCGCCCATGGCAGGACCGCCAGCCACTCGACATAGTTCCGTGTCAGGCTGTAGTCCGCAGCTGCGGGATTCATCCGCGAGAGGCGCCCCAACTCTTTCAGCGCATCTTTCTGCACCTCTTCCGGCATACCGGCGCCTTCGATCTTTGCCTTCAAGTCGGCAATATCCTTGGCCGTGTCGTCGAGGTCGCCGAGCTCCTTCTGGATCGCCTTCAACTGCTCCCGCAGATAGTAATCGCGCTGCGACTGCTGCACGGAATCCTGCACTTCGGTTTGGATCTTGGTGCGCAACTGCTGCACCTCAAGCTCTTTTGCCAGATGCTTGTTAACACGCTCAAGCCTTGCCGTTACATCGGGGGTCTCAAGCAGTTCCTGTTTGTCGCTGGTCGTCAGGAATGGCAGGCTTGAGGCAATAAAGTCAGCCAGGCGGCCGGGCTCGTCAATATTGATCGCGATTGTCTGCAGATCATCCGAAAGCGTTGGAGAAGAGGTGACAATGGTCTGGAACTGGCTGACGACATTCCGCTGCAGCGCCTCGAGCTCCGGCGTTTTCTGCGGCTCGGCCTCCTCAACGACTGTGTAATCCGCCATCATGAACGGGTGTTGCTGCGAATACTCCCCAAGGCGCACGCGTTCGTTGCCCTCGGTAAACACAAAGAGGCTTTGATTTGGCATCTTGACGACCTTGTGAACGGTCGCGCGGGTTCCAACGTTGTGCAGGTCAGCGCCCGTCGGCGCGTCCAGGCGGGCATCCCGTTGGGCAACCACCAAAATGGTCTTCTCTTCTCCAAGTGACTGGATGAGCTGGATCGAACTCTCACGACCGACCGTCAGCGGAAGCACTGCATGAGGAAATAACACGGTATCCCGGACCGGCAAGACCGGAATAGATCCGCCCTGGGCTTCAAGCCGCCCAGCAGACTCCGCCGGTTTCGCCCCGGTTGGCTTGATGACACTTACGAAATCACTTGGCATGTTGAGTGTACCTCTATCAGATTTTCAACTATTCGATGCATCATATCTGGGATTCGACTCAACGGGGGTCCTGACCAACGCAACCGTTACCTTATCGGCAGATTCTGCTCGACCGCCACCGTTTGCAGCGTGAGTCGTGCGACACGCGTCTACCTCTGCCAGAAGGCGATCAAAACAGAAGGAACGCCGCACACAGGGGGTACGATGCGGCGGCACGAGCGGTTCAGCATCGAATGAGGAATTCTTTACTGGTTCCTCCGTCATGAACTTAGGAAGCACACATTTACTTCGAATCTGCGGCCGCCGCCTCGTATCGACCGAGTTCCTTCACCATCTCGCACTTTGTCCGCAGCGTATGCAGCGCCTGATCAAGCCGGAGTGATTCTTCAAATCGTAGATCTACAAAAAAGACGTACTCCCAAGGACGTCCAGGCACCGGGCGCGACTCGATCTTGGTCAGGTTGAGCCCTGCCAGCCGAAAGACTTCGAGCGCCTCGATGAGCGAGCCTGGCCGATGCTCCAGGCTGAAAGCTACGCTCGCCTTGTTTGCGTTCTCTGGCCACTGAATCACCCTTGCGGCGGTCAGCACATAAAACCGCGTGTAGTTGTCCGGATGGTCTTCAACACCGCCCAGAAGGACTGCGCCGCCGTATTCACGCGCAGCAAGTTCCGGAGCCAGGCCCGCACAGTCCCGCAGTCCGGATCGCATGACCTCTTTCACGCTGCCGGCCGTGTCATAGAAGGGCACTGCCTCGATCTCCGGGTGTTGGCGAAACCACCTGCGGCACTGCGCCAGCGCAACCGGGTGCGAAAGAACGCGACGCAGATCCTTCAACTCAACTCCGGGCGCGGCGATGACGTTGTGCCGAATGCGCAACATGGTCTCTCCCAGGATGATCACGTTGCCTTCGAGCAGAAGATCGTAGTGCTCGAAGACACTCCCATAAAGGCTGTTTTCGATGGGCAATACGGCTATGTCCGCCGTGCCGTCCTCCAGCCTTTCAAAGACGTCTGCCGATAAGCCGCAGGGCATCATCTCTGCCACTCCCACGGCGGAGCCGGCACGAGCGCCCGTCAGATAGGCACATGAAGCTGCGCCCTGCTCTGACAGCACCCTCAATGCAGCCATGTGGCTGTTCGAGCCTCGTTCTCCCTGGATTGCAACTCTCACGGCAAATCCTTCCTGCTGAACGAGCAAAGAGCCGCCCAGTTTCCCACATTGAACTCCGATCTCGAACCACAAACCTCGTTAATGGCGGATAACCCAGAGAGGATCCTGCGCAACCTATCATTTGAAGGCCGACCGCCGGTGGAAATCACAACGATTGGCAGACATCAAGGCCAGACGAATTACTGGGAGAACAACAAATGCTTTGGACTATCACGATTATTCTCGTCATCCTCTGGTTGCTGGGCTTTGTCAGCGGCTATACCGTTGGCGGTTGGATACACATTCTGCTTGTCCTTGCCGTTATAGTTCTGATCTTCAATCTTCTCTCCGGACGGCGGGCGCTCTAACTGGCGCTTACTTCTTCTAACGAGTCGCCGAAACAGCAACTCTACACGCGATCCCATGTGTTTGTGCATGGGGACCACACCCACAAGGGAGTATGGCTATGAACGACAGCAAAGCGTCAGGCGTCTTCAACGAAGCGAAGGGCAAGCTCAAGCAAGCAGTAGGAGAGACCTTCAATGATCAGTCAATGGCAAATGAAGGTGCAGCCGACCAGGTCAAAGGCCACGCGCAGCAGACTTGGGGCAGCGTCAAGGATACCGCACACGATCTCGCGAACCATAATCGCGAAACACCCTTCAATCCTTCCGATCCCTCCTTTAGCACTGATCCGGCCTATCGTGACGAGCACAAAACGGGACACGATCTACGTACCGGCATAGCAAACGCGGCGGAGAACGTAAAAGAATCGATCCAGCGCGGACTGGATCATCTAGAACACCACGATAAGCACTAAGTTCAGCTTTGCACATCAAGGACTCGTCCACATTGGGCGAGTCTTTTATGTTGTTACCATCGTTGGTGAAGAATAGCGCCGGCTACGCAGAGAAAAAACACAACTGAGATAACACCATTCAACAGGAAAAAAGCCGCATTCATCCGGCGTAGATCCTTTGGCGAAATGATTAGGTGCTCGTAAAGGAGCAAGGCCGCCACCACCACGGTTCCTGCATAGCCCACGGCGCCTAGATGAAACAAGTGATCCAGCCCGGCGGCGAGTCCCACCACGGCCACATGCATGAAGCGAGCGATCCAGAAGGCGCCTTCCATGCCGAACGCAGCCGGGATGCTGTTTAGCCCCACTTCGCGGTCATGCTCGAAGTCCTGGCAAGCGTAGAGTACATCGAAACCACCGACCCAAAGCATTACCAGTGTAGTCAGCACCAGCATTCGCCAGTCATAGGTACCACGCACCGCGATCCACGCTGCTGATGGCGCAATGCCTAGCGCGAGACCAAGCACAAGGTGTGACCAGCGGGTCACACGCTTCATGTAGCTGTAGCCGAGCACCACAACCAGGGCGGCTGGTGCGAGTTCCAAGGTCAACCGGTTCAGCATCACTGTGCCCAGCACAAACACTGCGGCGGCAACCACGACAAACGCCGCTACGAATCCCGTGCCCAGTTGGCCCGCAGGGATCGCTCGCATCGCCGTCCGCGGGTTTGCCTTATCCAACTCGGCATCAACAAGCCGGTTGAAGGCCATCGCTGCAGAACGTGCTGAAACCATGCAAAGCACGATCCAGCCCAGCTTCGACCACGCGGGCCAACCATCGGCCGCCAGCATCGCGCCGCACAAGGCAAACGGCAACGCGAAGATGGAGTGTTCCCACTTGATCATCTCGAGCGTCGCCGCCGTGCTCTTCAACCAACCAGCCATACTCTGATTCTAGTGCCCACCCGGTCAGCATTACCGGGGTATGAACAAGCGATCGCCTCTTGTCCCAGGATTATTGTGGAATGCTCAAACTACATGTCTCAGGAGTAACGCTTCTTTCACTTATCTACTTTTCGCTGCCCGCAACCTGGAGATTGTTGGTTACTTTGAAAACACCACCGACGCCGTTTGCCCGGATGTTCGCTGTCTCTTTATCGCTCTGGTTGTCCACCACCCCGGCAAGCGTCACATTGCCGTTCAGCACAAGAATGCGGATCGGCTTTTCGGGATTGATACCGTACTTCGTAAAGATGGCGTAGCCATAGATCGAGGCGGCAACCGCTCGACGAATGCGATCATCGTTCGGCGAAGGCGGCGCAACCTGGATATGATCGACAACTCCCTTAACACCCTTGTAGGTGGCGACCTCACCCATGGCCCAATCCGCCTCTGCCGGCAGGACTGCGAACCCGTTCAACGTTACAATCCCGTTCTGCACACTCACGTTGAAGTATTCAAACTGCGTGAGACCGGGGTTCAATCCGTCGATGGCAAGCTTACCCGTCAACTTCCGGCCGAGCTCCTCATCTGGAACGGTCGGACCCCCGACCTGGATGTTGTCCTGAATGGTCGCGCCGCGCGCTACTTTCTTCGCCTTCTTCTCGGCATCGAGCTTGTCCTGAAAATTATCGACAGTGCCTGAAAGAGTTACGACACCATTTGCTACCTGGCCGGTCACCTCCTTCAGCCGCTTGGTCTTGAGAATCAACTGCAGATCGGATTGCACCTGCGCATCCTGACCGTCGACTGCCTGCGCCAGTGGCGACTCAGCTGACGCCTGCATAGCAACCAGACTTGCTCCAGCAACCAGATAGCCGGCGAAACCGAGAATCACTACCAACCTGCTCCCAACGCTTTTACTCCAACTCATGAAACCCTCCTGCACCACAGCACCAAGAAAGCTAACACTGAAGTTGAACCAAAGTCGTGGTTCACCTGCGAAAGCACTTACCTGTACCGCTTGCGGATCTTGTAGACGATACTGAAAACACCGCTTTCGTCTCGAGTTGCCACGACGGATGTAGTCGGCGTCAACTCGTACGCGACCTGAATCAACTGCTCGGCCGAGTAGTTGACGTTGGTCGCAAACGTGAACGTAATCTGCTGCGTCACCTGCTGCTGAACCGTGATACGTGCCGAGGATCCTCCCAGGGTGCCGACGTACGCCGGGTCGATCTTCACGCTGGCCCCGCCGAACAGTTTGGAGACACGGCTGCTCACCGTAGCGTTCAACGCACCACCCAGAAGTGCATTCGTCGTCGGATCGGTGCCAGCTGCCGTCTCCTGTTCGGACTGAATCTGCGACTCCTCCTGTGTACGGCCGAGCGCAAGCAGAGAGAAGATATCTGCTTCACTCAAGGGGGGGTCAGATCGGTAGGTCGTTTTCAGGTTCGAAGTCGTGCCGTGCAGGCCGATCGTCACGTCATAAGTCTCCACGCGCGCGGTTGCATCCAGATCAACCTGCGGATCGATTCTCACCGGGTTTGAGAAGTAGATGTTGCCTCGTTGCAGTTGATAGTTCACCCCGGCGAAGGTTGCGCTGCCATCCGTGATCTGAATACGACCGAGCACCGTAGGCTCTGCAACCGTGCCCCGCACTGTGAGGTCGACGGTCCCGGCCAGCTTTGCGTAGCTGTTCTGGAAGTCAAGCTGCGGTGAGCTCACGACGTGGACATCCATGCGGATTTTGTTCGAAGCCGCAGACGGGTCGGGCGGTGCATTCACCCCCCCACCCGACGCGAACGCCGCAAAATCTACATCCGGCCCGATGCCGAAGCGAGTTAGCAGAACGTTTCCGCTGAGCAGCGCACTTTGTGGGCCACCCTGTAGCCGAAGGCTTGCGTTCGCAGTCGCGCTCAGACCATACAGACGTACACGAACAACATCGCCAGTGGCGGTGAGATCGGCATACAGTCCATCGCGATACGTCAGGAAGCCGCCCAGCTTCAACTGGCCGCCGCCTGTTGTCGCCGTAAGTGACTGCACCACAAGCCGGTTCTGGTTGAACACCAGTGTTCCGTTCATGTTGCTGAGGCCATTCGGCACACCGTCCACTGCGGCATTCACGTTTTGAAATTCGACGTTTCCGTTCAGTGCCGGGTCCCCGACTGTGCCACCCGCCCCAACCGAGAACGCCACCTTGCCACTGGTGATCAGGTCTGGATCAAGCGTGTGCGCGATGCCGACATTGATGCTGCCGACCGCCTTCACATCCAACTTCCCTGCCGTCGAACTCGGCTGGCCAGTCTTCGAGTCGATCGCCCCAAACACCTGAGCGGAGCCAGTTGCCCGCAAATCGGTGTCCGGCCCCGTGATGTGAACTGCGTCGAGCGTCGCCTGCCCATTGCGCAGCCCGATCCGCAGCGGCCCCTCGGTTTGCAGGGTGATGCCCTGCGATGTAACCGAAAACGCACTGAAGTCGGCCTCTCCCGTCAGCGCCATCGGTGTCTTTGCCGGACCGCTCACCGTCACTGTACCCGCAATGTTCGACGAGGCCACCGTACCGCCAGGCTGGAAGGTCGCGAGCACCTTCTGGATGTCAAGTCCGGTCAACGTCAGCTTAGCTTGGGTCTGGTAGTTGCCGGTCAGATCAGTCTGCCCATCTGCAGCAATCTGAGCCCCCACAAGGCTCGACCTCAGACTGTAGTGCACCAGCGTTCCCCGGCTCTGCGCCTGCACATTCGCTGACCCCACATTCTTTCCATCCACAACCAGGTTCGCAAGCTTCACCTGTGCGTTCAGCCCCGGCTGCTCGACCGTGCCGTTCGCATCGAGGTTAAGGCCCAGGAGCGCATCCGCATTCGGACTTGCCTTGCGCACGGTGTCAAACTTCGAGAGCTGCAAGTCGTTGCCCGCGATGTGCGCGTGCAGATGCTCGCTTCCGAGGTCGTACCCACCATTCCCGGCGATCGTCATACCATGCAGTTGCAGCGAGATTTGCGACGCCTCTATGTCTTGCCCGTTGACGCTCAGATTGACGTCGACCGCCTGGTACGACTCACCATAGGCGACACCGTTTGTGAGCGCAATTGTCCCGGAGCCGCCCAGGTTCTTCAGTGTGCCCGCGGCATGCGCGTTGACGGCAATCGTGCCGGTCAACGGAATCGTTTGCTGCTGTCCCGCAATCGCAAGCAGATCCCCGACGTTGGCGTTGCCCAGCTGCACTTTCACGTCGAGCGCTGTCCCGTCATCCCACACATAAGTGGCAACATGACGCTTATATATGGTTCGTGGCTTGAACGATCCCGCGACGTGCAGCACGGCTGAACCCTGCGTGATTGTTGAACTTGCGACGGCCAGACCCTGCGGGGTGTACTCCGCATCGGCTACTAGCGAGTCGATATGCACATCCGTCGGGTTTGACGTTGCGACTGCCGCCGTGACCGTCGGAGCGGGAGACGAAGTCGCCGCAGCGCCAATCAAGTTGACAGGAGGAGCAGGAGGAGCGGCCGGCGGCGTAATGATGTCACCCAGACGCACCTCAAGATTGTTCGCCTGGAGATGTCCCTTGACATCGAGTTTTGCAATTGCTCCACGGGCCGTGCCCTGGAAAGCCGCTGTGCCATGCAGCGTGATCGGTATTGCCTTCGAGCCCTTCTTCCCGTTGCCCGACACACCCAGCGTCGTCAGCAACTGATCGTATTCGCCGAGGTCTCCAACATTCAGGTTCACGTTCAGCGCAGTCAGCGGATCGCCAGCGTTTACGCCAAGAACGCCATTTGCCAGGAGATTGGACCTCAGCGTCGACAGGGCCAGCCGCTGAACATTCACGATCTCACGCGAACCGTCGTAATGCCCCAGAATCTGTCCGCTCACCGGTATGTCCCGGCCGCGTCGCGAGCCCACCGGAGCCAGCGTAAGGTCCGCCTGCACCTGCACCGTGTCAGAGATGTTTGTCGCCGGGCCTCCCCACTCTACTGTCACCGGTCCGTTGATTGACGTATCGAAACCGAGATCGCCATAATGTTCCGGCGCTGCGATGGCCATGATCGTCCGTAGTGGGATCCGGTCCACCTTGACCGTGAGATAGGCATGCGCGGGAGCCACATTCGTCACGGTTGGTGCGCTCGAAACCGATGGCGTTCCCGTCACAGCAACGGCTGTCTTGTTCGCGGTGGCCGTGGCACCCTTCACCGTCGGTGAAGTTTTCTCCGTGGTCGTTGGAGCTTCGCCCAGCCAGTTATCGATCTTCAACTCACCGGTCGCACTTCCCCCCGTCTCCAGTCGTCCTGTTAACGCACTGAAAAGCAACTCGGTCGGCGTTACCTTCAACTGAGCTTCGGCGTTCACATCCCGCACCCGCACGAACTGGTTAACATACGCGGCACGATTCGTCTTCACCGAACCCACAAGTAGATAACCGGCTGAGCAATCGGGCGAAGGCGGCAGCGTCTTCGGCGCGGCCGTCTGCGCCTCGTGCCGGCTCCGCAGCCGATCCATCAGCTTCGGCTTCTTCTGCGCAGCCGCTGGCGCCACGTAGCAGCTATGCCCCGCGATGTTCAAGTCCAGCGTTCCGCCCGTGAGCCCATCCACACCACCGAGGACCTGGATCTGCTTCAGCTCGAGTTCACCCGTTACCTTCGCCTGCCACTCGGGATTATTGAAGTGGTTGAGCGATCCTTCAGCCTGCAACTCAGAATGCTCGCCCGAATGAAAATCAAATGCCGTCAGTGCCGCCATATCGCGGCCTAGTTGTGCTTCCAGATGCAGACTGGATTTCGCTTCCGGTTCCTTCGCCATCTTCGTCCGCAGATCACGCAGATCGACCGTCGCGCCATAACGATCATTCGAAGAGATGTAATGTACGTTTGCATTCAGATCCTGCGCCGCAAGGTCGAAAGGAATAGCGCGGTCGTTGACCTGGGCCACACCATGCACCAGGTCAACTTCATTCGCCTTCAGGTCCAGCAGCGTATCCTGCACAGGTTCGGTGCTTGGCGTCGGATGCTTTGGCACCGGCTGGTTCGTCTTGCCGTCCGGATAGACAATGAGGTGTACATGCGGCGCCTCTACCCGAAGCAGATTTAATCCGATATGCGACGCGATCCCTTCGCCCATCGAATGCTGGAGGAAGCTGATGATCTTCACCCGCACGAAGATCTTGTCCGCCGCAAGGTAGGGTGCTTCGCCCGGCCCTTCCAGGCCGTGGATGACGAGATTGTCCGCTTCAATCGCAAGATGCCAAAGATTGAAGGAAATGTGTCCCAGCTCAACCCGCCCACCGGTCGCCGTTTCGAGCACATCCACCACTTCGGCGCCTACACGGCGGTCGAAGTCCGGCGTGGTCGAATACCAGGAAAAGCCCGCTACCAACAGCACAAGCAGAAGCAACAACGATCCGAAGAGCCATGCAAGGCCGCGGCCGAGCTTACCAGCGACTCCGCGCCGCTTGTGAGCCGGCACCTCTGAGAACTCGCCCTTTCGTCCTTCTTCCGGCTTTGATCGATCGCTCAAGGCTCCACCTCACCCGGCCGCATAATGCGCACGTTTCCCTCAGCCTTCAACGATGTCAACCAGTCGGAAAGCAAGCTGCTGACACGCTGCTCCAGCAAGACCTCTTGTATACGATCCGAAATCACATCCAGCTTCGGCGGCGTTGCTTTCACCTTCGCGTATTCGGGCAGCATGTTTTTTTCGTAGTAATCCTTGATCTCCGCTGGCGTCACGTCAATTCCCGCGCGGAAGCGCATCTCGATGAACTTGAGAATCTCCATCCGCTGCTGCCAGCGTTCGACCAACTCCGGCATGGTGAAGCCATGGTCCGCTACAAACTTCTGCCAACCCGCATCGGTCTCACACACGTTCTTGCACGCCGGAAGATCCTTCCGCAGCGTTTGCAACTGCGCCTCGGCCTGTGTAGTTGTCACGACCTGGTCAGGCTGCAGCTTGGCCTGCTGCAGGACAAGGGTACGGTCGATCAGCCGGCTGATCGCACGATCGCGCGAGAACGCACCTGGCGCTGTGAAAGGCTCAAACGCCTCAAAGCGCCGTTCCTCGTTGACGTCGCTTTCAAGAATCAGATCCCCGTTGACCACCCCGATCACCTGGTCGGCCACGATCCCACTCGCAGCTTTGATCGGCGGCTGCAGCGGGTCGGAGGGAAGGTTCGTCACCTCGCCCAGAGATGTGGCTTCGCCGCGTAGCTGCCGGGGCGTGGTCAGCGCTGCATCGGCCGCTCGCTGCGCCGCACTGTCAGCGGCCGAGGTACCTGGCTGCGGCACCGGCACGGCTACCGCTGCGGGCGTCGTCGTCGCAGGGGTCGTCCCTGGAATAGGTGCGGTAACTTGCGCCCATGCGCCCGCACAGACCAGCATCCCCGCCACCGCTCCGATCCCACTCGCTTTGCCAAACCTGTACATCATGGATTCCTCGTACCTGCTTACCTCAAAGATCCTCCGACCAACATTGGTCTTCGGGATGGATGCTTGAGTTAGAACGCCTGCCCAATGCTAAAGAAGAAGTTGAAGTGTCCCGAGCTAGCCGAATAGGGAGTGGCCGTGGCGCCTCCCGTCGGAAGCACCGGATAGATCGTCGGATTCAGGTTATAGCTCAAGTCCAGGCGGATCGGCCCGACCGCTGTGTGGTATCGTGCGCCAACACCAATTGCGTGCGAAAAGTAGTTGAAGTTACATGTGCCAATCGATACGTTGACTACTTGCTCGCACGTCTGGTGATCCGGCTGGTGAAAACGCAGAAAGCTGGGGAACATATCACTGGGGTGATAAAAGACGTTGCCCATGTCGTGGAATAAGACGAAGCTGAGACTGTTGCCAACATATGGCAGCGTCTGCACCGGCAGACGAAGTTCAAAGGTATTCACGAACACAGCTGAGCCACCGACTGGGAAGCCGGTCTGCAGATCGCGCGGCCCTGCATCGTTAATGCCGAAGCCGCGATCAGAACTTGCGCCGCCCGCATACAAACGCTCGGGCAGCGGAACCGAGTTACAGCTTGCATTCTCGGTCAATAGTCCGCCCGCGCAGGCTGCCGGGGCTGGTGAAGTTACGGTACCGGCGTTTGGGTTTGTGCCTGTCGAGTCAATCACGCCGATACGCGTATTCCGGGCAAACACATACTTGTTTTTGCCGAAGGTGTAGTACGTGGCGTTCGAAGCATCCAGCCGATCAAAGCTCGTCTGCGACCCGAACTTCGAGGTCGCCAGGAAGTTCTGCACACTGGTGTAAGAACCCTTTACCGCATCGAGCGGGCTCGGACTCCGGGTGTCATGGAACCACGTAATCTCCGGCCCGCCGACACGTACCGGCTGCGACAGGAGTGGAATCAGGTCCGCTGCGATCGCCAGGCTGTTTGGGTTAACCGCCACCCGCCGGTACTGGAAGTCGTAAATGAACGTGTCTTTCTTGCCCACTTTTTCGGTGACGTGGAACGAGCCCTGCAACGTCGAGCTTTGAAAGGTCGAAATATCCTGCACATTAGAGAAGCCTCCAGATATCTGTCCGGCGAGCTTCTTATTCCCGAAGAGGTGAGGGTTATTGAAGCTCAAATTTGCGATCTCTTCGAGCAAACCGTATTCCCCGTGGAACGTGATCGAATCATCTGTTCCACGCAGATTGATCCGGCTCAGATCGATAGATACCCGCGGGCTCGCACCGGCCTTGCCCTGCTGGGCTGCCGTTGTGCCCACCTGCGTGCAATACATGCCGCACGAGGGGATGCCCGTCTGCACCTCAAAGCCGAAGCCGTAGGTTACGTCCCAGCGTTTCGCCTCCTGGATCTGTATCACCACGTTCTTCTGCTCATCATCCCCAGTCGGATTCTGAACCGCCGCATTGACTTCGTTGAACAGCGCCAGGTTGTACAGATTTCTCTGGGTCTCGAGCAGTGCGCTCTGGTCAAGCGGATCGCCTGACTTCACGCGCATCTGCGCATCTACCGTCTTCTGCCGGGTGTAGTGAACCCCGCTCTGGAGCACCTTCCCGGTAAACACCTGCTCGCCCTCGGTGACGTTGTAGCCGATATCCGTCTTCTGCTTATCCACATCTTCAACCGTCTGTGCAACTTCGATCCGCGCCTTGTCGAAGCCATTGCTCAGGTAGTAGCTCAGCACCGCATCGCGGTCACCCGAGAGCGTCACCAGCGAAAACGGCTGTCCAGGCGTGGCCTGCAGCATGCCCTCAATTGCCTTCACCCTATTTGGATCCACTCCATTCAGCTTTACCGCCCCAAACTGCTGCTGCGGACCTTCGACTACCGTGAACGCAACCTTGATCTCCGGCACCTTCAGCTTTTTGCCCTTGGCATCCGTGTCAAACTGAGACACCGCCGAGGTCACCTTCACTCCGCTGAAACCGTTCGCTCGATAGATCGCCTCCAGCGTGTTCACATCCGAGGCCACCAACTGCGTACTGAACCGTCCTGCACGCTGATAGTTGTTCGCCTTCTGAACCTTGATGCTCTCCTTCAGTAAGTCCGACGTGAAGTATTTGTTGCCCGAAATCGTGACGGCTCCGACCTTGTGTTTGTCGCCCTGCTCAACCTCATACAGCACGGTGACGCCGCCCGTGCCGGGGTGAAGTTGCTCAACGGAAACATGAGGATCGAAGTAGCCTTCCTGCTGCAGAAAGTCTTTGATGTTAAAAGATCCCTCATTCAGCAGATCGTTATCGACCGTGCCTTCTTCATACACCGGCACCAGCAAATGCAGCCTGCTCTTCGATAGCTTGGTGCCTTCCACCTTCACCTGCACCGGAGGTCCCTGCTCGACGTTGAAGTTGTAGTTCAGCGTCTTTGTAGCCGGATCGTAGGTGCTTTGCTGCAGGCTCACCGTCGCCTCGAGCCTGTCCTTCTTCTGGTAGAAACCGCGGAGGTCTGAAAGCGCATTGCTCACCGTCTCCCGCTGAACCTTCGTCTTCCGCTTCAGCTTCGCCTTCTTACGAAAGATGATCTCGGTAATTCCCGGATCCTTCCCCGTGATCGTCACGCCACCAACCCGCGCCTCCGGCCCCACCGCGATCGTGTAGGTGATGTTGATCTGCTGCCCGAAGTCGTCGCGCATCGCTTTTACCGCGATCTTCGGCTCGTAGTATCCATTCAACGCGAGCGTCTGCTTCACCGAATTTGTTGCGGCCTCCAGGTCGCTATCAGCAAATGCCGACCCCGGATCGAGATTTGTCCCGTATTCAACAAGCGATGTCAGCCGATCGTCGTTAATGCCGTCGATCTGTATTCGTCCCACGTAGTAGCGCGGCGTCCCCGCAAAGGTCAGCGACAAGCCTGTGCCACTGCTCTCCACATGGACATCAATGTTCGTATAACGGCCTGTCGCGAACAACCGCCGCTCCGTCTCCCTTACCTTCTCGGCGTCGAAGGGCACTCCGGCCTTCTGCGCCAACTGCTGCAGCAACGGATCCGTCTTGGCGTAGGCCACGCCAGTGAAGGCGATTGCGCTTACAGACTTTCCGTTGTACTCGGTCAAATCGTGTCCGAGCGGGGCGATCGTCGGCTCGGGCTTCGCCGCTTCCAGCTTCTGAACCGGTGTAGCCGCCTGTGCCCCGGCGCCGCTCGCCGCCGCCGCCTGCGGCACCGAAGAGGTAGGCGAGGAGGCATTGCCGCCACCCGGCACCTGTCCCGTACTCTGCGAGGAAGGAGTCGCCCCCGTACTCTGCGCTTCAACGCCGGCAGCACCCAACGTCAGGGTCCCGGCCACGCAGGCCATGCCCCACACGACTCGCCGCGGAGCTCGCAAAAGTGAATGCTTCTTTACCAACTCCTCACGCTCTCCCTGGGCGATCTGCCCGGCAGTCCGGGCTACTTCCTGGTAAGGCTTCTGCCCCCATTGTCGCTGACCACTCCGCACCACGCCCGAATTTCCTTCCCGACGATTCTTACCCAACGTGCAAACTCCAAAACTGCCCACAGCCGAGGCGTGCGCACCGGAAAACGGCTAAACGAATCTGTATTTCTGACCTTCGATGCAGAAATGATGCAGGTCGGTTGATCAACCGGCAGCCTCCACTTCGACCAAACCAACAACTGTATTGAAGTCACCCCAATATACTAAGAGAAGCGGAGTGGTTCGGTCGCGCACCCGCTCTGCCGTCTCTATGCCTCCTACGCACTCACAACCATCCATCTCCGACGCCGACCGCTACTCGCGCCAGATCCTCTTTTCTGGAATTGGCCAGGAGGGCCAGCAGCGCCTCGCCCAGGCCCATGCCGCAGTGATCGGCATTGGTGCCACCGGAGCTGCGACGGCCTCGCTGCTCGCGCGCGCAGGCGTTGGTCGCCTCACGCTCATCGACCGCGACGTCGTCGAGCCCTCCAATCTCCAGCGACAGGTCCTCTTCGACGAAGACGATGCCAGCGCGGCCGCTCCGAAAGCCGAAGCCGCTCGCGCCAAGATCGCACGATTCAACTCCACCATCCAGGTCGAGGCTCACGTCAACGACCTTGTGCCCGGCAATATTGCGTCGCTCTTGGGCGAAGCGCATCTTCTGCTAGATTGTACGGATAACTTCGAAACCCGCTATCTCCTGAACGATTACGCGGTTCAGCGGGGAACGCCGTGGATCTATGCCGGTGCGATTGCCGCCCAGGCTGCCACCATGACCATCCTGCCTCATAGCTTTGTTTCGCCTCAGACCCTCACCTCCACAGCCTGCCTCTGCTGCCTCTTCCCTGACCCTCCTACTGGCCCGATTGAGACCTGCGACTCCGCTGGTATTCTCGGGGCGGCCGTCAATCTCGCCGCTTCCTTCCAAACGGCTGAAGCGCTCAAGATCCTCACCGGGCAGATTGGGCTCCTGCGTCGTACGTTCCTATCGATCGATCTCTGGACCAATCAGCGCACTGAGATCTCCGCTTCGAACCCTGACCCCGACTGCAAAGTTTGCCAACACCGCCGCTTCACCCACCTGGCGGGTGCCGCCCGTCCCCATGTCACGCTTTGCGGCCGCAACTCCGTACAGATTCACGAGCATCACCGACCCATCTCTTTCGCCGATCTCGAGCGCCGGCTCCGCCCGCACGCCGACATTACCGATCTTCGGGTAAACTCTCTCTTGCTTCGCTTTCATCGCGGGCCCCATAAGGTAACTGTGTTTCCCGACGGCCGCGCACTCATTCAAGGAACGACCGACCCCGCGATCGCCCGTTCTATCTACGCCCGCTTTATTGGCAGCTAAACAACGCGCTGCCGCGGCCATCTCCGCTGCAGGGACGTATAGTTCTTATAAGAGGATTCAAGGCACCAGCCTCCGCTGGAACCTTGGACCAACCAATTCGGGCGTGCTCGCATCAAAGCCATGAGGTTTCGGCGTATAGTCTGGCCCGCTTATAGAATCACTTCGTGGCGTCCACTTCAAGTCGCTAAACTCTGCTCCCAAGCACAGTGATGGCAAAACAGGACACGACAACACTGACCCAAATCGAAGATCCGAGTAGATATGACAACACAAGGCGCAACAGTGACGCAGGAAAAAACAAATCCCGGCTTATTCAAACGGAATCCTCCCATCGCGGGGGAAGCTGAAGCCATCGAAGCCGCAAAGAACGGCGATCCGGATGCATTTTCGAAGCTTTATGCCCTGCACAAGCGCAGGGTCTACACGCTCTGCCTGCGCATGCTCGGCAACGTATCTGAAGCCGAGGACATGACGCAGGAAGCTTTCCTGCACCTCTTCCGTAAACTTGGAAGCTTCCGGGGCGAATCGGCCTTCTCCACCTGGCTTCATCGCCTCACCGTGAATCTCGTGCTCATGCACCTGCGCAAGAAGGGCCTGAACCTGGTATCACTCGAAGAGACCATTTCGCCCTCCGAAGAAGACGCGCCCAAGCGCGATTTCGGCTCGCGCGATCCGATGCTCGCCGGTTCCGTCGACCGTGTCGCGCTCGAGCGCGCGGTCGCCTCGTTACCTCCAGGCTACCGCATGGTCTTCGTCCTGCATGATGTCGAAGGTTTCGAGCATAACGAAATTGCCACCATGCTCGATTGCTCCACGGGCAATAGCAAATCGCAACTCCACAAAGCGCGTCTCAAGCTACGGGAACTGCTCCGTCTCCAATCTCAAATGAACGCTCAGAACGAAAATCTGGTTCCCCACCTCAAGGAGGCCTCGGCATGATCGACCAGGACAATAAGCCAGGCGCAAGCTCCGCACTCGAATCCCTCAGCAGTGAACCTTCGGCATCAGCCAGTTCCGCTACGCCTTCCAATGCTTACACGGGCCAGCCTGACGATCTGCACGACCTCTTCGGGTCTACGCATGAGCGGAAAGCCGAAGAGGACGATCCACTCGCCGCCCTGCGCAACGATCCCAACTACTCAGCCCTGATTAAGGATCTGGAGTACATCGCCTCGCAGGCCCGCCTCCTCTTCGAACCCGCTCAGGAAGCACCCAGCGACGACGTTTGGACTAAAATCCAGTCCAAACTCCACGACAGTCCCGACGAAAGCAAGTAAGCTAACCATCCAGTACAAATCCCCTGTCAGCGCTTTTGTGCTGGCAGGGGATTCTTGTTTCAGCTCACAACCTGGACGAGCGGCTTGGCCGATTCAGATCCTCACGACCTCATGGCCAGGGCACATTTTACCCGCCTCATCCACTAACAAGTCGATCAACCCGCTCATGTTATCGCCGAAATGAGCGAGAAACCATACTCCGCCGATCACCCGTTCCTGGGGATGACCATCCGGAAACAGGTGATTGGCCATTGCGAGTGCATGCTTCGTCAGGCTGCCTTCCTTTTGCACCTCGAACGTAGCAGCCATTCTCCGCAGCCGATTCATCTGGTAACGCATCTTGTTCGCTGCAACCGTAGCCGAACGGCCGAGACTCTCATCCATAGAAGCCAGGTAGCTCGTAAGTGCGTCGAGTTCCGCATCCATCGCGTTCCCCACCCCGGCGAGTCTTCGCTTACCCTCGATCGGCATCGCCCGTGCCCCTAGGCGCTGCGTCAACTCAGCGACTGTGCCAGCATCGAACACATCCTTCAGCGAAACCTCATCCTTCGCCATCACGGCTGCGATCGCAGGCTCCAGGATTGTCGCGGAAAATCGTGGAAGCACTGGCGTAATCCGGCCGAGAATCGCCTCGTATAAAACCGCGCTCTGGGCAAAATAGGCGACCTCAGCCGGCCCGCCGACATACGCCGCTGTCGGCAAGATCGTATCCTGAAATACTGGCCGCAGAAGCGCATTCGGACTCAGCCGCTCCGGTGCCGACTCCAGAATCCCCAGCAGCTCAGCTTCCGAATAGCTCGCGCCACCCGCCTTCCACACTCCATCCCCAGTCCGATGTAAGGCCTGTCGCTCACCCGTCCCCTCCTCTACCAGAAAGAGCAACGAGGCTCCGGCCTTCACGAGCACCTGGACGTGATATCCGGCAGACTCAAGTTCTTCGCCACGTGCCAATAACGCATCCTCCAGGGAGGCGGCCTGTTCGATCGCCGCCCTCAGCGTCGCCGCTCCCAGGCGGTGGAACTCCGGCCCCGCCGCATCCATCACGATCAACCCTTGCTGGTTGAAAATCCTCGTCATCAGCCTTGCAAAGGACCCGCCAATCGTCGCTTCCGGCGTATAGAACTCCCGCAACCAGTCCCACACCGGCGCAAACTGAAGCAATTCGCCGGCCTCTTCCAGCACTCGCTCAATGCCGGCTCCAAGCTTGACCCCACCCACCGGCTCACCGCGCGAACTCAAGCCCACCTTAAGCGTCTCTACCGCAGACTTCGACAGCAAGGTAACCTGATCCACCTCCGCAAGGTCATGATCCTCGGTCGCCAGCCAGAACACCGGAACGTGTTCAATGCCGGTCGTAGCGGTCGCCTCGCGAGCTCGGGCTATAGCGGTGGCGGCCTTCAAAATCGTCAGCAATGGGCCACCAAACAATCCCACCTGTTGTCCCGTCACAACTGCCCTGGCCCCACCCCGCAACTTCTCTACATTCTCAAGAGCCAAGTTCCCCGCGCCGAACTCCAAGCTTTGAGTTCTAAGGAGATCGGCCAATGTTGCTGCATCGACGGGCGACGCAGCGCGACCCATCCACTCGCCCGACATCGGGGACGACCCATACCAGCCGCCGAGCCCCCCAGCATCCTCACCCATCGCCAGGTACTCCGCATACAGCCGCGTTACATGCGGCAGTACGGAGACGGGATAACACTCACTGCTCATCGAAGTCCTCTCGAACACACCCGTCCCATCGTACGGGAACCTGGAATACCTCTTGGATGCCATACCTCACGCGCCCGACGCAGAATGATACCGTAGCCTCATGCCGACCTCCGTGAAGTCCAAGAAGCAGTCCACAACCAAAGTGCCTGCCGCAAAAAACCAAGCTCCTGAGAAAGCCAAGACCACAAACAAAGCCCAGGTTCTTTTCTCAAAAGTCTCCTTCCGTGGCAAAGTCTTCTCGGTTGTCACTGATAAAGTCACTGAACCCGGAGGCGTCACCAGCATCCGAGACACCGTTCGCCACAACGGCTCCATCGTGATCCTGGCCGTCGACACCACCCAGAATCCCGCCGATCCCACGATCCTCATTGAGCGCCAGTACCGTCACTCCGCCGGCAAGCTTCTGCTTGAACTTCCCGCCGGGAGGATCGAGCCCGGCGAAGCTCCTCTTGCCGCCGCAAAACGTGAACTGATCGAAGAGACCGGCTATCGAGCTAGAAGATGGTCCAGGCTCACCCGCTACTATGCCAGCCCCGGCTTCCTCGCAGAGACCATGCAGATCTTTCTCGCCGAGGAGATCCGCGCTGGCATCGCCAAGCCGGAAGCGGACGAAAAGATCGATCTCCTCCACATCCCGCTCTCCGAACTCCTCAACCTCATCCACACCGGAAAAATCCTGGACGGTAAGACGATCATCGGTGCGCTCTTCTATGCTCGCTGGTACTTTGACAGAGTCAAATAGAGCACGCATGTCGCTGAAACAACACGCATATGTCCGCTGGACGACAGTACTGAAATATCAGCAGGGTTACAACTTGAAAGAAGCAATGTAGCTCTATGTAGCTGGGCTTGTTTGCACAGATTCGATTTGCGACGTCAAAATGATCAGGCGCAAGGAGGCTTGAATGGCTCAGTACAAGGGTCAGGTGAAATGGTTCAATAACGCCAAAGGCTTCGGCTTTTTGGGACGCGATGGCGGTCCAGACGTCTTCGTCCACTATAGTTCCATCCAGCTCGAAGGCTACAAGTCGCTTAAAGAAGGCGACGAAGTAGAGTTCGACATTATTCAGGGTACTCAGGGCCCCCAGGCAGACAAGGTCACACGACTCAAGACGGCTTTGTAACTCTACCGACACGGGTGCTCCTCGTCCGCTGCGAAGATCCTGACGTTTGTCAGTACTTCCGCTAGCGCACCTTCCCACCCCCTCTGCAAAGCCAGGCTACACTTACCTTCTGCCTACATCCTTGAGTGCATCCTGCCCGTTCGTTACCAGTCGAGATTGATTCAACGGGTTAGTTCTTACTGAAAGCGTCCGCGTTGCGGGCGCTTTTTGCATGAACCTCCGACAAGGCAATCCCACTCCCACTCTGGTCATTCATGGTTTGAAGGGAACGCAGATCAACTCGATCGTTCCTCCGTACAAGACGCGCAGTTCAGCCATACTCTAATAGATAGAAGAAGAACGCTTATGGACAACATCACCCTTGCACGGCTACTCGACGAAACCGCTGCACTCCTCGAGATCGACGCAGCCGACCCGTTTCGCATCCGCTCGTACCGCCGTGCCGCCGAGGCTGTCGAGCAGCAAACCACCCAACTGGCCACACTCGTCGGGCCCGAAGCCGACACGAAGGCTTTGCTCGCCATCCCCGGCATCGGCAAAGGCATGGCCGCGAACATTCGCGATCTCGTCGCCACCGGCTCGATGCCCCTGCGCGACGAGCTTCTGCAAAAGTACCGGCCCACGATGCTCGACCTCCTGCGCCTCCCGGGCATGGGACCGAAGACCGTCGCCATGCTCTGGTCTGCTTTGCAGGTCGCAGACATAACCCAGCTCGAAGCCGCCGCCCGTGCCGGTCACCTGGACAAACTCCCGCGGCTGGGTACCAAGTTCACGGCCAAGCTCCTCAAGGGCATCGAAGATCATCGCAAGAACTCCTCGCGCTTCCGCATCGACAAAGCCCGTGAGCAGGCAAATCGAATCGCGGATCTCATCCTCCAGTTTCCCGGCATCGAGCTCGTCACTCCGGCTGGCTCCCTCCGCCGCGGCCGCGAAACCGTCGGCGATCTCGATCTCCTCGCCACCGGCCCCGCCTGCGAACCAGAGGTAGTCGCCGCCGCTGTCGAATACGTTGCCACCCTTCCGCTCATCGACAACCTAATGGCGCGCGGCCAGAATAAAGTCACTTTTACGCTGCGCAACAACCTCCAGGTCGACGTTCGCCTGCTTCCGCGCAAATCGTACGGAGCCGCTCTGCAGTACTTTAGTGGCTCGAAACACCACAATGTGGCGCTTCGCCAGCGCGCAATCAAGCGCGGCCTCACTCTCTCGGAATATGCGCTGCTCCGCCTTGAAGATAATGTAATCGTCGCCTCCGAGACGGAAGAAGCGATCTACAACGCCCTCGAACTCGACTACATCCCACCCGAGCTCCGGGAAAACTGTGGCGAGCTCGAAGCGGCAGCCGCGCACACTTTGCCGCAGCTCATCACCCGTGAAGACATCCGCGGCGATCTCCACATGCACACCTTCGAGACCGACGGCACCTGTAGCATTCGCGAGATGGCCGAAGCCGCCCTTCTCCGCGGCCACCGCTACATCGCCATCACCGATCACTCCAAGCACCTCTCGATGACCAACGGCATGAACGACGAACGCGCCCTCGCCCACGCTGCCCGCGTCCGCGCCGTCAACCAAGAGATGGGCGGACGCATCCACATCTTCACCGGCATCGAATGTGACATCCTCCCCGACGGCTCCATGGATCTCGCCGACGAGACCCTCGCGCAGCTCGATATCGTCGTGGCCAGCGTTCATGGTAAGTTCGATCTCTCGCAGGCCGAGCAGACCACCCGCATCCTCCGCGCTCTTGATAATCCTTACGTGCGCATCCTGGGCCATCCCACAGGCCGCAAACTGCTCGGACGCGACCCCATCGCTCTCGACCTCGAAGCCGTGTTCACACGCGCCGCGGCCAACGGTGTCGCTGTCGAACACAACGCCGCGCCCGCCCGCACCGACCTCTCCGACGCGAACATGCGCCTCGCCAAGTCGCTCGGCTGCAAGATCATCATTGACACCGACGCCCACGCGACGGGCGAACTCGACTACATGGCCGACGGCATTATCCAGCTTCGCCGCGCCTGGCTCACCCCGAACGATGTCCTCAACACCGCCTCCACCCCCGAAGCCTTCCTTGCTCAACTCCGCTCACGCCCATAAGCCCTATCAGCGAACCCCTTGGGTGCTCCTATCTCGCTTTCGACAATTGGGTTTCCGCAAAGCCATCGCTCTCCTTCAGACCAGAGACTCTTCGTTCCCGTTTATCGTGGCAACCTTGCAACGAGTGGCATCGGCTTACGACCTCTCCAGAAACTCACGTCATCGCCAAAGCAAGAGATAGATCCCCATTCCCATCCCCACAGCTGCCAGTACCAGCCCCAACGCAATCCCCAGCTTTGCAACTCTGCCCGACACCCATGTCCCCGTCCTGAGTTCCTTTACCGTCGACACATGATGTAAGATCGCCGCCACATTCACCAGCACTCCCAATCCCACCAGCGCCACGCCCGCATACAACGAGGCTCCGCTTTTATGCACAACTGCCCCGTGCCCCGCCGCGGTCTGTGCAGCCCCACTCTGCTGAAACTCCCGCAGAAATAAGCTGAAGCGCGCCACGGCAAATCCGATCCCCATCAGTCCTAGCCCGGTTCGGATCCACGCCAGAAACGTCCGCTCCGCCGCGAAATACGTTCGCGGGTCCTGCATCTCATCCACCATCCCGCCATTCTAAGCCGACCTTCGAAACCGGCTAAACTCTTCCCATGCCCGCGCTTCGCTCCCTCCTCTACACCCTACTTTTCGCGACTTTGCCTGTTCTGACGCAAGCCCAGCCTGTTCCTGCCGCCAAACCCACGCTCCCGCAGAACGCCGACTCCCCCCTTCCTCCCACTCGGGCCCAGGTCTTCCGCGGAGCTTACGGCCCATACCGCGCCAACAATGACCTGCTCTACTACCACCTGGACATAAAAGTCGATCCGCAGGCCAAATCGATCGCCGGCAAGAATACCGTCCGCTTTCGCATGCTGTCCGACAGCAATCGCATCCAACTCGACCTCACCGACACCCTCCGGATCGACAAGATCCTACTCGCCGGCTCCCGCGATGCCCTCGAATACAGCCGCGACTCAGGCGCCGTCTTCATCGACTTCCCGCAAACCCTCCGAACGGGCCACACCTACGACCTCGAGTTCTACTACTCCGGCAATCCTGTCGCCAAAGGCCGCTTCGGTGGCATGTCCTTCGAAACCGACCCCGCTGGCCGCCCCTGGATCTTCACTGCCGACGAGGACGACGGCTGCTCTATCTACTGGCCCTGCAAAGATCAATGGCGCGACGAACCCCAGGAGGGCTTGGACCTCTCCGTCTCCGTGCCCGAAGGCCTCACCGACGTCTCGAACGGACGCTTCATCTCGAAGATCCCGCTCCAGGGTGCAGACGCGGGATACAACCAGTGGAACTGGCACGTCTCCTACCCCATCAACTCCTACGACGTCGCCCTCAATATCGCGGCGTATACCCACTTCTCTGACACTTACTCCTCGAAGGAGTTTCCGCCTCTCACCCTCGACTATTACTGCCTTCCCGAAGATCTCGACAAAGCCAAAGTGACCTTCCCGCAATCCAAAGACATGCTCGCCGCCTTCGAGCAGTACTTCGGCGAATACCCCTTCGCCCGCGACGGCTACAAACTTATCCAGGTTCCCTACTCCGGCATGGAACATCAGTCCGCCGTCGCTTATGGAAACGGCTTCAAGAATGGCTACTACGGCGATTGGACCGGTACCGGCATCTCCCTCAAATTCGACTTCATCATCATCCATGAGTCCGGGCACGAGTGGTTCGGCAACGCCATCACCGCCGCCGACCGCGCCGACATGTGGATTCACGAAGGCTGGGACACCTACCTGGAAGCCCTCTTCGTAGAGTACCAGTGGGGCCACGCCGAAGCGCTTACCTACCTGAACGGCGTTCCCGGCAACGACTGGGATCCCGCCTCCGGCACTCCGCACCATTGGAACGGTGTGCGCTCGCACGTCGCCACGCACGATCGTCTTCCAATCATCCCCGAGCGCGGCGTCGGTACCGATCCCCCGCAGGACATGTACTTCAAGGGCGCCATGATGCTCAACACCCTGCGCAGCATCATCAACGACGATCCCAAATGGTTCGCCGACATCAAGGCCTTCTACCAGACTTTCAAGTACAAGAACATCCTGACCGAAGACGTCGTCGCCTGGTGGAACCAGCGCACCGGCACTAACCTGACACCCTTCTTCAACCAGTACCTTCGTTATGTGCAGATCCCCTGTCTTGAGCTGAACTTTCTTCCCGCAGCCGCGGGCGCTGCCCCCGCCACAAGAACCGTCCTCTACAAATGGCAAGCCGACGAACCCGGCTTCACCATGCCCGTTCAGGTCGGCGACCCGAGCCACTGGCAGACCATCCATCCCACTCTCGAATGGCAGGTTCTCCCAACCACCCTCGCCCCCGATCAGTTCAAAGTCGCCACCGACCTCTTCTACGTCAACGTCAGCAAAACTTAGAACGCCGCATAAGAACGTCGGGCGCCCCATGTGTCGCTTCTGAGACATGGGCCTCGTCACCACCTCCCGTCCCGGCATCGAACCTCACAATGCCTCCGACCGATGCCCACCTCTGGACCTCGACCATCGCGTCATTCCTTGCGTCGTTGGTCGAGTGCGTCGAAGCGCTGACGGTCGTGCTGGCCGTTGGCGCGACCCGCGGCTGGCGCGCCGCACTTCTCGGAGTAGCCGCAGCCCTCGCGATCCTCACCTTAATCATCCTCGTGCTAGGCCGCGCCCTCACCCGCGTTCCGCTCCACCTCCTCCAGCTCGTCGTGGGAGCTATGCTTCTCCTCTTTGGGCTACGCTGGCTTCGCAAGGCCATCCTGCGCTCTGCCGGCCTCATACCTCTTCATGACGAGGCCGCCGCCTTTGCCAAAAACTCTGCCAGGCTCTCCACCGCTGGCCGTCTCCAAGGCTTTGATCGCTTGGCCTTCGCCACTTCTTTCAACATCACGATGCTCGAAGGAACTGAGATCGTCTTCATCGTTATCGCCGTCGCCTCGGGTGGGACCGGCCTGATGCTCCCCGCTAGCCTCGGAGCCATTGCCGCGCTGGCTACTGTCGTCGCACTCGGAGTCGTAATACATCGCCCCCTAGCCCGCGTTCCCGAAAATACCCTCAAGTTCCTGGTCGGTACCCTTCTTTCCGCTTTTGGAACCTTCTGGATCGGCGAAGGCATGAAGGTCGCATGGCCCATCGCGGACTGGTCTCTACTCGGCCTGATCGTCGCCTATTGGCTCACCGCCCTAGCAGCCATCCCACTCTGCCGTCGACTCTCCCGAGCCACCGTCCCGAAAGGAAGGCCGGCATGAAGGCGGTCAAGATCATCTTCCGCGAGATTCTGGGCCTCTTCGTCGACGACGGCAGCTTCGCACTCGCCATCCTGCTCTGGCTTGGGCTCGTCTCGCTTCTAGTCCGCGCGCTCCAGCTTCCTTTCGCTGGTGGGATGATCCTCTTCCTCGGCCTTGCCGCCATCCTGATCGAGAGCGTCACCCGTTTTGCGCGCAGACCGCCTTCTTAGCAGGCAGCCTTCTATCCCTTCAAATCCCCTCCGCTCCTACGCGCTAAACTAAATTGTGGCCCACTCCGCAACCTCCGAGCATCCGCTCCACCCTGCTGTGGCCGCCATCGCCCCTCGCCAATCCCTGCTCTCGGCCTATGCCACCCTCTTCAAGCTCCGCGTCTCGCTGATGGTCCTGATCACCGCTGCTGCCGGGCTCTACCTGGGCCGTCTGCGATCGGGAGTCAGTCCGTTCGACCGCCAGTCCGTCTACGCGATCCTCGGCATTGCAATTGTTACCTGCGGCTCGTCCGCTCTCAACCAGGTGCTCGAGCGGAAATCCGACGCTCGCATGACGCGGACAGCCTCTCGGCCGATGGTGACCGGCCGCATCTCGCTTCCGCACGGCCTGATCGTTGGGTTCGCCGCCACATTTCTCGGCACCATCTTCCTCGCGCTCAACTCCAACCTGCTCACCGGCACGCTAACCCTGCTGACGGCGGTACTTTACGTCGCCATCTACACCCCGCTCAAGCGCATCACCACCCTCAATACCTTCATCGGAGCCTTTCCAGGCGCGCTCCCGCCGCTCATCGGCTGGACTGCCGCCCGGGGCCTGATCGAGTGGCCCGCTGTCGCACTCTTCGCCGTCATCTTTGTCTGGCAGTTCCCACACTTTATGGCCATCGGCTGGATGTACCGGGACGACTACCGGCATGGCGGTATCCGGCTCGCCGCCACGCAGCAGCCCATCGGCTGGGCCGCCCGTTCGACCGTCTATCAGGCCCTCTTCTACGCGGTCCTTATGATTCCGGTCGCCCTCTGGACGACCTTCCTCGGAGTTACCGGGGTCCCTTACGCCATCATCGCTGCGATCCTGTCGCTCGGCTACCTCTGGTACACCATCCGCTTCGCTACCATCCTCCGCGATCCCTCTGCCGAGTCCACCCGCACCCTCGCACGTAGCCTGCTCAAGGCCAGCGTCCTCTATCTTCCGCTGCTGCTCGCGGCCATGATCCTGAACGCACACGGCCGGGTCTGGTTCTAGAAGCGTCTCCCCGTCGACGGCAGGTCTGTCGCTCTGGTCGCAGGCGCAAGAGGGAACCCTCAAGATCACTGCTGACCAGAATAGTCGGCTACAGCCTACCACTTTAGGCACATACCGGCTCTTACACTCAGGCGAGTATCTTTAAACTGCCTTAACTCCCCTGATTGCAGCCCAAGGATCCATGCAAAACGAGCTTCTGGATATCATCATCATCGGGTGCCTTGTCCTGCTCTTCGCTTCCACCTACCGGAAACGAGCGACGCCGATGGTAGGTTATTGGACCGTTGGTTGGGTGATCATCCTCATCCACTTCACCGCAATGCTCTTCCATCCGTCAAGCGCCCTCGCTCAGAACGTGCTACTTGCAATCGCGCTGGTCGCCCTCTTCGCGTGTGGCACTGTGTTTCTGCTGGCTTCCATCAACAAGGGCCAGGAAGCCGAACCGTCCATCGCCTACCTGCTAACCGCAGGGTGCAGCGCGGTCGCCTTTGTACTCCTTCAACTCTTCGGACTTGTAAATCACCTGCCCTTCCTTGCACTTACTCTAATCGGGGCGGTCAGTTGGCTTGGCTTTGCGTTCAAGCTTCGCCGCATCTCAATCACGATCCGGGCGTTGATCATGGTCAGTGCCCTGGCGTTCACAGGCTGGTTGCTCTGGAGCATCCTGCATGCACGTCTCGATATCGGCATCTCTGCCCTGCTGGCTGAAATCTACCTCGTCGTCAGCCTGGTTTACATCGGCACCTTCCACCGCATCTCCGGTGGAACCATCACCGTCTCCTTCGGCTTGCTCGCCTGGGCCGCCGTCTTCCCGGTTGCTGAGTTCTGCGATCACCTCCATATCATCGACCGGATCTCCCCCGAATTCTGGAACGTCCCCAAGTACTTCGTGGCCTTTGGCATGATGCTCATCCTCCTCGAGGATGAGATCATCGCTGCCAACGATGCCAGTAAGCACTATCGCGTGCTCTTCGAAGCCAATCCCCACCCGATGTGGATCTATAACCGCCATTCCCTCGCCTTTGAGGGCGTCAACGACGCCGCGATCGCACAGTACGGCTACTCGCGCGAACAATTTTTAGCGATGACACTTCCTGAAATTACCGCAATCGCTCCCAACGACCTCTCCTCCGAAGAAACGCTCCGAAGACAGACCGAAGATTCCGAATCCATTGAACAACATCGCAAAAGCGACGGGAGCCTGTGCTTCGTCGATGTCGCGACCCATCCTCTCCCCGGCGACCGCCCGGATCTCTCCTTCTCTCTCGTCCAGGACGTAACCGAGCGACAGGAGCTTCATATGCGGCTCTCCCACCAGGCAAATCACGACCTGCTCACAGGCCTGGCGAACCGCGCTCTGCTCGAATCCAAACTGTGCGACACCCTCTCGCATTCGCAGCGCTACCATCGCATGTCCGCGCTGCTCTGCCTTGATCTCGATCGCTTCAAGGCCATCAACGATACCTATGGTCACGGGGTCGGCGACATCTGCCTGCAGGAAGTCGCGCGCCGCCTGAATCAGCGGGTCCGCTCCATGGACGTTGCCGCCCGCATCGGTGGCGAGGAGTTCAGCCTGCTCCTGCACGAAGTCGTCAATACGCAGGCTGCTGAGTTTGTCGCGAACGAGATCCTCGCTTCGCTCCGCATCCCCATCGAGGCCAACGGCTTCACCCTCGAACTCTCCGGCAGCATCGGCATCGCCATCTTCCCACAGGACGGCCAGGACGCCGCTACACTCTGGCGCAATGCAGACGCCGCCATGTATCGCGCCAAGCGGTCCGGCGGCAACCAGTTCCTCACCATGTCGCCCGAGATCATCTCCATCACCTCCGAAGCGAATGAGATGGAACACGATCTTCGCCGGGCCTTGAAGGGCAACGGTCTGGAACTGCACTATCAACCGCTCTTCGACATCGACGGGCAGCTCCACTCCCTCGAGGCGCTCGTCCGCTTTCGCCACTCGCAGAGAGGTCTCATCTATCCTGCCCGCTTCGTCTCGATCGCCGAGGAGAGCGGCCTGATTGTCCCGCTCGGCACCTGGGTTCTCAACGAGGTCTGCCGGCAATCCGCCGCATGGCAGGCCGAAGGTCTTCCTCCGGTTCGTGTTGCGACCAATATCTCGCCGCTCCAGGTCACCCGCCCGGACTTCGCCTCGCAGGTTCTCGACCTGCTCCGCGGCCACAACATCACGCCTTCGATCATCGGCATGGAGATCACCGAAACCGCCATGATGCGCAACGTCGCTGAAGCCGGACGCCAGATCGAAACGCTCGCCCGCGCCGGCATCGTCTTTTCAGTCGACGACTTCGGTACCGGCTATTCTTCGCTGGGCCAGCTCGATAAGCTCTCTGTGCAAAGCCTCAAGATCGACCGCACCTTCGTCGAACGTCTTTGCCGGCCTCATGGCACCGGGTCGATCGTCGACGCGATCATCTCCATGGCGCACTCACTCGGCCTCGAAGTCGTCGCGGAAGGGGTCGAAACCCACGAACAGTGGAGCTACCTTCGCGAGCTCAAGTGCGATATTGTTCAGGGCTTTTTCTTCTCGAAGCCAGTACCCGCGCATGAAGTCGGCGCCCTGCTCAAGAACAAGCGGATCCAGCCCGCGAACACCATCGATAGCGCCAGCGCCACCCGCGTCGCCTGATACCCGCTTTCGCCTCTTCAAAGTCCGTCGCGCGAAACCTGTCGCAATCTGCGAGACTAGATCTGCGCATCCATGCAATCTCAACCAAAGCCGATTCCCGTCTTCCGCACCCCGCTCAATGTCGTGGCAGCCATCGTCGCTCTCTCAGCTACCGCGTCTATCTTCCTTGTGTGGCTCGTGTACTTCCACCCGCCAGCGGACATCGCCGATGCGCACCTTACCTTCCTGCCCGCGCTCAATGCCGTCCTCAACGGCCTTTGCACCATCGCGCTCCTCTTCGGAATCACCTACATCAAGCGCAAAGAGATCGAGCGGCACCGTAACTCCATGTTCGCGGCCTTCTTCTTTTCCTCACTCTTCCTCGTCTCCTACATCACCAATCATGCGCTGCATGGGGATGCACACTTTCCCCCCAGTCATCCCATCGCTCGCTTTCTTTACCTGTGGATCCTGCTCACCCCCCACATTCTCGCCTCCGTAGTCGCTCTGCCGATGATTCTCATCACCTTCTTCTTCTCACTTTCGGGCCGGTTCCACTTCCACGTCCTCATCGCCAGGTATACCTATCCGCTCTGGCTCTACGTCTCGATCTCGGGCGTCATTGTCTACGCCATGCTCGCTTACTACCGCTAGCCTCTACTTTTCGTCATAACTTTCCTCTTCCCTGTACCTTTGCCCTATGCGTCCTGACACCCGAAAGCTTCTGACGACCGGCCTCAGCATCTTCCTCACCGGGGTGATCTCGGCCGTGCTCGCGCTGACGATCTTCGGTGGAATCGGCCACCAGGGCCCGCACACCAACTCCGGATGGCTCGCCCTGATGCTGGCAATGGGATGCCTGCCCACCGGCTTCCTCACCCTCCTCCTCGCCCTGGCCAAGCTCAATACCGACCGCCATCGCTAGCGGCAGCTTGCTCCCTGCCCTACCTTGCGGCAGGCTTGCCACTTCCTCGAGCTGCGTCACTCTCGAAATTGAAGCGCTGAGTCATGAGATAGAAGATGTTAGAAGCATCAGCATTCCTACTCGGGTACAATCCCAGCCGTGAGGTCCTCATGCCCACCACCCGCTTTACACTCCTGACGATCCTCCTGATGGCTACCGCTGTCGTAGTAGTCTGGACGCTTCCCGGCAAGGCGTGCGCCCAGGAAGACGAACAAGCCGTTGCCAATGACGGCGGCAGTCAGAATACGCTGCAAAGCATCCACGTGCCACTCATCAAGAACGCACCCTTCAGCCTCACCCTCGCCACCGAGTGGC
>CAXTNM010000034.1:0-508 GCA_964245715.1 uncultured Acidobacteriaceae bacterium | reverse complement strand
TGTCCAATGGCGGCACCTTTACGGCTGTGAACTCGCGCCCCATCAAGCGCGACCGGGACGGTCGACTCTACCAGGAGCGCTGGCTCCTTACCCCAAAAGGCAGCGCTTATCCCTCCACCATGAGCTACATTCAGATAGCCGACCCCAACGCGCATACGCTCTTGACCTGCAATGTCCGCCAGCACCTCTGTGAATTGCTTACGCTCAGTGCGTCCGAGTCCAGGCTTCTCCCACCCAGTACGTTTCAGCCTGGGCCGCTTCCGAACGGCAAAGGCATGCGGGTCCATGAGGATCTCGGTGCCCAAACCTTCTCCGGCCTTCCCGTCCATGAGTATCGCGACACGACGACGCTCGAGCCCGGCGCTCTTGGCAATGACCTGCCGATGTCAATCGTCCGCCAGTTTCGCTACTCGTCCGAACTCGGCTTCAACCTGACCTCCTCGCTCGACAACCCACAATCCGGACACCAGAACTTCACCGTGACCGAGATCAACACTTCGGCTCCTGC
>CAXTNM010000033.1:15347-48919 GCA_964245715.1 uncultured Acidobacteriaceae bacterium | reverse complement strand
ACCATAGCCGCCGCGATATCCATAGCCGCCGCGGAAACCGTAGCCGCCATAGCCATACCCGCCGCGGAACCAGGGTCCAGCCCCGATGAACAGACCGCCGGCAAAGTAGTTCGGGCCATAGTAGCCATACGGTGCGCAGGCATACGGAGCATAACCGTAGTAGCCGTACTCGCACGCTGGTGGACCATATCCACCATAGCCATAACCACCCACGCCGATGCCAATCGCAACCTGCGCATGAGCAGCAGGCGTAGCCACAGCAAACGGCAGAGCAAAGATACCAAGTAATGCGAGATAACGTAAGAATTTCATCGTTCCCCTCCCTGAGGGCGCCGTCCGATCAATCGAACCAAAACGCTTAGGCTTCCATCTCCCCGGTCGCTAGTTCCACTCTGAAACTTGCCCCGCTTCAACCGCCTGTTGTTTAGAACACATCGTCCTCGCGAAAGTTGCGCCAGCCCCATTCGCGTCAACTTCCGATGTTCGCTGACGAGAACTCCGCTCTCCCGTCTGCGCGCTCTCTCGATCTGTCACTCTAATCATAGAAAGAGGCGCTACCGTGCAGCAAAATCCGATAACACTCCCCGAAGATGGTAGAAAAGAGAGTCCCTCTGACATCCGGATCCTCTCACCCGTTTATGGCGGTTCCTTCACCAACGATTCTTCTGGAATCATTCCTTACGTCCTTCCTGACGAACTCATCCAGCAAGCCCCCCACCTTCAGATCCTCGAACCCTCAGCATCCCGTGTCGCACCGGCTTGCCCCCATTTCGGGACCTGCGGCGGATGCCACTACCAGCATGCCTCCTACGCTACGCAACTTGTCCTTAAACGGGAGATCCTGACCAGCCTCTTGAATGGCGCAGGCCTTCGCAGCCTTCCCGCACTCCAGACCGAATCGGCTGAGCCCTACGCCTACCGCAACCGCATCCGTCTGCGCATCGAGCCTGATGCCAACGGCCAACTCCGCGCCGGCTACAGTCTCCGCGCCTCCAACCAGTTCCTTCCCATTACCATGTGCCCGATCGCCGCGCGCGCTCTCTGGCAAGCCGCCGAAGCTATCCTTCACCTCGCCGACACCGACCTCCTCACCAGGCGCTGGCTCACCATCACCTCTGAACTCGAGCTCTTCACTACGCCCGACGAGTCAAAGCTCCAACTCCACTTCTTCCTCCGCTCCGCCGAAGCCGCCAAGCGCGAATCCTCCAGCTTCTCGGGCCTCTGCACCCGCCTGACCGACGCCATTGCGAAATCCAGAGAGACCACGATCTCCCACCCGGGCAAGCTCCAGCTCACCGGTGCCTCCGCAACTCTCGATCCCAATCTCAACCGCCAATCCCGTCGTGCCTTCTCCAGAGCCACCTGGGGTTCTGCCGGCCTTTCCTACCCCGCCGCAGGCCGAAACTACTGGCTTCCGCGCGGCGCCTTCTTCCAGGTCAACCGCTTCCTCATCGATCGCCTCGTCGAGCTCGTCACTGCCAACCAAGCCGGCCCGCTCGCCTGGGACCTCTATGCTGGCGTCGGCCTCTTCACCCGTGCCCTCGCCGATTGCTTCGCCCAGGTCATCGCCGTTGAAGGCGCCGAATCCGCCGCAGCCGCGCTCGCCACCCTCAAACCCCCCGTTATCTCAGTTCATTCGAGCACGCTCGATTTCCTCCGCGCGAAGGTTACGGACCGCGAGCGCCCGTCGCTTATCGTCCTCGACCCACCTCGAGCCGGCCTCGGCCCCGAAGCCGCGCAGCTCCTCGCCCGCGTCGCGGCGCCCGAAATCGTCTACGTCTCCTGCGATCCCACCACCCTCGCCCTCGACCTCGCCCACCTCGTCAACTACGAAGTCGCGCATATGACTCTCATCGATCTGTTCCCCCAAACGTTCCATATTGAAACCGTTACCCACCTCCGTAAGCGAAAAAGCTGAGAAGTGACAGCTGGAGACTGATAACTGATAGATCATTGCTCTTGCAGCCAGAGCCTCACCTGCAAACCCAATGCCTTCAAGTGTCTCTGTCGAGCAGCACATTGAGCGTCTTCATCTCCGTCGAGCTCCCCTCGCGGCCGCAGCCCTCTGGTTCGCCATTGGCATCCTCGCCGCGCACCTCCGGCAACATCAAACCATCCAGATCGTAGCTTCGCTCGCCATCCTGGCACTGCTGGCGGCTGCAGCCCTTCGCACCAGCAACCGAGTCGCAACGCTCGCCGTCGCCTCCGTCTGGATCGCCCTGGGAGTCGCCGCACATGACTGGCAAGCGGTTCCACCCGCTCAAACCGACCTCCTCACCTACGCCGACAACCTGAGCCGCAACGTCCGCGGACATGTGCTCCGCGTCCACACTCCACCGCCTCAACTCGACGCGAACGACTCCGACACCACTCCATCCTGGGAGGCAGCTGAAGACACCTCGCACCAGCGCGGCCAACCCACCCAGATCGACCTTGCCGTCGACCAGATCGAGCAGGTCACACCCGACACCAGCGAAATGGTTCAGGTCGCTGGCGGCATCCGCGTCTCTATCTACGAAGCAGGCCCGGCCTTCACTCTGCACTGCGGCGATCGCCTCGAAGCGGATCTGCGCCTCAAGCCACCGGACACCTATCGGACCCCGGGCGCCTTCGACGTCAGCAAATATCTGATCGGGCAGGGAATAGCCGCCCGCGCGAACATCGCTGCCGCACAGATCACCAGCCTCGGCTCGTCTCCTGCTACCTTCCGCTGCCGGCTTTACGCCGCCCAGACATGGGCTTCCACGCGCCTCGTCGACTATGCAGCCTCGGCCGAAAACCAGCGCTTGTCACCGTTCCTCCGCCTCACCCAGCCCGATGCCGAGATGCTCAACGCCATGCTCTTCGGAGACCGGACCGGCCTCACCTCTACGCTGCGAACCGGCTTCGAACGCACCGGAACCTTTCATCTTTTCGTCGTCTCCGGATTGCACATCGCGCTCGTCGCCGCCGGGCTCTACTGGGTTCTACGCCGGCTGCGGAGCCCCGTCTGGCTCGCCACACCCGTCACGCTGCTTGGTGCGGCAGCTTACGCTGCACTCACCGGCTTCGGCCAGCCCGCCCAGCGCGCCCTCATAATGACATCGGTGTTTCTTATCGCACGCTTCCTCAGCCGCGACCGCGACGCCCTCAACGCGCTTGGCGCGGCTGTTCTCGCCATGCTGATCCTCGCGCCGGCGAGTCTCTTCGAAGCCAGCTTCCAGATGACCGTGCTCGTCATCCTTGCCATCGCCGGGATCGCTGTCCCGCTCGCAAATCGCACCCCCATCCAGAACGCCCGCCTAACCAGCTTCGTCTTCGAGCGTCCGCGCCGCATCTTCGCTCCACGCTCCGCGCAGCTCATCCTGATGCTCGAACTCTGGGGTGAAACGATCGCCCGCATCCTCCCCCTACGCATCGCGCGCTGGAGCCGTCTGGCACCCGCCGTCACACTCCGCCTCCTGCTGCGGGTAGCAGAGTTAGCCCTGATCAGCCTCATCGCGGAGCTCGTCATGGTGCTCCCGATGGCGCTCTACTTTCATCGCCTGCCCGTCTTCGCTCTTCCTGCCAACATGCTGATCCTGCCCGCGATCGGACTGCTCATCCCGATCGCGCTTGTCACCTTTGCCGCTTCGCTCGCCACAGCCAAGCTCGCGATGATTCCTGCAACTCTCACCGCCATGCTGCTCCACGCGATCAACTTCGCGATCAACCGCCTCAGCAGCCTGCACTCTGCGGACGTAAGGATTCCCGCCCCGATGTGGCAGCTTGCGTTCTTTGCTGTGGCAGCGTGGCTGGCCTGTACCTGGCTCGTGCGACGCAGCGGCATGGCAGCGATCGCGGCTGTCGTCATGCTGCCGCTTATTGCGCTCAGCCTGCTCTGGCCGGAGCCGCCGATCACAACGCCAAACACCCTCGAGATCACCGCTCTCGACGTCGGCCAGGGCGATTCAATCCTCGCCATCAACCCCGAAGGGTCAACCATGCTGATCGATGCCGGCGGCCCGGTCGGCTCGCATGGCGCCTCCGAGATCACCTCCAGCTTCGACATCGGCGAGCAGGTCGTCGCCCCCTATCTCTGGTCGCGCCGCCTTCGCCGACTCGACATCCTCGTCCTCACGCACGCCCATACCGACCACATGGGCGGCATGCCCGCGATCCTTGAAGATCTTCACCCACGCGAGCTCTGGGTTGGCGTCGATCCCGACTCTCGGCTCTACCGGCTGCTCCTCGCCGAAGCCGCGCGCCTCGAAATACCCGTGCGTCATCTCCACGCGGGAGTTCACCAGGCCTGGGGCTCGGTCGAGCTCGCCGTCCTCGCTCCCGGTACCAGCTACGCCAACCCCAACGCCCCAAAGAACGACGACTCGGTCGTGCTCCATATGCAATTCGGGCATTCTTCCGTCCTGCTCGAAGGAGACGCTGAGCGACCGAGTGAAGACAACATGCTGGCTGCCGGCCTCATCACTCCCGTGACCCTGCTGAAAGTAGGCCATCACGGCTCCAGGACGTCCTCCAATCCAGAGTTCCTGGCCGCCGCTCAGCCGCAGGAGGCGGTCATCAGTGTCGGCAGGCACAATACCTTCGGGCACCCACGCTCCGAGGTAATCCAGCGCTTTGCCGAAGCTCACACCAGGCTCTTCCGTACCGACGAGTTCGGACTCACGACCTTTCTTCTTACTGCAGATGGTCGAATCTGCGCAGCCACCGCCGTCGGTGCATTACGTTGCCAGTAGGTCGATCTCCGATAGTCCGGCCGCCCGTCTCCTTTCGCGGGCGTCCTCGCTTGCCGGAAACCGGAGTGCGAGATCACGCAACGCCTCCATGGCGGCTTCGGCTGAAATCTCATCCAGAAGGTATCCCTCAGGAACTCCGGTACGGTCTTCTCCGCGAAGAATTCGCACATGCTCCTTTCCAAGCGGCAGCCATTCATGCGGCTTCTGCCACGAGGGTCCCAGAACCACCATGGGAAGACCTGAAGCTCGCCCTACGTGCATGGTCCCGGTATCAAGCGAGATCATGAGATCACTGCACGCCAACAAAGCAGCGAGCTGGGGGATGCTGGTTCTTCCGGCAATCGAGACCCCTACACCCGATGCGGTGCGAAGCACCTCGATGGCTTGCTCATCTGCTGCTACGCCGGCGTACACCACGAGAAACCCGAGTTCGTTCTGGGCATACTGAAGCACCTCGGTCCAGCGCTGATCATGCCATCCTGTTCGCTGCCCGCCACTGTTACGCGATACAACGATAAGAACCGGAGCACCCCTGCCGTTGATCTCCCTCAGCAGCGCACGTGCTTCCCCCGCTTCTTTCGACGTGTAGAAGACCCTTGGCTCCAGATGCTCGCTCCTGCATCCCAGCAACTCGGCGATCTGCAGATTGTTTACGATCTGGCTCTTCGTTCGGTCGATCTGGAGAGGTCGCTGGTAAAGTCCAGGCTGAACCGTAAATCCGCCTCGCCAGCCGTCGCAGCTTAGAATACCTGCCAAAGCAATCCTTGTTCTCTGGTCCGGTATACCAGTGACAACACAGTCCGGGGATAGACCCCGCTGCGTGAGCTGGCGAGAGATCGACCTGGCAGCTGCCGAGATGTCCCTAAGAGGATCCGGCGTCGCGATCAGGTCGTCTACGAAGGGTGAATGCCGCAAAACTTCGAGCCCTAATCCCCGGGTCGCGACCGTAATGGTCAGCTCCGGGCGCCCACGTTTGAGAGCTTCATAGAGTGGAGTCATGTGCACGCAGCTACCCAGTGGGAGCATGTACTCCAGTACCAAAACGCTGCGCGCCTCCTCCGGATGCTTACGGGTTCGGGGGCGTAGAACACCTTCAAGGCTGCGCCCAAGCGCAAAAGCGCATTCCACTAGATACCGCTTCTCCAGGTTCGCCTCCGCTGCCTTCGCATACAGGTCCCATCATATCCAAGGCGTTTGGCCGCATTGCCGATCTGCTACGATCAACCCGAACCCACATGCAAATCGTCCAGGCAGTCTTCGGCGTCTTCCATCACTTCGAACTCGCCCATCAGCTTCATCGCCGCGGCCATTTGCGCAAGGTTTACTCCACCTGGCCCTGGGCACGGCTCAAGCGCGAAGGCCTTCCGCACGCGCTGGTCGGCACCTTCCCGCTGCTCCACACCACGGATTATCTGCTCAATCGCACCCGCTTTTACCCGAAGCCGATCTCTACCACCATCAATCGATGGAATGCGTTGGCTTTCGACGAATACACCCGCCGCGTCATCCCGCCGTGCGACGCCTTTATCGCCATTTCGGGCGCAGGTCTGAAGACAGGCCAGCTTGTGCAGCGGCGGGGCGGCAACTTCGTCTGCGATCGAGGCTCCACCCACCAGCGTTTTCAGGAAGACGTCAATCGCCAGGAGTACAAACGCTGGAACGTTCCGCAGCCAATCCCCGCGCCGCACATCGTAGTGCGGGAAGAGGCAATCTACGCCGCAGCCGATGCGATCACCGTTCCGTCCTCGGTCGCCCGCCGCAGCTATCTGCATATGGGCATTGCGCCGGAAAAGGTGCACGTTATTCCCTACGGGGTGCGCCTCGATCGCTTCTTCCGGCCCGAGGGAGTGAGTCCTCCAAAAGATTCATTCGAAGTCCTCTTCGCCGGCCAGGTCACTCTACGTAAGGGAATCCCGTATCTGCTCCAAGCCTTTGGACGGCTACGCCATCCCAAAAAACGCCTGACCGTGGTGGGTTCCATTCACGACCACATGCGGCCGCTGCTTCGCGACCTTCCAACTGACCATGTCACCTTCACCGGTTCGCTGCCGCAGGCAGAGCTGATCGACCGCATGAGCCGCAGTCACGTGCTCGTGCTGCCTTCGATCGAGGAAGGTCTCGCCCTGGTGCAGGCACAGGCGATGGCCTGCCAGTGCCCGGTGATCGCGACCGAAGCAACCGGATCCGAAGATCTCTTCACCGACGGAGTTGAAGGCTTCATCCTGAAGGATCGCGATGTCGACACGCTGACTGATCGTCTGCAGCGCGTCGCGGACGATCCCGCACTGCAGGCTCGCTTCGCTTCAGCCGCACTGCTGCGGGTGCGCTCGATCGGTGGTTGGGATGCTTATGGCGATGCCTGGGAGAGGCTCCTCTATCAGCTTGCGCCCCCAGGCAGTCCGGTGCGAGCAGGTTGAGAGACAGAAGGAAAAGGAGAGAGCTACACAGGGTCGACTTTCCCTGTGAACCTCTGTGCTGTCGTCCTGCTCTCTGTGTTCTCCTCGTCTTTGGCATTTGCGACGCTGTTTAAGCCCGCGCAAACTTTTTCGTCACCAAGCCGCGCACTGAACTAATCACCGGCAGCAGGTTGAAGAGCGGGAAGTCCAGGCCAAGAATCAGAATCCCGATTCCCACGGCGATCAGCGCCTGTACGACTAGCGGCAGCAGAATCGTATGCGGAATCGCATACATGGTGCTTGCCAGGCAAGCCAGCGAAAGCAGCGTCATCCGCACCGGGTAACGTACATGCAGCACCTCATGATGCGCGAAGAAGCGATGATTAAGCCGCATGATGAAAAGCACCTGCACCAGCTCAATCGCGAACCATCCCCATAGCAGGCCCATGATTCCGAACCTCGGCACAACCACTATCCAGATTGCCACCAGCGACAGATAGCTGCCAAACATGAAGCGCGCCAGCTCGCGGTGCGTGTTGGTGGAAAACTGGAATTGGAACTTATGTTCCTTCGCCGACATCACGATCGACACGGCCGAACAAAGAACATACACGTTCAGCACAAACATGTTCGGCTTATGCAGCCAGATGTGCGCAAGCAGAGGACAGAGAAACAACGTGCCTATATTGGCAATGGGGATCAATGCAAAGATCAACCGCTCCGAGTAATCGTACAAACGGCTTAGCTTCGGCCAGTCCTGCCGCGCGTAAAGCGTCGTCACCTCGGGCCCAATCGCCTGCGTGAAGGAGTTCATCACATTGCGCGTCATCGAGAAGATCGTGCGCGTGACCGAGAAGACCGCGACAAAGACCGGGCCAACGCTACGCTGAAGAATTAGCATCGGCACCTGGTAGACCAGGAAGTTGCTCGAGTAAATCAGCGCGAAGTAGCCGGAGGGCTTGAGGATCTTGCTCACCGAAGCGCCATCCCAATACCGAAGCGTCGGAAAGATGTCGCGGCCCAGCCGGAATAGCGTAAACAGCGCACCGCACATACAGAGCAGCAATGCCGACAGCTGTGCGATCGCAACCACCATAAAACTGGTGTGCAGCAGCAGGCAGGGAAACGCAAAAAGAATCTGCGTCGCATTCTTTGCGTTCGACCAGTACTGTCCGATATAGGCCTTGCCGAGCACCATGAATTGCCCGGAGAAGAACCCGAAAATGATATTTGAAAGCACCTGCAGGGCAAGCACGAAGACGGTTCCGCGAACCACAGAGGCAGGCACCGCCGGACCTGAGCCGCTGCCGTCCATCTTTAACCATTGCTCGAGCGGCAGTACCAGCGCCACCAGCGCGATCATGCCCACGGTCAGCGCCATGCCCAGCAGCATCCGTAGCGCAGTCGACTGCTGCACATGGAAGCTCTCCATGTCGCCGCGATGGTAGCGGACGGTCAGGTCCTGGTTGACGAAGGTCTGGATCCCGAAATCGAGTGTGCCCAGGTAGGAGACAGAGGCCGAGAGAGTGAGCCACTCACCGAAGCCCGCCGCGCCGTACCGGCTCAACCAGAGGGGCGTCAGCGCAAATTGCTGCAGGATCGACACAAAGTGCGACGAGAAGGCCGCCGAGAGATTCTTCGTGATGCTCTTGAGACTACTCAAGCGTCATACCTTCCCGGGCAGAGCCCTGCCGAAGCAGGTCACGGTGCAGGTTGTGTCTCATGCTTCAACCTTAGCAGGCCATGTAGTCAACCCAAAGTACTTGAACCAGAAGTTGCATTCCCGAAAGCGTTACAATCCATAAAATCAGCCGGGCCAGTGGCTCGGTCGGAGGCGCCCTTGCACCCAGAGAACGAATCGAATCACCAGCCTTCCTCGGATCCGCTCGAGGAAGGTAAGCTCATTCGCCGCATGCAGATGATGATGAACATGGTGATGCAGGTCATCGCCCAGGATGGCTCGCTCACCGTCGATGAAGCCTCACAGATGATCGCTGACTCCCGCAAAGCCGCACTCGCCATGTTTCCCGATAAGGAACTAGCCTATGAACTCATCTGGCGTCCTCGGTTCCAACGCCTCATGCGAGAACGCTTTCGCATCATGTAAACAAACAAGCCTGGAGATCCTCACCTCACCCGGCGTCCTGGGGTTCGCTCTTCGGCTTCAGGAACCGGTAAAAGCGTGTGGTGCATCCATCGCAGCGATATGCAAATAGGCCGATACAGCGCCAAACCTGATCCAGACTCCGCTTGTGCGCTTGGCGGACGGACTTTGTGCTCTTACAGATGGGGCATTCAGGTAACATGTTACCTCCCGGAGCATCTAGGTTGTCGGCGGTTCACTTTCATCCTACAGCAAGCGTTTCGCGATCAATGTAATGGTTCGGGAAAGCGGCATGGGAAGCCAGGCAGTCCCTCAAGTGTGCGGAAGTCAAACTTGCCGCACACGCGCCCATCATCTCCAACCGCCCGAAGCGCAGTCCTAGAAAGTAACTTGGAGCTAGTTCATGAGCGGAAAGGATAGCTCGACGCCATGACCAGGTCCGGCTCACGCTCCGCTGCTGCATGACGACCGTCAAAGAAGCGCTCTACCGCCGCAAGCACCGAATCGCCACTCTTGCTCTCGAAGATCTGCCGCCGCAAAGTCGAGCCGCCCGGAATACCGTGGGTAAACCAACTGGCAAACTGCTTCATCTTGCCTAGCGTCTCGCGCACCGCAGACTCCCGCGTCCGCGCCGCCCGTACCTCGGCATCGGTCAACTCCACCCCGGCGGTGCCGGTCACGACCGGGTGCTCAGCGAGTTCATCAAGCAGCATTCCGAAGTAGGCCCGAATCATCCGGTATCGATCCTCATCCGTCGCCACGTCATACCGTCCGGTCGCCGTATACTGCGCGATTTGGCGGAAGATCCAGGGATTAGCAGGAGCCGCACGCCCGATCATCACTGCGTCGCACGCCGTCTGAGCGGTCATTGCCACTGCGTCCTCCGGCGTCAGAATGTCTCCGTTGCCGATCACCGGAATACCGACTGCATCCTTCACCCGGCCGATCCACTCCCACCGCGCCTGACCGGAATAACCGTTCTCCCGCGTGCGGGCATGCAGCGCAACCGCATTCAAGCCGCAATCCTCTGCCAGCTTCGCAAGTTCAACGCACACTATATTGCGGTCATCCCAACCCATCCGAAACTTTACAGTGAAGGGAATCGAGACCGCCGCTCGCACGCGTTTGAAGATCACCTCGATCAATGGCAGGTCGCGTAGCAACCCGGACCCGCCATTGCAACTGACCACGCGCTTCGCCGGACAGCCCAGGTTCAGATCCACCAGGTCAAATCCCGCATCCTGGCAGATCCTGGCTGAATCCGCCAGCGTCTCCGGATTGCTTCCGAAGAGCTGCGCGGAGATCGGGTGTTCGTCGTCGTAGTAGGTCAGATAGCGCTTCCGCTTCGTCTCGCGCATCCGCGAAAGACCATCCGCCGACGTAAACTCCGTCATGATCAGCCCGCACCCGGACTGCTCATTCGAAGTAGCCGAGGCGACGTCTCCCTCAGCCTCGGAGCCTGCCACCTCCGGTGAAAACTTGCTAGCGTTCTTGATGAATCGTCGAAAGACGGTATCTGTCACGCCCGCCATAGGCGCAAGCACCGTCGCCGGCGCAATCCGTATGCTGCCGATCATTAGAACGGCCGGCACCCGCACGCCCGCAGGCATTTCATTCGCCACCGGATTGTCCCAATGCTTCTGCATTCGTAGGCCTGTCTACCTTCATCCACCTTCATCCACGAAAAAGCCCCCACCCTGCGGCGGAGGCCTTGTTCCACAATCAACGTCCGCCTTACTTCGCTGCCGCCTTGGCTGCATCCGACTGTGCAAACTTGCGGCGGAAACGGTCCACGCGTCCAGCTGTGTCGATCAGCTTCTGCTTGCCCGTGAAAAACGGGTGGCAGGCCGAGCATATTTCAAGAACGATATCGCCTTTGTGCGTGGAACGGGTCTGGAAGTTGCTGCCGCACGCGCACTTGACGGTGATTTCGTTATACTTTGGGTGTATTCCTTCTTTCGGCATGATCCATTTCCTTTTGTTGGCCTGGCCGGCTTGCGGTTCGCTTGCGAACGGGTGCATTCACCGCCACATCGATGTCCCTGACGCGCTACCGGCTCGCCTCGACTGCGTAAGCTAGAACGCCCCGCTCTCGCAGGACGCGCTTTCCTCAGTCTACCTTTGATTCGCACAACCGGCAATCGGATTCATTCGCCAACGGCAGCTCAGATCCTGCCATACTTAGGCAATGGAAGACCTTCCCATCAGCCTCGCGTGCCCACTCTGCGACGGCTCCGGACTCCGCATTATCGAGCGTCCCGACGGCAGCCGCGCCGCGCGAGATTGTCAGTGCCGCATCGAACGTCGCACGGCGCGGGAGATCGCCCGCACCCGCATCCCCAGGCGATACGAACATTGCACCCTCGAAGGCTTCGAAACGGATTTCCCCTCTGCGACACGTTCCCTTAAACACGCTCACCTCAGCGCGAGAAAGTTCGTCGAGTCCTATCCGCTGGAGACCCACGGCACCGGCCTTCTACTTACCGGAAACATCGGCGTAGGCAAGACCCATCTCGCGGTAGGCATCCTCCAGGCGCTCGTTCAGGAACGAGGGGCCACCGGACTCTTCTATGACTATCGGGAACTGTTGAAGCAGGTGCAAAACTCCTACAACCGCCAGGTTCAGGCCACCGAACTCGAAATCCTCGCGCCCGTCTTCGAAGCCGAAGTGCTAGTCCTTGACGAACTTGGCGCCTCGAAACCGACCGACTGGGTCTGGGACACTGTCGCTCACATCCTCAACACGCGTTACAACGATCGCCGCACCACAATCATCACCACGAATTACGCAAACGCCGCCCCACTCGCCGGACCCAAGCGCGACGATCTCCGCGTCAGCCGCGAAGAATCGCTCGGAGACCGCATCGGCGAACGCATGCGCTCAAGGCTGCAGGAGATGTGCGTTGTCGTCGAGATGCATGGAGTCGACTTCCGCCAGACCGTCAATCTCGCTCGCTTCGGATGACCCTGACGTGTGGCAAAGATGAGCCGCAACATCTGATCAGCCGAGTCACCCGGCTAGCGAAACCAGGTAGAGGGCCCATCCCGATACCAGCACACTCCCAAGCCACATCGCCTGAATCCAACGCGGCGTCAACCCGGATGCTGCACTCACTGGGTCGTACTCGGAGATCGAGGTCGACGCTTCGACCAGCCTCAGACCGCTCGCGGCAACCGTCTCGTGCGACACTTCGCGACGACACCCCGTCCCACTGAACACCAGCCAGCCTGAACGCGTCGCCGCGGCCCGCAGCGACCACCCATCCACCATTTCAAACTGAACAATCCGATTCACCTTCGCCATCGTGTCCCAGTCCGTTCTTCGACGATCTTGCAAACTTTTGTGCCGGAAGTTACTACAAAAAGTTACCACTGTGCGCAATCCAATACAAGTCCGAAAACGTACCTCCCCCCCCCCGCAGCTTAGAAGTTTGTACATTTTCGTGCACATCGATGTAAATGGCCCGCCCGCTTCAAACGGGAACTCGACTCGAGGCGGCATCAGAATCCAGCCACGATAAAATGATCCCTATGATCCCGCGGTCCGAAGAACCAGTGACTACAACGCTGTTTAGAACCCAGAAGGCGGAACCATCCTCCCACGCCTTCGTCGCTTGGAGCATCGCCGGCGCCATCGTCCTCGCCCTTCTGGGCGGGATCCTGCTCCTGACCCATCACAAGTCCGCCGCCATTGCAAACGCCGTTCTCCCGCTGGATCCTTACGCGAAAAACCTGGTTGTCTCGCAGATCGTGATGTCCGAATCGACGTCGCTCTCCGGCGGAAAGTCCACCTTCATCGACGGACACATACGGAATGCCGGTGCAGGGACGGTTACCGCGGCTACAGTTCAAGTGCTCTTCGGCAACTTTGACCCATCTCAGCCGCCACAGCTTGAAGTCACTCCGCTCACGCTCATCCGAACCCACGAACCCTACATTGATACCGAACCCCTCAGCGCCGCGCCTCTCGATCCCGGTGACGACCGCGAGTTCCGTCTCATCTTTGAAGACATCTCTCCGAACTGGGACCAGCAGCTACCCGCCATCCACCCGATCCAGATTACGCAGAAGTGACAAGCGCTTCCGTTCGACTGACCAGGAGATCCCCGGCTCGTGTGACAACCAACACTCTGCGCCTGCCAAAAACTTCCCAGTCACAAGCCCTTTCTGCCCAACATTGATGCTGCATCCACTTCGATACGCAGAGTAAGTGACCTAGAATCAACTTGCTGACTTTGGCATCTCCCTTGCAACAGACATTGCACCGGGACGTACTGAAGTTCCGCCGCGAGCCCCGCGACTCCACACTGAGGCCGCCCCCTGGAGGAAGATTTGATGATGACCCTCAAGACATACCAGCTTCTTGGCGCCGCCAGCCTTTTTGTCGCCAGTGCCTTCGGCTCAGCCGTTGCACAAAACGCAACGCAGACTACCCCGGCTCCCAGCAACACCACATCTGCCCAGGTCAATTCCGCTTCAGACAAGAGCACGACCTACGCAACCGGCCAGCCTCTACCGAACACCGATCATGAAGGCTTCTGGGGCCATGTGAATCCGCTTGCCCGGAAGAAGTGGGTACACAGGCAGATCGATCCGGTGAAGGACCGTGTGAACGAACTTGATGAGCTCCAGGCGAAGAACGCAAATGACATCAAGGATGTTGATACGCGCGCCACTGCCGGGATCAATCGGGCTTCAGCCGCCGCGCAGGCTGCTGATGATCATGCCGCAGCCGCTGCGAGCCGCGCTGATCAGGCCAATTCACTCGCCGTAGCAGCAGATTCCAAGACCACTGCCCTCAACGGTACCGTATCCACCCTCGACCAGTATCAGCAGGTGAGTGCAACGCAGGTGAACTTCCTGCATGGCCGCACCACCCTCACCGCAGCCCAGAAGGCGGATCTTGATCAGGTCGCCAGCACGCTTGCTTCTGAAAAGGGTTACATCGTTGAAGTTCAGGGTTATAGCCGGGCAGGCGTCGCGCCCTCTCAGGCGATGGCCGACTCGGTCGTGCGCTACCTCGTTGAGGCTCATCAGGTCCCGGTCTACCGTATCTATCGCACCGGCATGGGCAAGCCAACACCCGATCAGACCGCATCAGCAGACGGCGAAAAGCCTCTGACCAATGGCGTCAAGGTGACGGTGATGCACAACAGCCTCGCCAATCTCGGCAATGGGGCGGCGACGACCGGTGCCGCCAGCGTTCCGGCGAATCCAGCTACTCCGACGACCGGAGTGAGCAACCCAGCTTCGAACTAGGGCTGGCTCATAAGATCGCGAGATGATGCCCACACGCGAGCGCATCCGCAACAAGCTCTCCTAACCAGAGAGAACCAAGGCAGATTGGCCCCTCACGCGAGGGGCCGTTTTTTTATACAACAAGGCCGTCTCTGACTTCGCGTCGCTCCTCCCGATAGTCAGCATAGAAGCATCCTTGCGAGTAGCGCGAACACCACGCAAAGCTAACGTTAGTCAGGAAGTAACCGCCCGCCCCGGGCGCATGTGCCTCAGGATGTCTTCTAACTCACCGCTGTATGAACCCGCAGCAACTCTTCTAAAACTCTCTTCAGCTTGTCCAGCCGCAGTGCATTGGCTCCATCGCTCTTCGCCTCAGCCGGGTTGTCATGAACCTCCAGAAACACTCCATCTACTCCTGCCGCCACCGCAGCGCGCGCAAGCACCGGAATAAACTCCGGCTGCCCTCCGCTCACGCCGTCCCCCGCACTCGGCGTCTGCACAGAGTGGGTCCCGTCGAAGACCACTGGCGCGAACTCCCGCATGATCGGCAGCCCACGCATATCAACAACGAGATTGTTATATCCGAAGCTCGCGCCACGCTCGCACAGGCTCACACTGTTGTTCCCGCTCTCGCGCACCTTCGTGACAGCATGCTTCATGTCTGGCGGAGCCACAAACTGGCCCTTCTTGATATTCATTGCGCGCCCGGTCTGTGCTGCGGCAATCAGAAGATCCGTCTGCCGGCACAGAAACGCAGGAATCTGCAGCATCAGCTCCACATCGCCAACTGCGTCGGACAACCGCGCACACTCGTCGGGGGTGTGCACATCGGTGAGTACCGGCAGGCCAGTATCCTTCGCGATTGCTCGCAGAATACGTGCCCCCTCAATCAACCCAGGTCCTCGAAAGCTGTGAATGCTCGTCCTATTCGCCTTATCGTAGCTCGCTTTGAAGATATAAGGGACCTTCAGCTCGGCGGTAATCCTCCAAATAGCGTCCGCCAGCTTTCTCGCATGGCTCTCACCCTCGAGAACACACGGGCCGCTAATCAAGAACAAACTCCCGCGCCCTACCTCAACCGACCCTACAGAAAACGCCCGCTCAAGATTGATCACCCAACCATTCAACCACAAAGAATAAGACGACATCACCCCTCGATATCAGGAGCGATCATGCGACCGATCGTTGACATCCCGAAAGAGGATCTCGCCGTCTGCATGGACTCTTCGAGACTCAGAAATTTCGCGTTCTGAGCTCCTCCGCCGGGCCGTAGCGACCTACGTCCAGCTCCACAAGCAGTCTGCTCCTCTCGGTGGGTTTCGGCCTTGACAGCCATAACTGCTGAGGGGGCCGTGCTCTAGCGCCGCCAAAGTCGGATCAAGTTACCCATCGCCATCATCTTCGCCATGGCATACGAGTCGCGCAGACTCTCAGTCAGGGGAAACACAAAGGACTTCCACCCAGCCATTACACCAGATTCATGCGCCGAGCTATTTGTTGACCGTCTCCGGTGTCGCCTTCAGACTCTTGCCAAGTGCGCAAAGCATTGTCGTCAGCAGCGATAACCCACGCCTTGCATCCACGCTCGTCGACCGCCGGAACAGCTGCCAAAGCGAAGGCGGCTCGACCTCCTGCCGGTGTTGCCCGGTCGCTGTCACCATCGCCTTCGACACCGTCTCAATCGCATCCGGGTCAATTGCCATCAGGATCTTTGAGAACTCCAGCAGATTACGGATCGCGGCGATCCCACCCGGCAGCTTAGCGTAGTCGGAGATCTTCTCAGCAATGATGTCGCGCCCGCCCACCAGTCCATTCACCAGGTCAAGCGTGCCGTTCGCGTGTGCCGTTCTCAGGATGTTGTACGCCACCAGCAAGGCCTCTGCGTTTTCGAGCGGTGCATTGTCCAACTGGCGCTGCAGCTCCAGTTTTGGATCAACCTTCGGTTTGAAATGAAGCGGATTTGCCACAAAACCCCCAAGCATCCTTGGCTGAACAACGAAAAACTTATCTATCTAAACGGTTGTCGATTTGATCTGCACAAGCTTGTCTCCGGGCTGTGTTCCGGGCACATGGTAGCCCGGTTGCGCCCACTTGCGTTCGATCTCCAGCCCCATTTGCGGCGTCCGTGTACCAAACCGAAAATTCTTCCGCGGCAGCGGGCTCTCGCCCTTCTCACTCAGCACGGTCATCGAAACCGCGGTCTCCTTGAATGCTGGCGTATGGGTTGTTCGATCCGTATGTGAGCTGGTCAGCTTATTCACCGGCTCCTCTACAGAATTCAGAGTCATATAAAGCTGCTTGCCGATAACGCGGTCCGTAACCAGCACCTGCACCTTTACACGTCCATATGCCGAGGTCAGATGAACGTAAGAACCGGTCTGCACACCGCGTTCAGCAGCCAGTTCGGGCGAAACCTCGACGAAGTTCTCCGGCGTGATCTCCCGGATGCCAGCCGTCCGGTACGTCATCGAACCCTGCTCGAAGTGCTCGAGCATACGCCCGTTGTTGAGGTGCAGGTCAAACTCGGCGTTCATCTCTTCACTCGGAGCCATGTAGTTAATCGGATGGAACTTTGCCTTGCCATCCGGGAAGTGGAACTTCTCGGTATACAGCAGAGGAGAATCCGTGCCATCCTTCGCGACCGGCCATTGCAGACTCTTGTAGCCTTCAAGCCGATCGTAAGTGACACCTTCAAACATCGGCGTTAGTCGAGCCACCTCGTCCATCACGTCGCCCGGGTGCTTGTAGTCCCACTTGCCGCCCAAACGGTTCGCGATCAGCTGAATAATCTCCCAGTCCGCCTTTGACTCACCCAACGGCTCGAACGCTTTATAAATTCGCTGGATCCGCCGTTCCGTATTGACAAACGTTCCTTCCTTCTCGAGCGACGCCGCTGCCGGCAACACCAGGTCCGCATACCGAGCCGTCTCAGAGAAGTTGATATCCTGCACGATAAAGAAGTCGAGCTTGCGTAACGCCTCGGCGACGTAGTTCGCGTTTGAGTCTGACGTGATCGTATCTTCGCCCTTGATGTATAAGGCCTTCATCGTGCCTTCAAGGATCGAATCAATCATCTCGTGGTTATCCTTGCCCGCAGTCACAGGAAGCGTCACCCCCCAATCCGCTTCGAACTTGTCGCGGACATCAGGGTCGTCCACCTTCTGATACCCCGAGAAGACATTCGGCATCGAGCCAAAGTCGCTCGCACCCTGAACGTTGTTGTGGCCACGCAGAGGATACGCTCCAGCACCGGGCCTCATGTAGTTTCCAGTCACCAGCAGCAGGTTTGAGATCGCCGTGGCCGCCTCCGACCCACCGCAATGCTGCGTAATTCCCATCGCGAACAGGATGCAGACGCCATCAGCCGCCGCAATTTCGTTGGCAAGCGTAATCAGCGTCTCGCGCGGAATCTTCGTGACTTGCTCTGCATACTCGAGCGTGTACGGTTCAAGTGAAGCTTTATACTCGTCGAACTTGTTCACCCATTTGTCGATAAACTCCTGCTGGTGCAGGTTGTGGTCGATGATGTACTTCGACAGCGCGCTCAAGTACACAGCGTCGGTCGAAGGGCTCGGCTTGATCCAGATATCCGCACGCTCGGCCATCTCGTTCTTGCGCAGATCAGCCACCACCAGACGCTGCCCCCGGAACTTGTGCGAGCGCTTGATGCGCGTGCACAAAACCGGATGATTCTCGGCCGGGTTCGCCCCGATGATAAAGATCAGTCCAGCTTTCTCCATATCAGCGATCGAACCCGCGTCGGCGCCGTAGCCAACCGTGCGCTGCAGCCCGGTTGACGCTGGATTCTGACAATACCGTGCGCAGTTATCGACATTATGGGTTCCGACTACCGCCCGCGCCAGCTTTTGCATGAGGTAGCTCTCTTCGTTCGTACACTTCGACGAAGCAATGAACCCGAGCGCATCCGGTCCATCTTCCTTAATGATCTTTGTAAACTTCTCCTCGATCACGTCGAGCGCCTGTTCCCAGCTGATCGGCACAAACGTATCGCCCTGGCGCAGCAAAGGCTGCGTCAAACGGTCGTCTGCGTTGATATGCCCCCAGGCAAACTTGCCTTTGACACAAGTTGAAATGCCATTTGCCGGCCCACCATTCGGCTCGATTTTTAAGATATGCCGGTCGCGCGTCCACACATCAAAGCTGCAGCCCACCGCGCAATACGTGCACACCGTCTTCGTTCGCTTCACGCGTTCATGGCGCATCTCAGCTTCCATCTCGCTCAACGCGAGAATTGGCCCATATCCGATCGGCGGCTCGATCCCCTTAACGACCTCGATCATGTTATCGAGCGTCTTGGGCGGAATGTTCGTCAGGTACCCCGCGTGGCCGATCATTGACTTCTCCATCAGCGCATTGCATGGGCAAACCGTCACGCAATGTCCACAACTCACGCACGACGATCCTTCAATCTTCTCTCCACCATCCCACAAAACCCGCGGGTGGGGGGAATCCCAGTCAATAGAAAGCGTCTCGTTCACCTGCACATTCTGGCAACTCTCCACGCAACGTCCGCACAGGATGCACTGCTGCGGATCGTAGCGGTAGAAGGGGTTCGACATGTCCTTCTCGTATGGCTTCTCGAGATAAGGCCGCGCCTGGTGCTTCACGTCTAAATCCTTGGTCACGTTGTGCACGGTGCAGTTTTGATTGTTGTTGTCGCACACCGTGCAGTACAGCATGTGATTCTGTAGGATCCGGTCGAACGCCTCGCGCTGCGCGATATCGACCTCCGCCCCTTCGGTGTCGACGCCCATATTCGTCGTCACCTTTGTCGCGCATGCCCGCACCAGCTTCCCGTCAACCTTCACCATGCATGTATCGCATGATTGAATCGGACCCATCTGGGACAGGTAGCATACGTGCGGAACCTCGGTCGTCCCGCGCGCGGCCGAATCCCGGTTCAACGCCTCAATCAGCCACTCGCCAGCATGCGCTCCAACCGCGCGTCCATTGACGTTAATCGTTGCATTTGGCGTTGTGTCTGCCGGAGTATTCAGAAGCGACTTTTCGATTGCCATAAATCCTCAGATGCTCCGGAGCATAGCAGAGATAACCGGCCATCGACGGTACACCTGCTGACCCTCCTTCCACGTGACGAATATCGTGCCTATTCGACACTCTCCCATTTAGGAATTGTCTCCAGAATCTGAACCGCCACGCGTAGCCCAGACCCTAAAGCCGCAAGAACCGTCCTCAGTGCCCGGTCGTGTTGGTATGCTCACCCACGAAGAACTTTGCGCGTCGAGCCGAACCCGGATCGCGAGATGGACCCGGATCGCGAGATGGACGCGCCCCGGGTGGCTATTTAGAGCTTCGCTTTACTCCCGTAGTTGAGCAAAGACTTAGTACCCGATCGTGTGCAGATAGTAGACAAAAGCGCTGGCTACCAGGCAATAGATCCCGAAAAGGTACCACTTGCCCGATTCAAGCCAGCTGGAAAGCCACTTCAGCGCGGCCAGGCCTGCCACAAACGAGAGGACCATCCCGAACAGGCTGCTAACGAAAGCGCCATGCAGGTCTACCGCTGCGCCCGGGTCTTTGGCTGCATGGAGGAGCCGAAGAATCTCGCGTCCGAGCACCGCCGGCGTAAGAACCACGGCAAGTGCGAAGCTGAAGGTCTCGGCGGTTTCGCGTGCCACGCCCGCCAGCATTCCGGCCGAGATGGTCGAGCCTGAACGCGAAAAGCCGCGGAACGGCAGCGCGAGGCCTTGCACTGCGCCGATCAGTCCCGCCTGTCCCAGGGTTAGATCGTCACCTTCGGGGCCATCGGCAACGGTTCCGGCAAGGCTCCGTCGGCGGCTCAGGCCAGCGGCCAGGATCAGCAATCCAACGCAGAAGAGTGCGATGGCGACCAGGTCAAGCCGGCCGAAGAGCTGCTCGATCTCGACCTTGCCTGCTCCTTTGAACATCGTCTTCTCAATGATCTTCATAATCGGGAATCCGACCACCGCGGTCAGAACCGTCGCCAGCACGATCCGCACTGCGGCGTTGGTGAAGGTCTGAGAGTTACGGAAGTAGGTCGCGACCCAGCGCTTCCAAAAGTAAACGATGACTGCGAACATGGTGCCGGTGTGAAGCATCACCAGTACCAGCGTCATCTGCGGCGAGGTAGGATCCAACCCCATCAGCTTTTCTGCAACAACAACGTGAGCGGAGCTCGAAACAGGCAGTAATTCAGCGAGTCCCTGCACAATGGCCAGGATGAGAACCTTCAGGATGGGCATAGAGAGATTCTAGCTGCAACGTGTGAAAAGTCAGCACCGATCATTTGTAGGTGGTCCGTTCTAGTCGCGGTCACTGCCGTAGACGGTAACTCCCTGCTTGACCCGGAAGGCGATGCTCGCCGCTCGCGCGGTCCATTCGCTTTGCCCGAATCGCTGCTTCATCTCGTCCGCCATGCCTACGGTGCGTTTGATGGCATCATCGGCGCGTTTTTTCTCGCCATCCACCTGGTACATGGTCACCAGCACGCCCTCTCGGTAGACCGCGTTATAGTACGCTTCGGGAGCTTTCGGCGACTCTTTGTACTGCTCGGCGTAGCGTAGGTAAAGATTGATCTCCATCTCCGGGCACTTCGGCAGCCCCTGCCAGTCGCCGCATAGTTTGTTATCGATTAGGTCATACGCCGCAAGCATCGCCCACCTGGTTCCCGGCCAGTACTTCATCACGCGCTTCAACTCGCCCTCGTAGATCTGGGGTCGCAGGTATGCTTCCTGTTCCTTGGCGCTCGGAAGCCCGGCGTTGTCGGCCTTCTCAAGCTGCCAGCGGATATCTGCCGAGCGATACGCGGCTTCGGCTGCAACCGGAGAATCCGGAAAGTACTCATACACGCGCCGGTAGAGCAGCTTTGCCTCGCTTGCAGCGTCCTTCGGCCCGTGTGGCTCTGCGGCCTGCGCCTCGTAGTAGGCTGCTGTCCCGAAGAGGATCTCGTCGCCGTTCTGCATGCCGGGTGTGACCACGCCCTTGTCCTTGATCCAGCCGGAGTCCGGATTAGGCTGTTCGCTGCCAAATTCGGGCTCCTTATCCTCATCAACGCGATCCGGCGGATCGGTGTTAGCGAAGACCTTTACCCAGGGGCCGTTGCGCTGGATGACGACAAACTCGTGGCCGGGCAGGATCTCCGAGACCTTCTGCGAGCTGTCGTCAGGATCGACGTACACGATGGGGTCGTGGACAATGGTCGCCTTGGCCGACTTGTCGTAGCCGGAAAGCGCATCTTTGCCCTTCTTCTGAGCTGAAAGGCAGCATGGAACCATGCAAGTCAGCAGACCCAAAGCCAGAATCTTCATAACCCTCCCAGGCACCGCAAAGCCATCCAAATCACGAGGTGGTTACCGCCCGCGATTAGGGCGCAGTGGACGTTGCCATTGCATTTGACTGTTGCAGACTGCGAAGAAGCACCGGATCAACGTTCCGCCCGCTCAACACAACCACGATCTTTTTTGCTTTTGGAAGTTCTGCCGCATGAAAGAGCGCCGCGGCCAGCGTGACTGCGCCGCTTGGCTCTGGAATCAAGTCAGAGTGTCGCAGGTACACGCGCATCGCCTCGAGGATCTCCTCTTCGGAGACGGCGACGATGCCGTCGACGTAGCGCAGAATGTGCTCGAAGTTCAGCTCGCCCAGGGATTGTGTGCGAAGGCCGTCGCCGATCGTTCGCGAGGTCTTCGCGGCTGGCCACTCCACCAGCGTCCTCGTCTCGAACGATTCCTTTGCGTCGGCGGCCAGGGCCGGTTCCGCGCCCCAGACTTTCACACCGGCTTTGCAGATCCCGGCCTCGCTGCATAACTTCACGGCAGTGGCTGTCCCGCTCAGTAGGCCGCCACCACTTACCGGCGACAGCACAAGGTCCACATCGGGAAGCTGCTCTGTGATCTCCAACCCGCAGGTGGCTTGCCCGGCAATGATGTGCGGATGATCGTAGGGCGGAATGATCGTATAGCCAAACTTCTCAGCGAGCTCCTCAGCTTTCTCTTTGCGGGCGGATGACGCCGGCCCGACGAAGACGATCTCGGCCCCGAGCTCGTGCGTGGCGGAAATCTTCACTGCGGGGGCGTTATCCGGCATCACGATGACGGCTTTGGCCCCGAGCGCGCGCGCTCCGTACGCTACTCCCTGGGCATGATTGCCGCTCGAATACGTAATGACGCCTTTGCCCAGGGCTTCGGGGGCCAACTGGGCGATCATGTTGAATGCACCGCGCAGTTTGAATGATCCGATCGGTTGAGCGGACTCGCACTTGATCCATACTTCGCGTGGGTCTTCGGGCAGATGGAGCCGGATCAGAGGCGTTTTGATCGCGGTTCCGTTGATTCTCGCGGCGGCGGTACGGATTTCATTCAGGTTCACGAGCGTCGACATGGTACTTCTATTTTGGCAGGAGTCCGCCTTGCTGTTGATCAGTGCATCAAAAACAGCATCAATCGAGGCTAGTAATCATTCAAGGTGCTAAGGGGTGTTCTGCGGACAACGGCACTCTGGAGGACAAGTTGGTTGTCGAGGCACAACTCTAGACCGGGATTGAGCAGAATTCAGTGCTTCGTCGCATCGTAACCGCTACGCCCGCGGGTGCAAGTTCAAAGCCACGGCGTGCGGCCGCTGGGCGTCTCCGTTGCATGCATGACGAGCGCAAAGAAGTGAAGCAGGCGCCACTCGTCCATCGGCCCGGGCTTGGTGCCTTCAAAGTCAATGTGCGAGATGACGGGGCTGACGAGCATAGCCTGCAGTGCTTCGGACGGCAGTTCGCTGGCCATCCAGAGCGTCTCGGCTGAGGGAATGATGTTGTCGGCCTCGCCGTGAAGCAGGTAGACCGGCGTGGTCATCTTGGCGAGTTTGCCACGCGGTGAGAGCCCGGCCATCTCATTCGCATGTTTGGCATTCGCCCTTTCGATAAGGTTGCGGGTGCGGGGCGAATTGGCGTCCATGAGTTCGAGCGCCTCCTGTTTTTGGCGCTCGTCGAGCCTCAGGGACGCGGCCTCTTCCGCGCCTTTGTCTTCATAGAGATGAGCCCGGAGAACGGCGCGTACTGCAGCAATATCCTGCCGCGGGACGAAGTCTTCGACATACTCATACTCGAGCACGAGCGGCCCATACTCGTGGGCCGGCAGCAGCTCGGTCGTGCCATTTGGCCGCGGATCCTTGTTGGTGTCGTAGTACTGGGCAACGCGGCCCATGGAATCCTGGGAACCAACTGCGAAGACGAACTTGAAATCGGGTTTATAGAGCGGATCGGCAGCCGCGACGAGCGCGAGACCGCCGGAAAAACTTAGCCCCATCACGCCCACTGGCGAGCCGGTCTGCTGAGCGAACCACTGGACGGATTCTCCGATCGTCTTAACGGACGTGGAGTCCACGTGGTAGTCCTTGATATCCGGCAACTCGGGGGTCAGGACGCGGATGCCGCAGCTTGCCATGGCCGAGGCGAAGGCCTCGAGTCGCGGTTCATCGATGCCAAGATGGTGAACCCCGTGCAGAACGATGAGAGCGGGGGCATTCTTCAAATCCTCCGGTTCGTACATACGAGCACGCACGGGACCAGATTCGACATAGATCGTGAACTCAGTGGTCTGGATAGGATGAGCGACGAGATCGCCGACGAGTCTGGGAACGGATTTGCCTGAGACCTGATCAAGCACGGAAATGGCCTGCAGGTGATCCTTGGCGAAAGGCCACGCGCCTAGCAGGAAGACGAAGATACCCGCTAAGAGAAGACTGTAGAAGATAGGACGGGCAATGACGCGCGTCCAGAACATCTCACGGGTCCGGTCGACGGCTGCTCGCGAGCGTTTCAGGCGATCGGCGAAATTGCTGAGACCGCGCCGCCGCGCTTTAACCTTTTTCATCTTCAAGCCAGGCCGCATCCTCAAGGAGGATACCGTATGGCAACGGGAGCTGTCCTGCCGGCGCCCTCACGCGGGGAACCTCGGATAGTTCTCCCGTTGGGTCGGCACAGGTCTATGTGCTGACCAAACGGGGGACCACGCGAAGACCAACACTCCAGATGTGATCGCCACCCGTCGACCAGAGCGCCCTCGGCAGGACCGCTTTAGATCTCCATAATGACTGGCATAATCAGCGGCCGGCGGCTGGTGGCTTTCTGGATAAAGCGCTTCAAGTCGTTGCGGATCTTCTCCTTGATGACGCCGTAGTCCTGCTTCTCTTCGGTCGATGAACCCTCAAGCGTTCGGGTGACTATCTGCCGAGCCTCCGCGATTACCTGCGCGTCATCCATGGCAAAGCCGCGCATGACGATCTCAGGAGGCGATTCAACGCGGCCGGTGCGCTTATTGATCGCGATAATGGCGATGACGATGCCATCTTCGGAAAGGTGTTGCCGGTCGCGGATCACTACGTCTTCGACCACATCAATGGAGCCGCCGGAGTCGATGCAAACGCGGCCGGTGGTGACTTTGCCATTCTTGGTAGCCGTGTCCTTGGTGAACTCGAGCACGTCGCCATCTTCGATCAGGATGGCCTTTTCGGGAACGCCAGTCGACATGGCGAGCTCGACGTGGCGTTTCAGGTGACGGTAGTCGCCATGCACGGGGATGAAGAACTTAGGCCGGACAAGATTCACGATCAGCTTCAGCTCTTCCTGGCTACCATGGCCGGAGACATGGATCAGACCATTGGTGCCGTCGTCGTGGATCACGTGCGCATCGCGGCGTTCAAGGTGGTCGATGACGCGGTAGATCGACTTTTCGTTTCCGGGAATCACGCGCGAACTCATGACGACGGTGTCGCCGGCATCGATCTTGGCAAACTTGTGATTGTTCACCGCGGCCCGGCTGAGCGCGCTCATCGGCTCACCCTGCGTGCCGGATATGAGGATCAGAATCTTATCGGCTGGCGTCTCTTTAATCTGGCCGGGATTGATCAGGAGGCCCTGTGGGATCTTGATGTAGCCGAGGTCCTGTGCGATCTCGGTCGTGTTATCCATGGAGCGGCCGATGACGGCTACCTTGCGCCCGTGCTTCTGCGCGAGTTCGAAGGCAAGACCAAGGCGCGTGATGGAAGACGAGAAGCAGGAGAAGAACAGCTTTTTCCTGGTCTGGGCAAAGATTTCGTCCAGCCGTGGCCGTACGGCGCGTTCGCTGGGCGTCCAGCCCTTGCGGTCCACGTTGGTGGAATCCTGCAGCAGCGCAAGCACGCCGCCGGCTTTGCCGAGATCGGCAAAAGCCTGTAGATCGAAGGCCTTGCCATCCGGAGGCGACAGGTCAACCTTGAAGTCGCCCGTGTGGAGTACGACACCGACAGGAGTATGGATGGCGAGGGCGACGCAATCGACCAGCGAGTGCGTGACGCGGATGGGCATGACCGAAAATGGTCCCAGGGTAAACCGCTTGCCTGGCAGCATCTCGATCAGGTCGGCGTCATCGAGCAACCGATGCTCGTCAAGCTTACCCTCTACCAGTGCGAGGGTAAATTCCGTGCCGTATACCGGTACGTTGAGCTCGGATAGGATCCACGGCAGGCCGCCAATGTGGTCTTCGTGGCCATGCGTGAGGAGGATTGCCTTGACTTTGTCGCGGTTTTCGGTCAGATAGCTGATGTCCGGCACGACGATGTCGACGCCAAGGAGCTCTTCTTCAGGGAACATCAAGCCGGCGTCGATGACAATAATGTCGTCTTGCCAACGGAGCGCCATGCAGTTCATCCCGAACTCGCCAAGGCCTCCCAGTGGAATCATGCGTAATTTATCTTGTGCCATCACCCTAGAGCTTACCAGTTATGAGCATCGGACGATTTCGGGCGGCTCGCCGGCAGCCGCCGAGACAAACACCCTGGCTGCAGCGGCGACTCTCGACCTCCTTGTTTGTCATTCCGTGAAGCCAAGTCGGGATCCGGTTGGTTCAGCCGGGCCGCCATTGGCTCGGACCATTCCCTTGTCATCGCAGCAGGTCCTCCAGAGCCAGTGAAAGTTCCGTCTTCTCGTCACGGTACTTTACGATGACCGGCGTTGCGAGGCTGAGACCCCATTCCTTGCCTTTTCCGGCGCTAATGGCGCGCGAGCCAGGGACGACGACGGCGCCGGCTGGAATGATCAGCGGCATTTCGGAGGTTGCGCGGTAGATTTCGCCGCGGACGACGTCGTAAACCGGCGTGCCGCGCGTGAGGACCGTGCCCGCGGCGAGCACCGCCTTCGTCCGTACAATCGTGCCCTCATAGACCCCCGTGTTTCCACCGACCAGAACATCGTCTTCGATGATGACGGGCGTAGCGTTAATGGGTTCGAGCACGCCGCCGATCTGGGCAGCAGCCGATAGATGCACGCGCTTGCCGATCTGTGCGCAGCTTCCGACCAGCGCGTGGGAGTCGACCATCGTGCCTTCGTCAATGTAGGCTCCGACGTTCACGTACATGGGGGGCATGCAGACGACGCCCTTGGCAAGGTAAGCGCCGGCTCGGACCGAGCTTCCGCCGGGAACGATGCGGACGCCATCCTCCACGCGGAACTGACGCGCCGGGTATGTCGCTTTGTCAACAAAGGAGAGGGGCAAACCGGGCATCTCGAGCATCAACCCGAGCCGAAATCCAAGCAGGATGCCGCGTTTCACCCAGGTGTTGACCTTCCAGCCTAGTTGGCAGGAGGTGTCAGGCTCGGCTGACCGCACCTCACCTTGCTCAAGAGCGTTGCGCAGGGAAAGAAAAGCTTCAATGGCTTCGTTCTTGCCGATGGCTGCTGCGCCGAGGGCAAAAAACTCCTCAATGGAGGCTTCAAGTGTTGCAAGGGTTTTCGATGGCATGACTCGATTCTAAGTGTTGTCCTGCCGGACGTGCGCCGTTATCACGGGCGACGAGCCCCTCGGGCTGTGTTGGGCTTCACTCTTCCTCCTGCCGGTCGGTCTCTAAAGTCGTACCGAGCAGCGGGAAAGCGATTTGAAACGTTCGTCTTGGGGAGTATCTAGGCAGACTTCAGAACATGCGCAAGTTATCCACTTTGCCGGAGTCGGAATGGACCATTAACCCGAGTTCACCGCAGAGCGCTTCGAGTTTGCGCCGGGTCAGGGTGCTCACGGGGACCATCGGCAACCTCATGACCTCGTTCCCGATCCCGAGGATCGCCATGACTGCTTTGACTGGAGCCGGGCTCGGCTCCCAGAAGTGCGCCTGCATCAGGGGGAAGAAGGTCTTGTTGATACGGCGAGCGGTGGGCCAGTCGTTTTTGAGCGCTGCGCGCACCAACTCGGCCATCTGAGCTGGAATAACGTTTGAGGCGACGGAAATCAGGCCGGCGCCGCCGAGTGCAAGTACCGGCAGGGTGAGCGCGTCATCACCGCAGAAGACCCTGAACGAACGCGGCGCCTGCGTGATCAGTTCCGTGATCTGCGTCAGATTGCCGCTCGATTCCTTGATGCCAACAATCTTCGGCATCTCGGCAAGACGCAGCACCGTGGCGGCTTCGAGGTTGGCACCGGTTCGGCCGGGAATGTTGTAAAGCATTACCGGGAGCTCGCTGGCCTCGGCGATGGCGCGGAAGTGTTCGTACTGACCCTGCTGCCCGGGACGGTTGTAGTAGGGATTTGCGGTGAGCACACCACTGAGGCCGCGCACGCTGTTCAGACGTTCCACGTGCTTGACCGCCACTGCAGTGGAGTTATGCGTGCAGCCTGCTAAGACGATGGCACGTCCTGCGGCTGCGGCTATCGTGATCTCGATGACCTGGAGCCACTCTGCGTCCGTAAGGGTTGCGGCCTCGCCGGTGGTTCCGCAGGCTACCAACAACTCGATCCCGGCGTCGATCTGCGCATTCACAAGCGCCTGGAGCGCTGTTTCGTCGATCGCGCCATCCGCGCGGAACGGGGTTACGAGGGCCGTGCCACATCCAGAGAAATCCATAACAGTGATGAGTCTACTCGACTGCGCCTGGTCTAACCACGTCTGCGCCGCAGCCTTCGCCGTTGCCGCCAGGCACGCCATTCGAGCAGCGCCCAGAACAGCAGGAAGTAGAGCACGATGGTGCCATTGAGGACCACATCCGGATCAAGATCGTGCGGCCCGGAGAGCGCCATGCTGACCAGAAGGCCGGGCAGCAGCACCAGGCTAACCGGCTCGAAGGCAAGGCTTGCCCACTCCGGCCCGGTCGTAAAAAGCATACCGGCGGAGCCGATGCCAACCACGATAGCGGCGGCCATGGCGGCGAAGACCATTCGGACCATGAGCTGCGTGAAGGGGCCGAGGCTCTGCCCGCCGAATTCCTCCGGAACGAAGCGCCCGCTAAAGGACATAGCGGCCTCGCTCGTTCGAGCTTAGAGCTAGACCCATTCGCCGGCTCGCATCAGCGGCTCGCTGGCGCCATTCTGTGCGATGCCGTCGACGTGCACCTGACCGGAGCCAATCATCCAGTCGACGTGGATCAGGCTGGAGTTAGCGCCCTTCGCGGCGAGAGTTTCGGTGTCCATCGTCTCTCCGTCGATGAGGCACGTCGCGTAAGCCTGGCCGAGCGCGATGTGGCTGGCCGCATTCTCATCAAAGAGCGTGCTCCAGAACAAAATGCCGCTGCTCGAGATGGGAGATGAATGCGGCACCAGCGCAACTTCGCCGAGACGCCGCGCCCCTTCGTCCGTGCCGATGAGGCGATTGAGGACGTCTTCGCCAGCCGACGCCGTAGCCTCGACGATGCGGCCCCCTTCAAACCTGCAGCGGATATTCTCGATTAATGTGCCTTGGTGTGAGAGCGGCTTCGAGGCCTGGACGAAGCCGTCGACGCGGTCCTTGTGCGGTGTCGTGAAGCACTCCTCGGTGGGAATGTTCGGGTTGCAGAAGACACCGTTTCCGCTGGGGCCGCCGCCGCCAGCCCAGAGGTGATCGTCAGCCAGACCCACGGTGAGGTCGGTCGTACCATCGTGCGAGTGGAAGCGCAGAGCATGAAATCGCTTCTCGTTCAGATAGGCGACGCGCTTGTGAATTTCAGCCGAATGAGCTTTCCAGTCGGCGACGGGATCCTCACCGGTAGCGCGGGACGCAGTAAAGATGGCGTCCCAGAGCTTAGAGACGGCTTCGTCTTTGGGCAGGTTTGGGAAGACCAGTTTGGCCCAGTCCGTGGTCGCCGAAGCCAGGATCGACCAGTTAATAGCGTGGCGGGTGATCAACTCCATCGCCGGCTTATTGGCTTTGCTGGCGGCGATGTTCGCGCGGGAGACTTTGGCGGGATCCTGGCCGGCCAGAAGCGCCGGATTCGATCCAGCGAGTGCAAGCCTCGCCGCTCCGCCGCGAAAGGCAGCAGCGATGCCGTCGGCAAGCCACTGCGGCGCATGATCGAACGAGGTATCGTTTGCATACTTGAAGCGGGCGAGCGCGGCCTCGTCGTCGGTATAGAGCGTAGTAACCAGTAGCGCGCCAGCCTTGTAAGCGTGCTCCGTGATGCGGCGGACGAGCGGCATCATCTCGGTCGATGCTGAGATGACGAGTTCCTGCCCGGGCTGAAGGTTCAAACCGACGTGAACGGCGAGGCGTGCGAAGCGGTCGAGTTTTTCTTCGAAGGGGAGGGAAGCGAACTCTGCGGGGGAGACCTGCGCGACAGTAGCCATGCCTCTAGCCTAGAGGGACCTGCGCAAGGTTGCAAACGATTTAGCAATCGTTCAAGTACAGGAAGATCCAGAGTTGGCCAGAGCTGAAGCCGTGAAGGAACATCAACCTGCGGGATGAGAAGTGGATGCGGCGAGCTTTGGAGTGCGACGCTGCAGCACCTCGGCTCCTCCGCTTAAGAAGATCCGGAGTGAAGGTTTCTTGTTGTAAGCTTCTTGCGATACTCGCAGGATCGCACCGTTGCGCATCCGCAGATACACGAATGACTGGGTCGTCAGCTTCAGGGTGCAGCGCTGTCGTGGCGATGGTCCGTCTGTGACCGCATCGGTCGGGATCATCACCTCGAGCTTCGAGCCAGGTTTAATCCATCGAGCTTCAAGCCCCTGGAAGCCAGACGGGACCCGTACCCGGCTGCATCCTTCGTAGGTGAAATCCAGGCCGACTGTACCGTCGGGTGGCGTGACCAGGTCAGCACGACCGGTTCCTGAAAAGTCGTCGTCACCGCCGCCGAGGGAGCTGGAGCCGCCACTGTCAGACGCGATGGTCCCTGCGCCTGAAACGTCGGGGAACGATCCACTTGACCAGTTGGGCTGCATCCGTATCGTTCGATGGGCGTCGTCAATCGACAGGATATGCAATCGCAAAGGCCATCGATTATCAGCGATGACCAGGGCGTCTGCCTTCACCTGAGCGCGGCATAGCGGGACCGCAGCGTAAGTTACGGCGAGCAACATCGGCAATGCGATCCAACGACGCATAGGCATTCGGACGCTCCGGCAGCCAAATAGTTGCGTGTTCCGCAAGCTTCTAATCCTCGGCCAGACGGAACTGGGCAAGGAGAGTCTTACAGCTCTGAAAAGACGTCGCGGAAGTCGTAGCTGCCGGTGCGCGTGCTGAGCCACTCTGCGGCCCGCACGGCCCCTTCAGCAAACGCGCGGCGGCTGAAGGCTTCGTGTTTCAGCGTAAGCCGATCGGCGTCTGAGGTGGCGACGAGGATGTGCAGACCGGTCTCCTCGCCTTCGCGGCTGGAGGTTATTGGGACAGCAGCGCTGGTGGAATGCTCGATTGCCTGGCCGATGCTGATGGCGGTGCCTGAGGGCGCATCCATCTTTGAAACGTGGTGTGTTTCGGATATCTCGAAGGTGTAACCGGCGTCTTTGAGCGCCGCGCCCATCTCGGAGGCGAGCCGTAACATGATCTGCACGCCTACCGAAAAGTTGGTGCCGTAGAGCAGACCAGCGCCGCGGCGTTCGGCGAGTGCGCGCATGTCGGCGAGCTTGTCGTACCAGCCTGTCGTACCGATCACCATCTTCGCGCCGGTAGCCAGGCACGCACGCATGTTCTGGATCACGGCTTCGGGCGTCGTGAAGTCGATCACAACGTCGAAGCCGGCGACGAAGGGTGCCGTGAGGCTGGCCGCATCCTTATTCTCTTTCGCGTCGAGCACGTGAACGCTATGGCCATGTTCTGCTGCAACCTTGGCGACCATTCCGCCTGTCTTCCCGACGCCTAAAACCAGAACTCGCATGATCTTCTCTTTCTTCTACGCTGAAGCAGTGGATGAAGCGGGAGCCGCAATCACGTCAAAAACATTTTCGTCCGGTTCGGCAAAGAAGACGCGGTGCAGTGAGCGTACCGCTTCTTCAACATCTTCTTCATCGATCATGAAGCTCATGTTGATCTCGCTTGCGCCCTGCGAGATCATGCGCACATTGACGTGGCTGATGGCCGAAAACACCCGGCCGGCGATACCGTTGTGGCCTCGAATGTCCTCGCCAACCAGGCAGACGAGCGCTTTGCGACCTTCGTACTTTACATCGGCGATCTTGCCCAGTTCAGCGCAGATGGCGGGAAGCTGCTCGTTCGAATCCACGGTTAGCGAGATGCTGACCTCTGATGTCGAGACCATGTCGATCGCACACTTGTAGCGATCGAAGACGTCGAAGACAGATTTGAGATAGCCGTGCGACATGAGCATGCGGCTGGCGACGATATCGATAATCGTGAGGCGTTTCTTGGCGGCGATGCTCTTGAACGGAGACCGGCAATGCGGGGCCATGGCCTCGATCTTGGTTCCCTCGTTCGCGGCGTTTCTTGAGTTGAGCACGAAGACCGGAATCGACTTCTGCACGGCCGGCAGGATGGTCGCAGGATGCAGGACCTTGGCGCCGAAATAGGCGAGTTCCGCGGCCTCTTCGAAGCTGATGGTTTTGACGCGCAAGGCTTCGGGCACGATGCGCGGGTCGGTGGTCATGATGCCGTTCACATCGGTCCAGATCTCGATGGCCCCGGCGGAGAGGCCGCCGCCGACGAGTGCCGCGGTGTAGTCGCTGCCACCGCGGCCGAGCGTGGTCGTGATCCCGGCATCATTCGAGCCGATGAAGCCTCCGAGAACGGGCGTCTTGCCCGTATGGACAAGCGGCAGAACGTGCTCGTGCAGCCGGGCTTCGATGGCCTGTTCGTTCGGCGCGGCTTTGCCGTAGTTGGAGTCCGTGATGATGCAGGTGCGGGCGTCGACATGGACACCTTCCAGGCCGAACTCGTGCAGGCAGGCCGCGACCATGCGGCTCGACGTGCGCTCGCCGAAGCTGACGACGAGGTCGTTGGTGCGCGGTGTAAGTTCGCCGACGGCGGCGATTCCGCGGAGCAGGTCGTCGAGTGCGTCGAACTCCTGGTGGAGCCTGGCGGCGAGTTGCATCAGGCGCTCGCCTGTGACGAGTTGGGCCGCGGTGGCCAGATGACGCTCGCGCAGCTTGACTGAAAGCGCGATGGCACCGTTGCGATCATTATTGCCGGCTGCGGCTGCGGCGGCGAGCAGCTGGTCGGTGACCTTGGCCATCGCGGAGACCACGACGACGGGCTTCAGCTTGCGCTCGCGACGTCCCGCAACGATCGCTGCTGTTCGCTTCATCGCGGCAGCGTCTTCAACGCTGGTCCCGCCGAACTTCATGACAACGATGTACGGACGGCTTTGTTGAACGTTTGGGGCAGTGTCTGAGGCTTGATCTGGAGCTACGCTCATGCGACGCCTGCCGCAGTTGCCGAGTGCTGCGCGGACCACTTCTTCCAGTCGAGCTTGCCGAGCATGGCGAGGATCTCCGCGTTGAGGACAGCCGCTCCGGCCGCTCCGCGAATGGTGTTGTGGCTGAGGACGACGAACTTCCAATCGAAGAGCGTGCACGGACGCAGACGGCCAACGGTGGTCGTCATGCCGGCGCCGCGAAGTTTATCCAGACGAGGCTGCGGGCGATCGATCTCGGGAGCGTACTCGACCGGCTGATCGGGCGCCGAGGGCAGCGAGTGGCCTTCGTGGATGCCCTTGAGCGGCGCGAACTCGGCCCAAGCTTTCAAGATATCTTCGTGCGTAGCTGGCTTGCGGAGCTTGATGCTGACGCACTCGGTGTGGGCCGGGAAGCGCGCCCCCCCCGTGTGGGGTGGGGGGTTTTTTTTGTGGGGGCCCCCCCCCGCCCACGACCGCTCGTTGGAGAAGTACGGCGTGACCCTCCCTATAAACCAGCGCCGCTCCGTGGGCGAGTGGCACGGGTACTCGAGCTCGAAGCCGTCCCTCTGGCC
>CAXTNM010000033.1:0-15337 GCA_964245715.1 uncultured Acidobacteriaceae bacterium | reverse complement strand
GTTCGCGGGCTTGCGGAGCTTTATGCTGACGCACTGGGGGTGGCCGTCTTCGACGGCCACGCGGTTGCAGTGTGCGCTTAGTTTGAGGTCGGCGAAGGCGACGTGGTCGCCGGAGAGCGTGCCGAGCAGCTTGGCACACTCTTCCTGAAGCTTTTCTTCTTCGTTCTTGATGAAGGGAACGACATTCCCCAGGATGTCGAGGGAAGCGACTCCGGGATAGCCCGCGCCGCTGACCGCCTGCATGGTGCTGACGAAGAGCTTTTCGATGCCGAAGCGTTCCTGCAGGGGTGCAAGCGCGAGCACGAGGCCGATCGCGCAGCAGTTCGGGTTGGTAACGATGTAACCGCCAGACTCCTTGCGCCAGGTCTGGCGCTCGATGAGGTCGAGGTGGTTTGCATTGACCTCGGGAATGACGAGGGGAACGTCTGTCGTCATCCGGAAGGCGCTGGAGTTCGAGATGACGGCGCAGCCTGCAGCGGCAAATTTCGGTTCGAGCTCGTATGCGACGGCGGCGTCGAGAGCTGCAAGGATAATTTTGGGCAGCTCACCCTCGGGAGTTCCTTCGGGAACGTTCGGCATGAGCGTCATGTTCGCGATGTGGGCTGGAAGTCGGGTATCAAGCTTCCAGCGGCAGGCTTCGTCATAGCGTTTTCCCGCGCTGCGATCGCTGGCTGCGAGCCATGCAATCTCAAACCACGGGTGATTGCTGAGCATTTGAATTAGTCGCTGGCCGACCATGCCGGTCGCACCTAAAATTCCAACTCGTCGGCGTTCCATCCACGCTCCTGAACTATCCCAACAGAATACCTTGCCGCGGGCTGCTGCGCGGAGTCCACGGAAGAGGGACGCAACGCGCGCATGAGCAGGAGCGGCTGGTTGCGTTTATAGTCAAGAGCACGATGATGGAACCGCTTGAAACCAGTCCCATGCCGACGCGCGCCGCGCTGATCGGGATCAATACGGCGAATAGCTGGCAGGCGGGACCGCCGCAGCAGCCGGTACGCACAGCGTACATTGCGACCAACTCGACGCAGCGGATCGCGTTCATCTCGTTGCAGAATGCCAGGAATCCGCACCAGGTGCTGCACGTGATTACGCGGCCATCTTACTTTCCTGATATGCCGTATGGACTGGTCATTGAGCTGCATTTGACGAATGACATTGCGGCGGGAGAGACAATCTACCTCTCGCTGGCGCAGGCTGGTGCGACAGCTTACTATCCGCCGCAGCCGATTGACGATGCCAAGTAGGTCTGTTTCTCGTAACGACCGCCCCCACCCCCCCCCTTTGTAGCCAATTGCATAACGTCATTAGAATGAACGGCTTGGCTGCATTGGTATAGGTAAAATATTCAAGGCAAAGGGGTTGCGGGTAAAATATTGAAAAGAGGGCACTTACGCGGCGTCGGGTCGAGGAGCCGCCAGCCTGGATGACCCGCAGCAGCTAAAAAAACTCTCCTATATCTATGTTATCAATCCAGGCAGGGTAAACAGGACAACAATCTTCGGCCTGTAAGCTGAACAAACGAAGCGGCTTGGACGCCTCCTCGGGATGCTAACCCCTTGACAGGCTTTTCCACAGCCTCATTCGTTGCGGAGTGCGTGCATCGGGTCGACGCGGGAGGCTCGGCGTGCGGGAAGCCAGCTGGCCAGCAGAGCGATGCCTGCGATCGCAACCGTAATGGAGGCGAAGACCATGGGGTCGTCGGGTCGGACCTGATAGAGCAGGCTGGCCGCCATGCGCGCGAGACCGAAGGCAAGGACAAGGCCGACACAGACACCGATTCCGGTGAGCCAGCCGGCTCGGCCGAGGATCATGCGGAGGACGTCTTCGCGACGAGCGCCCAGGGCGAGGCGAACACCGATCTCGCGGGTGCGCTCGCCGACCATGTTCTCCATGGCGCCGAAGATGCCGATGGCCGCGAGGAGAAGCGCGAGGAAGGCATCGAAGGCGAGGGTTCCGGAGATGTAGAAGAGGCCGGTGAGCTGCAGGTGAAGGTATTGCGCGTAGGTCTCCATGTGCTCGAGCGGCAGGGTGCCATCGAGCGCTGCCAGGGTGCTGCGGGCGGCGGGAGCGAGGGCGTTGGGGTCTCCGGCTGCAAGCACCGAGTAGTTCATGTTTTCCTGGGGAAGCTGGGCGGCGTTGAGGTAAACCGCTGCGGGGTGTGATCGTTCCCAGAGCTCATAGGAGGTTTCGTCGACGATGCCGACGATGGTGAGCCAAGGGGTCTGATTTGCTCCTGCTGCGCCCATGCGGATGCGCTGGCCGAGTGGGCTTTCGCCGGGGAAGAAGCGCGTGGCGAACTCCTTGCTGACGACGGCGACGGGTTGTGACTGACGCGTGTCGCTGGCGTTGAAGGTGCGTCCGGAGTTGGGCAGCAGGGGGATATGGAAGGCGTTGAAGAAGCCGTCGCTGACGGTGATGCGAAGGGCGGACGGCTCCTTGCCGGGGATGAGGGGTTGACTTTCAAGCTGGGTCTGATCGAGCCAGCCCTGGTCGCTGAAGGGTAGAGTGGAGGTGGCGACGGCATGCTCGACGCCGGGGAGTGTGCGGAGGCGGTCGAGGCTCTGGTTGTACCAGGCGACTTGCTTTTCGGGGGTGTCGTAGCGCGCCTGCGGGAGGTGGACGTTGAAGGTGAGCATTCTCGTGGGCTGGTAGCGATCGCCCAGGTGCAGCATCCCGAGCATGCCCTTGCACATCAGCGCGGTACCGATGACGAGTGCGACGGCGAGCGAGATCTGCGCCACGGCAAGGATGTTTCTGAGGCGGCTGTTGCGGATCGAACCGGAGACGGCGCGTGAACCGGATCTGAGCTGGTCGGAGAGGTTGATGCGGAGCGCCTCAAGCGAGGGGGTAAGACCTGACACGAGGCCCGCGATGATCGCGAGGAGGAGACTGATGGCAAGCGCACGGCCGTTGAGCGAGATGTTCGACCAGCCTTCCATCATGCGTGCGATTTGATCGGGCATGGCGATCTCGCTGAGGTGCATCTGGAGCAGGGCGAAGAGGATTCCGCCGGCGCCGCCGAGGAGTCCAACGATGAGGCTTTCTGAAAGCAACTGACGCAGGAGCCGCCAGCGGCTTGCTCCGAGGGCGCTGCGCATGGCGAGCTCGGGACGCCGGGCGAGGCCGCGCGCGAATTGCAGGTTGGCTACGTTGGCGCAGACGACCAGGAGGACGAGGAAGGTTGCACCCTGGCTCAGGGCAAAGAAGAGCGGGGTAAGCTCGCCGTTGATGCCGGTGAGGAGCGTCTCGACCTTGACGGAGGAGTTCTGGTTGGTGGAGGGATAGGCATGCGCGAGGCGGTCGGCGATGAGGTTCAGCTCGGCCTGCGCCTGGGCGACGGTGACGCCACGGCGGAGACGGCCGAGGACGAGAGTGTTGTGGTCGATGCGATTGGCGAGCTGCGCCGGCAGCGGCGCGAAGGGAAGAAAGAAGTCGGTGGACGAGGGATACTGCATGTTCCTGGGGATGACGCCGATGACGATGTAGGGCTGCTGGTTCAGCTCGAGTTTGCGACCGAGGATGCCGGGATCGCTTGCAAGGTGTGACTTCCAGAAGGCGTAGCTGAGGACGGCGACGTTGTTGCGGCCGGGTTGAGCGTCGGTGGCGTTGAAGACGCGACCGAGGAAGGCGTCGGAGCGGAGCACGCTGAAGAAGGAGGGTGAGGCGAAGACGGCCTGCACGTGCGCGGGATCGCCGGCGCCCGTCATGTTCATGTCAGCGGTCGTGCGTACGGAGAGCTGCTCGAAGGAGTGGCTTTGACGTTGCCAGTCCTCGAAGTTTGCGAGGGCGACGTGCCGTGGGACACCATCGCCGCGCTTCTCGTAGACAGTCACCACGCGGTCCAGTTCGGGCACGGCGAGCGGCCGCAGCACGACTGCGTCCATCATGCTGAAGGAGGCGGTGTTGGCGCCGATGCCGATGGCCAGCGTCAGCACGGCAGTGATGGTGAAGCCGGGCGACTTCCTGAGCTGGCGTAGAGCAAAGCGTAGGTCTTGCAGGAAGCTTTCCATCAGGTGAGTTCCTCGTCTCTTCGGCAGAGTGGCTGTCTCGCGGTGCTATCTCGCGGTGCTATCTCGCAATGCTATGAGGATAGGCACGTTTTGCGCCGAAGGACAGGCCGGCGCGGCATTGATGGGAAAAGGCTTATGCCGGGAAGACGTGGAGGGTTCTGTTCGTCGGCAGCATGGGGTGTCCGCAAACGGACGCGAAGGATTCGGGAAAGCCGGCGTGGAAGGTGAGGGCCCGACGGCTGGAGCGCTGGATGCGTACTGGCGACGGGCTACGTTTCACCGATGCTTTGCATTCGGGTTCTGTCTACTTAGATCGCTCCGCCGTTGCGGTGGCCGGTTATCGAGCAGGTCCTAGGCCCGCGCCAGCCGGTTCTCCAGGTGAGTTTGAAGGTGACTCTACGCATTTGACGCCTGGTTCAAGATCAGAAGGTGAAGCGACCGCCGATGGTCGGAGCGAAGTTGCTGTTGTGGAGGTAGGGGACGCCGGGGCCGTGCGGAATAGCGATGGCCGCGCCGCCGTAGACGAAGGAGTAGGTCAAGCCGATGAAACCATCGAAGCGTCGCGTGAAGTGATGGTCGGAGTAGAGGGAACCCTCGTTGAGGGCACCCGCGCAGGAGGCACGGAAGCCGGCGGTGGCGGAGCAGGTCTGCGGCGAACGGAAGTCGTTCTGCAACTGCTCGTACCAGGCGAAGGTGACGTCGGTCTTCGGGTCGAGGGCGTACTTGACGCCGGTCCACCAGATGCGGAGGATCTTCTCGGTATCGAGATTGTTGTCTTCGACGCCCGAGAGGAAGTAGCCGCCCTGATCGGAGGCACCGACGCCGAGGGGATCGTGCGGGTTGTTCTGCCAGATGTATTCGAATCCGCCGAAGACCTTGAACTGGTCGCCGGTGTACTTGGCGGAGGCGAGGAAGGCGTTGTTGTCGGTGACGATGCCGTAGAGGGTGTCGCTGGTGGAGATGAGATTGGTGCCGTTGATGGGATTTTCGTTGATGCTGTCGGTGGTGTTCTGATAGATCGCGGCCAGGCTTTGCGCGCCGAGCAGAGGGTTCAGGACGCTGATGGCCTGGTTGTAGTGCTGGTAGAGGAGGTCTCCGGACACTTTGTGAGAAGTTGCGCCGATGCCGCCACCGAAGGCGTTGTTGTGTGCGTTTTCGGGCGTGCAGGTGGCAGCGGTCCAGGTTGCGGAGGCGGAGAAGCAGCCTGCGGAGCCGTCGGCGAGCTTGTACATGGCCGAGAGATGGGCGGGGCCGAAGTTGACTTTGTACTTGACGGCGTCGTCCCAACGGCTGTCTTCGGTGTCTCCGCCGCCGGCCATGGTGCCGTTGTAGCCGATGTAGGAGAAGGCGTAGGAGCCGCCGGCCGGGTCGTACTGGAGCATGACATCGGTGCCGAGGGAGCGCTGCCGGCCGAAGGTGAGGGTGCCGTATCGTTCAGACGAGACACCGCCATAATATTCGTCGTTGAAGGGCTGGCCGGCGCGTGCGCCATCGATGGCTTCCGAATAGCTTCCGCGCGGGAGGCCGTTGTTGATGATGTCGGTCTTCGATGCATTGGCGAGCAGGCCCGACTGCGGATTGATGCCGGTCGATGCATTGAAGACGGCGAACCAGCCCGGCGCAAACTGGATCTTTCCGCGGACGCCGAAGCCGGTCTGCTGCAGGTTGTTGGGAGCGATGACGAAGCGAGCCTGGGAGCCGTTGCGGTTTACCAGCGACTCGCCTTCGTAGTTGTAGCCGTTCTCCGGCAGGCCATGGCTGACCCAGCCGAGGCCGATGTCGTACGCGCCGTAGAGGGTAATGCCGTGCCAGGTGAGGGCGTCGGCTGCGGTTGAAGCGGTGGCGGGTTCACTGGTCTGGGGCTGGGCGGGCGCCTGCTGGAGGTGCGCAGTGCCGGGAGAACCGAGTGAGCTCCATACGATAGCGGCGGGGTTGAAGTCGGCCGCTGCAGCAAACTTCAACGGGTAATCCCCGGGAGTGAGGAGCGAGAAGTTGTAGAGGCCGTTTGCGTCAGCTCTCGGAGCCTGATGGTCGAGGGAGGCAGTGGTTGCGGGGACGCCGGATAAGGGATCGCCGGTCGGATCGTTTGCGATCGCGAATGAGCTCGCATGCGATTGGGCCCATACTGGGCAGGCTCCCATCACAGACCAGAGAAGAAACGATGTTGCCTTGTTCATAGGACCTCTAAATTGGTTCAGTCGCTGCTTGTGCGTTCTTCGATACTAAACGAATTTAGATAACGACTTTATATGGTGTGAGTCATGGCGCAATAGTCGATTACCGGCTGGACGGTGCACCGGGTGTAACCTTGGATCATTCCAGCGCGTTGAATCCGGCTTCGCGCGGCTCACTTCGAGGTGACACCATGGCTGCGTCAGAGACTCTGTTGACCCCTCGGGAAGCGGCGGCGGAGATTGGCGTCAGCTATGCGACGATCAAGCAATGGATCCTAGCCGGCAAGTTGAAGAGCACCAAGACTCCAGGCGGGCATCATCGCGTGGCGCAGAGCGCGCTTGGTCCGCTGCTGAAGTCCACGACGACGGAGCCTGGTATTGAGAGCCGGGAGCGTTTTCGCACGGTCAGCGGCCGGAACCAGCTGGTCGGCAAGATTATGGATGTGAAGTTCAGCGGGTTGCTGGCTAAAGTGGTGCTATCGATCGGCGATCAGCAGATTACCTCGATTATCACGGCCGACGCGGCGCGCGAGATGCAGTTGCGCAAGGGCCAGACGGCCGCAGCGCTCATGAAGTCGACGGAAGTGATGATCGTTCGCGTGTGAGTTTCTGCAGCATTGCGCGGCCGCTCGGGCAGAGCGCGTGCTGTCTGCTTATGGGCATGTGTCCTGCCGGACGGGCGCACTGAGGGCGGTCCGGCGGTCCGGCGGTCGTGCGTACGCCGGGAGCTTTGCTCTACTGCAGGTGGTTCATACGAGTACGACAACTCTTCCTGGTCGTTCGGGATGCTCGGTGAGCTCGTGGGCGCGTGCGATGTCAGAGAGTGGAATGCGCTCGCCGATCTCGAAGCCTGGCCAGCCGGCCTCAAGTGCTGCGTTGAGATCAAGTGCTGCGGTCGCCTTCTCTTCAGGTGAGAAGTCATCGCTGCCGAGGAAGGAGACGTGGATGTTCTTGAATACCATCTGCCAGAAGGGGATGGCGGGCGGCACGGCGTTGGTGGCGTAGGTGGCGATTGAGCCACCTATCCTGAGCAGTTCAACGTCGACGTCAACGTTCGCTGCGAAGGCGACTTCGACGATGTGGTCGACCCCGTGAGGGGCGATGGCTTTCACGTTCGCGGGTAGCTCTGCATTGTTGATCAGGACCTCGTGCGCGCCGGCGTTTCGGGCCGTTTGCTCTTCGGCCGGCGTCCTGATGGTGCCGATGACGTGAGCTCCGGCATGACGCGCAAGCTGGACGGCACACAAGCCTACGGAACCTGCGGCTCCCTGAACCAGAACGGTGCGGCCACGGACAGGGCCGCCCACGTGCACGGCGCGGTGCGCGGTGATGCCGGGGATGCCGAGGCACGCGCCCTGTTCCATCGAGACGTTTGCAGGGAGGGGAACGGCTTGCGCTGCCGGAACGACGCAAAACTCAGCGGCAGTGCCGAAGGGGCGATAGGATTGCGCGCCGTAACACCAGACGGGTTTACCCAGCCAGTCGGGCGAGACGCCTTCGCCTACCTGATCCACATGTCCGGCGCCATCGCTGTGGGGGATCACGCGAGGGAAGAGCATGCCAACGCCGAAGATATCCTGTCGCTTCTTGGTGTCGCCCGGATTGATGCCAGACGCTGCGATCCGAATACGGAGCTCTCCGGGAGCGGGCGTTGGGTCCGGCATCTCGCCCACGGTGAGGACCTCACGCGCGGGTCCTTGTCTTTCGTACCAGGCTGCCCTCATCGACTTCCTCCTTACTCGGATGCCACGCTGCGATCTTACTTCAGGAGGCCGACGTCGAGGGCGAGCCGCTGCGTTTCTCGCGGCCAGTTCGCGGAGATTACTGCGCGGCGAAGGAGAAGCTCGCCTTGGCGCTGCCGGTAGCCGGGACGGTGAGGGGGATGTCCTTCTCGCCGAGCTTCTCGTGGACGGCGCCGAGGACGTAATCGCCGGCGGGGAGGCCGGTGATGGTGAAGTGGCCCTGGGCGTCTGATACGGCGAAGAAGGGAGTGGGCGCGACGTTGATGAAGGCGTTCATCCAGGGATGATTGTTGCAGCGGACGGGCATCATGAGCTCAGGCTTCATGAACTGCCTGGTGACCGGGGCGCCACGGGGGCCTTGCGAGATGTCGATGGTTTGGTTACCGACGGTGGTGGGCATCGTGTGGATGTTGTGCATGGTGATGTCAGAGTTGAGGAACGTCACCGAGCCGCCCTGGACGACGCCAATCACGTGCGGCACATACTGACAACCCTTCTGGTCGAGCGTGACGGGGGCAGCGATGATGCCGGACTGCATGGCCGCGGGTGGGCCGGATTTGACGTAGACGAACACGTTGGCGAGGTGCCCGTTGTTGACGACATACTGCTCAGTGTAGACCGGGCCGGAGTTTGCGCCCATGGCGCAGGCCGGGTCCATCGAGGTATCGATGAGGACCTTGGCGGGAGCTTTGCCGGTGAAGTCAACCGTGCCTGCGATGGTCGACTGGCCGACAGGGACGTTGGAGCGGGGTGGTGTGGGGCTGGCACTGGACGGGACGGCGGCTTTGTCGATGGACTCGGCAGAGTGCGTGGCGGAGTCGGCTTTGCAGCCGATGAGGACGGTGGCGATTACGGCGAGGAGCGTGAGGCGCTTCATGAGGATCCTTTCAGAGGCTATGTCCTGCCGGACGGGCCCGCTTGTCGCGCGGGGCGAGCCCTTCGGGCCGTAATTGCTTCGCTTGGCGCTCCCGTTGGTCGCGAGGAGAGTCAGGCGAGGGCGGAGATGACGGCCTGGGCGAAGGCCTGGGTGCCGCTTGAGCCGCCTACGTCGCGGGTGAGGGTTTTGCCTTCGGTGTAGACCTGTTCGAGCGCCTTCTGGACGAGTTCTGCGGTGGCGGTTTCGTCGAGGTGATGGAGCATCAGGATGGCGCTTTGGAGGAGCGCGGTGGGATTGGCTTTGTCTTGCCCCGCGATATCTGGAGCGGAACCGTGCACGGCTTCGAAGATGGCGGCTTTGACGCCGAGGTTGGCGCCGGGGACGAGGCCGAGGCCGCCGACGAAGGCGGAGCAGAGGTCGGAGAGGATGTCGCCGTAGAGGTTGGAGGTGAGCAGGATGTCGTACTGGTAGGGGTTCATGACGAGCTGCATGCAGGTGTTGTCGACGATGTGCTCTTTGTACTCGATTTCGGGGAAGCCGGCGGCGACTTTGCGCGCGCACTCGAGGAAGAGACCATCGGTGAGCTTCATGATGTTGGCTTTGTGGATGGAGTGAATCTTCTTGCGGCCGTGCTTGCGCGCGTACTCGAAGGCAGCCTTGGCGATGCGGGTGGAGCCCTTCTCGGTAATGATCTTGAGCGACTGTGCGACGCCAGGGACGACCATGACTTCGAGCCCGGCGTAGAGGTCTTCGGTGTTCTCGCGGAAGATGATGAGGTCAACGCCGGGGTAGTTGGTCTTCAGGCCGGGAAGATTCTTGATCGGGCGGAAGTTGGCGTAGAGGTCAAACTTTTTCCGGAGGGTGACGTTGATCGAGGCGAAGCCGCCGCCGATTGGGGTCGTCACCGGGCCTTTAAGCGCGACTTTGTTCTCTTCGATGGAGTCGTAGAGGGCTTTCGGGATGTATTCGCCTGTTTTCGCGAAGGCGTCGGCGCCGGCGTCGTGGCGGTGCCATTCAAAGTGGCAGCCGGTCCTGGCACCGGCAGCTTCGAGGATCTCGACGACGGCGTTCGAGACTTCGGGACCGATGCCGTCACCGGGGATGAGAGTGATTTTGTGTGGGGTCTTTACGGTTTCAGGCAAAAGAGGTTCATCCTTTCGAGGTCTTGCGGGGTTCTTTGCTGCTGAGCAGCTCTTCGAGTTCAGCTTTGAATTCACGCACGTCTTTGAAGTCGCGGTAGACGCTGGCGAAGCGGATGTAGGCGACGGTGTCGATCTGCTTCAGACGCATCATGATGAGCTCGCCGATGGCCGTGGTCTGGCGTTCGCGTTCGGGGGAGTCGACGACGAAGGCTTCAGTTTCGTCTACGATTGCCTGCATCTGGACGGCGGAGACGTTGCGTTTCTGGCAGGCCTGGAGGAGGCCGTTGAGGATCTTCTGGCGGTCGAAGCGCTCGCGGCGGCCATCTTTTTTTACGACCATGTAGGGGATTTCGTCGATGCGTTCGTAGGTGGTGAAGCGCTTGTTGCAGCGTTCACACTCGCGCCGGCGCCGGATGGAGTCGGCTTCTTTGCTCTCGCGCGAGTCGACGACACGATCCTGGGCAAATCCACAATAAGGACACTTCATGCTTTAACCGATTCTACAGCGTGGAGAATTTGTCCTGCCGGACGGGCCCGCTCTCCGCGCGGGGCGGGTACTGCGTACGCTGGGAGCTTCGCATTGTCCTCCCGATGGTCGGCACGGAGTTCTCTTCCTGACCAACGGGAGGAACGCGCGAGGCGGTTACCCCATGAAGGGGTCGCTGCCCGCGATCAGGGCGTACTTGGTTCTACTTCTTCGCTTGTGGATGCGACTTGTCGGATCGAAATGCCTTCGATCTTCGCGTAGATGAGTCCGAAGGGAATGACGGACATGGAGCTGATGAGCCAGACCATGAGGCCGGCGCCGGCGGCGATTTCGGGCGGCACGTGGAAGAGTTCGGTGAGGGCGAAGACGTTGCCCGCCCAGGCGCCGCCGCCGCCGGGGATCGGAAGGGCCGAGCCCGCGATGCTGAAGCCCATGAGCACGATGACGGAGCCGATGCTGAGCTCCTGCACAGGCGAGGGGAAGGCGCGCAGGACCAGGACGTAGGTGAGGACGATGATGGCCCAGGTGGCGAGCGAGAGGAAGGCGAGCTGCAGGAACTCGGAGAAGCCGGTGATGACGTCGAGGCCCTGCTGAAAGTGGCGGATCTTGTCGGCGGCTGTGCGGGCGAACGGCTGAGAGACTTTGCCGATCAATCGTTCGGCGAGCTGCGCGACGTGCTCGCCGGCGATGCGGACGACGACGACGAAGAGACCGATGGCGGCAGTCAGGCCGGCGATGGTGTAGCCCGCTTTATGGATGAAGGGGAGGGTTTTAAGTTCGGGAGCTAAAAGCAAATTAAGGGAGAAGATGAGGCCAAAGGCGCCGAGATCGAAGACGCGTTCGACGGCCACAACCGCGATTTGCGAGCTGAAGGTGAGGCCCGTGCGCCGGGAGACAAGGAGCGGGCGGATGAGCTCGCCGATGCGGCCGAAGATGGCGAGGCCGGTAAAGCCGACGAACTGCGGGCCGACGAGCGAACGCCAGGAGGTGGAGGTTCGTCCGGCCTTGCGGAAGATGGGTTTGAGAAAGACGGCCCAGCGGATGGCACGCGTGAAGTAGTTCACCTGGATGAGCAAGACGGCCAGCAGCAGCAGCCGGAGATCGGCGGTTCGGCAGCTGCGGGCGAAGCCGGCCCAGTCGAAGTGAGAGGTATGGAGCTTATAAGCGACCAAGCCGAGGATCAGAGCGAGCACAAGCCAGGGAGCGACCGCGCGCAGTGTCGGCTGAGCCATCCGCTATCGGGCCTTTGCGAGCAAGTTGGTCTGGGAGGTGCGCCTGGCGAGCGCGAGGGCTTCGAGCTTGCGGCGATTGAACTCGCGGATGACGCGGGCGACGTAGGCGCGGGTCTCGCGGAAGGGCGGGACGCCGTGGTATTTGTCGACGGCACCGGGGCCTGCGTTGTAGGCGGCGAGCGCGAGCGCGATGTTGTCGTGGTAGCGCGTGAGCATGGCGTCGAGGTAGCGGGTGCCGCCTTCCACGTTTTGCGCGGCGACGAACGCGTCGTGGACCCCGACTGCGGACGCGGTGCCGGGCATGAGCTGCATCAGGCCTTTGGCGCCGGTGCGCGATATGGCGTGGGCGCGGCCGCCGGATTCAGCGTGGACGACGGAGGCCAGCAGCTCTGAATCGATGTTGTGCGCGGCGCCGGCAGTGGAGAGAAGCTGGCCGAGCTCGGCGACGGAGGGTTCGGCCGCGACTACGAGCTTTGTGGCGAGGCCTGCAATGGGCGCGGCTGGCGGCGGCGGGTCAGGAACAGTTTCAACGAGGGCAATGGAGGCAGGGGCAACGTCGGTATAACCCGGGTCGGCGCCGAGCGCGGTCGGTTCGAGATAAAGCCGGATCTTGCCGTCGACGGGCTCGTGCCGGACGCAATCGAAGGTAGCGCCGTTGGCGAGGGTGATGCGCTCCATAGCGTGGGCGAACGGGGCGGCGAGCGCGAGGGAGAGCGCTGTGAGACCGAGAGTTCGCGTGAGGCGCATTTGCAAGCAGGTTACCACTTCTGGGGGCGTTGGGCTTCGCGTGGCGCTGTCGTTGGTCGCGAAGAGGATGCTTTGCCGATCAGCGGGAGGGCCGTGCGAAGCTCCCGGCTTACGCAGTGCCGCGGGGCTGGCGTCAGGGCACCCGTCGGGAGTTCAGGTGTTTATAAGCTGTTGGACAAGACTGGAGTTGTTTGCGTTAGCAGCTCGATGGCGTCGGCAACGCCGTCTTCGAGGTGGTGGCCGGTGATGTGCCAGTTCCGTTCGGCGGCCATCTGTTTCAGGTAATCGGGCGCGTTGCCCATCAGGACCGGGTGTCCTGCGATCTCGAGCATGGAGAGATCGTTCCAGTTGTCGCCGAGGGCCATGATCGCGGAGGGATCGATGTTGCGCGCGGCGGCGAGGCGGAGGAGTGCGGCTCCTTTGGAGCAGCCGGCAGGGAGGATGTCGACGATGCTGAGGTCGCGTTCGGGGTATTCGGTGCGGTTGAGCGAGATCTTGATGGCTGGATCGGGTGCGTTTGCGTGGGGGTCGCCGACGTCTGCGTGTGTCTCTCCTACAGGCGCAATCCAGGGATGCGCGATCATGTGGGCTTCGGCGCGACGCATACGCTCGACGGTGCCGCAGAGCATCATCTGGATGGGCGCATCTCCGTTGAGTGCGTCTTCAATGGGCCGGATGTGAGCGATGTAGGGGGCGTTGGCGATCATCCACTTGTCGATCGAGCTGTGGAGGTCTGCGAGCTCTTCAACGACGAGCGCGCCGCAGGTGTCTTCGCCATCGGGGCCGACCTTGTCGAAGGTGATGACGAGCGCGTTGCGGAACTCGGCGAGGTGGCCGCAGAGCCAGCGGGCGACGTGCGTCTCCATGTGCGTGCGTTCGATGAGGCCTGAGGCGAAGGTGCGGACGACGGCGCCGTTCGAGCTGACGAGGAGGGTTTGCGGATCGAGGTCAAGGGCGCGCAGGACTTTGAGAGCGTAGCAGTGGCGCCGGCCGGTTGCGATCACAACTTCGATGCCGGCGGCCTGAGCGGCCTGGAGCGCGGCGAGATTGCGCCGGGAGACCTGGGCATCGGCACCAAGGAGCGTGCCGTCGAGGTCGATGGCGATCATCCTGACTGGGTCGGGCGAGGGGTGGGAGTCGTTGAAAACCATCTAATGGATTGTCTCACCGAGGGTTGAAGCAGGGCGCAGGGCGAATTCGGTACGATGGGTGGATGCCACAAATTGCTTATCTTGAATCGGCCCGCTCAAAGAATCGTATCTCTGCTGAAACCCCCCAGACGCTGGATCCTGCGACGCAGGAAAGCTTGTATGTTCGGTACGACATGGACGCGCTGCGGCGGACGGCAAAGCGCGAGAACCCGGCGAAGTATGAAGCGGAATCGGCGCGATCGCTGGGCATGTGGCGGTATAAGGATGTGCTGCCGGACGTGGAGCCGGTGACATTGGGCGAGGGCTGGACGCCGATGCTGAAGAGCAAACGGTATCCGGGATTGTTGATCAAGGAAGAAGGTGCGAATCCGACGGGGAGCTTCAAGGCGCGCGGGCTGGGGCTGGCGGTTTCAATGGCGAAGCACTATGGGCTGAAGCACCTGGCGGTGCCTTCGGCGGGCAATGCGGCTGGGGCGCTTGCGGCGTATGCGGCAGCTGCGGGGATCGCTGCGCATATCTACATGCCGCAGGATGTGCCATTTGCCAACTATCTTGAAGGCATCGTGTATGGGGCCGATGTCCACATGGTGGATGGGCTGATTTCGGACTGCGCTCGGCTGGTGGGTGAGGAGATCAAAGCGCAGAAGGCCGCGGGCAAGCCGGCAAATGAGACATGGTTCGATATTTCGACGCTCAAGGAGCCGTTTCGGGTTGAGGGCAAGAAGACGATGGGGTATGAACTCGCCGAGCAGCTCGGCTGGGAGTATCCGGATGCCGTCTTTTATCCGACCGGCGGTGGCGTGGGGCTGATCGGCATGTGGAAGGCGTTTGAAGAGATGGAAGAGCTCGGCTGGATTGTGCCGGGAAGCAAGCGGCCGAAGATGTTTGCGCTGCAATCGACCGGATGTGCGCCGATTGTGTCGGCGTACGATGCGGATAAGCCGGCGAGTGATTTTTTCCAGAATGCGTCGACGTTTGCGGCGGGTTTGCGCGTGCCGAAGCCTTATGGCGATGCGATTATCCTGGATATCGTGCGGGAGTCGGGTGGGCAGGCGATCGCTTCGACGGATGAGGAGATCCTGACGAGCATTCTGGATTGGGCGAAGCATGAGGGAATCTTTCTGTCGCCCGAGGGTGCGGCGGCGACTGCGGCGTACGACCGGCTGATTGCGGCCGGGGAGTTGAAGACGTCGGATCGGGTGGTGCTGTTTAATACCGGCGCGGGGCTGAAGTACACGGATATGACTGCGGATGCGATGAAGCTGCGCAGGCCGGGTGGTTTGCCGAAGTCGCTGCCGGTTGGCGGGATCATTACGCCGGTCTAGATTGGCTACCAACGCAAGTTCCCTTCGGGAATGACAAAGGCCGGGGATGCGAGTGAAAGAGGCGACGAGAGTGCGGGCGGATGGATCGGGAGTGCATCCGCTTGCCGCGTTTCGTCGCGAGATGCGGCCGATGCTGCGGATTGCGCTGCCGCTGGTGCTGGCCGAGGTTGGCTGGATGTCGATGGGGCTGGTCGACACGGTGATGGTGGGGCATCTGCCGGATGCGGCTGTGCCGTTGTCGGCGGCGGCGCTGGCCCAGGTGCTCTACAACACGTTTGCGTTCGGGGTGGGTGGGATTCTGTTGGGGCTTGACACGACGATTTCGCAGGCGCATGGCGCGGGGGACTACAAGGCGGCGCATAAGTGGCTGTTCCAGGGAATCCTGCTGGCGGCGGCGATCTCGGGTTTTGTGATTGTGCTGTCGCTGTTTTCGCCGTTCGGAGT
>CAXTNM010000032.1:0-49075 GCA_964245715.1 uncultured Acidobacteriaceae bacterium | reverse complement strand
GGGAAGGCCTGGGTGCCGCAGTCGAGGCGACCGTTCGGCATCTCGACCGAGTAAAAGAGGAGATTGCCGTAGACCGAGACGTCACCCTGTCCGCCGGGGCAGATGAGTGAGGTGATGAGCGTCGCCTTCGCGGGGTCGGAGATGTCGTAGATGTTGGCGCCGTAGAAGTTGCCCTGGAAGAGATGATTGCCCTGGAAGGCGAAGTCGGAGTTGGCAAAGGCGAGGCCGGCGTAGACCAGCTTCTGGGAGTCTGGGATCTTTGCTCCGGCCGGGATGCCGAGCGAGGCGAGAGCCTTCTGGACACCGGGGTCGTTCGGGTCGCTCGAGGGAAGCTGGAAGGCTGCGGGCTTCTTGAGGAAGGCGATATGCTCGAGTCCCAAGGTGGCTTCACCGGCGTCGTACATGCCTGCCTTCAATCCGACACGCGGATCGTTGGTATTGGAGCCGGTCATGCCGGGCGGCAGGGTCTTGGGCGAGTCGTCGTGCTCCTGCGCTTTGAGCAAGGGAGAAGCGATGGCGACAACGGTTGCGAGCAGGAGGGCTGAAGCTCGAACAGTAAAGGCTTGCAGACGAATCATTGGTTCTCCTTGGAGGGTGTTGCGGATTCTTTCGCGAGAAGATTCTGCATGATGCGGATTTCAGCGCGTTGCGTGTTGTCGACGTCTGTGGCGAAGTCGAAGAGGTCGGCATCCTGCCCGGCTCCGGGTGATTTGAAGAGCTGATCGACCATGGTGAGGGCGCCGGTGTGGTGCTGGATCATTCCGGTGAGGAAGAGGTGATCGAACTGCGCACCTTTTGCCGAACGGAGTGCTTGCATCTGTTTGGGCGAGAGCATGCCCGGCATCAGCGGCATCTCGTTGCCGTGCATGTCCATGTCGGGCATTCCGGGCATGGACATGTCGATGGGCTGGTTGCGCACGGTGAGCCAGCGTTTCATGAACTTCATCTCGTCCGTTTGCGAGAGGGAGATTTTTGCGCCGAGTTCCCGGACGGCGGGATTCTGGGTGTGCGACGGGATGAGCGCCGTCATCTCGACCGCCTGCCCATGGTGCATGACCATACCTTGCATGAAGTCGACGTCGGCGGAGGAGAGCGGGGTGGGGATGCCGGTAGTGTTCGCGGGAAGGGTCTTGCTGGGCTGACCGGGTGCACCGGGTTCGACGATGGGAGCTGTCTGGCAGAGCGCGGCTGACACGCTGAGGAGGGTTGCTGTGCCGAGGATGACGAGGCATTTACTGGGGAGAAACATAGGCGGGTGATTCCCACGCTATCACGGGCGGCGGCTGAAGTGGATAGAATCGGGGAGCAAATGGGTTCTCGAAGGGATGGGACGATGGGTGAGTTTGCGGTCTATCCAAGCCTGCGGGGGCGGGTCATCGTCGTAACCGGCGGCGCCAGCGGCATTGGGGAAGCGATCGTTGAAGCTTTTGTGCGGCAGGGTGCCCGTGTGGCCTTTCTGGATTTACAGGTTGCGGCCGCGGAGACCTTGGCGGCGCGGCTTGTGGCGGAGGGACACCAGGCGCCCATCTTTTACGCCTGCGATCTGACCGATATCGTGGCGTTGCGCGATGGGGTGACGCAAATTGAGGAGAGATTCGGCAGAGTGGATGTACTGGTCAACAACGCTGGCAACGATACACGACATGCCATCGCTGAGGTTACGCCGGAGCTGTGGGATCGAACGATGGCGGTAAACCTGAAGCAGCAGTTCTTTATGTGCCAGGCGGTGCTGCCGGCGATGAAGGCTCAACGTGCTGGATCGATCATCAATATGAGCTCGATCGCATGGGTGATTCCCTCGACGGGGCTGCCGGTGTATGTGTCGGCAAAGGCTGCGATCGTCGGTATGACGCGCACACTTGCGCACGAGGTGGGCGCCGAGGGGATCCGCGTGAATTGCGTGCTGCCGGGAGCCATTGCGACTGAACGCCAGCGCAGGCTCTGGCTGACCCCGGCCTATGAGGCGGAGGTGCTTTCGCGGCAGGCGATCAAGCGACTGATCGAGCCGGACGAAGTGGCGCGCATGGTGCTTTTTCTCGCGGCGGAGGACAGCGCCGGGATCACCAACCAGAGCTTTGTGGTGGATGGCGGCTGGGTGTAAGTCGCTGTCGCTCCTGCTGGAGCGCGAAAGTCTCTCGAAGACAAAGGTGCAGCATGGCACACGGCTTTCGAAAGCAACCTTGAAGTTATCTGGCCGACTCCGGAGTGCCAGGCGCGTCTTTGCCATGTTCGGGGTCGTAGCTGTGTTTCTGCATCCAGGCTTTGAAGGCCGCGGCCGGCTCGGTGTTGATGCTGCCTGACTTGCTGAAATACGCCACGTCCGCTTTCACGTCGGTGTCGAGATCACAGGTGAAGTACTTGCCGGAGACACCGAAGACGGGAAAGAGGACGGCCAGCTTCTGGCCCGGTTTGAGCCATTTTGCCTTATACGTCTCGAAGCCGATTGAGCTTTGGATCTTCTGGTTGCAGTCGAAACGGAAGTCGACGGCGTGGACCTCGTCGTTGGCAAACAGGTTGGCCCGACCGGTTCCTTTGGAGAAGTCCTCCACTCCGCGATGGTAGTGGGTCATCTCTTCGCGGTTGAAGATGTGGAGGCGGAGAGGGTAGTCGGCCGGGTTTTTATCATCCGCGTGGACAGCGATCGCGGGAATCACCAGTGCGGCACAGAAGAGGGCGGGAAGGATTCGTGCACGAAGGCTCATGTGCCGGATTCTAGTCGAGCGCGCTGGCTGGTAGCAATGAGGGTTTTGTGAAAAGCTAAGCCCTCGACGGCGTGCGTCGAGGGCTTAGCTTGTTTCAGGTATTTGCAAAGTGCAGCCTGACGCAGGGCAGACGCCACTTCGTGGGGTCAGGTGCGCTTCGCGCGTGTTGCGTTACGCTGCGCTGGTTTCCGTTGCTGCCTGTTCGGGTGCGTCGGAGGCGATCGTCACCTTGACATGCGCGGTGACATCGCGGTGCAGCTTGATCGGCACGTGGAACTCGCCCAGGGTCTTGAGCGGCTCTTCAAGAGCGATCTTGCGGCGGTCGACGGTAAAGCCCTGCTGTTCAAGCGCGTGGGCGATGTCGCCCGACGTGACCGAACCGAAGAGGTGCTCGCCGTCTCCGACCTTGCGCTCGAAGGTGAGCTCGACGGCGGTAATCTGCTTGGCGAGGTCTTCAGACGCTGCTTTTTCCTTGATGGTCTTGCGCGCGGCGGACGCCTTCATCTGCTCGATGACAGCCTTGTTGGCGGTCGTGGCTTCAATGGCAAGCTTGCCGGGCAGGAGGTAGTTGCGTCCGTAGCCGTCGGCGACTTTAACCACGTCTCCGCGGTTGCCGAGCTTCAGAACATCTTCTTTGAGGATAACTTCCATGTTGAATCTCCAGTGTTCTTGCGCGGGTCTGTGGTCCGTCCGCGAGTAAGAGAGCCCCTAGCTTCAGCCGTTCGCTTCAGCTAAGAGCTGGTAGGCTGCAATTAGAAGCGTGCCGCGAAGGCGAGCAGGGCGATGTTACGCGACTGCTTGATGGCGAGCGAGAGGCGGCGCTGGTGGCGGGTGCAAACGCCGGTCAGACGGCGCGGAACGATCTTGCCGCGCTCGGCGACGAAGCCTTGAAGCAGGCGGACATCGCGGTAGCTGATGGCGTCGATCTTCTCGGTGCAGAACTTGCACACCTTCTTGCGACGGAAGAACTTGCGTCCTCCTGGTCCGCCGCCGGGGCCGCCGGGCCCACCTGGGCCGCCTGCGGGGCGCGAACCGCCGGGTCCGCCAGCGGGACGCGGATGACGTGGGACGAAGGGAGTGGAGTTGGATTGCGTGGTGCCCTGGGCTCCGCCGGCAGCGGGCGCGGCGGACGGTGTCGTGTTGATCTCTTCAGCCATGATCTTTTCCTTGTAAAACGAAGGTTCAGTGTACGTTTCGGTATCCGCAGGCGTTCGCTTAGGCGGTGACGGGCTCGGCGGCAGGCGCTTCGACAGAGGTCTCTTCGACTGCGGCAGCCGGAGCTTCCGCGGTGTTCGGCTCGGTCTCAGTAGCGGCTTCGCTCGTGGTCTCGGCAGCAGGAGCCGATGAGGGGAACGGATGCGCGGGCTGAACCTGGATGGCGCTACGCTTGACGTGCGTGTCACGGTGAGCCTTGATCTTCGCGAGACGCTTCTCTTCTTCGTCGATGCGGACCGTGATGAACTTGATGACCGGTTCAGAGACGCGCAGGCGACGCTCGATCTCGGTGATCAGGCTGCCGGGGGCGAGAACGGTGAGCAGAACGTATAAGCCGTCGTTGAACTTGCGGACGGTGTACGCCAGACGGCGCCGGCCCATCTTTTCGGTCGAGCGGATCTCTCCGCCGCCATCGGTGACGTTCTTCTGAAAGCCTTCAACCAGCTTGTCGAGGTCGGTTTCTTCAACGTCCGGACGGACGATGAACATGATTTCGTAAGTGCGGTTCATGTTTACTTCTTTCTGCGAAGTTCTGCTTCGCACCGTGGCTTGAAAGACAGCCAGCCGGTCTGGAGTGTGCCCAGGACACGCGAGGTGCAGCGGCCCAACGAATAGTGTACTGCCTTATTGCGCCTCAAGGTTATCGGGAGTGCCGTTAACTTTGCGGTTGAACTCGTTCATCGCCTTCTTGACGCCGTCTCGCAGGATCATCTCGGTGGCCTTCACGACCTGGTCGAGCACCTCGTCCAACTCCTGTAGCGCCATGCGCCGCATAGGAGCGAGCAGGTAGTTGGTGCCGCCGGCTTTGATCTCCCGGCCCGTAACTGTGGGAGGCTTCCCGACCCCGATGCGAACGCGGAGGAACTCTTCCGTGCCGAGCGAGGAAAGGATCGACTTGATGCCGTTGTGCCCGGCGGCCGAGCCGCGTTCGCGGATGCGAAGCTGACCAAGCGGAATGGCGAGTTCGTCATAAAGGACGATGAGATCCCCGGCTGGACCGCCTTGAGTGTCCGGCGCCAGCTCCAACTCTTTCAGCAAAGCGGCTACCGACAGCCCGCTCAGGTTCATAAAGGTTTCCGGTTTGGCGAGCAGGATATCCTGTCCGGCGAGTCGGGCTTTCGCGGTGAGTGCCTTCCCCCTGCGGTTTGCGACGGTCACTCCGCAGACTTCAGCCAGGCGATCAATGGCGAGAAATCCGGCGTTATGCGGGGTGAACTGATACTCAATTCCAGGATTTCCAAGACCGACGACGAGCTTCATAGGCTTCTATCAAGGGGTGGAGCATAGGTGCAGGTTGGAGAAACTCCACCCTGCACCTACACTCTTGACCCTTTGGATTACTTCTTCTTGGCAGGCGCAGCTGGTGCAGCAGCAGCGGCTGCGGCGTCGGCGGGCTTGCCCTTCTTGGCGACTTCAGGCTCGGCGACTGCGGCAACTTCCTCGACTGCCTCTTCCTTGATGAGGGTCACGTGCGCGACGAGTGCCTGCTCGTCCCCGATGAACTTCAATGTACCCGCGTGCGGGAGGTCGGAGATATGGATGGCGCCGTAGAGTTCAAGACCGGCTACATCGACGTCGATGTGGTCTGGAATGTTGGCCGGGAGGCACTCGACCTCGACCTCGCGCAGAACCTGGTCGAGCACGCCGCCGGAGTTCTTGACGCCGGCCGGAACGCCGGTGAGCTGGACTGGAACGGAGACGCGCATGGCCTTGTCCATCGCGATGCGCTTGAAGTCGATGTGCAGGAGCTTGCCCTTGATGGGCTCATGCTGCCAATCGACGATCATGGCTTTGACCAGCGCAGCGCCTTCGACGTTGAGGTCGAAGATGGTGTTGTGGCCGGACTCGGAATGGAGAATCTTGGTGACGACCTTAGGGTCGACCGCGACGGCAACCGGGTCAATGCCGGCTCCGTAGACGACTGCGGGAATCTTGCCTGCGACGCGCACGCGACGCGCATGATTCTTGTTGAACTTGCCGGTACGCGGCGTGGCGATGACTGCGTCAAACTTCTGTGAGGCCATGTTGTTTCCTTTCGGGCACGGAGGAACAGTTATCAGCTTGCAGCGCCCAGCTTCTGGCTAAGTGCTTTCACTCATCACTGCCTGCGCTCCCTTTGCGGTTGGTGCCGCCCAGGGTGTTGTTGGTTCGTTGCCGTTTAAGCTCCGAGCGAATCGCTGGAAGCTGTCCTTAGTTGAACAGCGTCGAGACGCTGGTCTCCATGTGGATGCTTTCGATTGCGCGGCCGAGGAGCCCGGCGATGGAAAGCACCTTGATCTTGGCCACCTGCTTCGCCTCTTCGCGCAGCGGGATGGTGTTGGTGACAACCAGCTCGGTGAGCCGGCTTGCTGCGATGCGCTCGATGGCGGGGCCACTGAGCACAGGGTGGGAGGCGCAGGCGTAAACCTTGGTGGCTCCCTGGGCGAGCAGCGCATCGACTGTCTTGACGAGCGTGCCGCCGGTGTCGATGATGTCGTCGAGGATGAGGCAGGTTCTGCCGCGCACATCGCCGATGACGTTCATCACTTCGGTGACGTTGATGTCGGTGCGCCGTTTATCGACGATGGCCAACGGAACGTCGAGCTTTTTCGCGAAGAATCTCGCGCGTTCGACTCCCCCTGCATCCGGACTGACGACGGTCAGGTTGGGGAGGTTAAGCTCCCGGAAGTAACCGACCAGCACGGGGCTGGCAAAGAGATGGTCGACCGGGATATTGAAGAAACCCTGAATCTGGGCGGCGTGCAGATCGACCAGCAAAGCGCGGTTTGCGCCGGCGGTTGTCAGCAGGTCCGCTACCAGCTTGCTGCTGATGGCGACGCGCGGGCGATCTTTGCGATCCTGGCGGGCGTAGCCGTAGTACGGAATAACGACGGTGATGCGCGATGCGGAGGCCCGTTTAAGGGCATCGATCATGATGAGGAGTTCGACCAGGTGCTGGTCAACCGGGAAACAGGTTGGTTGAATGACGAAAACGTCCGCGCCGCGAACATTTTCGAGCAACTGGAAGTAGACCTCGCCGTCAGAGAACCGCTGCATGCGCGTTTCGCCCAGCGGAACTCCAACGAACTTGCAAACTTCTTCGGCGAGGGCTTTGTTCGCCTCGCCGGAGAAAATCTTGAAACGCTTGGCTTCGCTGAGGCGGCCGAGTCTTTTTTTCTCGGGTGCGGCCTTGGTCGAAGCGGCGTCGATCGCGAGCCCCTGGTTTGTAGACAAGGGACCCGCTGGTGAATCGGGATGCGCGACGCCAGGAGCTGGTACTTTGTTGAATGCCTGGCTCATCTGTTCGTCGCGCGCTAAATCAGGGGGAAGAACCGCGATCGTGTCTGGTTGGTTCACGGATGGAGCTCCTTAGGTTGGTTGACCACAGGGGTTCGCTTGCCTTGTCTTGCTTCCGGCGCTTATTTTCGCCGGTACTTCAGGTTCGAGGTAAAGACGTTCCGGTTCTTCGTTACTACTTGTACTGGCGCTGACTGGTCTTCTTAGGAACCCGCAGCGAGAAGTGCAAATCTCTTTTACTTGGACGGTGTCACTCCTTCCTGGAGTTGAACCGCCTCATAAACCCTGGTTGTTGCCGTCCACCGATGTTGCTTCGGGTGAACCCTCTCCTCCGGTTGTCCGGAGTTGAGGTTCTGGGGATCGGATGTCTGGCTGGGCGACTAGGATTCGAACCTAGATTGAGTGCTTCAAAGGCACCTGACCTACCATTGATCGATCGCCCAGTGTTGATCCCTGCCACCAAGTATAGCTGGGACCGGTCACTCTGCGAACATTTCGTTCCAGTAGAGCGGGCGAGGTATGGTCGATGTGACGATAGCCTTGACGCCTGCCTGCTGGAGCCTTTGTTGAGCTGCGGTTGCGTCTGAGTGCGACCGGTAGAGGCCGAACAGGGCGGAACCGGAGCCGGAGAGCGCCGTATAGAGAGCGGAGTTCTCATCGTGCTGAGATCCCATCAGATGTCGCTTGATGTCACGCAGAAGGGGATACTGAGGAAAGACGACAGTTTCGAAGTCATTTTCGATCCCGAGGCGGACGAGCGCGAGAAGGGAGTTCTCGGCAAGATCATTCTCGAACCTGCTCGTAGGAGAGAAGTCTTGAACCATAGGTTCTGAAGAACTCTGCCTGGTGTGATGTTGCTCACGTGCGAGACCCTGTTGTTTGTCAGGGAGGTTCAGCCGTTGGGCCAAACTCAGATCCGGAAAGAACCCGGAGGCACCGGACCTGCTGTCTTGATCTTCCTGGCGGAAAACAGACGCGAAGGTGCGGCTCAACTCAGTTAGAGTATCGCGTTTGGGGTCTTTGTGCAAATCGAGGGTGTTTTCCTGGTTCGGGCCGGTGAGCAGAGCGTCCCAGTCGCGAAATGCCTGCGGCGTCGAGACGCCGATCTCCGGCAGCGCGATGACGCAGGCGATCTCGGCTGAGCCTCCGAGTGTGACATCCGGTGCCCCGGTGACAACCTGGCCTCGATCGCTGCCAAGCACCGATCCACCGATGAGAAAAAGGGGCACATCCGAGCCGACGTCCGACGCGAGGCTGAGGCGAATCTCATGCGGAAGGCGAATGCCGAGTTCACGTTCGAGGCCGATCAGCGCAGCCGCGGCGTTGGCCGATCCGGCGCCCATGCCACCCTGAATTGGTAGATTTTTCTGAATACGAATGTTGATCGTCGCGGTGATCTGCAAGTGGTTGAGCGCGCGCGTCACCATCTTCCATGCGGTGTTGCGTGAGTCGCGCGGCACGCGAGGATCGCTCGAAGTCAGCTGAATGCGCGTCCGATCGGCGGGACGTGCAGCCACCGTCACGACGTCGTGCAGAGCGATGGTCTGGTAAAGCGTCGTGAGGGAGTGATATCCGTCCGGACGTGGTGGGCCGATGGCCAGGCCGAGGTTGATCTTGGAGTACGAACGGACTGCAGACGGCATCTGGCTATTCTATTCGGCGGGGAACAGGAACCTGAAAAGAGAGAACGGACGCGGATACGAAGAACAACACCGACGGAAGAGCCAGCAAGCGCTGACCGGATGCCTAAGAGCTACTCATACTTCAAAGTTTCGACCGGATCGAGTGCCGCTGCCCGGGTGGCAGGGAGCATACCAAAGAAGACACCGACTGCAACGGAAGTGGCGAGCGCGATGACCGCGGACCACCAGGAGACGGGGATCTGGTATGGAGTGAGGAAGGCGATCGAGAGTGGAATCGCCAGGCCGAAGACGGTTCCGACGATGCCGCCGGCGAGTGACAGGAAGACGGCTTCGGTGAGGAATTGAAGGCGGATCTCTCGGCTGGTTGCACCCAGCGCCTTACGGATGCCGATCTCCCGGGTGCGCGCAGAGACGTTCGCAAGCATGGAGTTCATGATGCCCACACCTGAAACGACCAACGTAATGAAGGAGGCGAGCGTGAAGGCGATGGTGAGGTCGTGCGCGATGTTTTGCATCTGGCTGAGGATGCCCGTCATGATGAACGCGTTATAGATCGAGGTAGGCCGGTGACGGCTACGAATGATGGCTTCGATCTGCCTGGCCGCTGGAGCGACGTCGGCGGAGTCCTTCATGGTGAAGTTGATCTCCTTGACCTTGTCTGTGCCGGTGAAGTAGCGCGCGACTTCGTAGGGGATGAGGATGGTCTGCTCATCGATCTCGGACAGCCCGCGCGTATCAAAACTTTCTTCAAAGACGCCGATGATTGTGAACGGGATCCCGCGAATCGTGATTGACTGGCCGACCGCGTCGGAGGGTGCGCCGAAGAGCGCCTTCGCGAGCGGGGTGACCAAAACGGCGACCTTGGTGTGGAGCAGCGCGTCCTGATCGTCGAAGAAGCGGCCGGCAACTACCCGGAGGTTGCGCACCTGCTTGTACTGCGGACTGACGCCGAGCAGCATCGTGTCTTTGGTGATGCCGGAACCCATGGAGATGACGGCATGGTCTTCGAGCATTGGCGAGGAGGCAACGATACCTGGCACCTGGGCAAGGACCGCGTCCATATCCTCGCGGGTCATGTTGTCGGGGGTGCTGGTGTTGTCCGGGCCGATCACACTGCCGCCGCCATACTGCATCTCGACACGATTTGGCCCGATGCTGTTCAGCTGCTGCAAGGCATACTGTGTTCCTGTTAGGCCAAGTGTTGCTGTGAGAATGATCGAGCCTGAACCGATGACCATACCGAGCATCGTCAGCAGAAAGCGTACTTTCGAAGCCCGGAAGCTGTCGATTGCGAGGTGAAGCGTCTCGGTGAAGGCGATCGTGGAGGTGGCGCTGGCGAGCGTCCGGTCGAAGCTGGTGGGGGTGGTTGCCGGTTTCGGGGAAGTCGCGGTCGCCATAAGGGTCAACTTTTAGATTCTAAACAAGCCGCCGCGGTGCACCTCTTTCTGAAAGGGTGTACGCGTAGAGTATGGGCGTCGAATGCCGAGCAGGTGAACTGATGCCTGTCGACGATCTGAAAACAGGAAAGAGGCTCGGTGGCAATGCGAGGTGCGCCTCCGCTGGAGGATGCATCACACAGATGCCGGGCAAGACGCCCGAACTTAGAGGAGATACGACAATGGATCGCAGCGCAAGCGCAGTGTGGCATGGCAGCCTGAAAGAGGGCAATGGCACGATTTCCACCCAGAGCGGCACCCTGAAGGATACGCAATACAGCTTCGGCAGCCGTTTCGAGAACGGTACCGGCACCAATCCCGAGGAACTGATCGCGGCGGCTCACGCGGGCTGCTTCACCATGGCGCTCGCGATGCAGCTTACCAGTGCCAACATGGTAGCGGATACGCTCGAAACGACCGCCGTGGTGACCATGGAGCATACCGATGATGGGCCGACCGTCACCAAGATTCATCTCACCACGAAGGCGCACATCCAAAATGCCGAGAAGGACAAGTTTGAAGAGCTGGCCACGAAGGCGAAGGAAGGCTGCCCGATCTCGCGTCTCTTGAAGTCCGCGGAGATTACGCTGGACGCGCAGTTAAACTAGTTGGACCTACGCGGGAGCATGTCGCTCTGAGGGCCGTTCGGACAATTTCTTCCCTTCAGTCAGCCGGTTGCGCGTTACGTTCTGTGCTGACTGGAGTGGAAGTTAGTGGCTGTGCGAGTGACCGTGGTGATCATGGCCGTGATGGTGGTGGCCATGCGCTGCGACCAATTCGGGCGACGGAGGGGCAGAGCAGCCATGGGTTGTCTCGCAGCCTTTGGTTTCAAACTGGATCGTCGTGTGGGAGATGTGGTGATGATCCCAAAGAGCGTTCTGAACCCCTTCGAGGATTACAGCGCAATCCGCCATCGTCATATCGTCGATCAGCACGTGGCTGGCGAGCGCGTGCGAGTTTGAGCCGAGGCTCCATACGTGCAGGTCGTGAACGCCCGCGACGCCTGGAACCGCGGACATGGAAGCTCGAATGTCCCCCAGTGAAAGCGTCTGTGGCGTGCCTTCGAGCAGAATATTCAGAGTTTCGCGAACAATCCCCCACGACGAGTAGAGGATCATGCCGGCGATGATGAAGGAAAGCACCGGATCGATCCACTGCAGGCGGGTGAAGAGGATTGCGGCACCGCCGGCGATCACAGCGGCGGTCGAAAGCGTATCGCCCAGCATGTGCAGGAAGACCGAGCGGATATTTACGTCGCCTGAGAATTTCCAGAGCAGCCCGGCAATGGCTCCGTTCATCATGACACCGGCTGCTGCCACCATCATCATCAAGCGCGGGGCAACATCCACGGGATGATAGAGCCGGCCAAGAGCCGAAAGAGCGATCCAGGCCGCCAGCACCATGAGCGTCAGCGCATTGACAAAGGCGGCGAGAACGCCGGCGCGCTGGTAGCCAAAGGTTTTCCTGTCGGTTGCCGGGCGCGACTGGAAGTAGACTGCGACGAAGGAAAGGATGATGGCCAGGGAGTCGGACGCATTGTGCCCGGCCTCGGAGATAAGCGCCAGCGAATGAGCGCGAATGCCGAAGAACAAGGTTGCCGCGACGTATAAGATAGTCGCCGCAAGCGAAATCTTGAGGATTCGCTGCATGACCCGGTTATTAGAGGCCACCATGTGCATGCATCCAGTGTAGACCTCTTGCCGCTCCTGAAGATCACTCGATCAAAGTGAGTAGATTGCACCAGGAGCAAAAGACGAGAAAACCCCTGGCACCTGGTACCGCCGGTAGAACGTTGAGGGCGCTACGGCATAGAGCTGGGATGTGTGCTGAAAGCGGAACGGCGCCAGGATTCGAACGCCATTCCGCATACAGCTACTGGTTGCGACCCTTCACAAAGAGCTCGTTAACCGTCTTGATGAAGTGCTGAGCGGCAGCCGGAGTGGGGACGCCGCCGGCCAGGATCTTGGCGTAAGGGATATCCGAACCGTAGAAGGCGCCCGTATCCTTGCTGTTCTGGTGAACCTCGTCGCCATTAAGATCGATGCCGGCGAACAGGCCCTTGCTGCGGGAGTAGGTGATAAATTCAGCGTTCGCGAGTTCCGTGGTCGCGATCTGCGAATTACGGCCAACCGGTCCGGCAGCTACGGCAATGTCTCCGCCGAGCTTCACTTTATCTTTCAACAGATCATCCAGGCTCTTGTGATTCACACCGATGAGGACGATGTCGCTTGACTGACCGCCGATCTGAAACCCAAAGCTTGCACCTTCCAGCTGGATGAAGACCGGTGCGCTCCAGCCATGGCCTGTACGGCAGGTGGCAACACCCTGGCCATACTCCCCGCCGAAGATGAAAGCACCTTTTTTGAAGCTCGGGATCACTACGACGCATTGCGCCTTCGCGGCGAGGTCAAGGGGAATACCCTTATCCGGGGTGGCCATGAGCTGGTGCAGGACGCTGTGCGCGGCTTCAATGCGCTGATCGATCTTGTTATCCGTCTGCTGGGCACCGGCGAATCCGGTCAGGCCCAGAGCGACGACCGTCGCGATGGCAAGGCTTTTCATACAATTCTCTCCTAATGTTTGAGATCTTGAGGCAGTGTTCAATTACCTAGGATGCTGGATGTGGAAGGTCGTGGCTTCGAGGAACATTTTTTGGCACGGTAGGTATAAGAATGACTCTTCGACCTGAGCTGTTTTCCCTTCCTGACGAGCTGAACCGGTTCGCCAGGGTCAGAGATCAGGGCTGATCTTCGGGATGCAGGCCATGCTGGTTCCAGAGACCGTTCCAGGTCTCGGAGATGACGATCGAGTCTCCTGGATTGTCGCGATCGTAGCGTACTTGTACGGGCAAGCCGAAGATTGCGGAGGCTTCGCCGAGGTCGGGTAGCAGGGAAGTAAGCATGGAGACATCCTGCCCGCACTCGTAGGTGACACCACTCACGCGATAGCGATAGATGAGCGCCTGCGGCTCCGCGTCTGTGGGCGTCGTTTCAAGCAGGGTCCCGTCGATGACACGGCCGACGGCTGCCAGGCGAAGGCGGCGCATCTCTTCTTTCTGCTCGGCGGTTGGCTGCTTGCGCATGAGCAGATAGGCCGTCAGTCCGGCGAGGGCGGCCGCTCCGGTTACCATGGCGGCGATGCCTTGCGTATGACGAAGAAGAGCGGCGGAGGGGAACATGTTCAAGGGCGAGCGACTGCCTGCGATGAGGATAGCCGAAATTGCCGGCGTTCCTGCGGCTAACGTCGATTCAGATGCGGCGGTATACTGAGGAGTGCCAAATTTACGGGAAAATCGCAATAGAACGTCACAATTGAAGAAGGATGCAACGCTGATCAAGCGCTCCGGACACCCACTGGACCTGGCGGAAGGTCGACGGATCCGGTCGACGACGGTCATCTGTGTGCGCCGCGGTGATCGCGTCGTGATGGCTGCGGACGGCCAGGTCTCGCTAGGGGCCACCGTAATGAAGGGTTCGGCGAAGAAGATCCGCCGCCTCTATAACGATAAGGTCCTGGCGGGTTTTGCGGGCTCGACCGCCGACGCGTTCTCACTTTTCAGCCGATTCGAGGCCAAGCTGGAGCAGTATGCCGGCAATCTTGGCCGCTCGGCTGTCGAACTCGCCAAGGATTGGCGCACCGACAAGATGCTGCGCCAGTTGGAGGCTCTGTTGATCGTCGCCGATCCGCATCAGACGTTGATGCTTTCTGGCACTGGCGACGTGATCGAGCCGGACCCATTTCCGGGCGGCGGCGGGATCATGACGATCGGCTCTGGCGGCAGCTTCGCCCAGGCTGCGGCTAAGGCGCTGATGGAGAATACCGATCTGAACGCCCGCGAGATCGCCGAGAAGGCGATGAAGATCGCGGGTGAGATCTGTATCTATACCAACGACCAAGTCACGATTGAAGAGCTTGCTGCGGCGACGTCCACTGTCTGACTATTCCTCATCCACGAGAGTTCGTTTATGAATTCAAGGCGCAAGCTCCGGCTTTCACGTTTGCTCAAGGTTCACCTCGGCGTTCTTCTCCCCGCGTGCGTCTGGCTGGCCTTGACGGTTCCGGCTTCCGCCCAGATATTTGACAGTCGCAGCGACCGCAGTTCAGCTCAGGTTGGCATTAATAACTCCCAGGCACCCGTGCCTTCGCCGCTGCTGAACGCCAAACGCGCCTTCATCTCTTATGAGATCGGGGACGTCACAGCCTTTCCTTCGGACTATAGCGGCGGCCCTGAGCGGGCGTACGGGGAGTTTTACTCGCAGATGAAAGCCTGGGGGCGCTACCAGCTGGTCGCTGATCCGAAAGATGCCGACATTATCTTTGCTGTTCGCTTCGTCGATCCACCTAACATCGCGCATCCTCAGATCCGCATCGGCATCATGGATGCCACCGCACGTGTGTCGCTGTGGAGCTTTGTTGAAGAGGTTAACTTTGCCTTCTTCAAGAAGCATCGAGATGCCGCCTTCACCGCCAGCGTCAAGCAATTGCTCGAGGACGTAAGAACGCTCGTCAGCCCGGGGTCACCAGCCTCGCCGCCAACCCCTTAGGAGTCACTTCATGGCAATTTTTCTACCCGGAGCCGCGGAAGATCAGGCTCTTGCACTGGATGAACTTACCCCCCGCGAAATTGTTGCGGAGCTCGACAAGTATGTCGTGGGACAGCACGCTGCCAAACGCGCGGTGGCAATTGCTTTGCGCAATCGCATGCGCCGGCAGAAGCTCGCGCCTGAGCTCGCCGACGACATCATGCCCAAGAACATCATCATGATCGGGCCTACGGGGGTGGGTAAGACGGAGATCGCGCGGCGGCTGGCCAAGCTGACCAACTCGCCGTTCCTGAAGGTCGAAGCGAGCAAGTTTACCGAGGTTGGCTATGTCGGGCGCGATGTGGAATCGATCGTCCGCGACCTGGTCGAGATTGCCATTGATCTCGTCCGCGAAGAGAAACTCGAGGATGTGGAGGAGAAGGCCGAGTTGAGCGCGGAGGATCGGCTGCTCGATCTTCTGCTGCCGCCAACTCCCGGAGCTGCGACCGCAGCGAATGCGGCGGGAGCTACAGAAGTTCCGGGGACGAATGTCATTCAACTGCCGGCTTCTATGGATACGACCAGTCCGGATCACGCGGCCGAGCCCGCGTCGAAGAAGGAACAGACCAGCCACGAGCGTACCCGCGAGAAGCTGCGGCAGCAGTTTCGTGAAGGTAAGCTCGATGATCGCATGGTCGAGCTTGATGTCCGCGACCGCAACCAGCCCAGCTTCGAGTTTGTCGCCGCTCCTGGCCAGGATGAGTCGGATATGTCGCTGAAGGATGTGCTTCCGGGACTCTTCGGTCAGCGCACCAAGAAGCGCAAGATGAAGGTCGCGGAAGCCTTCGACTACCTGGTGCAGGAAGAAGAAGGCCGCCTGATCGACATGGACCAGGTTACGCGGCTCGCTGTCGAGCGGGTTGAAGATTCCGGCATCGTCTTCCTCGATGAGATCGACAAGATTGCAGGACGCGAAGGCGGGCACGGCCCGGACGTCTCGCGTGAGGGGGTGCAGCGGGATATCCTGCCCATCGTTGAGGGCACGACGGTAAGCACCAAGTACGGGATGGTGTCGACCGACCACATCCTGTTTATCGCTGCCGGTGCCTTCCACGTCTCGAAGCCGAGCGACCTTATTCCGGAGCTGCAAGGCCGGTTTCCGATTCGCGTCGAGTTGCAGTCGCTTACGGTGGAGGATTTTGTTCGCATCCTCACCGAGCCGAAGTCCTCGCTGGTGAAGCAGTCGACCGCGCTGCTTGAGACCGAGGGTCTTCGTCTCGAGTTCACGCCTGAGGCTTTGGCGGAGATGGCGGAGTTCGCCTTCAAGGTGAATGAGACGACCGAAAACATCGGCGCGCGCCGGCTCCACACCATCATGGAGCGGGTGCTCGATGAGATCAGCTTCCAGGCTCCGGATGTCGTCAAGTCGAGCCGCACCGAGGCTTCGCGCGAGGGCGTGGTCGGCGAGATCGCCGTTTCAACGCCCCTCGGAGCGCAAAGCACACCGGTCACTTCTTCCGCACCGTTGCCTGTGATTGAACGTCGCAAGGAGACTGCGCCGGGAGTTGAAGCGGAGTACGAGAAGGTGATCGTCGTGGACGCGGAGTATGTGCGGCAGCAGGTTGCGGGCATCGTGAAGAATCAGGACTTAAGCCGTTACATTCTGTAAAGGCGTGTCCTGCCGGAATAGCCCGCTCATCGCGCGGTGCGACCACTTCGTGGGGTGATTGCTTTGCATGGCTCTCCCGCGGATCGGGAGGGTCATGCGAAGCTTCGAGCGTACGCAGTAAGGCCGGCCCCGGTGGGCAGCGGGCCCGTCCGGCAGAATAGGTCGTCAAGGTTTCTGGGGCGGCGCCTGCATCAGTGCGATAAATTCTCGCGTAAACAGCGGCAGATCCAGATCATCCTGCACATGCACCTTCTGCAGATCGATTCCGGTCGGCCGGCTGGCTTCGGTCCAGGCGAGCGTATCGCCGTAGGTGGCGGCGTGCGAGGTGTCGACATCCAGATACAGCGTGCGCTGCGCGGTGATGATCTTCGGATCGAGCCATGCGGCGGCAGCGAGCTCATCCCAGAGGTAGTACTTCTCCTGCGAATACCTTGCTAGATATTGGGCGGCGGGTTCATGGGACTTAACGATCTGATCGAGCATGGCCTGGGTGAACATAGCCTTGATCGAGATGTCGACGTCGGTCAGGTCGATCCGTGGCCAGTGCGCGCGGAGGGTCAGGTGGGCGGCCTCGGGGTCGAACCAGAAGTTGAATTCGTGATGCGGATTCAGGGCGAATTCAGGGTCTGACAGCCCGGGTTGCAGGCTACCGCCCATGATGACGATGCCCTGGGTGAGCTCCGCGAAGTGAGGGTCGATCGCGAGCGCAAGGGCGATGTTGGTGAGCGGGCCGGCGGCGTAGATGGTGACCTGGTGCGGGTGGGCGCGGACCTGCCGGACGAGAAAGTGGGCAGCGTCTTCGGCAAGCGGCTTGATGGTGGGTGCGCCTTCGGTCAGCGTCGGAATGACCTCGGGGGCGTGGTAGTCAGCGGAGCCGGTGTTGTGGGCGTGGTCGCCGTAGGCTCCAAGCCACTCGACCTTGCCGTAGCGGGCGATGTCGAGAGCAGTCTGCTCCTGTGTGCGGAGGAGCGGGTAGATGGCACCAGGCACGATAGGAACATCGGTACGGTGGATGAGCTCGAGCATGCGCAGGCTGTGCTGGACTTCTTCAGGCTCCCACGCGTTGCCGGAGACCTGCGTGATGCCGAGGACCTTGCATTGCGAGGACTGGAGCAGCACCATCATGGCCATCTGGTTCGAGCCGCCAGGGCCGGAACCGTCCTGGTCGATGAGGACCAGGCCTTGGGAGTTTGCGGCTGCACAGGAGAAGAGCAAAGCGCAGAGGATGCCAAGGGTGCGCGAAGGAAGCAAGGGAAGCCTATGGGGCATTGGGCAGGAGGCCTTTCTCGACGAGAACGGGCTGATGGCGCAGGTGCGTGGCTTGCTCGTAGGCGTAGCCGTAGCCGATGAGGTCACCGTCGTGCCAGCGTCTTGCGGAAATCTCCAGGCCGAAGGGTAGCCCGGACGGGTAGAAGCCGCCGGGAACGACGATTGCGGGAACGCCGATCATGTTAACCCAGGCAGTGTCCGAATGGGGACCGCCGGAGATGCGGCCGTACTGTGGCATGGTCTCGTCAGGCGGCGGCATGGAAGCGGCGGGGTAGACGAAGCCATCGAGGTGCAGGCGGTCGAGGGTGTCATTATAGAGGTCGAGTGTCTTCTTACGCGGATCGAAGTAGAAGGCCCTGGCGTTGGGGTCAGATTCGAGGGTCGTTTGCGTGACCTTAGCGCGGTTGGGTGCTTCGTCGTAGCTGCCGTCGATCATCGCACCCGGGATAGGCGAGCCGATCAGTGCCTGATACTGCTCGGCGGAGTGATACTGCGCCGGGCCGTAGTTGGCGAGGAAGTTGTCAGCGCCTTCCTTGATGTAGGGGATCGTGCAGATGCGCGAGGCGATCTCGGGAAAGGAGTCAGGCAGGAGATCGTCCGAGAAGACGACTTCCGCGCCAGCCGCGCGGAGCCCCTCGATGGCCTTGAGGAAGGCGGCGCGGGTCTCGGGTTCGAGCGGGATGCTTGCGTCTTTGATGTCCTGGGCAAGGGATTGCGGAGTGGTTTCGCAGGTTCCGTGAAAGGGTGTGCCGGCGCCGTCGAGGATGAACTTCGGCACGCCGAAGCGCTTGCCTTTGAGCGCGTCTTTGCGGAGGTACTGGGTATAGGGACCGGGTTGAGCCTGGGTGGCGGAATCTGCGGTGCGCGAGTCGGCGGGATCGGGTCCGGCCATGATTGATAAGGCGATGGCGACATCGGTGACGTTGCGGGCAATGGGACCGGTGTTGTCGAGCAGCCAGTCGAGCGGCGCGATGCCGGCGATCGAGACCAGGCCGCGGGTCGGAAAGTAGCCCACGACCGACGACGTTGAGGCGGGCATGCGGATGGAGTTGCCGGTATCTGTGCCGTTGCCCAGGACGGCTTCGTTCGAGGTGACGGCCGTGACGGTGCCACCGGAGGAACCACCCGGCGAGAAGCGCACGTCGTAGGCGTTGCCGGTGCGGCCGAAGGAGGAGCTGCGGTTGGTGTCCGAGGCGGCAAAGTCCGGCATGTTGGTGTGGCCGAGGATGACAGCGCCGGCAGCCTTCAGGTGGGCGACAATCGTGGCATCTTTGGGCGCGATGAGCTCATGCCCAGGCAGCGTGAAGCCCTTCCAGCCATCGGTCGTGACCAGCCCCTGGATGGAGGTGTTGGCCTTGAGGACGATGGGCACGCCCCACATGGGGCCATGCGGTGTGGAGGCTGATTCGGCATCGAGGCGGGCGGCGGTAGCGAGCGCGCCCTGCTCGTCGATGGTCTCGACGTCGCGGTAGATGGGGTTGTAGCGATGGATGCGGGCGAGATAGTAGCGTGTGATCTGGGCGACGGTGTAGCGGTGGGTTGCGTAAAGCTGTTCGAGGTGCGGGATATCGGTTTCGAGCAGGTCCTGATCGATCTGGGCGGAAGCCTGACCCGCGGCTAGCGTTGGAGCCTGGCCGGAGGCGTGCGCTGCGAAAGGCAAGGTGCCAAGAACGCAAAGGAGGCGCAGAGGACGCAAAGAGATGCGGGAAAGCTTTGCAGGCATGAGACAACGGCCTTTCGGGATCAATCCAGTGGGTGCCGTTAGATTACACGTTGGCGGAGCGGCATCCGAATTTTTGCACCGTGCGCCCTCGGCCAGTTAGACTTTCTATACGGAAGAGTGGCCGAGTGGTTGATGGCTCCAGTCTTGAAAACTGGCGTACCTGAAAGGGTATCGGGGGTTCGAATCCCTCCTCTTCCGCCATCCCCCTCTCAGAGTCATCCAGCAAGGCTAGCTGGTGCGAAAAATCAGGCAGGCGAGCTTGCGTAGGTACTTCTGTCGCTCTGAATCAAGCCTCTGTAGAAGCCGTAAGCACGCGTGAGTTAATCTTCTGTGCTTGATTTCAGATCCTTGCCCTCGCGTGGAGACGCCGCCTCGGTTCGTCCTGTCGCGAAGGAGTAGAGCGCGATGCTGGCCCGGGTCATCAGGGCATCGCGCCGTGAGATCAGGCCCAGGTCTCGCGACGTGTTCAGGCCTTGCACGTCGACGGTGTGAAGGGTTCCCTGCTGTAGTTCAGCGAGAACGTTGCTGCGAGGCAGGAAGCCGATGCCGAGGCCCGCGAGGATGAGCCTCTTGAGAAGTTCGCTCGAGTCCAGCTCCATAACGATCCGGATGGGGACCTTGTGATGTTCGAACAAGGTGTCGAGCGCCTCGCGCCGCCGGCCTTTGTTCGGGAGCAGAAATCCGAAGCGGGTGAGCTCGGGCAGCGTGACTTTTTTCAACTCGGCCAGCGGGTGCCCGGCTGGCACCACAAGGATCAGCTTGTCCTGATGGATGATCTCCACTTCGAGGCGCGGATCCTTGACGGGCAGCGAGACGATGCCGAAGTCCACCTCACGTTCGAGGACGAGTTCGAGCGTCTTCGATCGCTCTGCGCGCACGATGCTGAGAGAGACCCTTGGATACTGCTTCTTGAATCGGCTGATTAAGAGCGGCAGGACATAGAGCGCGGTCGAGTCATTCGCACTGACGGTGAGCGTGCCGCGGGGCATGCGTTCGCTGTCGGCAAGGGTCAGCTGGATATGCCTGAGCTGCGCGAGCGATTGCTCGGCGAAGGGCTGAAAGACGCGTCCGGCAGCTGTGAGGGTCACCTTGCCTCCACCTCGATTGAGCAACCGATGTCCGAGAAAGGTTTCGAGCGAACGGATCTGAGCCGAGATCGAGGGCTGCGTCAGTTGAAGTTTTTTTCCTGCCTTCGAGAAGCTCCTCAGGCGCGATACCTCGAGGAACGTCGTCAGCCAAGCAAAATCCATGGAAGTGTCTTCCTCGCTCTTTCCGCGTGCCGTCAGGACGTATGGAGCCGAGTCGCTCCTGAAGGGCGGGGGATGGCACTACGGTCAACAGTAACCGAAAAGCGGCGTGGGCGTTAGAAGATTTCTTCGAGCGTTCTGACACTCAGACCTGGCAGCTGGAACGATCGAGGCCTTTGCCGTGACGAAGGCTTGACGAGAAAGATCACTATTTGATTCTTCAATGCGGCCTATTTAGAGAAACGCGAGTGTTTGCTTTCTGCTTGAATCCTACCCATAATCAACCGAAACACTGAACCAAGCCGAGCTCATCCTTCCTTCCCCTGAGTCTTGCCTATAGCCATTCGACTGGCGTCGCCATCGGTATTCCGAGTCGACGCAGCCGCGGTTGCTGCTCTTCAAACGTTGAAGTCCGTTTTTTTATACGGATGCTGTTGGAGGCTTTTTGCATGATCTTCCGGGCTGTTGCCAACTCGCCCATCCGCAATTCCTTCAGGCTCCGCCCAATGATTGCTCGTCCCTTCGAGGTGCTTCCCACTTGTCTTTCCAACCCTTCGTCAAGAGGAGTTCTATGTCTAGCCGTTTGATCCGGTGTGCTATCACTTTGCTTTGTCTGGTCCTGTTTGCGGGACCGCGGCTCTTCTCGCAGACCAACACAACAGCACTGACGGGAGTTGTCTCCGACGCGACGGGTGCTTTGCTTCCGGGCGCAACGATCGTGTTGTCCAGTGCGGCGTCAGGCAACGCGTTGACGACGGTGAGCAAGGCTCAGGGTGAGTTTTCCTTTACACAGGTGGCACCCGGAACCTACCAGGTGAAGGTAAGCGCGCCGGGATTTTCGGAGGATGTGGAGAAGGTCGAGTTGCTGGTGGCTACGCCGGTAAACCTCTCGTTCAAGCTGACGGCCGGTTCGGTGGAGGTGGTTGAGGTCGCGACAAATCTTGCGGAGATCAACAGCACGGATGCAACGCTGGGCAAGGCGTTCAACAGCAACCAGGTTGCAAACCTGCCTTACCTCGCAAATAACGTGACATACCTTCTCTCGCTGCAGCCGGGCGTGCTTGGCCTGGATTCAGGTGCGCAGTCGGGCGGTATCAACACAGACAGCCGCACCGGTATCGTGAACGGCGCGCGTCAGGACCAGACCAACATCACGCTCGACGGTGTGGACAACAACGACCAGGTCTTCGGCCTCGCCTTCAATGGCGCTCTGCGCTCGACGCGCGACTCAGTCGAAGAGTTTCGCGTCACGACGACCAATGCCAACGCGGATGCCGGACGCTCTTCAGGCGGGCAGGTTTCGCTGGTGACGAAGAGTGGAACGAATACGTTTCATGGGAGCGCCTACGAGTTTTATCGCGGGTCGGCAACTGCTTCAAACAACTGGTTCAACAAGCAGTCTGAGTTGCAGTCGGGATTGCCAAATGTGCAGGCCAAGGTTCTTGAGAACACCTATGGTGCGTCCCTTGGAGTGCCGCTTAAGAAAGACAGGCTGTTCTTCTTTGGAGCCTATGAGGGATTCAAGCAGGCGAGCGACGTGGTCGTAGGTGAAACGGTTCCGTCGATTCTGGGCGGAGGCGGATTGGTCACAGGGAATGTTACCTACCAGACCTGCGGAGTGGGCAATTCGACGAACTGCGCTGATCCGACGAACAAGACGTTGACACCTGCCGACATCGCCCTGCTGGACGGACGTGCGTCCGATAAGGCCTGCGCCACAACTGCCTGTTTTGCTCCTGCCACCAATACGGCGGCGATCGCCTACTTCAAGCAGTTTCCCCCTATCGAATGCAAACGGTGCCGGAGATGGGATCAACACGGGGAGCTACAACTTTACCTCGCCTGCTCCGATTCACCAGATCACCAACATCGCTCGTCTCGATTATGACGTGACTGCGCGGCAGAGGCTTTTTGTGCGTGGCAATCTTCAGAGCGACAACGTCTCGACGGCGCTGCAGTTCCCCGGCCTTCCGGCAGCCTCGAACGTCTTCGGAAACAGCAAGGGGATTGCAGGCGGCCATACCTGGACGATTAATGATCGGATGACAAACAACGCACGGTACGGCTTGATACGCGTCGGCAGCGCGAGCCGGGGCACTGGAAGTCAGCCCTTTGTGAACTTTGGACCCTTCAATACACTGACCGCCGCCACCACTTCCAGTGTTTACACGGTGACCACGAATAACGGTGCGGACGACTTTACTTACGTGAAAGGGCGTCACACGCTGCAGGCGGGAGCGAACTTTATCTACATCTCGAACGCCCAGTATTTTGACGCTCCGCTTCTGCAGGAAGCGACGGTGAGTCCGAATCTGCTGGCCACTGCCGCGATTGCCAACCAGCAGGGCAGCTTCGACCCTAGTACAGGCGCTTGCGGCACGGATTGCGCCCCGGTTCGTTCCACGTTCGAATCCAACTTCAACGAAGCCATCATCTCGAACGCGGGAGTGATCGAAGCGGCGACCTCTGGCACTGAATTCAAGGTGCAGAACAACATGCTTGTTCCCTTGGGTGCAGGCTCTGTTCCCACACATACCTTCAACAATCTGGAGCAGGAATACTACCTCCAGGACCAGTGGAAGATGACCGGTCAATTCACGGTGACAGCTGGTGTGCGGTATGTCTATCTTGGCGTTCCGGATGAGAAAAACGGCCAGGAGATTGCTCCTACCATCTCGCTGAATACGTTCTTTGCGAACCGGGTGAATGCAGCTGCCGCCGGCAACGCGTACCAGACGGACGTCTCGTTTCGCGCCGCTGGAGCGAAGAACGGCCAGCCAAATTTCTGGACTGCTCAAAAAGGCAACTTCGCGCCCCGTATCGCCTTTGCGTATGCGACGAAGGACAACAAGACTTCGATTCGCGGAGGCTTCGCTTTGGCTTTCGACCACTTCGGCACAGCAGTGATCGACTCGTACCAGTCGAATTCGCAGTCACTGCTGTCGCTTTCTCAGACTAACCTGGCGACGTATACCGACATCAATTCGAACCCTCGCTTTACCGGCTATCACGATGTACCTGCGGTCGGCGGAGCAACGTCGTCACTTGCACTTCCGTATACACCCGCTGAGAGTCCGTTCACGTTCGATTACAGCATCAACGATCGCCAGAAGACGCCGTATGCTGAAACGTTCAACCTGACGCTGCAGCATGAGTTCCCGAAGAACCTCTCGATGACTGCATCGTACGTCGGCCGCCTCGGCCGCCATCTCCTGCAGAACCTCGATGTGGCGATGCCCACGAACTTCTACGATCCGGGCAGCGGGCAGACCTACTTCCAGGCGGCTACCGCATACCGCAAGATGATCGACTCAGGCACCGATGCCGGTACTATCCAGAATAGTGGCTACTTCCAGAACCTTTTCCCGAACTTCAGCGCACAGGACCCGGTTACGGGCGTCAACTACACCGGAGCGCAAGGCTACTACGCGTCTCTGATGGCCAACAGCGGCAACGAAACGAACACGCTCTTCCAGGCCGACACGGATAACACTGTGTCGCCCAATGGGCAGATGTTCCGTTTCTTCTTCCCGCAGACCTCGTCGATCTACGTGCAGTCGACAACGGGCGTAAGCAACTACAACGCGCTGCAGCTTTCGGTACGGCAGGCATTTGGCCGGGGCTTCGAGTATGACGTCAATTACACGCTTTCGCACTCTCTCGACGAAGGGTCAGACCCGGAACGCAACTCCAATGGAAGTCCGATCGTCAACTCGTTCTCTCCGCACCAGTGGTATGCCGACTCCGACTTCGATGTGCGCCACAACATCACGGCGAACTACACCCTGCCGCTGCCGGTTGGGAGAGGCCAGCTGTTCCTCAATCATGGTGGCCTGCTGGAACGGTTTGTAGGCGGATTTCAGTTGAACGGCGTTGTCCACTACAGCACAGGCTTTCCGTTCAGCGCGGTCGCGTCGAATAACTGGGGCACCAACTTTGCTTTCAACAGCAACATGGTCCAGACGGGTCCAATCTCGACAGGAGGTCATCACTACGACAAGGTGAACCTGGAGGAGACGGCGCTGAAAGGCATGACCTCTGCCCAGGCTGCGGCTAACCTCCGCTTCGCCTATCCGGGCGAGGCAGGACAGCGCAACAACTTCCGTTCGGACGGCTATCTGTCAATGGACGATGGTCTTTCGAAGTCGTTTCGGACATGGCGTGAGCAGCAGTTCAGGATCTCGGCGGAGGTGTTCAACGTTCTCAACACCAATCGGTTCGCCATTCCGCAAACGGCTGGAGACAATCCCAAGTTCGGTGTTTATCAGAACGCGGGATCGGGGACAAACACGAACAGCAGTTCCAGTCCGACCTCGCTGCTGCTGTCACCAAGACAGATGCAGTTCTCTGGCAAGTACACGTTCTAAGGCCGGGTGGACGAGTGACTGGCGCTGGGGTCCGGCAGCGCCAGTTCTGGTTCGAAGACATGATTGAATGACGAACTGAGAAGGATCCGATGGCGATTTGCAGGTGTGAGGCGTGATGGGATTTGAACGGACGTTTGCAGCAGCGGTTCTTAGTCTGACTCTTTCTTATTTTATGGGGACAGCAGCAGCGCAGTTTCCGGAGCCGAATGGCGGCAACCTGGAGCGTGGAACGCTGCCGGCGCGCTGGTACTCCGAAGAGCCGAAGTGCATGGAGATTCCGGAGTGGCAGGTCCACGAGTACAACCCGAACTTCATCATCATGCGGCAGTCTCCGTGCACGGATTATGAAAAGCCGTTTATCTTCCTGTTCTTCGGCAAGGAGAAGGCGATGCTGGTCGACACCGGCTCGCGCAACGGCAACCTGGCGCCGGCGTTGCAGCTCGTCGTGAAGAACTGGCTGAAGCGCAATGACCGTAAGAGCATCCCGCTTATCGTCACGCACACGCACGAGCATGAAGACCACACCTGGGGCGACAAGGAGCTGAAGGCACTCAATGATCCGGCGATGCCGATCACCTTTGTCCCTTCGGAGGTCGAGGCGAGCAAACGTTTCTTCGGTATGGCCACCTGGCCGACCGACATCGGCCAGGTGGATCTTGGGGAAAGGGTGCTGGACGTGATCCCGATTCCGGGGCACAGCAAGGTCAGCATCGCGTTCTACGATCGCAAGACGGGGATCGTGCTCTCGGGCGACACAATGTACCCCGGCAGGCTCTACGTGACTGATTTCGCTGCGTTCCAGGCCAGTGTGGAACGGCTGATTGCCTTCACCAAGGGCAAGCCGGTCGCGCACCTGCTCGGAAATCACATTGAGGAGTCGAATACGCCGTTTCTGGATTATCCGGTGGGCACGATGTACCAGCCGAACGAGCATGAGCTCGCCATGCCGCGCGGCGAGTTGCTGGAGCTGGACGAAGCGCTCGTAGCGATGCACGGCACGCCGAAGCGTTTGGCGCTGCGGGATTTCTCGGTCTGGCCTTCAGGGCCGGGCTTCGGTTCGGCCGGCGAACGTGATGCGTACAAGAAGAACGTGGAAGAGCAGCGCGCAAACATGTGGGATCAGACGAAGCCGTAGAGGTCTGACCGTAGTGGCAAGAAAAAAAGGGGGATCCATGTCGTACCGTCTTACCGCTCTCGCCGCATCGGCCAGCGCTGCTGTTCTAGTTGCCGTCCTTGGGTCGGTAGAACCCGCGCAGGCGCATGACGACGCGGCCAAACCCGAGTACTACACGACCAAGGTCAAGCCAATCTTCGATGCCAACTGCGCGCGCTGCCACGGCGGAGAGAATCATCGCGGCGGCTTGAACATGGACACGCGAGAATCGCTGCTGAAGGGCGGACACGATGGCGCTGTGATCGTTCCGGGCGATCCAGCAAAGTCTCTGCTCGTCAAATTGATTCGCCACGAAGGTCCGGCGGATGATCCTATGGATATGCCACCGAAGAAGCCAAAGCTCTCAGACGAAGATATACAAGTGGTTTCGGATTGGATCAAAGCCGGCGCCGTGATGCCGCCGTCGTAGCGACTATCTACTTGGAGCTTCCGCTGTAGACCCTGGGAGCTCCAAGACTGCCAGCTGGTGGCAGGTGCCGGATGTACTCGACCATCTCCCACATTTCGCGGTCTGAGTACTCGCCGTCCGAAGGTGGCATTCCAGATGGCCAGATCCCGTTCTTGATAATCCACTTCAACTGACCGTCAGTATAGGACTGTACCTGGGCCGATGCGAGCGAAGGGACTGGTGGCGAGAGGGATTCGGCAAAGGGCACGCCTGTGTTTTGCCCATCCAGGCCATGGCAGACCATGCAATAGGAAGTAAATGAGTCTTTGCCATCAGCGATGACCGCCGGGGTTGGCTTGAGCGGGTTGACGTCGCTTTTGCCGCGGATGGTGAGGTGGTGTTTCGTCCAGGTCGCCACCTTGGCCTCGGCCTTCGAAGGCGGCGTCGCGCGACAGCCGGCAAGTGGAAGGAGTGCGAGCGTGAGGCAGACGCCGTGGGCGATACCAATCTTTGAAGCTGTGCGCCTGCCTTTATCTCGAACTCTCATGTTCCTCAGCTACCCTGCAGGTTAGGCGATGATGTCGTGGATCACGTTGCCTGCGACGTCTGTAAGACGGAAGTCGCGACCGCTTGAACGGAACGTCAGTTTGGTGTGATCGATACCCATGAGGTACAGAATGGTCGCGTGAATATCGTGGACGTGCACGGGTTTGTCAACCACCTTCCAGCCGAAGTCGTCGGTCGCGCCGTAGGTGATGCCGCCCTTGATGCCGCCGCCGGCGAGCCACATGGAGAAGCCATGCGGATTGTGATCGCGGCCGGCGTGGGTTCCGGCGCCGCCGAGTTCAACCACGGGCGTACGTCCAAATTCGGAGCCGCAGACAATGATCGTTTCATCCAGCAGATTGCGTGCTTTGAGATCCTTGATCAGCGCTGCGAATGGCTGGTCGGAGTCTTTCGCGTTCTTGCGGTGTGCCTGGATGTCCTGGTGCGCGTCCCAGGGGTCGCCTTGAGAGTAGTACACCTGGACCATGCGGACGCCCTTCTCGATGAGGCGTGCCGCAGTGAGGCAGCCGCGTGCAGTTGAGCCCTCGCCGTACATCTTGATGGTGGCTGCGGACTCCTTGCGTACATCGAAGACGTCCGGCGCTTCAGTCTGCATCCGGTAAGCCGTTTCCATAGAGCCGATGGTGGCTTCAAGCTGCGGATCGGCGTCAGCCGGACCTCCGTAGACCGCCTGCTCGCTCAACGCGTCCAGCTTCTTGACGAGTTCGATCTCCTTGCGCTGCTGCGTGACATCGTATTTGTCGTTGTGGATGTCGGGGATCAGCTTGTAAGGATCGAAATCTTTCTGCCTTGTATCTGTCGAAACATAGGTGGCCTGATTTACGGCCGGCAGGAAACCCGCGCTCCAGAGCGGGGGGCCCACGGTCGTGGGAACCTGGGGACAGAGGACCACGAATCCGGGAAGATTCTTGTTGGTTGTGCCCAGCCCGTAGGTCATCCATGCGCCCATCGACGGCCGCCCGATAATGTTAGCGCCCGTGTTCATCATGATGAGCGCAGGTTCGTGATTCGGGATTTCGGTGAACACCGACTTCACCACGCAGATGTCGTCGGCGCAGGCACCTACGTTGGGGAAGAGCTCGGAGACTTCGAGGCCGCTCTTCCCGTAACGCGTGAACTCAAACGGCGACTTCATCAGCGTGCCAGTCTTTCGCTCGTGGCCGAGATCGCCGCCCGGCATGGGCTGGCCATGGTACTTGGTCAGCATCGGCTTGTTGTCGAAGCTGTCAATGTGCGAGAGACCGCCGTTCATGAACAGGAAGATGACGTGCTTCGCCTTCGGCTTGAAGCTTGGATCCTTCAACATCCAGGGGTTGGTGGCGGCGGTGTCAGCCGCGACTGAGCCTGGCTTGAGCTTGTCCAGCGTCTCAGCCTGTGCGAGCGATTCTCCAATCATGCTGGCGAAGCTCATCATGGCGAATCCGCCACCGATCTTGCGCAGCGCGTCCCGGCGAGTTGTTGGTTTTGGTTTCAGGCAAGACATAGTCTTTTCTCCTAAAAAGCGTTGCTCTCGTAATTCTGGACCAGGATCGGTCGTTTTAGTTCAAGAACTCGAATTCGTTCGAGCTGAACAACACGCGGCAATATTCCTTCCACGCGCTGATCGGCTCCTGATTGACCATGTACCCGGGCTTGTCGGGTGTCGTCTTAAGGAAGTCGAGCCCGGCCTGAAGTTCGGCTGGAGTCGGCGTACGGCCATAAACCAGGCGGTAAGCTTCCGTGACGCGTGCAGCATCGTCACCCTTTGGGAAGACGCGGTTCGAGAGCACCTCCGCCTGCTTGTACACAAACGGATCGTTCATGAAGTAGAGGCGCTGCACAGGGACGTTGGTTGAGAAGCGCTGTTCAGCGGTAAAGGTCGGGTTGGGGAAGTCAAAGGCCTGCAGGAAGGGATCGATACGGAAACGGCTTACCTTGGCGTAGACGGTTCGCTTGTCGTTGTCCATACCGAGCTGCGTTGCAGGGCCGCCCGGATCCTTGGTATCGAGATCGCCTGCGACGAACAGCATCGAGTCGCGCAGCTGCTCGGCATCGAGACGCTGCACCGAGAAGTGCGAGTAGAAGCGATTCTGCGGGTCTTTCACATGTTCGTCCGGCGTCTCTTTGCTGCTCTGCTGATACACGGCCGAGAGCATGATCATGCGTTGCAGCTTCTTGAGCGACATGCCATTCCTGCGGAACTCTCCGGCAAGGTATTCGAGCAGCTCCGGGTCGGACGGCGGATCGCCTACCTTACCGAAGTTGTCCGCGGTATTCACGATGCCGGTCCCGAAGTGCCACTTCCACACGCGGTTGACGAAGACTCTCATGGCGAGCGGACTTCCGACGATGTCGTTGGCCAGCTGGAGGCGTCCGCTACCCTCCGTATACGGTTTACGGTCTGCCGGGCTGAGCACGGTGAGAAACGCCCGCTGAACGACTGGTCCCTGCGCGTGCGGATTGCCGCGTAGATCAAGCGTAATGTCGACCGCCTTCGGCTTATCGGCCATGCCGTGAACGAACGGATAGACATCACCGACTTTTTTGACGTTGCTTCCGCTCGCTTGCAGCGACTGCAGATAAGCTTGCTCCGCCGGACCCATTCGCCGGACCATATCCCAGCCACGGAAGACGAACAGGCCAGGCAGTCCACGCTCTTCGAAGACACCCGTCCCAAGTTGACGCAGGAAGAGATCTTCGTAGAGGTTTGCCTTCTCGGTCGTCATCACCTTCAGCTCGAGCGTGCAGCCTGGGCAGAACTCATCGTAGGTTTCAAACTGGTTTGGCTTGACGTCTTTCTCGCGTTCGGTGGGGACTCCGGCCTTGGCCTTGATCTCGTCGTTATCCTTCTCGATCTTCTTCTCTTCGATCTCAAGATCGACGACGCGCTGCTGGAAGGAGTCTGCAAGGAACTTGGCCTGGTCCTCGGTTCCACCCTGCGCGACCATGGCCTGCCATTCTTTGAGGTATGGGTAGAAGAGCGGCTTCTTGTCGAGGAACTTGACCCAGCGGTCAAGCATCTCGGGATCGAGCTTGTCCTTGTCGGCAGCCTCGTCGAGCTTCATCTTCGGCTTGCCTGCGACGCGCCACGCCGCGACCATGTAGTCCGAGGTCTGTGCGGCGTAAGCCTTCGCCAGCATCTGGGTCTCATCCTTCATGTAGTCCTGGGTTGCTTCATCCCTGGCATCGGCCTTCTTGAACTTCTCCTTCCACCAGTCGACCTCAGCGTCCGGAACGAAGTTGTATTCCTTGTAGGTCGAGCTGGCGAAGACGCCGCCGAGCGCGTAATAGTCCTTCGCGAGGATCGGGTCGTACTTGTGATCGTGGCAGCGTGCGCAGGCCACGGTCAGGCCGAGGGTGCCGCGGGTCACGGCATCGATGCGTTCATTGCGCTCATCGGCCCGGCCCTGGATGGGTTCTGCCTGGTCCCAGATCCAGGGTGCGCCGCCGAGAAAGCCAGTACCCTTCAGATCTTCTGGAGTGGGGTGCGCCGACATCAGATCACCCGCGAGTTGCTGCTTGATGAATCTGTCGTACGGCTCATCCGCGTTGATCTGCTTGATGACCCAGTCGCGGTAGACCCATGCACCATCCATCGGCATGTAGCCCCGGCCTCTCGGGTCGAGGCCGCGAATATCGTCATCACCGTAGCGCGCGACGTCGAGCCAGTGACGTCCCCAGCGTTCACCATACTGCGGCGAGGCAAGCAGGCGATCGACAACCCTGGCGAACGCCTCCGGCGACTTGTCGTTCTCGAAGGCTGCAATCTCTTCGGGCGTTGGAGGGAGACCGATCAGATCAAGGGTTGCGCGGCGGATCAGCGTGCGCTTATCCGCCATTGGCGAGGGCTTCAGGTCCTTCGCCTCCAGCTTGGCAAGCACGAAGCGATCAATGTCGGTCTTTGCCCAGGTCTTCAGTTCAGCATCCTTGATGACCGGGACGGCCGGCTCCTGGAGGGGTACGAACGACCACCAGTGACGCATGTCATCCGTAATCTGCTTGCCCGCAACGATGGGAGCGGCGGCAGTCTGCGGCCATGGCGCACCCATGCGGATCCAGTCCGTCAGGACGGCGACCTGATCCTGCGTCAGCTTGCTGCCACCTTTCGGCATCTTCAGCGAACCGCTCTGATGGACGGCCTGCAGCAGCAGGCTCTTTTCCGGATCGCCCGGCGCAATCGCCGGGCCGCTATCGCCTCCCTTGAGCAGGTCAGCCCGAGTGTTCAGACTCAGTCCGCCGGCTGCGCGTTCCTGGTGGCAGCTTCCACAGGAGGTCACCAGGATGGGTCGCACCTTGTTCTCGAAGTAGTCCGCTCCGGGTGTGCCCTTAGCCTCAGCCGAGGTAAGCACGGCGACCGCCATCGTAGGCTCCGCGCTATCCCACACCCCGCCGCGGCGCACCCACTCCTTCAGGTTGGCGATGTCGCCGTCCGAGAGCTTTGGCCCCTTGGGTGGCATCTTGATCTCGCCGGTTTGCATGACGGCCTCGATCAGGAGGCTCTTATCCGGATTTCCGGGAACGATCGCGGGGCCGGAGTCCCCACCCTTGAGGATGCCGGCGTGCGAATCCAGCCGCAATCCTCCGGCAGTCTCCGTCGTGTGGCAGGTATAACAGCTCTGGGCCAGCACGGGACGTACCTTCTGCGTGAAGAACTGGGTATTGTCTTCGTTTGAATCGGTAGCCTGGGCGACCGGGGTGACGTGGGGCGCGGCACTGCGCTGCGCGGGCGTCGGCGCCGCGGTCGAATTCTGCCCGTGCACCGTGATCGGCGTCACGGCAGCGACAAAGCCAAGCGTGGCCAGCGTCCCGAAGCCGAGGGTACGGGCCAGGATATGGTGACGGCTCCAAAGGTTCTTCACAGCGTTCCTCCGTCTGCAGAAAGTTCAGGTGCCAGCGCCCGTTTGCCGGGGCCAAGATCCCCACGCGAGTACGCTTCAATCTCTTCCGACAGATCGAGGAACTGCTGCCCGTGCGAGCGCAGGCTCATCCCCGATGCCGGCAGCTTCATGTTCAGCACCACACGCGAGCCACATGCATCTTCTCGGCTCGCTCGCGCCAGCACGATTACGCGGCTTCCCAGGTAGAGCGCCTCCGCGGTGTTATGCGTGACGAAGACCACGGTAGGCTTCGTTTCGAGCCAGACGGTGCGCAACAACTTTTGCAGGCTGGAGCGGGTCGCCGGGTCCAGTGCGCTGAAAGCCTCGTCCATCAGGAGCACGCGATTTTTCATCATCAGCGCCTGTGCGATGGCCACGCGCTGCTGCATGCCGCCAGAGAGCTGGTGCGGATACTTGCCCGCATCGGAAGCCTGCAGACCCATATGCGCCAGTTGCCGGAGCGCCTCTGCGCGCACCTGCCTGCGGAAGGAGCGGAAGCCTGGGCGCAGACGGCCGAGGATGTGGAACTTCGAGGTCAGCGGGCCCATGGTCAGGTTGTCGAGAACGGTGCGATCCGGGAAGAGCGAGTACTTCTGCGGAACGTAGCCGGAGCGAGCATCGACCCGCTCGACCGGCTTACCGCTGACGTTGATGCTTCCGGTTGTGGGACGTTCCTGACCGAGCAGCAAGCGCAGCAGCGTGCTCTTGCCGCAGCCGGTCTCGCCGAGGAGCACAACGAACTCTCCCTCTTCCATGTCGAGCGAGATGTTGTCGAGCACGCAACGCACGCCACCGTGAGCGAGCGGGTAGGAGACGGAGACGCGCTCGACGGACAACGCATGCGCGGGAGTCGCGATCGGGCGCACAACGTCCGGCGCCACTGCGTCTCCGTAGAGCGGACGCGCCGCGGTGATCTGGCCGCCCATCCGGACGCTCATTTCGGGCGTGCTCATGCGTGGAACCATGGGTGCAGCCTCCGGTTGGCGATGCGCAGAGTCATGTCGAATGCGAAGAGCAGAAAGGCTACCCAGAGAACATAAGGCAGGATGACGTCCATGCCCATGTGCCGCCGCATGATGGCGATGCGGTAAGCGAGCCCATCCGATGCGGCGATCATCTCGCCGGCGAAGAGAAACAACATCATGGGCTTCAGGTTGAGGCGGATGCTGTTGATGATCTGGGGCATGATCTGCCGGAAGACCACGCGATAGGCCACATCGAAGTTGTTGGCATCGAGAGTAAACGCCTTGACAACCTGTTCCTGCGGCACTGCGCGCACCATCTGCGTGACGTCGAGGATCAGCGTCGGAGCTACGCCGATGACGATGAGCGCGATCTTGGACCATTCTTCAATGCCGAACGCGATGAACAGAATGGGCAGAAGCGAGAGCGCCACGATCTTGTCAAAGAACAGGAAGAATCTGAGGAAGCCCGCGCCAAACCAGGGGAAGAGTCCCATGTGTACGGCCAGCACAATCGCGGGTACAAGCAGCAGCAGGCTGATCAGAAAGCGCCGGCCACTCGAAGCAGTATCTTTCCAGATCATCGAGTGACGCACACGCTCCCATGTGGATGCATTCGCATCGGGGATGTAGTCGTCTTCTTCGGCCGGCTCGAGTACGGAGGAGTGAATGCCCGCCCAGAGCTGCGCTCCACTTGGCACCACGCGGTCCTCAGGATTGTCGCGATGGCGTGCCACCGAGGTGTGCATGTAGAGGCCGATGCACACGGCGAACAGCAGACACGAAAGCGCCTGCGCAATCAGCCGGTTGGGCCGCGCCTGGATATCGAACGGGGAGAGTTTTGCGATGGTGGCCAACTTAGAGTTTGCCTCCTTCAGCCGCCTGCATATAAGCGGCGTTGAACCGCAAACGAACCCTGTCCTTCTTGCCCTGAACGATGCCGTTGGGATACGCGATCGCCACGTCGTCGACCGACTTGATGCCCTGGCCGAGAAGCCCGTGCGTAAAGCAGAACTGGCGCACCAGCTCCATCTTCTTCTGCAGGTCGGTACCGACCGTGAAGTCCACTGCCGACTTCGGCGTGGTGAAGAGCGCCGTGGTCTTGAGCTGTTCCTTGTAGGAGTCCACCGAGTCGCCCGAAGCCGCCGCGGAATACTTCAGCGCGTTTGCCTGGCCGGATGCCACCTGCTGAATCGTCTCGTACCAGGCCCCGGTGATCGCCTTTGCAAACTTCTGACCGTCGGGTGTATTCAGCAGGTCGGTGCGAACGACGAGGAGGTCCAGGATCTCCCCGGGAATCTTTGAAGAATCGAAGATGGAATGGACGCTCTTATCGGCCACGATCTGGCTCACCAGTGGCTTCCAGGTGACGACCGCCTGGTTCGACTTGTTGTTGAGAAACGCAGCCACGATGTCGGAGTCAGAAGTATTGATCAGCTTCAGTTTGTTGAGCTGCGCCTGCTGTCCGTTAAGGACCATGGCGCGCTCGAGCAGATACTCGGACACTGTCTTCTGCACCAGCATGATCGGCTTGCCGGGCAGCGTGGAGAAGTTGAGATTATCGCGCACCAGCACGGCATCATTGCCGTTGCTGTAGTCGCCCATGATGATTGCGGTCGAATCGACCCCGGCGGCCGCCGGCATGTCGAGCGCCTCCATGTTGGTCATGGTGCAGGCATCGATGTTCTTCGCAACGAAGGAGTCGAGTGAGGCGGCGTAGTCGAACCGCTGCACCTTGATTGTGATTCCGTACTTATCCGACCACTTCTTCAGAATTCCCGACTTCTGCATGTAAAAGTAAGGGTTCCATCCGGCATAGACCGACCAGCCGACCGTGAACGACGGCGCCTGAGCGGCTGCATTCGATGAACAACATACCCCACACAGAAGGCCCGCAACGCAGAGGAAAGAGAAGAGCTTGGACTTGATCGAAAACATGCGCACCTTGTACTTCAGAGATCGTTGCGGTCAATTCGGGGTTGAGTCTTCCCTTTGGAATGTCGAATCCCAAGTGAAACAAGAGAAGCGCTCTGCGTTAAGGAAAGTGAAACTTCGAAGCAAGCCAACAACGCCAGTCTAGAACGTCTGCTGTCTTACAGTGGGTCGCATTGGCATCTGCACTCGGACCGATAGAAAACATCAATGCAGCACCGGCTGAGAAGGCGATCAATCGTCATCATCATCGTCATCAGCTTCCTCCGGCTTCGCCCCTGGCCCCTTGTCGCCGGCCTTCTTGGGCTTCCAGGTTCCATCCAGAATCTGGTCGATCGTCGATAGCATCTGGGTCGAATCAGGAGCGACATCCGGGTCAAGACGAGCCAGCACCTGGCCCTTTGGACCAATCACAAACTTCGTATAGTTCCAGTGAACAGGCCCACCCGGTAGCGCGTTCTTGCCCTTGGTCAGAAAGCCGTAGAGCGGCAGCTCATCGTCGCCGGACACCTTGGACAAGGCCATAATGGGGAAGCTGACCTTCGCATCGGCGTAGGCCTTCTGCACCTCGGCGGGTGAGCCCGGCTCGGCAAGGCCGAAGTCGTTTGACGGAATACCGATGACAACCACACCCTTGTCCTTGAAGGAGTCGCTCAGTTTCGTGAGGCCTGCAAGCTGGTCGTTGTAAGTCGACTTTCGCCCCAGGTTAACGAGGACAATGTACTTCCCTTTGTATTGCGAGAGCGGCACATCCTTGCCATCCGGCCCCGGCAGGCTGAAGTCGTAGGCGTTCTTCTCGGGCTTGGTGGCATCGCCTTTCGAGTTGTCTGCACCTTTCGCGTTCTTCGCCTTCGCGTCTTTGGCTTTTTCCGCGGCAGCGATCTTCAGCAGCGGAGGCTGGCTCTGCACGCACGCAGCGTGGCAGGTAAAGGCGTGACCTGCCAACAGGACAGCCAATGCGGCTACGTTGGCTAGCGTGGGGACCAGAAAACAAGATGCCTTCGTCGACTGCGTGTTCAAAGTCTCCTCAAACACTTTCCAGCTTCTGTCGAAGCTTGTAAGTTCGCTCTCTTCAATCGACCTCGAGGTCTCGCTATGTCGGCGAAGAGCTTAGGATCGTGCGCCAGAGCTGGCGCAGGCGAAGGGAGACGAGGCTCTAAGGTCCACTGCCGATCCCGGCTTGTGACTGGATTGTAGAGCAACCCGGCGGAATGACAAGGGGCCAATCGCAGGCTATTCCACTGATATAGAAGACTTCTATAGAAGCTATGGGAAACTCAGATGCCCATCCTTCCATCGCGTGCTATCGGCTAGTATCGGGATCAGCCATCCACTCCAACCATCCCACCCCTATCAACTTCAGGAGATGTGACGAAGTGTCTTCACCTTGTCTTCGCACGTTGGGTCGTCTGCGTTTTGACTCGCTGACTTTTGTCTTAGCGCCTTTGCTGCTGGCTGCTTCCGGCAGCGCACAGGCTCCCGCCACGCCCCCTCCTGCGCCGGCGAAGCCTCACGCGAAGATTGTGCGTCCCGGCGTGAACACGCCTGGGGTCTCGCGGTCGATGGACACGATTGTCAAGCAGGCTGTGTTCCCGATTACAGGAAGCCCCGATTGGTCAATCGTGACCAAAGACTCGCTTTGGGTGACGACCGGACGGGACAGCCACGTGGTGCAGTTGGTTGCAGCCACCAACACGATCGGGCGCCGACTCGAGGTGAAGGATCCCTGCTCCGGCCTGGCGGACGGCTTTGGTTCACTCTGGTCGCCGAGCTGCGGCGATCACGTGGTGATGCGCATCGATCCGGCCAACGGCAACATTCTGGCGCGCGTCGCGGCCGATCCGGCCAACTCCGAGGGCGGAATCACGGTAGGCGCAGGCTCTGTCTGGTTGGTGGCGAAACCTTCGACCCTGGTGCGGATCGACCCTGCAACCAACCAGGTGGTCGCGTCGATTCCACTCCCCTCCGGCTCCGAAAATCCTCTGTTCGCAGACGGCGCGGTATGGATCTCCTCCTATGAACATGGACAACTGCTGAAGGTTGATCCAGCAACTGCAGCCATGGTTGCGACAATTCCCATCGGTCCGAAACCTCGCTTCCTCACCGCTGGCGCGGGTTCCATCTGGACGCTGAATCAAGGGGATGGCAGCGTATCGCGTGTAGACACGAAAACCGGAAAACTGGTTGCGACGATTCAATGCGGCGTGCCCGGTATGGGGGGCGAGATTACCTTCGGCGCGGGCCACGTGTGGGCAACCATGTTCGACTTCCCGATCACGGAGATCGATCCCACAACCAACACGGTGGTGAAACAGTGGGGTGGCCCCGGTGGCGACGGTCTACGTTTCGGGCTGGATTCGCTTTGGCTTTCGAATGGGCGGCAGGGGAACGTGTGGCGTTTGTCGCCGGATCAGCAGTAAGGTAGAGGAGTTAACCCTCGGAAGGAAATGTACGCATTGAACTCAGAAATTCTCTGGGACGAAACGCTCCCGGGTTCGTCCACCTGGTCCCACCTTCTCAAGCGCGGTACCGCGCTTCGCATCGAGACGGCCGTCGACAACGCGAATGTCGGAGCCATCTTCTTCAACGCTGACAACTTGTCCGAGCGGCTCAACCTTCCCGATACTTTGAAGGCGCAGCACATCGCGCGGCTTACCCAGGGTTCGGTGCTGTTCTCGGACATGGCTCGTGTGCTTTGCTCGATCACCGACGACACGCTCGGGTGGCACGATCCGCTCGGCGGCTGCAGCGATGCGGGATCGATAGCGAGCAGGTTCGGAGCGCTCAGCTATCAGCAGGCGCGCAACGACTGGCATCAGAATGGACTCGACGGCTTCTTGATTGAACTCGCAAAATATGGGTTGAACAGCCGCGACCTGGTGATGAACGTCAACTTCTTCTCGAAGGTGGAGGTGGGCGAGGATGGAGGAATGAAATTTATCCCGAACCACGCGCCTGCCGGCTCTGCTGTGGAGCTGCGCGCGGAGATGAATACGTTGGTGATCCTGAATAGCTGTCAGCACCCGATGGACCCCGACCCAACCTATGCGCAGCGAGCGGTCAAGCTGATTCTGAAGAAGGTCGCGCCGCCGTCAATCGACGACCTCTGCCGCAACTCTCGCCCGGAGAACGCACGCGGCTTCACCCTCACGGAACGCTACTTCCTCTAACACTCAAGTCAGGAGCTTCAACGGCGTGCCAGAGACCGTCATCCAAACCAGCCCGCGCCTTGCCGAGCACGCGACCTTTCGCGCGACGGTTCAAGCGGGCGACCCGTTCGTTCGCGTGCTTGCGAAAGGCCAGTTCGTTCGTATCGTTGACCTCGAAGGCAACCAGGCCGTCGACACCCTGTTCTACAACGCGACGAACTACGCCGACCGTTACAGCGCGCAGGACACGATCCGCGAGCAGGCCAACATTTACCTGACGACGGGAACCAGGCTGATCTCGACCTGGCGCAATCATCTGCTGACGATCGTCGCCGACACCTGCGGCCGACACGATACGCTCGGGGGCGCCTGCTCCGCTGAAAGCAATATGGTGCGCTATGCCATAGAAAAGCGCTCGATGCACGCCTGCCGCCAGAGCTTTCTGAAGGGTGCGCTTGCTTGGGCCGAGCAGACGGGGCGCGAGTTCGACAAGCGCGACCTGACTGCGAATATCAACTTCTTCATGAACGTTCCGGTCACTCCGGCGGGCGCGCTCACCTTCGCCGATGGCGTCTCGGACGCGGGCAAGTATGTTGAGCTCGAAGCCCACATGGATACGCTGATCGTCATCTCCAACTGCCCTCAACTGAACAATCCTTGTAATGCCTACAATCCGACGCCGGTGGAAGTGCTGGTGTGGGAACCCGATGCGAGTGCCCATGTTTAACAAAGTTTTGATTGCCAATCGTGGTGCCATCGCATGCCGCATCGAGCGCACCCTGAAGCGCATGGAGGTCGGTTCGGTGGCGGTGTACTCGGCAGCCGACAAGAAGTCACTGCACGTGCTCAACGCGGACGAAGCGGTCTTCATCGGTGAAGCTCCCGCGGCTCAGAGTTATCTTTCGTTCGACGCGATCTTCGCTGCAGCCAAAGAGACAGGCGCCGAGGCAATCCATCCCGGCTATGGATTTCTGAGTGAGAACATTGACTTTGCCCGTGCCTGTGCGGCGCGCGGCCTCGTCTTCATCGGGCCCGAGCCCGAGCACATCGAAGCCTTCGCGCTCAAGCATACTGCGCGCGCAACGGCTCTAGCCTGTGGGGTGCCGCTGCTGCCCGGCACCGGCCTGCTGAGCGATCTCGAAGACGCCCTCGCCAAGGCCGAAGCGCTGACCTATCCCGTGATGCTGAAGAGCTCCGGCGGCGGGGGTGGCATCGGTATGCGCGTCTGCCACTCCGCCGAGCAGCTGACGGAGGTCTACGACTCCGTCCTGCGTTTGAGTCGGGCTAACTTCGGCGACAGCGGCGTATACCTTGAGAAATACGTTTCGCGCGCGCGCCATATCGAGGTGCAGATCTTTGGCGACGGCCGTGGCAACGTGCTCGCGCTTGGCGAACGCGACTGTTCGGCGCAACGCCGTCATCAGAAGGTGCTCGAAGAGACGCCTGCGCCTGGTCTGACGGAGGAGACGCGTGGGAGTCTGAAGGCTGCCGCGATCCTGCTTGCAAAGGCCGTCAACTACGCATCCGCTGGTACCGTCGAGTTCATCTATGACGACGAGACCAAGCAGTTCTACTTTCTTGAAGTCAACACGCGGCTGCAGGTAGAGCATGGCGTCACCGAAGAGGTCACAGGCTTCGACCTGGTCGAGTGGATGATCCTGCAAGCCGCCGGCGAGATGCCTCCGCTTAGCAGTTTCAAGGTTGAGCCACGCGGCGCTTCGATTGAAGCACGTGTGTATGCGGAAGATCCGGCGAACAACTTTCAGCCCACGCCCGGCAAGCTGACGCTCGTCGCCTTTCCCACGCCGGACGTTGCGCGCGTCGAGACGTGGATCGAGTCCGGCACCACCGTCACCTCGTTCTACGATCCGATGATCGCAAAGATTATCGTCCATGGCGCCGATCGTGCGGATGCGCTGCGTAAGCTGTCGCTTGCACTGGCGGAAACTTCGATCGATGGTATCGAGACAAATCTGCGCTACCTGCGCGAAGTGATCGCTACTCCGGAGTTCGTCTCCGGCATGGTGACGACTTCGTTCCTCGGAACGTTTGCGTACAACCGCAACGCTCTCGAAGTGCTCGAGGGTGGAACGCAGTCGACCTTGCAGGACTACCCCGGACGTCTCGGATATTGGAACGTGGGCGTACCGCCGTCTGGCCCCATGGACCACCTGTCCGCGCGTATCGCGAACCGCCTCGTTGGCAACACGGGGCATGCGACCGTGATTGAGTTTGCTACGATGGGCGCGCGTCTGCGCTTCCATGCCGACGTGGCGATCGCACTGACCGGCTGCGACATGGGTGCGAAGCTCGACGGCAAGCCCCTGCCGCAGTGGAGCTCGGTTGACGTGCATGCGGGCAGCGTCCTCACTCTCGGAGCGGCATCCAAAGAGGGGATACGCGCGTATCTTGCGGTGCGCGGCGGCTTCGATACGCAGCCGTATCTTGGCAGCCGCAGCACCTTCGTGCTCGGCGGATTTGGCGGAGCAGCTGGCCGAGCTCTGCGCGCAGGCGACGTGCTGCACTTCGGCCAGAAGAATCTCCCGCTTGAAGATCCGGCTGCACTCCCGGTGGCGTTCGTTCCCGTGCTGACGCATACGTGGACCGTCGGCGTGCTGGTTGGACCGCACACAGCTCCCGACTTCTTCACTGACGAAGATATCGAGATGCTCTTCGCAACCCAGTGGAAGGTTCACTACCAGAGCGATCGAACCGGCGTTCGGCTGATCGGGCCGAAGCCGAAGTGGGCACGACCGGACGGCGGCGAGGCTGGGCTGCATCCTTCGAATATTCACGACAACGCCTATGCGGTCGGCACCATCGACTTCACGGGCGACATGCCGATCCTGCTTGGGCCGGATGGACCCTCGCTCGGCGGTTTTGTCTGCCCTGCAACCATCGTGCAGGCGGAACTTTGGAAGCTCGGCCAGTTGAAGGCCGGCGACACCGTCCACTTCCAGCCGCTTGCGCTCGCGCAGGCCGAGGCGATGGAGCGGGAGCAAAATGCCTTCCTCGAAGGCTTTGTGTCCCCGCCGCCGGTCCTGCCGGAGAGCTCAACTGCCGAGCCCGCGGTGCTCCAACGGATTACCGAAGGACCCGAGCTGATGGTCTTCCGCGCCGATGGTGACAAGTATCTGCTGGTCGAATACGGCAAGCTTGAACTCGATCTTAACCTGCGCTTTCGGGTTCATGTACTCGAGCAGGAACTCCGCAAAGCGAACCTTCCCGGCATCATCGATATAACGCCCGGCATCCGCTCGCTGCATATCCACTTCGACAATCAGGTGCTGCCGCGTGCGTCTCTGATCAAAACGCTTGCGGGACTCGACCGGGCAATGCCGGATCTTGCGGGCATCACCGTTCCGTCACGTATTGTGCATCTACCGCTCTCGTGGGACGATCCGCAGGCGCGGCTCGCGCAGACGAAGTACATGCAGGCGGTGCGGCCGGATGCGCCTTGGTGCCCGTCGAATATCGAATTCATTCGCCGCATTAACGGCCTCGCTTCGATCGAGGATGTATACCGGATCGTCTTCGAAGCGAGCTACCTCGTACTTGGGCTGGGCGACGTCTACCTAGGCGCACCGGTGGCTACGCCGATCGACCCGCGCCACCGGCTGGTCACGACCAAGTACAACCCGGCCCGCACCTGGACGCCCGAGAACGCTGTCGGCATTGGCGGAGCTTACCTTTGCGTCTACGGCATGGAAGGTCCGGGCGGTTATCAACTTGTCGGCCGCACCATCCAGGTATGGAATACATGGAAGTCGACGCCTGCGTTCGTCGAAGGCACTCCCTGGTCGCTGCGCTTCTTCGATCAGATTCGCTTCTATCCAGTCTCGCCCGAGGAACTGCTCGATGCGCGCGAACGATTCCCACACGGAGGCTATGAGCTTCGGGTTGAGGAGACGACCTTCAGCCTGGCCGACTACCAACGCTTCCTCGCATCCATCAGCGCCGAGGCAGCGGTTTTCAAGAAGCATCAGAAAGCCTCGTTCGATGCCGAGCGCGAGCGCTGGCGTGAGGCTGGCCTGCTGACGGTCGCCGAGCCGCCCGAAGCCGTCGCCGAGAGCGCCGAGGCCACAGTCCCCGAGGGTTCGGAAGGCGTTTCGTCGCCGCTTACCGCAAGCATCTTCCAGATTCCTGTGAAGGTGGGTCAGTTGGTCGCGGAGGGCGAGAAGTTGGTCGTGCTCGACGCCATGAAGACCGAGATCTCCGTCTCGTCACACGTCGCCGGAACCGTCGAAGCGATTCACCGTGAACTTGGTTCCATCGTCAATGCGGGCCAGTTGCTCGTCTCGATTAGGCCCACAGCATAAAGGAAGGCCACGCTCACCATGGATATCTCCTCGCTCCACAAGGCTTACGCATCCGGTGCCTCAAGCCCCGCGGCCGTGGTAACGGCAGCGTACGCGGCGATCGCGAAACACGGAGAGCGTCCAGTCTGGATCGCTCTTGTCCCGCAGGAGACTGCGGTGAAGCGTGCTCGCGCGCTTGAGGCGCTGGATGCGGCTGAGCAAGCGAAGCTCCCGCTCTATGGCATCCCTTTTGCGGTAAAGGACAACATCGATGTGGCCGGGCTGTCGACGACCGCCGGCTGCCCCGATTACGCGTTTACGCCCGAGCGTTCAGCGACCGTCGTCGCGAAGCTCGAGGCCGCCGGTGCGATCCTCATTGGCAAGACCAACATGGATCAGTTCGCCACCGGTCTCGTCGGAACGCGTTCGCCCTACGGTGCCTGCTCCAGCGTCTTCAACAAGGAAGCCATCTCGGGTGGCTCGAGTTCAGGATCCGCGGTTGCCGTCGCCAGCGGTCTCGTCAGCTTCGCTCTCGGCACGGATACTGCGGGATCAGGGCGCGTGCCTGCGATGTTCAACAACCTTATCGGCCTGAAGCCAACGCGCGGCATCCTCAGTGCTCAGGGCGTCGTGCCTGCATGCCGCACACTCGATTGCGTCTCGATCTTCGCCGAGACCGTGAGCGACGCGGCGAGCGTACTCGCGGCGGCGCGCGGCTTCGACTCTGCAGATGCTTTTTCACGCGTTGCATCAACTGGGGCGGGAGCCGCTCCTTGGGCGTCTGCCACGACCTTCAGGTTCGGCGTGCCGGCGGCTTCCGCGCTCGAGTTCTTTGGAGACAAGGAGAATCCCAGGCTGTTTCAGGATGCAGTCGCCAGGCTTGTGGCACTCGGTGGAGAGCCAATCGAGATCGATCTCTCACCGTTTCTCGCCGCAGCGCAGCTCCTCTACAAAGGACCCTGGGTCGCGGAGCGTTATGCAGCCATCGCGCCGTTTGTTGAAGAGCACGCCGCAAGTATGGACCCGACCGTGCGCACGATCATCTCCGGTGCAACCGCTTACTCGGCCGTTGATGCATTCAACGCGGCGTACAAGCTGGAGACGCTGCGCAGCCAGACGAAGCCGGTCTGGGAGACGATCGACGTGCTCGTGCTGCCGACCGCGCCTCGCACCTACACGCGTGCTGAGATCGCCGAGGCGCCGATTGAGCGCAACAGCCATCTCGGCTATTACACCAACTTCGTCAACCTGCTGGATCTTGCTGCGATCGCGGTGCCCGCAGAGATGCGGCCAGATGGGCTGCCGTTTGGAGTCAGCTTGATCGGGCCTGCGTTCTCGGACGTCGCCCTGGTCGGGCTTGCGGATCGCCTGCACCGAGCGACGACCATGGATCTGGGCGGATCGCAGCGCAAGCTTGCCGACACGCCGGCGATCGTATCCAATTTAACTCCTCCGGGGTGTCTCTTGATGGCTGTTGTCGGAGCGCATCTCTCCGGGCAGCCGCTTAACGGGCAATTGACGCAGCGGAGAGGGCGCCTGGTGCGCACCTGCCGTACCCATCCAGACTACAAGTTCTACGCCTTGAAGAACACTACTCCGCCAAAACCGGGGCTGGAGTGGGTGCCTGGGTTCGAAGGTCCTGGCATCGAGGTCGAGGTTTGGGCGCTCCCTGAGGATACCGTCGGCAGCTTTGTCGAGGGTGTTCCACCGCCGTTGTGCATCGGAACGCTGCGGCTCGAAGACGGAACCCAAGTGAAGGGCTTTCTCGCGGAGCCAGCCGCGTTGGCCGATGCGACGGAGATCACGCAGACGGGCGGCTGGCGCAACTACCTCAATGGGCTCAAATCTGGGCGCTAAGCGTGTGAGCATCTGCCGCCGGCCAGGAGCTATCGTGCTGCGGTAGACTGACGTGGCTGGACGGCCGCATTCCCAGGGGCCGGAGGGAGCGACTTCATGAGTGACGGGCTGGAACTGCCGAGATTCTCAATTGGCGTGGGAGACCGGTTTGCGCACCAGGCAAAGGCCCAGCTGCGAGCCTGCATGTTGGCTGCGGATGCCGGTGTGGAGGTGATTCCAGTCTGGAATAAATCCAACCGCGAGCACACCATCATTGGGTCGGAGCCAAGCCTGACGCGGGCTGCAGCGGATGCGGCGGTTCGCGAACTTGGATGGAGCCGGAAGTATTTTGTGGATGCAGACCACATCAATCTGAAGACGGTTCAACGCTTTCTTGATCCCTGTGACTTTTTCACGCTCGATGTAGCCGATCTGATCGGGCAGCCCGCTGAACCGGCTCATGTGGGCGACTTCATCAAGCGACATCCTGAGTTGATGGGCGAGCTGACGATCCCGGGAATTCATGCGCCTTTCCGTATCGATCGAGCCTGCGTTGAAGGAGTCGCGAACAAGTTTCTGGCTGCGGTGAAGCACGCTGCGGCAATCTACCACTTGTTGGTGGAGACGAAGGGCGCGGGACGTTTTGTGCCTGAGATCTCGATGGATGAGACCGACTTTCCGCAGACGCCAGTGGAACTGCTGATGATTCTAGCGATGATTGCGGATGAAGGGATTCCCATCCAAACCATCGCGCCGAAGTTCACTGGACGCTTCAACAAGGGTGTTGATTATGTTGGAGACGTCGTGCAATTTACCAAGGAGTTCAATGAAGACCTGGCCACGATTGCATTCGCGGTGAAGCATTACGGGCTGCCGCAGAACCTGAAGTTGAGTGTGCATTCGGGTTCCGACAAGTTCTCGATTTATGCGGCGATTCACGAGGCGCTTGAGCGCTCGGGGGCTGGCGTGCATTTGAAGACCGCAGGGACGACCTGGCTTGAAGAAGTGATCGGATTGGCGGAGGCCGGTGGAAGCGGATTGGAGATCGCGAAGGAGGTCTATGCCGAGGCGTTCGCTCATCGGGACGAGTTGACTTTGCCGTATGCGTCCGTGATCGACATCGATGCCGCGAAGCTCCCGGCAGTGGACGCCGTGAACGACTGGACCAGCGAGCAGTTTACGGATGCGCTGCGGCATGAGCAGGCGAATGCGGCTTACAATCCGAGCTTTCGGCAACTGCTGCACGTCGGTTTCAAGGTCGCGGCGAAGATGGGTCCAAAGTATCTCGAGGCGCTTGAGGCGAACGAAGAAGTCGTAGCGAGGAATGTGACGGAGAATCTTTTTGAGCGGCATCTTCGACCTGTGTTTCTTGGCGGTTTGTCGAAGGCATGATCTTGTCTTGTCTGTGAGTCGTTGGAGTCGGGATGAATGTGGTGTTGATGGGAGTGAGTGGGTCCGGCAAGACGACGATCGGAACGCTGCTGGCGGAGCGGACCGGAGCGGTCTTTGCCGATGCGGATGACTACCACTCGGCTGCGAACAAGGCGAAGATGGCTGCGGGAACACCGCTGACGGATGAGGATCGAGAGCCGTGGCTGATGACGCTCCATGGCGTACTGCGGGGTTGGTTCGCAGAGGGGCAACTTGGGGTGCTGGCTTGTTCGGCGTTGAAGGCAAGTTACCGCGAGACGCTCGCGTCGGGGATGCCGGAGGGCGCGCTGCGGTTCTGCTTTCTGGATGCTCCAAAGGCCTTGATCGCCGAGCGCCTGGCGCACAGGCGTCACGAGTATATGAATCCGGCGCTGCTCGAGAGCCAGATGAAGACGCTCGAGCCGCCGCAGGACGGTCTTCGCGTGGTGAATGACCGAAAGCCTGAGGTGGTTGTGGATGAGATTGTGGAGAGATTGAGGGATTCTGATGGGGCATAAGTTATTCGATTTGACGGGTCGCGTCGCCGTGGTGGTGGGGGGTACGAGCGGCATCGGGCTGGCGATGGCGGTTGGGCTGGCCGAGGCCGGTGCCGAGGTAGTGGCGACTTCACGGCGACAGGAGCAGGTGGAGGAGGCCGCTGGGAAGATCGAGGCTGCGTATGACGGCGAGGCTCGCAAGACCTTACGGCTGACCTCCGATGTGGGTAACCGCGAGAGCCTTCAGGCGCTTTGCGATGAAGTGCTGGAGGCATTTGGGAAAGTGGACATCCTGGTTAACTGTGCGGGCAAGATCAAGCGTGAACCGACGGTCGGCGTAACGGAAGAGACGTGGGACGACATCATGGATACGAATGTGACCGGGACACTGCGCGCTTGCCAGATCTTCGGGAAGCAGATGCTGGAGCGAGGTTCCGGCAGGATTGTCAACATCGCTTCACTGAATACCTTTGTGAGTTTGAAGGAGGTTGCTGCGTATGCGGCCTCGAAGGCTGCAGTGGGCGCGCTGACGAAGTCGCTTGCGGTGGAATGGAGCGGACGAGGGGTGAATGTGAATGCGATCGCTCCGGGAGTTTTTCGCACGGCGCTGAACCAGAAACTGCTGGATGAGAGCGAGCGCGGACGCGAGTTGCGGATGCGAACGCCGATGGGACGATTCGGGAAGACAGAAGAGCTGGTTGGAGCGGCGATCTTCCTTGCGAGCGATGCGGCGAGCTTTGTGACGGGAGAGATTCTGGTGGTGGATGGTGGGTTTCTGGCCAGCGGCGTCAATCAGTAAGCTCGCGGGTGGCACCACCTCCCCCCCCATTAACTCATTGGTTAAATGGGCAATGGAATGAGAGGTTTACAAAATCCGTTGCGCTAAAATATTGCTTCGATTGGGGTTACGGGTAAAATATTCATAACAAAAGGGTTGCGTCTCAGGCGTCGGGGCGGCGGAGCGAAGCAGCGGTGCTGAAGACCAGAAAGCCCCGCTGCTCTTGCGCGCGGGGCTTTGCCGTTTTCTACCCACTCCTTAATGATAAAGGATCCAGCAGGGTCGGAAGGTCAACTATTTTCCGCTTGTATCTCGTTATAGGCATTACGTTTATGATCTTTGCCGAGATGTAAACCCCTTGACAGCTTTTTGGTGCTTACTTGTGGATATCCCGTGCGACGACACTCTGCGGGCTAGAAGCGCTTATCGAGGCCGATGGAGACACCCTTGAGGTGACCACCTGCCCAGCAGTGGGGATCAGAATTCTCGTCGCCGACTGCATCCGAGGCGTCGTGGCAGTCTGCGGTGACACCGCGGCCTCCTGCTCCGAGGTCAAAGTGGCCGTAGGGTCCGTTCAAGTCGGCGGCCCAGACGGCGTAGGCGGTGAGACCTTCGGCGAGGCGATGGCGGAAGGCGACGGTGTACAGGTTGGCGGAGTTATCCGCACCGCGTCCGCCGACGCCGTCGCCGGGGGCACCGAACGGTGGCTGAACGAGCGAGGTGTTGTGCTGACCGGGATCGCCCGGCGCGCGATAGGCGCGAGCCCATCCTGCGGAGACGCTGTCGTTGCTGCCGAGTGCCTGGGTGACGGCGAGCCAGCTGCCCTGGCGCTGGCGTTCGTTCTGGAACTCAAGGAAGTAAGGAATGTAGCGGTGGAGTGTTTCGTAGATTGCGCTGACGACGGTCTTGCTCGGAAAGGTGTACTGAACTCCGGCTTTGGCGGCGTCTTCGTCGGCGACGTCGGCGTCGAAGTAGGTTGGGGGTGGAGTGGCGTACTCGCCGGTCATGTCACCCTGGCGGTTGACCTTCTGATGGCGTTCATAGGCGAGGACGAGGTAGAAGGGCTCCCGGGTGTAGGTAAGGCTGGCGCTGTAGGCGTTTGCGAAGCCGCCATCATTGCAGCCGAGGGGAAGTCCGCCGCCATCGCCTGGGTTATCGCCCCCGGTGCAGTCGACTTCGCCGGCGGCGATGTTGTCGCTGATGCTGGAGCGGTTCTGGCCGGGCGAGAAGAGGGCATCGAGCTCGAAGTTGTGAAATTTGGGCGAGGTGTACCAGAGGGAGTGATCAAGGCGCGTGGCGAACTCGACGCGGGTGTCTCCGCCGGTGTTGCCCATGATGGCGGCGTAGTCGCCGATGGTGGCGATGAACGGGTTCAGGCGTGCGGTGGAGAGTTTGTAGGGGGCGTCGGTCTTGCCGAAGACGAGGGCGCCGAACTTAGGCGAGCCGAGGCCGATGAAGCTGTTGCGCGAGGTGAGGGCGCCTTTGACGGCGTTGTCCTGGGTGCTGTTGGTTTCGGACGAGCCGGAGGTTGCGGAGATGTCAATCTGGGTTTCGAGTTGATAGACGAAGTTGAGGTTTCGAAGGCCGGTAGCCTGGGTTCCGCGGATGCCGACGTAGGAGAGATTGGTCGATATGTCGGGCAGCCAGCCTACATTGCCGACGGGCGGATTACCATTGCCGTCGAGCAGGTTTGCGGTCCCCTTGGTTAAGGCGTCGAAGGAGACGTCGAGATTGCCATAAAAGGTAATCTCGCCGGCCTTGGTGTAGAAGGTGAGGTCCTTGCCGGGTTTGCGCTCGAAGAAGCGATGGTTCTTCTGTTCAGCGGCGGTTGGGATGTGTTCGCCGAGGGTCGCGGTTTCGTTGGAGAAGGGTGCGACTGCGGCGGACGAAGGGGAGGTAGATCCGGGGAGGGTGGCTGGAGCGGCGGGCTTCTGGGGGGAAGTGGCGTCCTGGGTTGGAGTGTTCTGGGTTGGAGTGTTCTGGGTTGGAGTGTTGTGGGCGATGGCAGGATTCTGAAGCGCGGCGAGCTGGGCCTGGAGCGCGGCGAGCGACAGCTGGAGCTGGTTGATCTGCTGCTGCATGGTCGTAAGTTGCAGCGCGTCGTTATCCGGGGATTGCTGGGCGGCGAGTGGGGAGGCAAGGGCGCAGAGGAGGAGGA
>CAXTNM010000031.1:0-49979 GCA_964245715.1 uncultured Acidobacteriaceae bacterium | reverse complement strand
GTATTCCATGGTGCCGTCGGTGAGGGTGGCTAGGGGTTGGTTGGCGCCGACGAGGGTGCCGGCGGGGACGAGTTGCTGGACGAAGGTGTAGCTAGGTTCCGCTGGATCGGTCATCGGGGCGAGTTTGAGTTCATAAAGGAAAGGCATGTTGGTTGGATTCCTGTCGTTGCGTTTGAATCCGTCTTGATCGGTCCAATCCGTGTTTCATCCGTGTTAAGTCGTTCGCTTAGAGCTCCACGAAGTTTTTGAGGAGTTGGAGGCCGACGGTGGAGGACTTTTCGGGGTGGAATTGGACGCCCATGACGTTGTCGCGTTCGACGGCGGCGGTGAAGTTGCCGCCGTAGGGGGTGGTTGCGGCGGTCGCTGCGATGACGGGGGCGCGCCAGGAGTGGGTGTAGTAGACGAAGCCGCCTTCGTCGATGTTGGCGAGGAGTTTGGAGTTGGGGGCGAGCGATTCGAGGGAGTTCCAGCCGACGTGGGGGGATTTGAGTGGCTGGTTTGCGAAGGCTTCGGGGAAGCGCTCGCATGGGCCCGGGACGGGGCGGCGGCCGGGGGGGGTGGGGGATTCGGTCGAGCCTGCAAAGAGCCATTGCAGGCCGACGCAGACGCCGAGGAACCAGGCTCCGCGGGCGATGGCCTCCCGGACGGCTTCGGTGATGTGGAGGTCGTGGAGGAGCTGCGTGGCGGCGAAGTGGCCTACGCCGGGAAGGACGATTTTGGATGCCGTGCGGATGAGGTCGGGGTCCTGGGTGACGGTGGTTTGGGCGTTGAGGTAGTGGAGCGTTTTGACGACGCTGGTGAGGTTGCCGGCTTTGTAGTCGATGACCTGGATCATGCTCGTCCTGCCGGCCAGTGTCCAGTTTGCTTCTTGAAGAGAACAGCTCGTAGGGACGGGTCAGCAAACTTCCGGAACGCCGCTCTGCTCTTCTTCATCGAGTTCCCATGTGACTGGAGTTCTGCCGCTACCGCTTCGTCTTCGGTGACGCTGCCGCCAAGTTGCCGCAAGGGCTGGTTGGCAGCAAGACGGGTAGCTTGGTGGCTTATCTGCTTGCTCTTCGGGATATTTTTCCGGCTCGACTTCGCGTTTTCTCCATAAGCGTTGCGGCGATCGTTCTCTAAACTAAGCCGCTTCTTGTCCTGCGGGTTCTTGAGCTTGCTCATAGCAATCCCTTCGTGCTGGGCAGGAGTTCCTTCATGCGTTCGTCGCGGCTGCAGGCTCCGCGGAGGGCGCGGGCGAAGGCTTTGAAGATGGCTTCGATCTTGTGGTGGTTGCTGCGGCCGTACATGGTCTTGACGTGGACGTTGCACTTGGCGCCGCGGGCGAAGCCTTCGAGGAAGTCGGTGAGGAGTTCGGTCTGGAAGTCGCCGACGAGGGGGACGTCGACGAGCGATTCGACGGCGTAGGCGGTGCGGCCGGAGAGGTCGACGGCGGCGACGGCGAGGGTCTCGTCCATGGGCATGACGAAGTAGCCGGCGCGGAGGATGCCCTTTTTGTCGCCGAGGGCTTCGGCGAAGGCCTCGCCGAGGGCGATGCCGGTGTCTTCGACGGTGTGGGGCTGATCGACGTCGAGATCGCCGGTGACTTTGAGGTTGAGGTCGAAGCCTCCGTGGCGGGTGAAGAGCTCGAGCATGTGGTCGAAGAAGCGGATGCCGGTGGAGACGGCGTAGGTTCCCTGGCCGTCGATCAGGAGGGTGAGGGCGATCTGGGTCTCGGTGGTCGAGCGGTTGATGGTCGAGGTGCGTGGGGTGTCGGTCATCGGGGTTGTAGCTTTCAGGATATCGGGTTGGGGAAGGAAGCTTGCTGCGAAGCTCGAACTTTGTCCGATGCTTACATCTCAGAAGCGAGGTGTGGAACACCTGGAGTGTGCTGCTATGGGCGTCGCCAGTTGATCTCTGTCAGGGATTCTTCGAGGGCCGGGATGGCCTGGGTGACTTGAGCCTCGATGCCGATGGTGATGCGGACGAAGCCGTCGCAACCCGGATCGGTGGAGCGGTCGCGGAGGAGTATGCCGCGGCGGCGCATGGCCTGAACAAACTCGGCGTGCTTGGGACCGATGTTCATGAGGACGAAGTTGGCCTCGGAGGGGAAGTAGGGGACGTTGAGTGTATCGAGTGCGGCCATGACGCGGGCGCGGCCGAGCCGGATCTGGGCGACGTACCAGTCGAGATATTCCGTATCGGCGATGGCTTCGGGGAGGACGGCAAGCGCGATTCCATTAACGTTGTAGGGCGATGAGACCTTGCGCAGGAAGCGGATGAGGCGGGCGGGTGCGGCGATCATGCCAACACGAAGGTTTGCCAGTCCATAAGCCTTCGAAAACGTCCGGCAGACGAGGAGGTTGGGCGTGGTGGCGACGTCTGGGAGGGTGGTTTCGCCGTGAAAGTGAAAGTAGGCTTCGTCGACCATGACAGCGGCCTGCGGGGCCGCCGCTGCAATCGCCAGAAGGTGTTCCCGCGGCACGGTAGCTCCTGTCGGATTATTGGGGGAGGCAACAATAATGAGCTTGGTGCGCGGGGTGATGGCGGCGAGAAAGCGTTCGAGGTCGAAGGCAAGCGAAGGGCCAGCCTGGACTTTGCGCAGGCCGCCGGGCGCCATGAGAGCGATCGAGACGTCGTACATGAAGAAGCCAGGAGTAAAAAGGAGAGCTTCATCGTTGCTGTCGAGGAAGGCGCAGGCGATGAGGTGAATGGCTTCGTCGACACCGTTAGTGAGGATGATCTGATCGGGCCGGAGGCCAAGGTGCTGGGCTACGATCTTCTCGACCGGCGCCCGTTCGGGATAGGTGGTGAGCGCTTCGCCAGTGATGCTGTGGAGCTTCCTGAGGACGGTCGGCGAGGGCTCGAAGGTGTTCTCGTTGAAGTCGAGGCGGAGGGCGTCGCGGCCTGAGAGCGGGGGATGGTACTCGGGCATGACGAGGACGGAGGAGCGAGGTTGCGGCTGCGGGGTGTCGAATTCGCTAGGGGTTTGCTCTTGAATGGTGGCGGTGGTCATCGTGCTTCCCTTCTCTGCTGTGCTTGGGGCTTGTGACCTGATCTCGAGAGGGTCAATCCGGTCCTGAGATGAGGCACCCGCTCACTTTCTGTTTTGAGCGAGCTTTACTCGGATACTGTTGGCATGGGCGGTGAGGCCTTCGGCTTCGGCGAGGTGAATGGCATGAGGGCCGAGCTGCTTGAGACCCTTGCGCGAGTATTGCTGGACGGTGATGACTTTGAGAAAGTCGTAGACCGAGAGGCCGCCACGAATGCGGCCGGCGCGGCCGGTGGGCAGCACGTGGTTGGGGCCCGAGATGTAGTCACCCATGGACTGCGGGGAGTAGGGGCCGATGAAGACGGAGCCGGCGTTCTGGACCCAGGCGAGGTCGGACTTGGAATCGACGGAGAGATGCTCGAACGCGAGGCGGTTGGTAAGGATGCGGGCTTCTTCAATGGTCTTGGTGAGGAAAATATAGCCGTTGGCAGCCAGGGATTGTTTGGCGATGTCATTGAATTTGGATTGCAGTTTGACTTCGGCCAGGACGACATTGGCGAGCAACTCGCTGGGGGTGATGAAGACGGCAAGGGCCTCGGGATCATGTTCGGCCTGGGCGACGAGGTCAGCGGCGACACCGGCTGCCTGGCCGTTTTCTGAGATGACGCCGATCTCGGTGGGGCCAGCGGGCATGTCGATGCCGACCTCGTGCGAGACAGCAGCCTTGGCGGCGGTGACGTAGAGATTGCCGGGTCCGACGATCTTGTTTACTCTGCCGATCGTTTCTGTTCCGAATGCAAGGGCGGCGATGGCCTGCGCGCCACCTATGCGGTAAAACTCGATGGCGCTTTCGGAGTTCTGAGACGCCAGGTGCACGGCTGCCAGAGTTTCGGGGGCGGGTTTGGGCGAGCAGACGACGATGCGGGGAACGCCTGCAACCTGCGCCGGAGTAACGGTCATGAAGACGGTGGAAGGCAAGGGATAGCGACCGCCGGGGACGTAGCAGCCGACTGCGGCGATGGGGCGGATAATCTGGCCGGTAATGAGACCTTCGGATTCGAGCGTCCACTGCTCGGGAAGCTGGGCTTCGGCGAACGCCCGAATATTGGCTTGGGCCTGCTGCATGGCTTGCTGGAGGGCCGCGGGGATCTCGTTCCAGGCTTTGACCATCTCTTCAGCGGTGACGCGAAGAGATTGGATGGTGCCGTCGTCGAGCTTCAGTCCGTCGAAGCGTCCAGCGTACTCGATGAGGGCTTCGTCACCGCCCTGGCGAATATCAGCCAGGATCGTCGTCACGATGGGCTCGACTTTGGCGGTGGAGGCAGAGCCTCGAGCCTCGATCTGGGCGATGTGGTGGGCGGCGGCCTTGGCGGTGCGGCCGTAGGTGCGAATGAGCTTCATGGCCTACAACACCACCTTGCTGAGAGGATATTCGACGATGCCGGTCGCGCCGGCGGCTTTGAGGCGCGGGATGACGTCGCGGACGAGGCGCTCATCGAGGATGGTGTTGAGCGCGTAGCCGAGCGAGTTCGAGAGGCCGGAGACGGTGGGTGATGATAGCGCGGGAAGTTCGGCGACAACAGCAGCAAGCTTTTCCGTCGCGACGTTGAGGATAAGGCCGACGCGGCCCTGTGCGGCGATGGCTGCGTTCAGCATCAGCGAGATGTTTTCGATCTTGTTGCGCTTCCACGGATCGGCGAAGGCGGAGCGGTTCGCGATGAGCTGGGTTTCAGACTCGAGCAGCGTGTCAATGATGCGGAGGCGATTGGCTTTCAATGAAGAACCAGTTTCGGTCACGTCAACGATTGCGTCAGCAAGGGTTGGTGGTTTAACCTCGGTCGCGCCCCAGGAGAACTCCACCTTGACGGGGATCTTGCGCGCGGCGAAGTAGCGTTCGGTGGATTTGACGAGCTCGGTCGCGATGGTTTTGCCCGCGAGATCTTCAGGCTTCTGGAAGGATGAATCTTCGGGGACGGCAAGGACCCATTTCACTGTTCCACGAGACACCTTGGAGTAGGTGAGCGAGGTGACGCGTTCGACGTCGGACTCGTTTTCGAGGACCCAGTCGTTGCCGGTAAGACCGGCATCGAGGGCTCCATGTTCAACGTAGCGTGCCATCTCCTGCGCGCGGACGAGCATGCACTCGATCTCGTCGTCGTCGACCTGCGGGAAGTAGCTGCGGCCGTTGGCGAAAATGCGCCAGCCGGCGCGTTCAAAGAGAGCGATGGTGGCGTCCTGGAGGGAGCCTTTGGGGATGCCGAGCTTGAGCTTAGACATTGACGGCTGATTCCTTTGCAAGCGTTACGGGGATAGGTTTGGTAAAGCAGGACACGGTACCTTCGTGGCAGACGAGTCCGTCGCCTTCGACCTCGACGCGGAAGAGCAGCGCGTCGCTATCACAATCGGTGGCAGCGGAGACGATGCGCAGGCGGTTGCCGGAGGTCTCGCCTTTCATCCAGAGCTTCTGGCGGGAGCGCGACCAGAAGGTGACGAAGCCAGTGGCAAGCGTGTGGGCGTAACTGGTTTCATTGAGGAAGCCGAGCATGAGAATTTCGTTGGTGGTGGCATCTTGGATAATCCCGGCGACGAGTCCGTCGCTTTTGCTAAAGTCGATGTTCGGCGCTTTCATTGAATCTCCGATGAATCATGAGTTGTGCATGAAAAAGGCCCGCTCGCGTTGATCGCGTCGGCGGGCCTTTCAGAAGCTTGCGTTGGAAGAGCGTGTACGAGAGCGCTACTTCAAATCAGCTACGGCCGCCGGCATGCAATACGCATGATGGGAGTGGTGGCCGTGATGATGGAGCAAAAGGCTCATGGAGATGAGGTTAGCGGGGTACGAGTGGGAAGTCAAATCGAGATTTGATGCAGGCACTTCATTGATCGTCGGGGTATGCGCCGGGCGGGGTGCGCAGGGTGGAGTAAAGAGCTGGTGTTAGCCGTATCGCCGTGAGCGCAGGTAATCCGTCAATGCGGCGACGACGAAGAGGAGCAGAATGGCGGCTGGCAGGAGAAGCAGAGACCCAGACAGCACCAGGAGGATTACTCGCGTCGCGGTGAACTCCGAGCGCGGTCATGCTTTGCTGATTACCAGCACAGTGACAGACGACCGTTAGCCCAGATTAGAATCCGTGCGGGCAGGAAGCTGAAGTTTTCTCTACCGTGAGCGGATCGGTTCGGATAGGCTGGGGCCGTGGTTGACGCTGCATGTTTCACTTACAACGTTAGGAGAAAAGAAGATGCACTTCACATTGCGAATGCTGCAGGGAATGCTCCTGCTTACGTTGAGCTTTGCACCGCTCGCACCGCGAACCGTCAACGCGCAGACTGCGAAGGCTGCTTCCACAGCACCTGCACCTCTGCTGGACTTGAATAGTGCGACCCGCGATCAGTTGAAGGCTCTCCCGGGCATCGGAGACGTGTACGCGGATCGCATCCTCAAAGGGCGGCCGTATGCCGCGAAGACGCAGTTGACGCAGAAAGGGATTATCCCGTCAGCTACGTACGCGAAGATCAAAGACCTGGTGATTGCGAAGCATTCGTAAGAGCAACGCGCCAAAAGGCAAAGGTTCGCCGAGAACGCACCGGCAGACCCGCAATTCTATATCCAGATCAACCGTAAGCTAAATGCGATCATGAACCACTTGCAACTGAGTGGTGCGAGATCTGGAAAGCTTTGTGTGATGGAGTAAGTACCAGGTTTTCCTGCTTCGCTTCGCGAGTTGCATCATTTAGAGTGGGAGAAAGCCTTCGCCTTGCTTTGTGCGAACGCGTCCCCTGTCCGGGAGCGTATGAGAACTGGAGAGTTTGCCATTAAACGTTTCGGCAATGCGCGGTTCCAAACAGGGTTGGCCCAGAAGTTGCCTGCATTAGGGGCTGTCCGTCGCAGGACGCTCTCTCAAGGCGCAGTCCTTGCGGTTCTGCTGGGAGCGCTACCTGGTTGCCAGAGCGTCACCGGCAATCCGACGCTGTCGCAGGTCAGGATCATCGATACTTCGCCGGATGCGCCGGGAATCGACGTCTATCAGGGTTCTTCGGTGCTTGCCTATAATCTTGGCCCGGGAACGGTGACCTCGTACGTGCCGATTGCGCCGGGAAGCTATGCGGTGATCGTGGATGCGGCGGGCACGAAGCAGCAACTGGTAACCGCCTCGGGTACATTTTTGACGAACGCACAATACACGGTGCTGGTGGGGAACTATGCGGCGACGTTGCAGGAAGTCATTCTCAAGGATCAGAACCAGCCTGCGCCGACGGGCGATATCTCCATCCGAATCATCGATCAATCAGTGAAGACGGGTGCTGTGGATGTGTACCTGGTGCCGAGTGGGTCAACCCTGTCCACTGCGCTGCCGATCCTGGTCGGCGTCGCCTTCAACGCCAACTCGGGCTATATCAACATCCCTTCGGGCACCTATACGCTGGTGGTGGTCCCGACCGGAACGAAGATTTCATCAACGACGGCGACCTTATACACCGGGGCTGCCGTCAGCTATGCAGGTGGGGTGGCGAGAACGCTGGTCCTCTATGACAACCTGACAACGACCGTCCCTAGCATCCTGGTGGTAACTGGGAACGACTACGATACGACTGACGAAGGAAGCTAGCGGTGACAGCGAACTGCCCGACGGCGGTTTTGCGTACGCAATAAAGCCGTCAATCCGAAGCTAAAGCTTGATTTTGCTGACGTCGATGGTGGGTTTTGGAAAAGCCAGCTTCAGACCTGACAGCGCATCAGCCAGGATGCGCGAGATGGCGTCGTTACGGAACCACTTGTGATCTGCAGGAATGACGAACCATGGAGCATGTTTACGGCTGGTATGGGAGAGGACATCTTCATAAGCCGTCGTGTACTGGGGCCAGAAAGCGCGCTCCTTCAGATCGGCTTCGGAGATCTTCCAGTGCTTGTCCGGCGTATCGATCCGCGATTGCAGGCGCGCCTTCTGTTCTTCACGCGAGATGTGCAGGAAGAACTTGAGAATGAGCGTGCCATGATCCGCGAGCATGGCCTCGAAGTCGTTGATCTGGTCCATATTCTCGCGAGCAGTTTTGGCGTTGATGATCTTGTGCACTCGCGGTGAGAGCACCTGCTCGTAGTGAGAACGGTTGAAGATCGTGATCATGCCTGCGGCCGGGGCCTTCTCGTGGCAGCGCCAGAGAAAGTCATGGCGCGCTTCAAGCGGCGTGGGAACTTTGAAGCTGGCAACGTCGCAGCCCTGTGGGTTCACGCCGGAGAAGATGTGGGAGATGGTTCCGTCCTTGCCGGCAGTGTCCATGCCCTGCAGGACGATGAGCACGGACTCCTTCTGTCCTGCGTAGAGGAGTTCCTGCTGGTCGGCAAGCTCTTTGCGATGACGATCGAGGGCAGCCTTGGCGACCTCTTGGGAGAGGCCGTCGTGGGCTGACGGATCGAAGTCAGCAAGTGAGACTTTCTGGTGCGGCTTGATGAGCCAGGGAGATTTCAGTTTCATGGGGCCTGCAGAAGACGAGAACCAGGACTATGCGCAAAGCAAAATGCGGCGGGCAGTAGATTAGACCTTGGTGTCTTCGGCCTTGGGCGTGACAGTATGGGCGGTTTCGCCAGGTTTTTCAGGAGTAGAGGGGTCGGTAATGCCCTTCAGGCCTTCCTTGAAGCCGCGGAAGCCTTCTCCGAGGCCCTTGCCGAGCTCAGGAAGTTTGCGTCCGCCGAAGAAGAGGATGGCGATACCGACGATGATGATGATGTGCCAAGGTTGAAGTGCTTCCATCGAATTCTCTCCAGAGCGGCCGGTGCGGACCGCCAAAGCTAATTATCGCACCCAAAAGGTGACGTTGGGGAATGAGGATTGGATGCGTTTCAAGACCGGAACGTAGGATCAGGACAATAACGTTATATCTTGGAAGGAGTCTGTAACGTGAGAGCTCGCGACGCAGGTTTGGCGCCGAGATGGCCAGGCAGATGGGAATAGAAGGCTATCCGCTATCGGTGGGCCTGGAAGATTGAGGATGAACAGTTTGAATTATCGTAATGGCTTTTTGAGGTCAGAGGGGCTGGCGAAACGTACGGCCGCGTTATTGCTTGGAGTTGTGACATTGGCGGGCGGCGCGGCGCGGATGGAAGCGCAGGGGCAGGGCAAACTGGCGGCGGCCCCGCCGGTAACGTATGACAACCCGTACGAGCTTTACGTCGGATTCAACTACATGAACTTCGAGGCGGGTCCGCATCTCGCCAAGCAGATGAACTTTGGTGGCGTGGAGGCTTCGGGGACCTATTGGGTCAATTCGAAATGGGGCGCAGTGGCGGACTTCCGTGGTGACGCTGGGACGACCTTCGTCCAGCCACAGATCTACTTCAATGGGCGCGCGGTCGCTGTGCTGTATACCGGGATGCTCGGCGCGCAGTACAGACTTCAGAAGAACCAGAGGATTGCCACCAATCTGCACGCGTTCGCGGGTGTCTCACACGGCAACTTCAGCGAAACAATCACCCCCGCACAAGGCTCGGGCTTATACAACAACATCACAAAGCCGATCGAGGCGGCCGGCGGCAGCTTCGACTTCAACGCTTCGAAAAAGTGGGCGCTTCGGCTTTCACCTGACCTGATTGTGGAGCAGTTCGGGCCTGGTTCCCGCGAGTTCTTCTCAGTCTCGGGCGGTGTGGTTTACCGCATCGGCAGCAGGAGATAGGCAGGATGCCTGATGCGTGTTGGGGACAGCTCTTCCAAAACATCAGGCATCTTGTAATTGCATCGAATGGATCTTCTTCAGGGCTTTAGCTGATCGAGGCGCTGCTTTACGTCTGCATAGGCTTGCGGCGTAGGAGCACCAGCCTGGGTGCGATAGCGGACGTGCCCCGCGCCGTCAACGAGGACAATATAGGCGTCGGAGCTCGGCTGCTGCTTGGAGAAGGCGGCGAGATTCTTCCATTCGGCCTCATGATCGAGGACTGGCACAAAGCGCGGTTGCGCCGCGGGTGAGACCGATTCCTTGATCTTGCCCGTAATCATGCCGCGCAGGAAGCTGGGTGCGCCTGTAAGCACCGGCAGTGAGTAGTAGAGCACGGTCGGCGAATTGCGATAGTCATTGGCGAAAGTGTGGAACCAATCGGTGACGTTGGCGCGGGAATCCTCGGAGAAGCTGAGGATCAGGACGGCGGCGTGTCCTTGGAGCGACTGCGGGAGGTCGACGTGAGCGCCGGAGAGTGCGGTTCCGTGGAGCTCGGGAATGGTAGCTTGGGGAGTCTGGCCGGAGACGAAAGACAAACTACCTGTGAGGAGGAGCGCGGTGAAGACTCCGGTGTAAAAACGCATAGGCATGGGACGTAACTATCGGCCTTTGAGACGCCTGAGTGACTCCAAATGTAAAGCAAACTCGGCTGGCCGCAAGTACTTCGCACCATACTTCAAAAGGCGATCGTGCATACGCCGGGTTCTTCGCGAGCTAGAGGACGACAGTCTCGCGGTATTCGCCGAAGACGCCACGGAGAGTATCGGCAATCTCTCCTACAGTGGCCAGGGATTCGACGGCCTGAAGGATGTGCGGCATCAGGTTAGTACCGTTACGTGCAGAATCTTTCACCGCCGTGAGGGAGGATTGCCAGGTGTCCTGGTCGCGACGTTGTCGCAGCGCCCGCGTACGCGCGACCTGCCGAGCTTCTAGCTCGGGATCGATGCGCTGGATGGGGACTTCCGCCTCGGCTTGGTCGCCCTGGAACCGGTTGACGCCGACGACGATGGCTTCACCGGATTCGATGGCGGATTGGTAAGCGTAGGCGGCGTTCTGGATCTCGCGCTGGATGAAGCCATCTTCGATGGCTGCTAGCACGGCAAGGTTAGGGGCTTGTGGGTTGAACTGCACGATGCGGTTGAGATATTCGTAGGCACGGGATTCGAGCTCAGCGGTTAGAGCTTCGACGAAGTAGGAGCCTGCAAGCGGATCCACGGTCTGGGCGACTCCGGCCTCGTGGGCGAGAATCTGCTGGGTGCGCAGCGCCAGGCGCGCCGCTTGTTCGGTTGGAAGAGCAAGAGCTTCGTCGAAGCCGTTGGTGTGCAGAGACTGGGTTCCGCCCAGGACTGCCGAAAGAGCTTGCAGCGTGGTGCGCACCGTGTTGTTTTCGGGTTGGAGTGCGGTGAGTGTGGAGCCGGCGGTCTGGGTGTGGAAGCGGAGTTGCCAGGATTTCGGGTTCTTCGCGGCAAAGCGTTCGCGCATGATGTGCGCCCACATACGGCGCGCAGCGCGGAACTTGGCGGCCTCTTCGAAGAAGTTGGAGTGGGCGTTGAAGAAGAAGCTGATGCGAGGAGCAAATTGATCGATATCCAGACCGGCATCGAGCGCGGACTGCACGTAGGCGATGCCGTTTGCCAGGGTGAATGCAATCTCCTGGACCGCGGTCGAGCCGGCTTCACGCATGTGGTAGCCGGAGACCGAGATGGTGTTCCATTGTGGAAGTTCGGTGGTGGCGTAGCGGAAAATGTCGGTCACGAGGCGCATGGCGTGCGGCACAGGATAGATATAGGTGCCGCGTGCGATGTACTCCTTGAGGATGTCGTTCTGGATTGTCCCTTGAAGGACTTGGGGATCGATGTTGGCCCGCTTTGCGACGGCGATGTAAAGGGCCAGGAGGATTGAGGCCGTCGCGTTGATGGTCATGGAGGTGGAGATCTTGTCGAGGGGGATGCCGTTGAAGAGGGTGGTCATGTCGTCGATGGAGTCGATGGCGACGCCGACGCGGCCGACTTCGCCGAGCGATTGTGGGGAGTCTGAGTCGAAGCCGATCTGGGTGGGGAGATCGAAGGCTACGGAGAGGCCGGCCGTTCCATTGGCCAGAAGAAATTTGTAGCGCTGGTTTGAGGCTTCGGCGTCGCCCATGCCGGCATACTGACGCATCGTCCACAAGCGGGAGCGATACATGTTCGGCTGGATGCCGCGCGTGTAGGGGAACTCCCCGGGCGCGCCGAGTTCGGGGTTGGGTGCGGATTCGGCAGTGTAAAGCGGGACGATCGGGATCTGGGAGGTAGTTTGAAAGTTCACTTCGGGGCGCGACTTGGGTGGGGTGGACATGGAGCGCCAGTGTATCGCCGGGATGCAAGAAGTGGCTACGCCTCGACCAGGAAGAGGGGCGCTGCGCCTCACCCACTCATCGCGTGAGACGGAGGCAGGGTTGCAGGGGCCACCCGGATCGTGGCGGGGGTTTAGGGGGGTCAGCTTGCATCCGCTTTCGCCGCGGGCTGATATGCTTTGCGCAGTTCTTCACCAAAATTTGTGTTTCGAGATAGGGGCTTGATGAATCGCTTTCCGAAGAAGCTTCGTGTGTTTCGTAGTGCAGTGATGGCTGGCAGTTTGGGTGCGGCGATGGCAGCAGCTCAGGTGGTGACGGTACCGGTTACGCCCGTCGTAGGGTCTGCAAATCCGGCCACGGCTGAACCACCGGTATCGCGCCCCTCGACGTCACCTTGCACGGTAACGCTGTTCAGTAATGAGGCCTTCAACAACTACAGTGCACATGCGATGGACTATGCGCCGCCAAGCGGATGCCGGGGGCCCTGGGCCAAGGTGGTGTTGACGGTCGACTTCACGGTGACAGCCGGCGTGCAGTATGACCGGACCGCGTCATTCTACCTGGGTAATGCGAACATCTTCTACGGAACAACGGCTGAGCCGACTTCGACGCTTTCGCCTTCATGGCATGTAGAACGCGATGTGACGGATCTGTCGGCGCTCTTCAAAACGGCGCAAGCGGGCCAGGCCATTGTCTATAACATCGTGAACTCGGAGTATACCGGCGTGATCTACGGGACCGCGAAGCTGCTGTTCTACCCGGCAAACTTCCGCAACCTGTCGCCGATCGTGCCGGACGTGGTGGTGCCAGTGAGCGGGGTAAACAGCCCGTACGAGTTGGACACAACCGCAAGCGAAGTGACGGCGACCGTCACGGCTCCGAAGAACACCTCAAGGGCGTACCTGGATGTGATTGCCCAGGGCCAGAGCAACGACGAGTTCTGGTACTACAACGTGCCAAGTGGTCTGACCACAGAGCTGGAGAGCTACGGAAACACGGCCTTCCGCGAGACGGAGGTGACGATTGACGGGAAGCCAGCAGGCGTTGCGCCGGTATATCCGTGGATCTTCACGGGCGGTCTCGACCCGAATCTGTGGTCGCCGATCACCGGGCTGCAGACGCTGAACTTCAAGCCTTACCGAGTCGACCTGACCCCTTACGCGGGTGTGCTGAGCGATGGAGAACCGCACACGGTAGGCATTAGCGTCTACAACGCGGACAGCTACTTCCTGGCCACGGCGAACCTGTTGCTCTTTGAGGATCACGGACGCGAATCGACGGGCGGCAGTTTGCTCGAGAATACATTGAGCGCCGTGCCGACTCCACAGGTGTTAACGAACCTGCAGACGAATCAATCCGGAGACACGACGGGCACCGTCACGGTGTTGTCGAAGCGGAACTTCACCGTCAAGGGTTATGTGAACACTTCGTTGGGGCGAGTGGAGACGACGGTTGATGAATCGGTCGACTTCAAGAATGCGCAGACGTTTGACGTTAACGCTATGACAGGCAACACTGACGTTCAGAACGCGGTGCAGACCACCACGGTAGAGTCGAAGACGAGCACGCAGACGGGGCCTCTGGTCGAGGTGACGGAGAAGACCGTCTCCTACCCGCTGTCGGTGGACTTCTCGTATGTGGTGAATACGGATGGATCGCTGGTCGAGGCGGTGACGACCAATCAGCAGGACATCCTCAGCGAGAAAACTTCTCTGAATGGCTTTCCGCTGACGTCGAGCACCACGGCGGAGCAGGTGCAGTCGACCGACAAGCAGAGTGTCAGCGCAAGTGGGACGTACACAGACAATCCGAGAAAGAGCTCGGCAAGCTACGTTGCGAAGGACTCGTTTGGACAGTGCTACAGCCGGAACATTGCCTCGGCTAACGGGGTACTGACGAGCGTAAAGGACGGGACAGGCTGCTCTGCTCGGAGATAGAAGCTAGGTTCCCACTCGACGGCTGGGCCTTTGGGCTCAGCCATTTTCTTTATGACTTAAGGGCTGCCTAAGTTCCCGCGACAACCTCCTTTGGACCTTGACCTGTAATTCTGATCCAAGGAACGGCAAGGCAGGGACTGGTGAGCTCGCCTCAACCGGCGGGCGACGTGTCACGCACGGCACGCGCTAGTAGTACCGCCAGCACTAGCTGCGGCTCTTGCGCGCGGCACGAACGAAGCTGGAGATCGTGCAGAAGCCAAAGAAGAGGAAGATGAGGGCCGCGAGCACTAGATTGCGATGATCAGAGCCGGTGCTGTGGAGCGCCGCGCGGAAGCGGTAGATCTCGATCGCGCCGGTGAAGGCGACGAGCGCGAAGAGGGTGCCGGTGACCTCCAGCCAGAGAATGCCCGAGGCACGCTTGACGGGCGCCATAGTAGCCTGGACGAAGTTGCGTGATCCGGCTTTGACGCCTGCCTTGGTCGTGTGGACCTTATTCCGGGTCTGCGCGGCGACGCGGGCCGCGGAAGGTTCAGGGCGTGAGACAGACGGGGCTGCGGAGCGCGGCGGGGCCGGAGCGGTGGCGGCGTCGGCCGCCTGCAGAAGGGCGCGCGCAGCTTCACGAGTTCCATGCCCGATTGCACGGCCAAATCTTACGCGATCCATACAAGCAGTTTACAAGAGGTGTCAGCTTCTAAAGGAAGCCACGCTGAAAGGACATACGTTCCCGCGGCTTGCTGCATCCAATGACGGATTGGAGTCTGGTGAGTCCAACAGAAAGAGGGTTTATGAAGAGCGTTCTGTACTTTGTTGGTGGATTTGGGATGGTCGCTGCAATGATGGTATGGAAGCTGAAACAAGGTCAGATCAAGGCGCAGCCGGTGGAAGAGCTTGCACATCGTTTGCAGGATGCATGGGCTGATCACCATACCGTGGTTTAGCGCGCAGGTTGTTCCCGAGGTACATCTGCCCTGCTCAGAATTCGTTGCACCGTTGAGCCGCCGGGCGTATGGTTGTAGAAATAGACACCCGCAGTGCCGTTCCCCACGGGAGTTTGACAGAGTAATACCCCTTGGGAATACCCGATGCGTGGATTGAGAAGCAGTCAAAAACCGCAGAAAGCCGTAGAGAACGGGAGCCGGAGGTGTCATTGAATCAGAAGGTTAAGAACCTTATCCAGCAACTCGGCGAAGCAATTCACGAGTCGGTCTCCGAATCGGAGCACATAGCGGGGGTGGTGAGAAATCTCCGCGAACAGGGATTCGACGTGTTGCTGATGTTAGAAGCGACGATCGGCCTGAATGAAGTGGACTCAGACGACGAGAATGAACTTGAGTCTGGGGCGGACCGGTCGAACCGGCGTCATGAGAATGGCACCCTTCGGCTCACGGCAGGCGAGCCGGTCGATGGGCCTTTTACTCACAATGACCTTTCCTTTCTCAAGTCTCTCCGTATCAGTCTGCCTGACGGTGGTCCGGCCGCGGCCGAAACTTCCTCTGGCGAATGAGTTTTTGTCGGATCTTCTGTGGCCCGGACTTATGGTCCGGGCCATTTCGCTTTCGTCCGCGAAGAATCGGCTGACGTTTGGGCAGCAGTAATAGGCTCGTGTTAAGCTCTTGCGGTAGAGTGGGCAGGACCTTGGAGACCCGGTTGATTGCGCGCCGCCTTTTTGGTGCATCCAAGGGTTGTTCGAAGTAGAAGCTGGTTGAGCAGGAAACAATCGCACAGAAAGATTAGGGAACGTACTGATGAGAGATACACTTGGTGTCCTGCTGGCCGGTGGCGCCGGCGAACGACTCTTCCCTCTCACCCGCGATCGGGCAAAACCGGCAGTTCCTTTTGCCGGACAGTACCGCATCATCGATATCACGCTGTCGAACTGTATCAACTCCGACCTGCGCCATGTGTACATCCTGACGCAATATAAGGCGCTGTCGCTGAATCGTCACATTCGCGAAGGCTGGGGACCTGTCGTGGCAAATGAACTCGGTGAGTTTATCGAGATCCTACCGCCCATGCAGCGGGTCTCGAAGAGCTGGTACCAGGGTACGGCCGATGCCGTGTATCAGAACATCTATTCGATCGGGTCGGAAGAACCCAAGTACGTGATCATTCTCTCAGGCGATCACATCTACAAGATGAACTATGCGCGCATGCTTCAGCAGCATGTGGACACGAAAGCTGACGTTACCTTGGCTACGCTCCCGATTCGGCCTGATGAGGTAAACCAGTTTGGCGTGGTGGAGGTCGGGCGCGGTGGCGAGGTGCAGGGGTTTGAAGAGAAGCCGAAGGAGACGAAGTTCCGCTCACCATTTATGCCCGAGATGGTGGATGCGTCGATGGGTATCTATATCTTCAACACCGACGTGCTGCTGCCGGAGTTGATGAAGGACGCGGAAGATCCCAACTCCAAGCACGATTTTGGCCACAATATTTTGCCGGGCCTGCTGGGCCGCGTGAAGATGCACGCCTTCAACTTCGTCGACGAGAACAAGAAGAACGCGCTGTACTGGCGCGACGTCGGGACGCTGGACGCCTACTACGAAGCCAACATGGATGTTGCAGGAGTGTCGCCCGTCTTCAATCTGTACGACAAAAGCTGGCCGATGCGGACGCGCGCCTATCAGTACCCGCCTGCAAAGTTTGTTTTTGGCGAACCGGGCAGAACGGGTATGGCGATCAACTCGATCGTGGCTGCGGGAACGATTGTTTCAGGTGCAGTGGTACGGAATTCTGTTGTCTCGCAGGACGTGCGTGTCAACAGCTATGCAGATGTGGACTCAAGTATTGTGTTCTCGCACGTGAATATCGGGCGTCACTGCCGCATTCGCCACGCAATTATCGACCGCGACGTCCATATACCGGATGGAACCGTGATTGGCTACGATCAAGCTGAGGACAAGCGGAACTACTTCGTGTCGCCAAGTGGACTGACGGTGGTGACGCGCGATTACTCCGTGTACGAGAACCCGGTTTCTCCCGAATTCATGCAGCAGCTATAAGGAAGTGTCCTGCCAACGGGCTTACTTAACCCCACGGGGCGGCCACTTCGAGGTATGAGGCTTCGCGCCCTGCTCTCCTTGGTCGCGGGCGCTTCCCTTGAGCCAGCGGGAGGGCCGAGCGAAGCTTCGCGCCGGGCGCAGTACCATACGCCCGGCACCCGTATGGCAGCACGCAAAGTGCTACCCTTTTTGAGAGGGTTTTCATGGCGGATTTGCTGCAGCAGCTTCGAACGACTGCGTTGAATGCGACGCATCGCGTGCACAAGGCGAAGATGGTGGATTTTGGCGGGTGGGACATGCCCGTAGAATATGCCGGCCTGATCGCCGAACACATGGCGGTGCGGACCGCCGTCGGCTTGTTCGACGTATCGCATATGGGTGATATTCAGCTGCGCGGACCAGGCTCGCTCGCCGCTGTGCAGAAGCTGCTGATGAACGACGCTTCCAAGCTGCAGGTGGGGCAGGCGCACTACTCGGCGATGCTGTACGAAGACGGCACCTTCGTCGACGATGTGGTGCTGCACAAGCTGGGCGAGAACGATTACCTGATCGTGATCAACGCCGGCACGCGCGAGAAGGATGTGCAGTGGGTGCGCAAGACCATCGGGTCGATGCCGTCAGTTCATATCAACGATTTCTCTGACTACTACACGCAGTTAGCGATCCAGGGACCAAAGGCGGAAGCCACGCTGCAGAAGCTGACCTCGACTGATCTCTCGAAGATCAGGAATTACTGGTTCACCTGGGGCCAGGTGTGCGGATGCCACAACGTAATGATCGCGCGGACCGGCTACACCGGTGAAGATGGATTTGAGATCTACATCCCGAGCGATGAGCCCACGAGTTCGCGCGTCTGGGGCGAGGTGCTCGAAGCCGGCAAGGAATTCGGAATTGTGCCGTGCGGGCTCGGAGCGCGCAATACGCTGAGGCTGGAGTCGGCAATGGCGCTCTACGGACACGAGATCTCTGACGAGATCAACGTGTTAGAGGTAGGGTTAGGACGCTATTGCAAGCTGGATAAGGGCACTGATTTCGTCGGCGCTGCCGCATTGCGCGCGATCGAGGCTGGCGGAGGGCCGAAGCGCAAGTTGGTGGGTCTGGAGATGGTAGAGCGTGGTATCGGGCGTGATGGATACGCAGTCTGGTCGCTCGCCGGCGAGAAGATCGGCATCGTGACGAGTGGCTCGCCAGCACCGTTCATCAAGAAGAATATTGCGCTGGCGTATGTACCGGCAAAGTACTCGGCGCTGGAAACCGAGGTCGCGGTGGAGATCCGTGGCGGGTTGGTGAAGGCGAAGGTTGTGCCGATCCCCTTCTACAAGAAGCCTAAGAAGATTGTGACGGCGTAGGATTTCGGTTTTGATACAGGACTAAACTTTGATTGGAGATTTGGATGGCCTATCCGGCGGATTACAAATACACGAAGTCGCATGAATGGTTGAGCATCGACGGTAATAAGGGCTCGGTCGGGATTACAGAATACGCGCAGGAGTCTCTCGGCGATATCGTGTTCGTCGAGTTGCCGAAGGTTGGTGCTGAAGTGAAGGCCGGCGAGATCTTCGGCTCAGTCGAGAGCGTCAAGGCAGTGAGCGACTTGTATGCGCCGGTTACGGGCACAGTCACCGAGGTCAACGAGACGCTGGGCACCGCACCGGAGACGATCAACTCGGATGCCAATGCAACTTGGATTTACAAGTTCGAACTGGCAGGGGAGTTGGATGGCAAGGAGTTGCTCGATGCGGCGGTCTACCAAAAGTTTGTAAGTGAAGAGACAGGACACTAAAGCAAGGGCCTGAGTCCGGTATGTAGCGTGACTCGGGCGTCAGTGAGGGACTAATGCGTTATTTGCCGAAGAGCCCGCAGGATCGCGCGGAGATGTTGCAAGAGATTGGCGTGAAGTCGATTGCTGATCTATTCCAGACGATTCCCGCCGAGTACCAGTTGACGCGTGACCTCAACGTGCCGCGACAGCACGGAGAATCAGAAATCATTGAGCGCTTTCGCGGCTACGCGGAAAACAACGCGACCGGCTACGCCAGCTTCCTCGGCGCAGGTGTTTACAAGCACTACAAACCGGTCATCATCGACTCGCTGGTCCAGCGCGGCGAGTTCCTGACGAGCTACACGCCGTATCAACCTGAGATCTCGCAAGGCACACTGCAGGCGATGTTCGAGTTCCAGACGATGATCTGCGAGTTGACTGGGATGGAGATTGCAAACGCTTCGATGTACGAGGGTTCTACCGGCGCGGCTGAGGCGATCATGATGGCGGTACGAGTCACCGGACGCAACGCGGCCGTCATTGCGCGCACGGTTCACCCGGAGTACCGCGAGGTGGTGAAGACCTATGCGACGCACCAGGAGATCCCGCAGACCGAAGTCGGGTATGCCTCGAATGGGCGCGTGGATATGGCGGCGCTTGAGGCGGCAATTACCGACGATACGGCTTGCGTGCTAATTCAGTCGCCGAATTTCTTCGGCACGATTGAAGATGTCACGGCGATTGCGGAGCTGGTGCATAGCAAGGGCGCGCTGCTGATTGTCTCGATTGCGGAGGCTGTGTCGTTAGGAGTCGTGAAGCCGCCGGTTGAGGCGGATATCGTCTCGCTCGAAGCGCAGAGCTTTGGCGTGGCGCTCAGCTTCGGCGGGCCTTACTGCGGCGTGATCGCCTGCAAGGAAAAGTTTCTGCGGCAGATGCCGGGGCGGCTGATCGGCGAGACCAAGGATGTGAACGGCAAGCGTGGTTACGTGCTGACGCTCTCCACGCGTGAGCAGCATATCCGGCGCGAGAAGGCCACCTCTAATATCTGCACCAACCAGGCGCTTGTAGCACTGATGGTGACGATCTTCCTGACCGTGTACGGTAAGGAAGGGGTGCGGGAGCTGGGCGAGCACAACCTGGCGAAGGCTTCTTATCTTGCTTCGGTGCTGGAGGGCAAAGGGGAGATCCTGTTTGATGGTGCTCCCCGCTTTCACGAGTTTGTTCTGGACCTTAAGGAAGCGGCTGACTCGGTGAATAAAGGCCTGCTGGAAAAGAAGATCATCGGTGGATTGGCGTTGGAGCAGTGGTATCCGGAGCTTGGACCCGGAGCTTCCTTGTGGTGTGCGACAGAGGTAACGAAGCGGACCGACATGGATGCTGTTGCACATGCCTTGCGTGCAGTGCGCAAAGAACGCAACGAGGTGCACGCAAAAGATTCGGAGGAGGTTCTCGCCTGATGGACGTTGAAGCTTTAGTGGGTGAGGAGCTGCGGTCGGTCGCGTTCGTTGAGGATTTTCTTGAGCTGCGCTTTGGGGCTGCGCTGATCACGCTCTATGCCTGGCCGCACGTGTTTACGACCGAGTTTTCGGTCGCTTTTGGCGAGCCGGAATACCGCAACATCCTCTGCACGCAAATCGGGGAAGAGGTTGAAAAGGCTTCGCTCGAAGATGGGTCTTCGCTGACGATTGAGCTGGTGAATGGCTTTGTGATCGGCTTGAGCTTGCGGGAAGAAGACATGGATACGCCCGTCTCGGGGAGCTACTCGGAGAGCGGGTTGGCGGAAGATGCCGAGGAATTTTGATCGATCAGTTTTCGTGTTCAGCTTGCAACTATTACTGAACACTGAAACCTCACCACCGATCGATCAAGCAACACAGTCGCGGAAAAGTTCGAGGGAGAAATGGCAGACGAGAAGTTTGTGGGTACGCCGAAGAAGGTCACGACGCACGTCAACCAGAACGAGGGATTGATCTTTGAGAAGAGCTCGCCCGGTAAGAAGGCGTATCGGCTGGCGGAGCTGGATGTGCCCCCAGTGGATGCCAAACGACTGCTTGGGCCTGTCGCTCGGCAGGACCTCGGTGTGATGCCGGAGTTGAGCGAGATCGAGATCATCCGGCACTTCACGCGGCTATCGACTTGGAACTACGCGATTGACCTGGGGATGTACCCGCTGGGAAGTTGCACGATGAAGTACAACGGGCGCGTGAACGAAGCGGTTGCTCGGCTGGAAGGGATCGCCGAGGCACACCCATATCAGCCCACTTCCCTCTCGCAAGGCTGCCTGCAGATCATGGCGACGCTTGAAGATGCGTTGATCGAGATCACCGGCATGGATGCGATCACGCTGCAGCCAGCGGCCGGCGCGCACGGCGAGTTCACCGGCATCCTGATGGTTCGGGCGTATCACGAGAGCAAGGGCAATGCGCGTAAGAAGATTATCGTGCCGGACTCGGCGCACGGGACCAACCCGGCTACAGCGGCAGTCGTCGGCTACCAGGTCGCGAACCTGAAGTCGAATGCTGAGGGCATGGTCGACCTCGAAGAGCTGGAGCGAATGGTCGATGAAGATACTGCGGCGCTGATGCTTACAAATCCTTCGACGATCGGCGTCTTCGAGTCGGACATTCACAAGATCGCGGATATCCTCCATGCCAAGGGCGCGCTGCTCTACATGGATGGCGCAAATATGAATGCACTGGTGGGCAAGACGCGGCCGGGGGACTTCGGCGTAGACGTCATGCACCTGAATCTGCATAAGACCTTCTCGACCCCGCATGGAGGCGGAGGCCCGGGTTCGGGACCGGTAGCCTGCAAGCAGATTCTGGAGCCTTTTCTACCGAAACCCACTGTCGCTCGAGCGAGTGATGGGACTCTATCGCTCGATTTCGACCGGCCCGAGAGCGTGGGGCGCGTGCGCATGTTCTACGGCAACTTCGGCATGTTTGTGCGGGCACTCGCATACATCCTGGCGAATGGGCCGGACGGGCTGCGGCAGACCACTGAGGATGCGGTCCTGAACGCCAACTACATCAGGGCGAAACTTGAGGGTACGTTCGAGCTGCCGTATAAAACGCGAACCTTGCATGAGGTCGTATTTTCAGACAAGCTGCAGGCGAAGAATGGCGTCAAGACGGGCGACATGGGGAAGCGGCTGATCGATTACGGGTTCCACGCCTACACCGTCAGCTTCCCGATGATCGTCTCCGGCGCGATGATGATTGAGCCGACCGAAAGCGAGAGCCGCGAGGAACTGGATCTGCTGATCGACGCGCTGAAGCAGATTGCGCAGGAAGCGGCAGATAATCCGGAGCTGGTGAAGACCTCACCGCATACAACCCGGGTACAGCGGATGGATGAGACAGGGGCTGCGAGGAAGCCGGTGCTACGGTGGAAGGCACCCGTGGCGACGGACGCAGTAGAGGTGGATTCCGCCGTCAAGGAGTGGTAACCACTCACCAGTAGGAATGCAATGCTCAAAGAACGCAAAGAGAACCCGCAAAGGCGACGCTAGAAGCCTTTGCGGGAGCTGCGTGTACTTTGCGCCTTGCCTTAGGGAGTGGTGACCTTCACGGATTCATCTTCCGTCGCCCAGCGGATGTGGAGTTCGGCTGAATCGTGCTTGATGTCGTCGAACGAAATGCTCATCACCTCCTGCGGTGTATCAAGCGTATGGTGCTTTAGCTCTACGCGGCCGAGATCTTCTGCAGGGTAGTACTCGGTACCCCACTGCTTGGTGTGCTTGTTGATGATCAGCATCCAGTGGTCTTTTGAGGGTAGCGTGTAGATGGTGTAAGTACCGGCGGGTACGAGCAGTCGGCCGATATGCAGATCTACCGGCGTAATGAGAGTGGTAGCGGGATTCGCGCCAGTGCGCCACACCTTGCCATAGGGGACGAGGCCGCCGAAGATCTCGCGCCCGCGCATTGAAGGCGAGTTGTAATTGATAGTAACATTTGAGCCCGCTAGCGTGACACTGGCGACGGCGGCAGGACTTGGAAGCGGCTTGCCATCCTGTGATGCGCCCATGCCGGCCATCTGAGCGTGAGCAGGAACGAGCGTGGCAGAAGCGAGGAGGAAACAACAAGCTGCGGCGGAGAGCGAGCGGAGGAGCATATGACCTCTTTTGAGTTGAATAATTTCGTGGGCTTGGATACGACTTGATGCTCAACCGCGAAGTACCCCTGTGTCAACCGGTGGGGAAAGCTTGGATGCGCCGGAGTGCGGTGCTACCATAAAGGTGCGCGCCCGTAGCTCAGCTGGATAGAGCGGCAGCCTCCGAAGCTGTAGGTCAGAAGTTCGAATCTTCTCGGGCGCACCATTTTCCTCGCAGGACTGGGGTGCTGCGCTGACGACGATTCAGCGAATGCATCGTTGAAGACTCCCCTCGTTCAATGGAGAAGCAAGCCTGAAATAGGGGGTGAGGTCTCCACCGACAAGGAAGCCCTCGTTGTACGGAGAGCGGTCCGAACCGTCATGAACTGCTTCGGTACCGGCGAGGCAGAGAGTTCCAAGCTGCAAGACGCAGTTACCACTCTCGGAGCCTCGGCTTGCGGAACCAGCGAGAGCAACCCGACCAGGGCTCAGTTTGCCACAGGAAGAGGGTTGGCGGGCAGGCCTTCGGCGACCTGCTACAAAATGAAATCCTCAAACACAGCTTAAACAATACGTTGCTCGCGTTTAATCGCCTTCCTTTGGCAAACAGACGCCCTACAGAGAAGTGACCCGCGGTAACCTCACGACCATCAGCGCTCAAGGACAGTTACATCCTGAGTTTGCCTCTTCAACTGCTTTGCGTGACGCGCGCGTGAATTGATTTCCACGGCTAACCTCGTCCGGCTCTCTGCATCCAAACCTGCATACGGACGCAGTACAGGAGATGACCACGATGGCTTTTCAGAATGACGCCGGATTTGAAGATGATTTCCGCAAAGTGGGTGCGGATGTAACCGCGGAATTTGAGCCGGTGACGTCGCCCAGCAATCCGACCGAGCACGCCAGCAGCGAGAATCTGGACGTGGCGGCGAAGCCCGACGACCTGGAGGACGAGGACGAAGAGGACGAAGTTGACGAGGACGATAACCTCGAAGATGAAGATGAGGACGGCGACCTCGAAGATGATGAGGACGAAGATGAAGAAGATGAAGACGAGGACGATGACCTCGAAGATGACGAAGATGAGGATGATGGAGACGAAGACGACGAAGACGACGAGGACGACCTCGAAGATGATGAAGATGAGGATGAAGACGGTGAGCTTGAGGATGACGACGATACTGTGAAGGCGCGGAATTCAAGCGCAGCTTTGGCGGCTCGGCGTCGCTAGTTCGTGCAGACAACATGGCCAACCCGACTTGGGTTGGCTTTCTTGTTTATTCAGCTTCTTCCCGCTAGGCGGTATAGCTTATGCCGCAGCGTCAGTTCGTGTTAGCCCAGCTGCTTCCGGGGCTCCTGCTGTTGGTCGGCACCGCTTGTGGTGCCGCCCAAAGCCAGGAGTAGTGAAGCTGACGGGCGTTCAAAAGAATCTATTCGCCGTTCTGGTTATCTGCTGCGTTCGCCGGGTGCACCGTACGGTAGCTTGCATTTCCCTTGGACCAGACCAGTAAGAGCAGATCCTGATCTTGAGGCGAGGCGTGTACCGCTCCGATGAACTGGTTGGCGTCAGTCGCCGGTTTACGGTTTACCTGCAGGATGACGTCGCCGGGCTGAAGCCCTGCATCGTCGGCCGGACTATCAGGGCGAACGCTCTCCACCACGACTCCGTGAAGATTTTCCGGTGCATTTACCTGCTGGCGGGCCTGATCGTCGAGATTGCCGACTACCAGGCCGAGTTTGCCCGTGTGACCAGGCTGAGCGCTATCCTGATCGCCGTGGTCATTCGCAGCCACCTGGTTACCGGGGTGGAACTCGCCGACCGTGAGGTTCACGTTAACCGGGCTGCCGTTGCGCATGACTTCGAGCTTGAGCGGGGTGCCGGGGCTCATCTCGCTGACCGCGACCTGCAGATCGCTGCCGTTGAGGATGCTGTGACCGTTGTAGTTAACGATCACGTCGCCCTGCTGCATGCCTGCTCGAGAAGCCGGGGAGTCAGGTGTCACCTGCGCGACGATCGCTCCGGATGCATCCTTCAGATTGAAGAAGTGGGCGTTCTCCGGAGTGACATCATTCATACTGATGCCGAGATAGCCGTGGTCAACCTTGCCGTGCGCAATGAGCTGGCCGGCGACGGACTGGGCAATCTGCGATGGGATTGCGAAGCCGGCTCCCTGGAACGATCCGGAGTTCGAGATGATGGACTGGTTGATGCCGACGAGTTCGCCGTGTGCGTCGACCAGCGCGCCGCCGGAGTTGCCGGGATTGATGGCTGCGTCGGTCTGGATGAAGTTTTCAGGCTTGCGGGCGTCGTCCCGGAACGGATCCTGGCGGCCAAGCGCGGAGACGATCCCGCGGGTCACCGAGAAGCGGAGCGAGCCAAAGGGCGAACCGAAGGCGAGGACAGTCTGGCCGGCCTCCAGCTTGGTAGAGTCGCCCCAGGCAATCGGACGAAGGTTGATTGCGTCAATCTTCACCACGGCAATGTCGGTCAGCTTATCTGTGCCGATAACGCGGCCGGTGAAGACACGACGATCCGACAACGTTACGCGGATTTTCGTGGCACCCGCGACCACGTGGTTGTTCGTGATGATGTAACCGTCGGGCGAGATGATCACGCCGGAACCAATGGCATGCTCCATCTGCGGTTGCTGCGGCTGCATCTGCATGCCGTTGCCGCCGCCGAAGAATTGTGCAAAGCCGGGAGGAAGTTGCGGCATCTGGCTGTTCTGCGACTGTTCATCGGCGCTGGCCTTGGCAGTCACTTCGATGTTGACGATCGAGGGGGTCACCTTCGAGGTGACAGCTTCCATGGCGCGGTCAAGAGCGGTAAGCGCCGAAACGGAGTTGTCGTCGAGCGGGGTTCCTCCCGTGATCGCGGCGGCGTGAACAGCACCGTGTCCTGTGAAGAGCGCGGCGCCAAGTACGAAGGCGGACACGACAGACGCAGGAAGAGCAGCCTTGGTGGCGACTAAAACTAATTTACTAGTTGATCCGAGCATACAACGACTCCTAGGGGTGAGATTCAGGTTAAAGTTGGAAGATGATCCAGCCATCAGGCGTACGGACTGCGGCATAAGCCGGTACGTACGCGACAGCGGGGACGAGTAACTGCTGAACTTGGCTGCCGGAGGCAACGGTCAGCGTGAGACGCGGCTGATAGTCCGCTTCGGGCCTGTCGAAGCTGGTATTCATCACGCGCGGTGCTGCCGTGATGCGTTGGAGAGTGCGCGCTTTCTTCGGCCGACGCAAGGGCGAAGACGGAACGTGGGCTACCGTCTCGATGGTGCGATAGTTCGGTCGGGTGGAGCTGCGCATGATCGCCCTGGTCTGAACAAGCTTGGGTACCCAGGTGTCGGAAGCCGGAGTTGCGGCAGCCAGGTTTGTAGCTTGCTCGGTTATAACCTCCGGGGCAAAGGTGACAAGGGTCGGCGTGTGAGCAAGCGTCGTTGCAAGGGTAAGGACACCAACCAGAACAGTCGCGGTCGCGAGCCGGGTCTGCGTGCGGGTCAGCGTTCTGGCGGGACGCACCAGGATCCGGTGGACGCGGGTTGAGAGCTCAGACGGACGCGGGCGCTGGCCAAGGATTCCAAGCGCGAGATTGAGACCGCGCCGCATAATCGAGTGCTCAGCGAGGCGCGTCAGGGTCGTGGCGTAGGATTTGCGAATATTTTCGCCGGCGGCGAGGACGCGGGCATCGCAGGCGAGTTCCCGTTCAAGGCAAAGACGGCGTTCGACCCAGAAGAGCACGGGGTTTAGCGGGAAGACGACCAGAGCCAACTTCTGCAGGAGGTTGATCCAGTCGTCGGAGCGACGGAGGTGCTCCGTTTCGTGAAGAAGGATTTGTTGGAACTCGGCTGGAGTGAGAATCCCCAGAAGACCCTCAGGAAGCAGAATGCGCGGGTGGAAAAAGCCCAGAACCGAGGGACGATCGACGTCGGGCGAGGTGCAAAGGGTGTAAGAGCGGATGTAAGAGGTGGACCCACTCGTCAAGCGAGACAAGGATGCGAGGAAGGAATCGTCCAAACGAACAAGAGTTGCGCGGCGAGCAATCTGGTTCAGGCGATAGGCGCTCAGCAGAAACTGTGTAGCGCGGAAGAGCGAAAGCGCGAGCCAGACGACCACGACCGCGATGCTCCAGGCGGGAGCAAGGTGGAACGGGTGAGCCGGAACAGTAGAAGCTACAGAACTCGTTGGCCGAAAGTGCATGGCCACCAGGAGGCCAAAGGTCGCGGTCCAGATGAGCGATCGGGTGGCGGCGGAGACCGCGGGTAGCAGGCGCAAGGTGAATGCAACAACGACAGCGAGGACAGCTCCCTGCCAGATGGCGGCGAGAAGAACGGCGGCGGCGTTTGCGGCGAGATAATTCACGAGGCGCTCTCCTCTTTAGATTTGGGAGTGGGGGCTTCGGATTCGACGGTAGGATCGTCAGGGGTACTGGCGATCGCCTGTTTCAACCGCCGGAGTTCGTCGGGGTCGATTTCGGAGTCGCCGAGGAGTGAGAGCAGCAGGCGCTCACGCGAATTGCCAAAGAAACGAGTCAGCAGGTGTGTGATCTCCGACCGGCTGGCCTCATGCTCCTGCACTGCGGCGCTGTAGAGAAAGGCGCGGCCTTCCTGCCGGTGCGTGACATAGCCCTTGGTTTCCAGCACGCGGATGGTCGTCAGAACCGAGGTATAGGCGAGCGGCTCGACGTGCTTCACGACGTCCGCAACCGCGGATTCCCCGTGCATCCATAAGACGCGCATCAGCCGGAGCTCAGCGGGAGTAAGCGTGTTGGAGGGTCGCGGTGGCATCGAATCGTTTCTCTGGTTGGTTGGACTGACAACTAGATGATTAGTTAGCAAGAATTCTAACGCCGAGAAGCCGAAGTTTGCCAGAGGCTGGCATACTCGGTGAACTGGATCGTTTTGAGGTTGGAAAGATGATACGAAGCATCGTGTTGGCCAGCATGGCCGCGGTAGTGGGGAGTGGATGCGCGTGGGGGCAACATGCGCCCAGGGCTCGGTCAACTCAGTATGCCAGGGTGCAATCCGCGCTACAGCAGGGCTGGAACACATGGGATAACGACACCGTGATGGGCGATGTGCTTTTGCCGCAGGGGTTGGAGGTTCGCCTCGGGATCAAGCAAAACACGACCGAAAATGCGGATTCGTTTCTGCCCGCGGCGCTGATCGGCCGGCGTGGCGTCGGGGATGAAGAGGTCCATCCCGGACCGCATGCTTACGACGGCAGCTATACCGAGCTGCAGGTAAGTTGGCACGGCTACACCTGGAAGTTCGAGACGGCACACTCCGGGAACGATCTGGTAATGCTTGTAACTCCTGTAACCCGTCCAAAAGCTGTCAGCCAGCCGCTGACGGCGGTGTTCTCTGCAGGATTGCTTTGGAACCGGCCGGGCACGGTAGGCCGAGAGGGTGATCACCTCCTGGCTTCTCCCACTGGGGCAAGAGTGCCGATCTATCTCGCCGCGAAGGACGCCGGCGCGGTGCATGTGCCGGTGGTTGGGCCCTACTTCTCTGCCGTGCTGGATGGGCCGGTGGGTTTGAGTACGGGTGTGCATCGGACCGTGGCCGAAGTGCAGGCCATCGTTTCGGAAAAGCAGGAGGCGTTTGAGGTCGGGAAGGTCAAACAAGACCAGGCTTCAACGGTACGTAAGGCGATTGAGACAACAATTGCCTGGGACACCATCTATGAGCCGGCGGGAGGTCGCGTGATTACACCGGTAAGCCGAATCTGGAACGAGAACTGGGGCGGGTACGTGCTGTTCGACTGGGATACGTTCTTCGCGGCTTCACTTGCCGCGGTCGACAATCGCAACCTGGCGTACGCCAATGTGATGGAGATCCTAGGCGAGGTAACGCAGGCAGGATTCGTTCCCAACTACGGACGTGCGGGTAGTTGGAAGAGCTCGGATCGCTCGGAGCCTCCGGTTGGCGCAGTGACCGTTCTCGCGCTCTATCGCAAGTTCGGCGATCGCTGGCTGCTGGAGCAGACCTTCGCAAGACTGCTGCGTTGGAACGCATGGTGGGCGGAGCACCGGGTGGTCGACGGTTACCTGACCTGGGGCAGCGACGGGGACAATCAGCCGGTCAACCTCGATGACACGAGCCGAGGAACGATGCAGGGGGCGCGGTACGAGTCGGGCCTGGATAACAGCCCAATGTATGACTCGCCCAGCTATGATGAGAAGACCCACACGATGATGCTTGCCGATGTTGGCCTGATGAGCATGTTCATCGCCGATAGCGACGCGCTGGCACAGATTGCGGATGTACTCGGGAAACCTGCCGAGGCGCAGAGACTCCACACGCACGCAGCGGGATTCCGGGCGAAGCTCGAGACTCTCTGGGATGCGAAGACGGGGATGTACCTGAATAAAGACCTGCGCACGGGCGAGCTCAGCGCGAGGATCTCACCGACCAACTTCTACCCGCTGCTTGCCAAAGCTCCTGATGCTGGCCGCGCCGATGAGATGATCACGGCACACCTGCTGAATCCTGAGGAGTTCGGTGGGGCGCGGATCATTCCGTCCATCGCACGCAATGACCTGGCGTTCAAGGACCAGGACTACTGGCGCGGCCGAATCTGGGGACCCATGAACTACCTGGTCTACCTGGGATTACGCAACTATGACTCCGCCGCAGCGGTCAAGGCGCGGCAGGAACTCGCGCGCAAGTCGACCGACCTCTTTCTGATGGAGTGGCAGACGAAAGGACATGTGCATGAGAACTACAGCGCGATCCAGGATGATAGTGACACCGTCCGGACCAGCGATCGGTTCTATCACTGGGGTGCGCTGCTGGGCTTGATCGGGTTGGAGGAACGGCAACTGAAGTAAGGTGCCGCTCTAAGCTTCGAGCTTTACTGGCGCTGATAACGTTTCAGCACGTCGTCGAGCGAGAGAACGCCTTCGAGAGCGCCCCGCGTAGCGCGATTCGAGATCGGCACGACCGGCCAGCGACGGAAGTAAGGAAGCGCGACCGACAGCGGCTGATCCGGAAAGATAAGCGGTGTGCGTTCGGGCGGAAGGATAGATTCCAGGGTGTCCGAGGCCCCCGGGTCGTCCGGCTTCTCGAACATGGCGAACAGGTCGGAAAGCTCTGAGTGGCGCGCGGCGTACCACTGCGCGTCGCGGCACTGGATGAGGATCGCGGCTGCACTGGCCGCTTTTTCGTCCTGCTCGAGCGCGGACTTCGCGCTCCATATCGACTGATTGCCTTGAAGGATCGGCGATGTGATGGGGAGCAGCGCGTCTTCGAAGTGCAACTCCGACTCTTCTCGCTGCTCTTCCATCGAAGGCAGGTAGAGCCCGTCCTGGTGCGTGAACAGCTCGAAGATCGGAATCGGCTCGAGCGAACGTGCGAACAGGTAGGCAATCGTATTGGCGAGGATCACCGGAAGAATGATCGAGTAGTTGCCGCTGACCTCGAGCACCATGAAGACGCTGGTAAGCGGCGCGCGCAGGAAGGCGGCGAAAAGCACGCCCATGCCGACAAGCGCGTAGGAGCCGATGGAGCCGGTTACGAAATGAGGAAAAATGAGTTTCTCGAACGAGCCAACCGCCGCGCCCAGCATGGCGCCCACAAAGAGCGTCGGGGCGAAGACGCCGCCGGGACTGCCGCTCGAGAACGAAAGCGTCGTTGCGATGATCTTGAAGAGCGCAAGCAGGATCAGCACCTTAAAGGCGAACTGAGCGTGCATTGCCTGATCCATGACTCCGTAACCGGCTCCCATGACCTGCGGCAGGCCAAGATAACCGATGCAGCCGACCAGGAAGCCCGCTGCAGCCGGCTGCAGCATCTGCGACCAGGCCGGCTGTCTGCGCAACAAGGGGCGCAAATAGCCGAGCAACTTCGAAAAGATGAGAGAAAAGGCTCCACCCACGACACCGAGGATTGCATACGCGAGCAGCTCGCGCGGGTCGCGCAGGGTAACCGCGGGGATGCGGAACATCGGCTCCGAACCCCAGAACCAACGCGCGACCACAACCGCTGATACAGCGGCCAGGACGACCGAGCCGAGCACACCGGCGGTCCACTGTCCAATCACCTCTTCAATGACGAAAAGAATAGCCGAGATGGGCGCGTTGAAGGCTGCCGCGAGGCCCGCAGCAGCTCCAACCGGGGCGAAAATGCGCAGGCGCTCCCGTGAGAGCCCAACCTTGCGGCTGATATAGGAGGCGACCCCGGCGCCGATCTGGAGCGACGGATCCTCGGGGCCAAGTGAAAATCCTGCGCCGATTCCAAGCGCAGAGAGTAGGAACTTGCCAGTCATCGTCCGAATGGAGATGTAGCCATTGTGGATGTAGAGCGCGGCCTTGGTTTGATTCACGCCGGAACCGCGTACAGCCGGAAACACATAGCGAGTGAGGATACCGACGACGATCCCTACCAGCGTCGGTACGATGATCAAGCGCGGCTGATGAGGTGCGGGAGCCGAGCCTTGCAGAAGCAGGGTAAGCCACTCGATGGCCATGCGGAAGCTCACGACGAGCAGGCCGCTGATGATGCCGATGAAGATAGAGAGCAGCAGGAAGAGACGTTCTTCGCGAGCGGGTGCGCTCACTTCGGATTGCGAAGACGGCCTGGTTCCGGAGATAGTCTGCTTTTGAATCGGATCGGCCTGAACGCTGCCTGCGGAGCTACTTGCCATTAGGTGCCTGCTCCTTTGTAGCTGCTGTTGACCCGGCTCCGAAGATGCGGCGGACCAGTGAGGGCTTGTTTGCATCCGGCGTCGTGATGGCAGGCGGCGGTGTAGAAGCGATAAGCGGTTGGGCGGCGTTGGCAAGCCGCAACAGCAACGCATCGTCTCCGGCAGGCGGCGTGCAGCTCGTGTCGAGCGGCGGCGCGGTCTCCTGCTCGGTCGTGTAAACGAGGTTTGTCCAGGTATCCTGCGCAGCAGCGTTCTGGAGCAGCGTACGCCGACTGCCGGCAGTACCGGCTGTAGCGGCCGTCCAGCGCGCGTTGAGCCCGGTCAGTGTCTCCGATGGACTGGTCTTCAGGCACTCCTGCAGGCGAGCCTGGGCGATCTTCGAAGCGTTGAGGATGTGATCGGCTCGCTCGGCCGCGGGCTGATCCCGCGTCAAATTCAGCTGCTGAATGCGGCGCGCGTCCTCAGCCATCGACTCTAGCTGCTGCTGTTGCTCGGGAGTGTGGTTCGGCAGGGGCCGCTCGACCAGCGCGTGATTCAGCAGGCGTTCGGCTGCGGCGTAGTCCCCAAGCCTGTAGGCTGCTCTGCCCGCAAGTTCAAGCGGAAGACGCGCGTGAGGTTCAGCTGCGGCGGCCTTCTGGTAAAAAGTGAGCGCGTCCTCCAGGAAGCCGGCGGACTCAAGCTTACCCGCGACGTCAAGGTTCAATTGGACATCGTTCGGGTAGTTGGAAGCTACGGTGAAGAGCTCATTGCGAGCTTCAGCAAGCTGGTGCTGCTCGATCAGGAAGTCGGCGAGTTCGAGCCGAGTCTGCCGGCGACGGGTTACGGCGTCGCCCTCCCAGCTCCCGTAGATGGCCGCACGATAGTAGTTATCGGCATCCGCAGCATCGCCTTTATGGCGGGTAAGCCGAGCCAGTTGTAGATTGATCGAGCCATCACCGGGAGTGGCGTCGTGCAGGTTGAGGAAGTAGTTGCTCGCCTCTTCGGTGTCGCCAGCGGCGTAAAGAGCCTGCGCAAGCAGGAGCTGGTCGGCGGCCTCTCCCGGACCCTCGGAGTCGTAGGACAGCGCCGTGCGAAGCGAGCTGACGGCCTGATCAGGCTGATGATGGCTCAGCTCGACGCGCCCGCGATGGGACCAGCGCTGCGCCAGTTCCGCACGATGCGCTTGAAAAGATTTAAACAGAAAGAGCGTGACGCCGAAGAGAGCAACCGAAGTGCCAAGCAGCGCAAGAAAGGCAAGCGAATCGTGGAGGATCAGGCCACGGCGGCTGGTTGCGGCATAAGGTTGCGTCGATGGCATTATTTTGGTGCACACCCTTGGGGAGAAATGTGGCTCCTCACCTATCTCTGATGAGATCGTGGGCCGGCGGAGCCTTCACTCCCAAGAATAAAGGTTTTAGTGGCTGAGTGCTTGTTCGGCGGATGAGCCCGTGAGTCAAGAAAGGCGTGGCTGAGCCGCCCACCCCTTGCCTCAAACAGGTAGAAGCCGAGGTTCAGACCGCGTCGAGATAGGTGGTGTAAAGGCGATCGGCCAGGTCGGGGAACGGCACAAAATGGATCTTTCGCAAGGGTGTTGTCACGGTCCACTCGCGTGGGGAGATGCGCTGTGCGGCCAGGAGCGCTTGGCGCGGAATGGTGAGCGGCGCGGGCTGCGGCATCGGAGGCTGGCTGTAGGGCTGCGTTGATGGCAAGGCAACGGTCATCACCTCCGCTTCGTGCAGGGCAAAGAGGACGACCGGGCCGTAAAGAAGAGCGACAAGGTTGAGGTGGGCGGGACCGCCATTTGCGGGGAGCAGTTCGACCCTGAGGCTAAGTGGAAGACAGAGGACGACCTCATCACCGGGTCGCCAGGTGCGAGTCAGCGCACTGAAGCCCTGCTGGATCGAGATCGGATGCGGCTCCCCGTTGATCGTCAGCGTGGGCTGTTCGGCCCAGGCTGGGATGCGGAGCCGCAGGGTGAACGCGGTTGGAATGGAAGGTTGCAGAGCAATATGGATCCGCGGATCAAACGGATAATCCGTGGTTTGCGTCAGCAGGAGCGGGACTCCGGCGACATTGGCGCGGAGCTGGCTGGGCTGGTACAGGTTGACCCAGATCTCGTCGGGCGCATGCAGGTAAGTGTTGATGCCGTAGTCCGCCACCGCCTGGGGCAGGGTGCCGGAGCAGCAAGGCCAAAGCGACGAAGAGTAGACGCGGCGTGCGTTGAAGCTGTAGTCGGAGTGATAGTAGGAGCGTCCGGTCGGCTCAAGCGGAAGCGCACCCAGAATGGTGTTGAAGAAGACACGCTCCATCGAATCGCCAAAATGCCCATCGCGGGTTGCGCGCAGAAGATAGCGCGTCAGCTTCAGGTGGGCGTAGGCTCCGCAAGGCGTTTCGAAGGAGTTGTGCGTGTTGCTGAGAGAGTGGTAAACGTCGTCGAGGCCCGGCTTGCGCAGCGTCTCATCCGGGCCCCAGCCGCCCGTCGCGTAACTCTGCGCCTCGAGCATCTGAAAGCCGTTCCGCGCCGCGTCCAGATGCATCCGCGAGCCGGTCGTCAGGAAGCACTGTGCGGCCGAGCAGAGAGCGTTCACGTGCGAGTAGGCATGCTGATCCGCAAGGGCGTTTTCGTTGCGCGAGAGCGGCCCGAAAAAGCTCTCATCGAGCAGGTACGCGTCTGCGAGCTGGCGATAGCTGCGCGCGCGTCCCTGCCCTGCCTTCGCTCCGAACTCGTAGGCACGGTAAAGATTCTCAGGTAGCGTGTAGTTCTCATCCCACATCCAGGAGAGGTCGTAACCCAGCTTCCATTGGACCTCCCGTTCGACTGCTCTACCGGGCAGCGTTGCATTGGCGGCGGCGACAGCCTGGTCGATCAGCTCGAACGCCGCGGGATCGTCGCTGTACCGGAACGCATCGAGCAACCCGCAGATCAGCTTGTCGAGGGTGTATGCGGGGAACCGGGTCTTGGCGAAATAAGCCGGGGTGACTGACTGCGACAGCAGTGTGGTGAGACGGTCTACCCGGGCTTTTAGTACAGGCCGAGATTCGCCTGGCATAAACGTCGACGCTGCGTAAAAGCGAGCGAGCGCCGAGATCCACTGGCCAAGCGCATGACCCGGTGCCAGACCGGCCGAATCGTGATGATGGTCGTAGTTGGGAAGGTATTCGTACCAGCCGGCGAGACTTACTCCGGGCGTCGCCTGGCCTGACATATGTCGGTATGGATAGAGCAGGCTGTCTTCATCAAGCGCCATCAGTACCGCGAGAACGTTGTCGCGCTGCGCCGTTTGCAGGCTGCCGGTGACAAGCACCTCAGAGTGACTGAACTCTTCAAGCGGCTTTGTTCTGGGGTCCTCCGCGAGCACAAACGATGGCAGTGCAGCCAGCGGGATCGCGGCCGCCGCCTGAAGGATGTTACGCCGGGTGAGTGCGTTCGATTGTGGGCGCGTGATCATCGACGTGATGAAACGTTACGCCGTTTAACTACTCTTCGTCGAGCAGCACCCGCACCCCCCTTGAGGAGGTTAGGGGCAAGACGCTAGAGCTTGTAAGCGCTACGCACGAGCCGGTCGGTCAGATCGCGTGCGGTCTCGAAGGCTTCGGTTTCGGTGAGCCGGTGTTCGACTACCAGGCGCGCAAGGAAAGCGCTGTCGACGCGTCGCGCCACATCGTGTCGCGCGGGGATCGAGAGGAAGGCGCGAGTATCGTCATTGAAGCCCGCAGTGTTGTAGAAGCCGGCAGTCTCTGTGACCGATTCACGATAGCGCATCATGCCTTCGGGACTGTCGTGAAACCACCATGGTGGACCCAGGCGGAGGCAAGGATAGTGCCCGGCCAGTGGCGCCAGTTCGCGGCTGTAAGTCGACTCGTCCAGTGTGAATAGGATGATCGTCAGGCCGCGCTCGTTACCGAATAGATCGAGCAGAGGCCGCAGCGACTCGACGTACTCGATGCGCGTCGGAATATCCGCGCCCATGTCGCGACCGAAGCGGTCATAGAGCAGGCGGTTGTGGTTGCGAACGCTGCCCGGATGGATCTGCATGGTGAGCCCATCATCCACGCTCATGCGCGCCATTTCGGTGAGCATCTGCGCTCGGAAAAGCTCGTGTTCTTGAGCGTCCGTGCCTCCACGGAGAACCTTTGAGAAGAGCGCGGCGCTTTCCTCGTGGGACAAGTTCGCCGTGCGAGCCGTCGGGTGTCCGTGGTCGGTCGCCGTGCAGCCTAGTGCGCGGAAGCGTTCGCGCGCGTTGCGGAGAGCGGCAAGATAGCCGGTCCACGTGCTCGTATCTTCCCTCTCCTGCTCGCCGAGACGAGCAAGGTTTTCGGCAAACCCTTGGAAGTCGGGGTCGACGACCGAATCTGGACGGAAGGTCGGCAGCACGCGTCGCGGCCATGCTGACTCCCGGATGGCCTTATGATCCGCGAGCGAGTCCAGTGCGGAGTCGGTGGTCGCGAGCACCTCTAGGTGGAAGCGATCGAAGAGCGCACGCGGACGAAACTCCGGAGTCTGCAGACTGGCGGAGATCTTATCGTAATAGTCGTCGGCGGTCTTCGCTGAGAGTGGCTCATCAAGCCCGAAGAGCTCCTCAAAAGCAAAGTCAAGCCACATGCGCGTCGGCGTGCCGCGAAACAGAAAGTACTTCTCCGCGAACAGCCGCCAAACGGCTCGCGGATCACGGATCTGTTCAGCACCGATCTCAAGCTGCTCCAGTGAAATCCCCTGGCTATAGAGCATGCGATGAACGTAATGGTCCGGTTGAATGAAGAGCTTCGCGGGATCGGAAAAGGGCTCGTTCTTCGCGAACCAAGACGCTTGGGTATGACCGTGCGGGCTGAGGATCGGCAGGTCGCGGATACTTGCATAGATACGGCGCGCGACATCGCGGGTGGAGGAGTCCGCGGGAAAGAGACGGTCATCGTGCAGAAGCTTCAAACGCGATTCCATCTGTCCAGCCTAACCCCTTTGCGCTTTCTCGAATGATTGCCGAAGACACGATCTCGGGCAACGCCCCGCGACTGTTGCCCAGGTCGAGCCGCTATTTGACGCTGTTTTGACGTGACAGCTACGATGCAGAGGCGGTGAAGCTTTCCTGAGCACGCTGGTATAAGTCTTGCAGTCGGAATGGTCCTGGCCGGCTGTTCAGCATGGCCAGCAGTTCAGGGCGCCAGGGCTTTCACTCGTCCCCGCCGCGCTTCATGAGCATCCACAAAGTAACGAAGAGGAGAACTCCCGTGAAACAGGATCCAACGCGCCATGAGGGGGTCGACCCGCTAGTGGACAAGCCTCACACCTCATCGAGCGCTTCGCTCCGCTCGTCGGACCGCCGGCGCTTTCTCCAGAATGTAGCCTGTGCCGGAGCCTCCTTCAGTCTGGGTGGCATCGCCTTCGGTCAGGCAGCCAAGGGATCCGCCTCGATGCCCGCTGCACTGAGCGACAAAGAAGTAGAGTCCACCCTGCGTCTGCCTGACGGCACCGAACATGTTTCCTGGGAACAGCCCCTGTCGTTTTCCAGGACCTACTATGTTGACAGCTCCGCCGCAGCCGCGGACGACCTCGGGCCGGGAAGTCGTGAGCGGCCATTTCGCACCATCGGCAAGGCGGCCGAGGTGCTTGAGCCCGGAGAGCGTGTAGTAATCGCCTCAGGTATCTACCGTGAGTGCGTCCGTCCTGCGCGTGGCGGGACCGGTGCGACGAAGATGATCTCCTACGAGGCCGCACCTGGAGCCAACGTCATCATCACGGGGTCGGAGATCCTCAAAGAGGGTTGGACGTCCGAGTCCATCCCTATCGGCCATCCGCAAGCCGGTCAGACACTAACGATGGTTGCTGCCTGGCAACATGAACTTCCGTGGACTTTATTCCCTGACGGCTACAATCCATTCGCACTTCCGAGCGCGCCAGCCGACAGATCCTGGCTCAACACCCGAACGGTTGACATGGGCCCCTACTTCCGGCGCCGTGGACTGGTGTTCGTGGATGGCAAGCCGCTCGAGCCGATGGAGCAGCTGCGCGAGTTGGCCATCACCCATCTGCCTGAGCCACTGCCTCCCAACACTCCTCCCGTCCTCAACGGCTTGCCAGCTCGCGCACGCGGCGGCCCGATTATGCAGGAAATCGGCGGTACGCCAGAAGCCAGATTCTGGGTCGAGGATTCGGGAAGGGCCATTCACGTCCGCATACCCGGCGGTGCTCCCACCGGGCACGTAGTAGAGGTCACAGTCCGCGAGCAGGCCTTTGTCCCCCTGCATAAAGGGCTCGCCTACATCCGCGTAAAGGGAATCACTTTTCAGCACGGCGGCAACGGTTATCCCATTCCGCAGCGTGGGCTGCTATCCACCGCTGGTGGCAATCACTGGATTATCGAAGGGAACACCATCGAGTGGGCGAACGGCACCGGACTCGATATCGGCAATGGCGACTGGAACGAAGCGCCCACACCGCAGGCCGGCTCAGGCCAGATCATCCGGGGCAATACGATTCGCTACTGCGGCGTAGAGGGTCTCGCCGGCATGGGAACAATCGATACAGTAATCGAGGACAATTTGATCGAATGGTGCGGCTGGGCCGATGCCGAACGCGCCTGGGAGGCAGCCGGGGCCAAGTTCCATCGCGCCCAGAACATGCTCTTCCGCCGTAACGTCGTGCGGCATATTCGTCACGCCAACGCGGTTTGGTTCGACAGCGGCAATGCCAACTGCCGCATCACGAGCAACGTCTTCACCGACGTCCTCACGGTGAGCGCTGCAGTGCACATGGAGGTGAACCTCCAGCAGAATCAGATCGACAACAACGTGATCTGGGACGTTCGCAACGCCGAGCCAGGCACGCCCGGGCAACGCGGGTGCGCAGGTTCGGGCATCTTCATCAATGCCACCGATCATGTGATCATCGCCCAGAATCTGGTCGGCCGATGCGACAACTCCGGAGTCTTCGCGATTGTGCGCGAGGATCGGGCGGGCACCGGCAAGGCCGAGGGAAATGAGATCGACAACAACATCTTCAGCAGCTGCGGCAAATCAGCAATCGTCTTCCTCAACCCCAACAATCAGGCCGACGGGAATCTCTATACCTCCATGCCGAAGGATTTCCTGGGGTACTTTGGCAGCGGCTCGAAGCAGTACCTCGACCTGGCATCATGGCGCGAGACTTACGGCTGGGACAAGCATGGAGCTGTAGCCGATCTCGAGATCACCTTCGATCCTGACCGCCTGGAGTTGACTATGAGCAGCGCTCAACCACTCCCAAACGTGAACGTCTTCCATCGCATCGACACCGACATCTTCGGAAAGCTCATGGTCGGCACCAGGCCGCCAGGTCCTCTCAACGACCCTGGCGCCAAACGCGCTCGTCGAATCGACCCTAGAACGTTCCGCTCCACTTCATAAGAAGCCGAACAAACGATGTCCCTGATGCTCCGGAAGGCCACTCGCATGATGAGATAAGTTCATTGGTGGCGGTGGACAGAATCGAACTGTCGACCTACGGGTTATGAGTCCGTCGCTCTAACCATCTGAGCTACACCGCCAGGTGTTCGAGGGAAGAAAGAAGCCGCGCCTCACACACCATTCCACACGAGGGCCGCTTGCTCCATGATAAGTCCCACACCCGGCCCGGTCAAACTAAGATAGAACGTGTGGCTAAACCCTCTACGCTCGCCGTTATTCCCGCTCGTCTCGCCTCCACCCGACTACCCCATAAGGTCTTGCGCGAGATCGCCGGCCGACCTATGCTCGCCTGGGTGTACGAAGCTGCGCGCGCATGCCCCACGCTTGACGACGTCCTGATCGCGACCGACGCGGACGAGGTGATGCGGCTTTGCGAAGCCAATGCGTGGCCCGCCATCCTCACCTCACCGGACCTCCCCAGCGGCTCCGACCGCGTTCACGCCGTCGCCCAGCTCCATCCAGCCAACGTCTATGTCAATATTCAAGCCGACGAGCCGCTGCTCCACCCGGCCCACATCACTGCGCTGCTCAAACCCTTCACCGACTCGACCATCCAAGTCACTACGCTGAAGACGCTCTGCTCGCCTGAGAACATTGCCAACCCGAACGCCGTCAAGGTGGTCACCACGCCCGCACACCGTGCGCTCTACTTCTCTCGCGCCACAATCCCCTACGACCGCGAAAGTACCGGAGCTCCGATCTTCAAGCATCTCGGCCTATACGCCTACCGTGCCGAAGCGCTCCAGCGCTTTCACGCGTTGGCTCCCAGCCCGCTCGAAATCACCGAGCGTCTGGAACAACTGCGCTTCCTCGAACACGGCATCTCCATCCACGTTGCCGAAACCCCGCACGACACCATCGGGGTGGACACCGAAGAAGACCTGCAGCGGGTTGAGCAGATCCTGCTTGCTCGCACAACGTAGAACCCGGCCTCACCGCTTCGGGAAGTTCAGCTCGTCAATTCCATCCACCGTAAACTGCCCACCCGCCCCACCGTCCGAGTAGGTAAACTTTCCTTCAAACGTGCCCGTGATGCCGCTGTCGGTCCCACCACCTGCGCCAGTCACCGCATTCCGTCGAATCGCTGCAAACAGCACCCGGATGTCCTCGTGCGTCTGCACCTCAGGCGAAAACACCATCTTCAGTCCGAGGATGCAATCGCCTGAAGTCAGCAGCAGATGTGCCGGATCGCGCCCCGCCACCACTCCGGTCACCGCAAGGTAATGGCCCGAGTAGGCTGCCGCTGAACGCGCCACCTCGCACACCGTAGCCTTCTCCGCCAGAGGGGCTGCTGGCACCGAAACCTGCGGCGCAGACCAGGCGCCCTCTCCCGTCAGTACAACTGCCAAAAACCAAAGCGTCGCTCGAACCAAGCCCACCCCCAACCAGAGTCTAGCGCTCGAGCTGTTCGAACTCCAGAACCAAACCGTCAGCGTGAACCATCGCCTTCACTCCCGCTAGCGACTGCACCACCCAGCTCGCACCCGCGTCGTAAAGCTCCTCCGCGCTATGTGTTCCAAGCACACCCAGCACCGGGCTGCCCGCGGCCACGCCGCTGCCGACGCCACTCGGCGCATCTTCGACCACAACGCAGTCGGCTGACGTAAATCCAAGCATCTTTGCGCCTTTCATGTACGGCTCCGGATGTGGTTTGCCGTTGACTACGTCGTCGCCCGCGATCAACTCATCCGGATACGGTAGCCCTGCCGCCTTCAGCCGTCCCAGCAGCAAGCGCCGTGTAGCCGACGTCACAATGGTCCAACGCTCCGGCGGCAGCGATGCAAGCAGCTCGCGCACCCCGTCCAGCACCTTCAGATCCGCCGTATCGGCAATCTCCAGATCTTCGATCCTCCGCAAACCCTCCGCCACGTCCGCATCGGTGAAGTCAGGCCGCAGTCCGCGCATGATATCGACCGCGCGGACGCCGTGCGGAATGACGTATGTCTCCCACCCTGCGATTCCATAATGCTTCGTCCATTGCCGCCAGCAACGATTCACCGACGCAATCGAGCTGATCAGCACACCATCCATATCAAACAACAAACCCTTCGCTTCTACCTTCACAGAATCTCCCAGGGATCTCTACCACCCTTAAAGATGCTCCAACCAGCACCACGGGCCCAGAATCTCACCCCAGCATACAGTCTCAGCAACAACCAGTCTCAAGCCCTTCCGGCGAGTACAAAGCTCTCGGCGGTTTTCAGGACCGCGTTCACGCTCTCCACCGAACAGCTTTCACAGTAAACCCGCAGCAGCGGCTCGGTACCCGAAGCTCGTAATAAGATCCAGGTCTCCGCCGCGTTCTTCTTGTCTTTGCAAGATGGATTCTCGAGAAAGAACTTGATTCCGTCGAGTGCTTCTACCCGTAGCACCTTCAAACCGGCAAACTGCTCACCGGCTTTGATGGCCTTCGCCCGCCCGATCGCCGACTGCTTGAGCGCGTCATCGATATGCATGTCGATGCGCCCATACTGGTGCTCACCGAATTCTTCCTGGAGCGTCGCCACAAGCTCCCCGAGCGTCTTCTTCTCATCTGCCATCACCTGTGCGAGCAACAGGGAGTTCAGCATCCCATCCCGCTCCGGAAGATGCTTCGAGATGCCCACGCCACCGGACTCTTCGCCGCCAATCAAAATGTCTTTTTCGAGCATGAGGTCGCAGACATACTTGAAGCCGATCCCATGCTCATGCAGGGTCCGCCCATGCTTCTTCGCAATGCGGTCGAGCATTAAGGTCGTGTTAAACGCACGCGTCACATCGCCTGGCCACTTCTTGCGCTCCAAGAGCCAGTTCAGCAATATGGCGAAGATCTTGTGCGCATCGACGACATTGCCATGCTCATCCACCGCTCCGATGCGATCCGCATCGCCGTCGGTGACCAGGCCCGCAACGCACTGCTCTTGGACGACGCGCTGCTGCGTCTCGGCGATGTGCGGCAGGATCGGCTCCGGATTGATCCCTGGAAATGCCGGGTTGATCTCAGATCGCATTTCTACAAATGGGATACCAGCCTTTGAGAAAATACCCGCAATTACTCCGCGCCCAGCCCCGTACATCACGTCTATCAACAACTTCTGCCCCGAAGCTTTAATCTCGCCCAGATCGACGAACTTCTGAATCGCTTCAACATACGGTGGCAGAAAATCGACAGGTTCAATCGTTGCGGGTCGGTCCGCTCTCTCAACCGCTTCGTCGAGGAAACCTTCAATCTGCGCAATGATCGAAGGCTTGCCTGACCCGCCATAGCTCGCCTTATATTTCACCCCGTTCCACTGCGCGGGATTATGGCTCGATGTGATCATGACGCCACCGGCCGCGCCGCGCTCCCTTACGGCGAAGCTCAAAGCCGGGGTCGGCGTCACCCGGTCCGCCAGCAGCACAGGAATACCAGCCTCCGACATCACTTCAGCGACAACCTGCGCAAAAGCCTGTGAACCGAAACGCGTGTCCCATCCGATGCAAACGCCTTTGTTCGCGTCTTCATGCTTCAGCACATAAAGCGCGATCGCCCGTGCCGCGACGCGCACGTTCTCATAGGTAAAGTCATCGGCGATGATGCCGCGCCAGCCATCCGTCCCAAACTTAACTGCAGCCATCAGCTTCCAGCTCCCTGGCTCCCAGCTCGTGACTCGCTGGTCGCACCGTCTCGACCACTTTCTCCATCAGCCCTGTTCTTCAACAACCATTCGCGGCAAGACAAAGCTAGCAGCTAATGGCTGGAAGTTGCTTCAAATCAGATCTTCCCGCTTCAATCCTTCATGTACCTGCCGAACCACCTTGCTCACATCCTGAGAGCGCTCCCTGGTCGTGATCAGCAAGGCATCCTCCGTTTCGACAACCACCAGCCCATCTACTCCAAGCAGCGCGACCATCTTCCCCGGCGCGTAGACGTAATTGCCCTCAGCCTGGATCGCAACCAGCCCATTGGTCTTGCCGTCGATCACATTATCGTCTTCATGCGATCCCAGGTGCTCATGCAGCGAAGCCCAGGAACCCAGGTCGTTCCATCCAAAGTCTGCCGGCAGACAATAGATGTTGGACCGAGCCTCACCCTTGGCCGATCGCCGCTCCAGAACTGCGTAGTCGATCGAGATGTTCTCGCAATGAGGGTACTCTTCGGCAAAGACGCGTTCGAAATCGTCCGTCCCGTGGGCCGCTGCAATCTTCTCGAGAATCGGAGCCATATCCGGCACATGCTCCTTGATCGCATTGACCAGAGTTCGTGCCGACCAGAGAAAGATCCCGCCGTTCCAGGCAAAGTTCCCTGCCGCCAGGAACCTCTCGGCCGTGTGTCGGTCAGGCTTTTCACGAAAACGCTTCACCCGGTGCACCGGCACATCTGTAAAGTCAGGAACCTCGGTCCCCTTCTCGATGTACCCGTAGCCGGTCTCTGGCCTGGTCGGGGGTACCCCCAGCACCACGATATTCTCACCCGCCGAAGCTACCCGTATGCCCGCGGCCAGCACCTTGGCGAACCGTTGGATACTCTTGACTACGTGGTCAGAGGGAAAGATCCCGATGACAGTGTCCGGCTCGGTCTTATCTAACATGAACGCGGTTAAGGCACATGCCGGCGCCGTATTTCGCGCCACGGGCTCACTCAAGATATGGTCTGGAAGCAAGGTTGGCATCTGCTCGGTAATGGTCTGTTCCAGCCAATGATTCGTCACCACCCAAACATCGTCCGCCTTCGCCACCGGCAGTAAACGGATCAGCGTCTGCTGAATCATGGTCTCTTCGCCGTCGAGTGCAAGAACCTGTTTCGCCCGAGCGCGCCGGCTCCTCGGCCAGAACCGCGTACCACTTCCACCCGCCAGGATCACCGGCGCAAATCGAACTTGCTTATCAGCCATATTCTCCATCGTAGAGCGAAACAGTCGCTGCGCCCAACGAGACACCGCTCCACTTATCCTTTTTGTGGATACGATGCGGCCTATAGCCTAACTGTCACCCGACGGAGGCGACCTAAAGTTGTAGTCAATCACCCGCGTCCTGGCTTCCGCGGGCGAGTGTGCAATCAGCTTAAGAGAGTGTCCCAGCAGCCCGCCCTCGGCGATGTGCAGGAACACCCCTCAATCCCTACAGCCCTGCGAAGTACTCCCGCATGCGCTTCACACCCTCATCGATCACATTCGCCGAAACTGCGTACGACAAGCGGATGTGCTCCTGGGTTCCGAACGCCTCACCTGGAACCACCACCACATGCGCCTCGTTTAGTAGCTTCGCCGCCAGCTCGGTCGTGTTTCTGACGCCACCCTTACCCAGGAAAGCCGAAACGTTCGGATACACATAAAACGCTCCCTGCGGCACCGTGCACGTCAGCCCGGCGATGCCTCTAAAGCCTTCGAGAATTCGGTCGCGAAGCTTGATGTAGTCGGCGCGCATCTCCTTGACGCACTCCTGCGAACCGGTCACCGCAGCGATGCTGGCTTTCTGCACCATGCTGGCAGCGTTGGACGTGCTCTGTGACTGCAGCTTCGAGATCGCGCCGATGACCTGCTTCGGCCCCAGCGCAAAACCCGCGCGCCAGCCCGTCATCGCGTACGTCTTCGAAAGTGAACCCAGCACAATAACGTGCTCCTTCGCCTCAGTCACGGACGCCCCACTCACCGGCTCGCCCGCGAAGTTCAGATACGCGTAGCACTCATCAAGCAGCACAAACACGCCCCGCTGATGTGCCAGCCTGACAATTGCCTCGATATCCTGCTGATCCATCACCGCGCCGCTCGGATTCGAGGGCGAGCATAAAATGATCGCCTTCGTCTTCTCCGTCATCGCGCCCTCGATCATCGCTGCGGTAACCCGGAAGTTCTCGTCTTCGCGACTCTCGACGTACTTCACCACGCCGCCCGCGTACTGAATAATGTCCTTGTACGAGACCCAGTACGGCACCGGCAGGATCACCTCGTCGCCGTGATCGATCAACACCTGGATCGCATTAAACAGCGCCAGCTTACCGCCAGTGGTGAAGACACACTCGTCCACGGCGTAGTCGGTGCCAAAATCCTCGCTATGACGTGCGACGAGGGCTTTGCGTACATCGGGCGTGCCGGCGACCGCGGTGTACCGGGTAAAGCCCTTCTGGATGGCGTCAATCGCCGCATCCTTGATATGTTGAGGGGTCTCAAAATGGGGTTCACCCGCACCAAAGTCCGCCAGCTTGATCCCGGTTGCCTTCAGGCGCAGGGCCTCGGCCGTAATCGCCATCGTGGCAGACACTTCAATCCGGTTGATCCGGTCCGTCAATACCTTCGTCGCAGTCGCTGTGCTCATATACAGAGTCTTGCAGAAATACTCGCTTAGATAAAGCCACGGTCTCAGAAGACCGCCAGAGAAGGGGCTCTGTCAATAAACACCTCGCGACCTCAGCCGACACCTAACCCCGTCGTAACCGCCAAGCGAGCAGAAACAGAATTGAACTTCGTATGCGCCGAGGATGATCCTCGCTCTTGCGTCGAAATACGCGAGCAGCTGCCGCTCTGCCCGCCCGCCGAAGGGCCTGAGCTCGGTCGACCGTCGTCCAACGGCGGCATGACGCCACATGTATGAATTTTTGTAGAAAAACAGTTTCCCGCTACTAGAAACGTGTCAGAAAAAATCGCGCCAACGGGCAACGTTCTAAGGGAAAGCTGTAACCGCGACCCAACACATCACTTAGAGGGTCGCGTAGTTTGGCAACCAAGTTGCAACATCTTGCTGCAACGGATTTGCTACCTCGTTGATCCGGACTCCGCCCTTAAGGGACACAGTCAGCCTCCCCCGAAGAGGGAATGAACGCCCGCCTCGACGCGGGTGCAACGCGTGCCGCATGTTTGTGCAACATAGGAGCTTTCCCCGCATGAGTCCCAAGTCCTCGCTCGTTCTCCTGCTTGCATTGTCAGCAGGAGCTGCAGCTTCCCTCCCCGCCTCAGCCTTCTCTCAGGCCGTCTCCGTTAACGGTGGCTCCATCCAGGGAACCATTACCGATTCCACCGGTGCCGCTGTTCCGAACGCCACCATCACCATCAAGGGCACCGATACCGGCCTGTCCAAGACCATCACTACCGATTCTGCCGGCTTCTACTCGGTTGGACCGCTCAACCCCGGAAACTACAGCATCACCATCAGTCAGACCGGCTTTCAAACGACGACCATCAACACCGTCGTTCGCACCGGAACCGCCACCGCAGGAAGTTCCAAGCTGACCGTGGGCAACACCAGCCAGTCCATTGAAGTTACCGCCGACGCGCTCCAGGTCAACACGGACCAAACCTCCGTCTCCGACGTGATAACCCGTCAGCAGATCGATGCACTCCCGATTAATGGGCGCAACTTCCTCGATGTGGCTCAGGTTGAGCCCGGCGTCATTCTCGAATCGGGCGAAACCTTCGATCCAACCAAGGCCGGCTACTCCGCCATCTCTGTTTCCGGCGTCTCTGGGCGCACCACCCGCATCCTCCTCGACGGCCAGGACATCACCGATGAAACAGTCGGTACCACCATCGTCAATGTGACTACGGGCGCTATTGACGAGTTCCAGTTGAACCGCTCCACTCAAGACGTCTCCGGCGAAGTTACCTCAACCGGGCAGGTCCTCGTCGCCACTCGCTCCGGTACCAACGCGGTCCACGGGCAACTCTTCTACAACTTCCAGGATCATCGCGTAGGCTTTGCCCGCACCACCGATGGACTCGACACTCCGTTCCAGCGCAACCAGTTCGGCGGCGATGTCGGCGGTCCCATCATCAAGGATAAGCTCTTCTTCTTTGCTGACTCCGAGCGTATCAAGCAGGATAACCAGGCCGCTGCCTCCACGTCGCCTACCTTTGCCGCCATCCAAGCCGCCTATCCCTCTATCCCCAGCCCGTTCCGCGACACCTTTAGCGTAGGTCGCCTGGATTATCAGGCGCCCAAGGGCATCCATATGTTCGCCCGCGTCTTCTACGAAGCGAACTCAGCCTTCTCAAACTACGGTGACCTCTACTCTCTCTACAACACTCGCAACAACGTTCCAGGCATCAACGGCGGAGCCGATTTCACCACTGGAAAGTTTACGCACTCCGTGCGCGTGGGCTATGAGAAGTTCCACAACATCCTCAACGGCGGCACCAGCGGCGTCTCCTCCATTTACAATCCGCTGCCGGATGTAACCCTCTTCGACGCGCAGGACGGCTTCTTCGCGGGACCCAACTACCTGGCTCCCCAGGGAACCTTCCAATCAGACAAGCAGGCACGGTACGACGGCACCTGGACCAAGGGTTCGCACACCGTCAAGTTCGGTGCCAGCCTCAACTACATCCTCGGCGGCGGCTTTGCCGAGTTCTATGGTGCCTCCCTCTTCACCGAGTTCGGGCCTTCCACTCTCGTCGCCGGAAACGGCTCCGATCCTATCAACGATTACGCCGGCGTCTATATTCTCGGCAATGGAAACGGCAGCTTCACCGAGGTCCCTCAGTTCGGTTTGGCGGGCGGCGGTACGCACGACTGGCGTAGCGGCGCTTATCTTGCCGATACCTGGAAAGTGAAGCCGTCATTCACCCTGGTCGCCGGCCTTCGCTGGAGTGTCGATACCGACCGCGCCAACCAGGACCTCCCCACCCCGCTCTGCTCCAGTCTTGCCCCTTCGCTCCAGTTCACCGGATGCACCGGAAATACCCCTCTCTTCGACCAGTTTCAGCAAGGGCTCGGCAAGAAGACCCACCAGCCCTACGGCGACTTCGGACCGCAGCTTGGCTTCGTCTTCAGCCCGGGTGCTCAGAAAACCTCCGTGCAGGGTGGCATCGGAATCTTCTACGAGAGCGATATCTTCAACAACACCACCAACGCTCGTACCTCCGTCATCCAGGCGAATGGTCCCTATTTCAATGCGACTGGTGTCTGCGGAGGCGTTAACTCGGTGACGCTTCCTAACGGGACCCAAGTTAGTTCGGTCAACGGGGTCTCCCTCTCGACCATCTGCGGCGAACCCATCAGTCAGGCCACCCCTCAGATCCAGGTGCTTAAGTCGCAGTACGATACAGCCTCGGCCGGAAACGGTCCCAACCCGGCTTACATCGGAAACGGTGGCGGTCTTAAAGCAGCCGGCGTCTACGCCGCTCCCTACGTGCAGCCCTACTCAATCCAATTCAATGGCGGAGTGCAGCACGAGATCTTCAAGGGCGCCATCATCAGCGCCAACTACGTCCATACCGCAACCCTTAAGGTACCCCTCAGCATCGATGTCAACCACGTTGGCGCTGCTCGCTTTCTCAACACCACTGCCGCCAAGACAGCGGTCGCTACGACCCTCACCGCCTGCGGTGCTGCAACCATTGAGGCTGCTGCTGCTGTCGGTGGCTGCCCCGGGTTGCACCCTGGTACCGCAACCACGCCGGCCGGCGGAGCGACCATTGCCGACTTCGCATCGAATGGCCTCGACTCCAGCAACCAGTACACTGGCGGCTATCCCGTTTCGTTCACCGGCCAGGCTCCCGCAGCCTTCGCCGGGGCTAACCCCAACGTTGGCCTCGGACAATTCATCCTCCCCGTGGGACGGTCGGGCTATGACGCGCTCCAGCTCGTCTACAGGCAGCAGGTTTCGCATCCTGTACCCGGTATCCTCAACGGTAACTTCCAGGCCTCATACTCCCTCTCGCGCTCACAAAACCCGATCTCAGGAACGAATAATTCTGACGAGTTCTTCAACTCCCTCCCTTACGACTACGACAACCCCAACGAGTTCATCGGACGCTCCGCACTCGACCATACCAACGAGCTCAGCTTTGGCGGCGGCGTCAACGTGAAGTACGGCCTCAACATCGGCGTGGTCGGCCACTTCTTCTCCGCGCCTCCAACCACCCTCACCCTCGATAACCAGTCCAACAACGTCCCCGGCGAAATCTTCCGCACCGACGTCACCGGCGACGGAACCGTCGGCGACGTCGTCCCCGGCACCGAGCCCGGCGATTACATGCACCGCTACAAGGGCGCAAACCTCGCCAAACTCATCAACAACTACAACGCCACCGAAGCCGGACAGCCGACGCCGGCTGGTTTGGCCCTCATCAACGCAGGCATTCTCACTCAGTCGCAGCTCACCGTTCTGAACGGAGTCCAGCAGCCCATCCACCCGCTCACCAACGGTGCTCTTCTCAACCCGGCATTCCGAACCTTCGACATCAATGCCACTTACCCGATTCACCTCTCGCGCATTCGCGAGGGCCTCAGCATCGAGCCTGGTGTTGCCATGTACAACGTTGCCAATCTGGCGAACTTCAGCCATCTCAATGGGGTACTCGCCAACACCACCACCTATAACAACGCAGCCACTGCGGGCGGCGTCCTTGAGGGCTACTTAAACGGCGACACCGGCTTCGCAGCGCAAAACGCGCTTCGCACCCAGCGTGGTTCAGGAACCTTCGATCAGGGAGCTCCTCGTACCACCGAGTTCCAACTGAAGCTCAACTTCTAACTCAATCCCAGCAGTCTCAACCCGAAACCCCATGCCCGGCGCAAGCCAGGCATGGGGTTTTCTCTTCCAGAAACACCAGCGGCCTGGCTCCACGAATGAAGCTAAAGGGCGGAAGCTAAACCCGCTTTCTCACCACCCACGTCGTCATGCATCGATAGTCCTGCACCACCGTTGTCTTCAGCGGATCCACCAGCACCGCCCCCATCATCCTTGTCATCTCAAGCAACTCGCGCTCATCCACCAGAAACCACTCTTGGTGATCGCCAACCCGGTATAGGCCTCCACGCAGCCGCTCGAACTCCATCCCAATCCTCGAACCCAGCCGGCAAAACAGCATTCCGCCCGGACGCAGACAGCGCCACAACTCCGTCACCATCGCCAGAAATTGCTGCTCATCCCGGGCAAAGTGGAGCACTGAATTGCAGATCACCACGTCCGCGAGTTCATCCGCAAACGGCATCGACTCGATCGCCCCAACGCGAAAGTTTTCCTCGGGTAATCCGGGCTGAAGCTCCCGGGCCAGCTCCCGCACATGAGCCAGGGCCTCCGCATCCGCATCGAGGGCAAATACCTCCGCCCCTGTTCTCAGTAGGTAGACCAGGTTCCTCCCGCACCCGCACCCGGCATCGAGCACCCGCATCCCCGCCCCGATATTCCCTCGCAGAATCTGATCGAACACGTAAATAT
>CAXTNM010000030.1:0-50283 GCA_964245715.1 uncultured Acidobacteriaceae bacterium | reverse complement strand
ATCCGCTGCCGTGGGCTTCGGGCGATGAGCTGCCGGGGCCGGAGTGCTACTGCGGCAAGCGCGGGTGCATGGAGATGTGGGTTTCGGGCACGGGGCTGGGCCGGGACTTCGCGGCGGTGACGGGACGGGCACTATCCGGGCCTGAGATCATGGCCGCTTGCGAGGCGGCAGATGCGAATGCGGTTGCGGCGGTGGAGCGGCTGGAAGACCGGTTGGCGCGCGGGCTGGCGCAGGTGGTGAATATTCTTGATCCGGATGTTTTTGTGTTTGGCGGAGGCTTGTCCAAGGCGGAGCGGATCTATGGGAACGTGGCCCGGCTGCTGCCGCAGTATGTCTTCGGCGGCGAGGTGAATACGCCTTTGCTGCAGGCGAGGTTTGGTGATTCGAGCGGGGTGCGGGGCGCGGCCTGGCTTTGGCCTGCTGCGAAGGCAACGTCAACCGCGCCCTGACGCCGGGCGTCCGGTGCTGCGCACACTGGAATACTTCGCGTGCTAGTTGTTGGAGACTGTGTCGAGTTCCTCTGCCTGTTTGCCGTAGACGGCCTGCCCGTATTCGAGCACGGTGACCATGCCGACTCCGCCGCAGATGTTTCCTGCTACAGCGGGGAGGAACCAGCGTGGGTAGGTGATCCAGGCGGCGTGATGAGTGAGGATGGCGGTGAGTATCTCGCCTGAGGTGGCGATGCAGTGGGCGAAGTTGCCCAGGCCGACGATGAAGGTGAGCATCCAGATAATCATCACGGAACCCGTGATCGAGTGTGAGCCGGAGACGAGCCAGGCGGCGAGCGCGATGATCCATCCGCCCATGACGCCAGACCAGAAGACGGTGGGCCAGGGGTTGGCGATGGCGTCGACACCGAGCTGGGTGAGCGCATCGACGACGTGCGGGTTGAGTGCGGGCGTGAGCGAGACCAGCGAGGCGAAGGCCAGAGCGCCGAGGACGTTGGACGGAAGAACGATGGCCCAGAGGCGGAGAGTATTCCAGAGCTCGCGCCGTTCAGCGAGCACGAGTGCGACCGGGTAGAGGGTGTTCTCGGTGAAGAGCTGCGCGCGGCCGACGATGACGACGACGAAGCCGAGCGGGTAGAACATGCGCGAGATCATCTGGTCGCCCAGGGAGTTGCCGAGCATGGCGAGGGCGATGGCAGTACCGAGGGCTGAGAGCCCCATGAAGGTGCCGCCGGCGAAGCCGGAGATGGCGAGGGCGGTCGAGGTGCGCTTGAGCTCCTCGCGTGCGTTACTGGCGACCTGCTTGTAGATCTCTTCGGCGGTGGGACGAGCCAGGTTCTTCTGCTGATCGCCGTTAGAAGCGTCGGGATCGGGTACGGGTTCAGGTTTGTGGTGTTTCAGGCGAAAAGGCATGTGCCGTTGGATGCAGGTGTTGGCTTTGCATCCAAAGAAGATATGGGCGAGACGCGGCAGGTACGAGTGTTTTTGAACGAGAACTCGGGTGCGGGTGGCGTCTCGGCAGAGAGCATTTGTAGGGGCTTCGCGGCGCATGGTTGTGCGTGCGAGGTGACCGCGCTGGGAGAGGAACTGGATTGGCGTGGATTGTCGCGGAGGGACGGCGGAGAGAAGGTTTGGGTTGCGGCAGGCGGGGATGGAACTGTGAATGCGGTCGCGTCCGCTTGCGCGGGAAGCGAGCGCGTGATGGCCGTGCTGCCCGTGGGCACGTTAAATCACTTCGCCCGGGACCTGGGAGTTCCACTGGAGTTGGACAGGGCGATCGAGGTGATCGCAAACGGGCCGGTGCGGTCTGTCGATGCGGCGGAGGGGAATGGCATTTTATTCGTGAACAACTCCAGCCTTGGGGTGTATCCGGCGATGGTGCTGGATCGCGACCGGATGCGCAAGGAAGGGGGCAGCAAGTGGTGGGCGATGGTGAGAGCTTCGGCACGGGCTTTTGTGCGTTTTCGCTGCCTCGAGCTGGAGTTCGAGGCTGAGGGCAAGACCAGGCGATGCAGGACGGCGCTGCTGTTTGTGGGGAACAATCGGTATGAGAAGGAGGGCGGGCGCATCGGACAGAGGAAGCGGCTGGATGAGGGGATTCTCTCCGTCGCGTTGATTGCGGGAACGACGCGATGGGGGATGCTGAAGGTGCTTGCGGCCGCGCTGGCAGGAAGGGTGAAAGACGCGGGGGAGTTAGAGGAGTTGCACGTCCGGAGATTCAAGGTGAACGCGCATGGAAGACGACGGCTGCGCGTGGCCTTCGATGGTGAGGTCAAACGAATGGCGGGACCGCTCGAGTACAGGACGTTGCCGGGGGTGCTGCGTGTGATTGCGCCGGCCAGCAATCCGGATGGGGAGGTGCAGTGAGGACGATTGCGCATGTGTCGGATCTTCACTTTGGCAAGGATGATCCGCGGATTGTGAGGGGCCTGGTGCGTGCGCTGATCGAGGCGAAGCCGGATGCGATTGTGGTCTCGGGCGACCTGACACAGCGGGCGAAGAGGAAGCAGTTTCGCGCGGCGAAGGAGTTTTTGGACGAGATGCCACAGGTGCCGCGGGTGGTGGTGCCTGGAAATCACGATGTGTCGACGACGAATTTATTCGAGCGGGTGATGCGGCCGTTGCGGCGCTATCGGCGCTTTATCGAACGCGATCTTGAGCCGTTCTGGTGCGACGAGGAGGTCGCCATCGCGGGCGTGAATACGGTGCGCCTGATGTCGACCAAAGATGGCCGGATCAACCGGGCGCAGGTGGATGGAGTGTGCGCGCGGTTTGGCGAGTTGAAGGGCAGCCAGGTGCGCGTAGTGGTGACGCATCAGCCGCTGGATGTGCCGGCCGAGGATGTGAAGCATCCGGTCGTGACGCGGGCGGAGATGGCCATGGAGGGCTTTGCGTCCTGTGAGGTGGATCTGTTTCTGTCGGGACATCTGCACGTGGGGCTCACGCTGGCGAGCAGTGTGCGCTATCCGATTGCGGGATACAGCGCGGTGATGGTTCATGCGGGCACGGCGGTTTCGACGAGGACGCGGAAGGAGGCGAATGGGTGGAATCTGATCCGGGTTTCTGCGGGGAAGATCGAGGTGGAGCGGATGGTTTGGAGTGGGAAGCGGTTTGAGCCGGCGGGCGTGGAGCGCTATCTGAAGAGTGCCGCGGGATGGGTGCTGGCGGAGTAGAGAGGCCCTTCGGCCACGTTTTTACGGGCTTGTAGAGGGAGTTTCCTAGTGGAGAGTGGGTGCAGCGCCGAGGCCAGCACGGCTCTTGGCGAGCGATGCACGCCACAGGCGGTCGATGGTGATGGTGGCAGTGAGCCAGAGGGCGGCGGTGAGATAGCCGGCAAGGACGTCGGTGGGCCAGTGCATGCCGAGATAGATGCGGCTGAGTCCGATTCCGAGGACAAGCGTGGCGCAGCCGGTGGTCAAGCTGAGGCGCCGGGCGAGCGGGTCGCGGCGCGCGAGAACCGAGTAGGCGATGAGGCCGTAGAGGACGAAGCTGAAGAGCGAGTGGCCGCTGGGGAAGGAGAAGGTGTGCTCGTCGCCTATGGACCAGGGGACGTGAGGGCGCGCGCGATGGAAGTGTGCTTTGAAGGTTTCGTTGAGGAGGAGCGCGCCGCCGACGCCGATGGCGAAGAGGGTGGAGACGTGGCGCTTGCGGACGAGGCGAATTCCCTGCTCCTTCTGGCCGATGAGGAGCAGGATGACAACCGCGGCGATGAGGGTCGGGATGAAGACTTCGATGGAGCCGATGAAGGTGAGGGCCCGCATCAGGTAAGTGAGGGCGGGGTTGGCCTGATGGTGAAGCATGGATTGGCAGGCGAGGTCGAACGGTGTGAGGCGCGGGAGCGCGGCGTGGAGGAGGGTGAGGGCGGCGAAGGCCAGGAGTGCGGCGAGGAGAGCGACGGCGAGGGATTGGAGGACGAGCCGGCGGGAAGGGGGCATCTGGTTGCAATTGATTGTAAGAGCAGCGGCGGAGGCGTCCTAATGCCGGACCGGCGGTAAGGCGCACGCCGGAAGCATCGCGTGGTTTTTGTGAGATCAAGGTCCTGGTTTGCGCGGTGTGGGTGCGTTGGCGGATGCTTAAGGGATGATGATCTCTCGGGTTGGTGTGGCGGCGGTTGCGATGGGATTGATGCTGGGTGCGGGTAAAGCTGTTGCGCAGGCACCGGTGGGGCAGCAGCCCAGGCCGACGAGCACGCCGTACTCGGGCGATCTATCCATCTTTGAGTACCCGGATCGCGATCAGAAGCTGCAGCCGCAGAAGATCATGGACATGATGCATGTGAAGGCGGGATCGACCTTTGCCGATATCGGTGCGGGCTCGGGATGGTTTACGATTCGGGCGGCGAAGCGCGTGGGACCAGGTGGGGTGGTCTACGCCGAGGACATCAACCAGAACGCGATCCAGTACATTCAGAATCGTGCCGAGAAAGAGAAGCTTGCGAACATCAAGACCGTGCTGGGGACGCCGGATGATGCGAAGCTGCCGGAGCACTCGATCGATGACATTTTGCTGCTGAAGGTTTATCACGAGATTGCACGGCCGGTGCCGTTTATGCAACATTTGCGTGAGAGCCTGGCCCCAGGTGGGCGGGTCGCGATCGTCGATCGGAACGGTAACGGGACGGATCATGGATTGAACCGCGATGTGGTTGAGAAAGAGATGGCGGAGGCGGGGTACAAGAAGGTGGGCTTGTACGACTTCACCAAGGCTGATGGGCAGGATTACTTTCTGATCTTTCAGGTGAAGTAAAAGCAACGGCAGATGCGCGCTGCAGTCGCACGGGCGGTACTGCGTACGCTGGACGCTTCGCGTGGCTGTGTGAGATTTCACGGCTGTGCGGTAGAGTGGAAGAAACAACTTCACAAGCTGGTCTTTCAGCGAAAACTGAACGCTCCACGATGAGCGTCAGGAGTAACGTCTCCCCTGTTTGCCAGGGCAGCGTCTGCTGAGGGATCTACAACGATTTACGGATGCTGCCGTTCCAAGAGGAACGGACGGCGGTGTCTTTTACGTTATCTGCGGAGGATGCACTCGATGGGATTGAGCCGGCGGGATTTTCTTACACGCGTTGGGCAGGCTGGTGGGTATAGCGCGGCGTTCCTGACGATGCAGGGCCTCGGCCTGATGGAGATGCAGGCTGCAGCACCAACGAAGATCGCGGCGGCGGCGGGCTCGGGCAAGGGCGTAAAGGTCGTCGTGCTTGGCGGTGGCATCGCCGGGCTGGTGAGCGCGTATGAGCTGCGCTCGCTGGGGTACGAGGTGACCGTGCTTGAGGCACGCGAGCGGCCGGGCGGACGCAACTACACAGTGCGCGGGGGCGATACGGTGACGTTTATGGACGGGACGACGCAGCGATGTAGCTGGGATGAAGGGCATTATCAGAACTTCGGGCCGGCGCGTCTGCCTTCGATTCATCCTACGATTCTTGGGTATTGCCGCAAGCTCGGGGTGGAGCTGCAGGTCGAGGTGAACATGTCGCGGTCGGCACATCTGCAAAACGATCGAGCCAATGAAGGGCGGCCGGCGGTGATGCGGCAGGTGGAGAACGATACGCGCGGGCACGTAAGCGAGCTGTTGATGAAGAGTATCAACCAGGGTGCGCTTGATGCCGAGCTCACGGGTGACGATAAGACGAAGATGCTCGATTTCCTGCGGGTATATGGGCCGCTGGACGACGCGGGCAAGTACAACGGGAGCGATCGCGCCGGCTACACGAAGACCGCGGGTGCAGGCAAGGAAACGGGCGTACTCTCTACGCCCATTGATATGCATACGCTGCTGCAGGAAGATTTCTGGCAGGGTATGTTGTTCGATGAGGCGTTCGACATGCAGGCGACGATGTTCCAGCCGGTGGGCGGCATGGACAGGATTCCGTATACGTTTGCGAAGTCGCTGGGGAAGATTGTGGAGTATGGCGCGCCGGTGACCGAGATCCGCAAGACCGCCAAGGGGGTGCGCATCGGCTACACGCAGAGGGGTGCGACCAAGTCGCTGGAAGCGGACTACTGCATCTGCGCGTTGCCGTTGACGATTCTGAAGAAGGTGCCGAGTGATATGGGTGATTCTTACAAGAAGATCTTTGCGGAGACGACGTACGCGAACGCCTACAAGGTCGCGTGGGAGAGCCGCCGCTTCTGGGAGCAGGACTACAACATCTATGGCGGACTCGAGTTTGTGAATGTAGGTTGCAGCCCGATCTGGTTTCCAAGCGCGGGATTGTTGAGTGAACGCGGCATCGTGGTGAGTGGCTACCAGGATGAGACCGGGTCGCCGTTTGAGGCGCTCTCGATGCCAGCGAAGTTTGAGGAGAGCCGCAAGTCGATTGAGCGACTCCATCCCGGCCACGGCAAGGAGTTGGAGAAGCCGGTGATCGTGGAGTGGGGCAAGATGCAGTACAACGAAGGCTCGTGGCTGCGCAGGTTTACGCCGCAGCAGAAGGCGCCGGGGGTTTCGTTGACTCCGCAGACCGGCCAGGGAACCAACCCAGCGGCGGCGCGCACGCAGACGGACCCGGCTTACCAGCAGATGATCACGCCGGATGGCCCGATTATCTTCGCCGGGGATCATTGCAGCCACGTGGTTGCGTGGCAGGAGGGTGCGGCGTTGAGCGCGCTGTATGCGGTCAATCAGTTGACGGAGAAGGTAAAGATGGCTCGACTGGCTTCGACTTCGGCGATTGTTGGTTAGACTTTGTGTGACATAGGGAGGGTGCGATGAGGCGATTTCTTTTGGCGGCAGCGATGGTTGCGGGGTTCGGGGTTTGTTCGGCTCACGGGCAGGTTGAGGTGAAACATATCCAGAACGATCAGTCACCGATTGCGCAGGGTGTGTGGGCGGGCGATACGTTCTACCTGAGCGGCCAGCTGGCTTCGCCGGTGACTCCGGCCGATGCCACGAAGGGGACGCAAGCGGTCTACGGCGATACCAAGACGCAGGCTGCGAGTGTCTTCGCGAAGATTCAGAAGGCGCTGCAGGGGCAGGGATTGGATATGAAGGATGTGGTCAAGATGACGGTGTTTCTGGGGCCGGATCCGACTACGGGCAAGCTGGACTTTGCCGGCATGCAGTCCGAGTATGTGAAGTACTTCGGGACCAGGGATCAGCCGAACAAGCCTGCGCGCTCGGCGTTCCAGGTGGCTGCGCTTGCGGCTCCGTGGGCGTTGCTCGAGATCGAAGTGATTGCAGTGAAGGGCAAGTAAAAAGGCAGGGAGCTTGGCCTATGAGATCGCTGTCAGGTGAACTCCCTGCTGTGGAGAGCCTGGTACGCCGGTGATGGGCGCAATCGATGTGCTGCGGTGGTAGCAAACAGAGAGAAACAAGGCAGCGAGTACAGAACTGAAACAGGAAGGCTCGTTCGTTATGTCGGAATCATTCGGCGGGTGATGTCTTGCTGCTGTATTGGAAGACACGGCGGTGCGGGTGAAGTTGCGCGCGAAGTTTCGACCACAATTGCGTCCTGATGCCGAGGGGGGCACCACTTCGTGGAGCCAGGCGCGCATCGCGCGTGGAGCGGCTGGTTTCCGTTTGCTGCCGGTTCAGGTGCGTAGGAGACAAGGGTCACATTGACCTGCGCGGTGACCATTATGGAAGAGCCGAGTACTACGCATCGTTTCGGACCGCTGCGCGGTGTAGGTTAACTACTCTCTTTGCGACAGGATGGCCTGGGCTTGTGCGTTGTCGAACTGGTCTTCCCAGCGCGCGACGACGATGGTGGCGACGCTGTTGCCGACCAGGTTGGTAAGCGACCGCATCTCCGACATGAAGCGGTCGACCCCAAGGATGAGCGTAATCCCTGCAACCGGGATGGTGCCGATGGCGGCGAGCGTGGCGGCGAGCGTGATGAAGCCCCCGCCGGTGACCGCGGCCGCGCCCTTTGAGTTCAACATGAGGATTGCCAGGATGAAGAGCTGCTGCTTCAGGTCGAGGTGGATGTTAGTAGCCTGCGCGATGAAGAGTGCGGCGATGGTGAGATAGATGCTGGTGCCGTCGAGATTGAAGGAGTAGCCGGCGGGAATGACGAGACCGGTGACGGTCCTCGAGCAGCCGAGCGCTTCCATCTTCTCGATGAGCCGTGGGAGTGCGGCTTCGGAAGAGCTGGTGGCGAGGACGATCAGCAGCTCGCCACGCAGGTAGACGAGCAGACGCCAGAGGCTGATGCCATTGCGCCAGCAGATGGCGCCGAGCACGACGAAGACGAAGGCGAAGCTGGTCGCGTAGACGCAGAGCAGCAGGTTGAGCAGCTTGAGCAGGACGGCGACGCCGGAGTGTCCGACGGTGAAAGCCATGGCACCAAAGGCGCCGAGTGGAGCAAACTCCATTACGAGCGCGACGAGCTTGAAGACCCACTTATTCAGGGAGTGGACGAGGCTGGTGAGGCGTTCATGTTGCGCCTGCCCTTCAATTCCGGAGAGGGGCAGCATGGCGAGCGCGATGCCGCTGAGTATGGCGAGTAGGAGGACTTGCAGGATCTCGCCCTGGGTGAACGCGCCGATGAACGAATCCGGGAGGATGTTGAGGAGGAAACTGATGACGGTCGGGTGCGATGCCGGTGCCGTGTACTGGACGATGTCGGCGGTGTTGAGGGTTGCGGGGTCGATGTTGAGGCCGCGTCCGGGATGGAAGATGTTGGCAATGAAGAGGCCGATTGCAAGTGCAAGCGTCGAGACCAGTTCGAAGTAGAGGATGGCCTTGAGGCCGACGCGGCCAAGGCGCTTCAGGTCGCCGACCCCCGCGATGCCGAGCACAATGGTGAAGAAGATGACTGGCGCGATGAGCATGCGGATCAGCTTGATGAAGCCGTCCGCAAAGGGTTTCATGGCCTCGCCCTTGTGGGGCGAGACCAGGCCGAGGATGATGCCGGCGGCGATGGCGACCAGAACGCGGAAGTAGAGAGTCTTGTAGAAAGGCCGTTTCAAGGTAAGGAAAGACTAAAGCAAAGGCGCACTTCTCGCGGGCGGCAACCACTTCGCGCGGTACTGGACGGCTTCGCCGTGTTTACGGCTGAGCCAGGAAGACTGCGATGTGTTCATTCAGGAACTTCTCGTCGGCGGGGCTTGCGCCTGCGCCGGCCGGGTGTCCCCAGAGGGAGGGGATTGGCATGAGCGTCACCTTCGGGATGAACTGCGATTCATATTGCGCATCTTCGAGGGGGAAGTAGAGGTCGGTGGCTGACGGCATGTAGAGGACCGGCGCCTTGATCGAGGCGAGAGCCTTCTTCTCGTCGCCGTTGAAGCCGGGCGTTGCCCCGACGTCGTTTGATTCCCAGGTGCGGAGCTGCAGGATGAGGTTGTTGGCGTCGGCGTTCGGGATGAACTGCGTCTTCATCTGATCGATATACTGCTGCAGCGTCGTGCCGGGCTTGGCATCTTCGCGCCACAGCTCCTTGCGCCACCACTCCTGCGAGAAGAGCCAGCCGGTCCACATCAGGTTGAAGGTTTGAATGCCTGCGACCGGCTGGGTTTTGTAGTCGCCATTCTGCCAAGCGGGATCGTTGGTGATGGCGAGGATCTGCCCTTCATTGCGCACGATGCCATGCCCGTAGGTCTTGGCGGTGCCGGAGGTTGCGACGATCTTATCCATGTAGGTGGGGTAGCTTACCGCCCATTGCAGGGCCTGCTGCGCGCCCATGGAGAAGCCGATGACGGCCTTGAGGTGCGTGATGCCGAGTTGCTCGGTGAGCAGTTGATGAACAGCGTTGACGTTATCGCGGATGGTTATCACGGGAAAGCGCGGGCCGTGGAAAGGTTCGGGAGTGTTCGATGGGGAGCTTGAGCGACCGTTGCCAAACTCCTCGGAGGTGATGAGGAAGAGCCTGGTGGGATCGAGGGCGTGCTCGGGATTTTTTGGGTCCTTGATGAGGAAGCCGTAGCCGTGCAGCTCGGCCATGTAGTGCGAGGGCAGCAGGATGGCATTTGACTTGTCGGCGTTGAGCGTTCCGTAGGTGCCGTAGACGACGCGGGCTTCAGGCAGGATGGTGCCGGATTCGGTCTTGAAGTTCTTGAGGACGAACTCGTGGCGGACGGGGTCTTGTGCCTCCGCTGGTGCGATGGCCAAGGCGAGCAGGAGCGCGGGAAGCAGGGTCGCGGCGAGGACACGGAGGGTGGACGCTGCGTTGGCGATGAGGATCAAGCGGGGCTCCTTGCTTTCGGTGGAGGGAGAAGAGGAAGTGCATGATCTGTCAGTTTTCAGTGGTCAGTTACCAGCTGTCAGTGAAGAAAGGACGGATGATAAGTGAAAGTATCAGCTGTCAGTCATGAAAGGACGAGTGATAACTGGAAGTCAAGAAAGGACGAGTGATAACTGGAAGATCATCATGGCTTTGTGGTTCTACTGTTTCACGTCTTCGATTTTGGTAGATTTTCCGTTGACGAAGGTGACGTTCTCGGGGTGGTTGTTATTGAAGTACTCCACGGTGCGGTTGCCCGTGTCGTCGCCGTGGGGGGTGCTCACCTGGCCGAGAGCCATCTGGGTCTGTCGCTCGCTCATACCGGGGATCGCCTTATGTGCGTCGATCGCGGCCCAGACCTGCGGACCCCAGTAGTTATAGAGTTTGTGTGGATCGTCATAGAAGTAGATTTGATCGGTGAGGAAGGTGTAGTCGCCATCCTTCACAAAGCCCACGGGGGTCGCGTACTCTTTGGGGTCGGAGGCGTGGGTAAAGATGAGGAAGATCTGCTTATCGCCTACGGGAATCCGGATGGCGGTACGGGCGGGCGCCACGGCTTCGATCGCATCCTTGATGACGATCGGTTCAGCGCCAAGCAGGACGCCGGCACTCTTGAAGTCGATTTTGCCGCCCGCATAGGGGTAGTAGTCCATCTGTCCACCGGCGCTTACCCAGATGGTCTGGCCCTTGAGGTCTTTCTCATCTTTGAGGGACATGGGGTGGTCCTGCTTGACGAAGACCTCGTCGTCCGGGTCCATCTTATAGTTGGAGGCTGCGCTGGTTGGGGTGGCCTGATCCAGGGCATTCCGGTGATGAATGTAGAGCAACTCCCCGCCAACTGCCAACACCAGCACAGCCGCACCGGCCGCGATCCACTTTCCCACTCCCGCCATTGAACCCTCCTTTGCGAATTCTATGCGAACTATGATGCGCCCTCATCGCGGGCGGCGACCACTTGGTGGGGTGTTGAGCTTTGCGTGGAGCTCTCGGCCTAGCAGTACCCCTCGGCCGGGTAGTTTCTAATCGATCGGCTCAGCGTCGGCAAGTTCAGTCTCGGCGGCGCGCAGGCTTTCGGCGGTCAGCGCGTCGGCACGGCGCAGCGCGGGGAAGATGCCGGCGCTGACTGCTGTCACGATCAACGAGCCGACGCCGCCTACGATGACCGCAGGCACGGCACCCCACCAGTGTGCCGTGAGGCCGCTTTCGAACTCGCCGAATTCGTTGGAGGCTCCGATGAAGAGCCAGTTGACGGCGCTGACGCGGCCGCGCATCTCGGGCGGCGTGGCCAGTTGCAGGACGCTGGAGCGGATGACCACGCTGACCATGTCGCTGGCTCCGACCAGCAGCAGTGCCAGCATACTGAGCCAGAGACTGCGGCTCAGTCCGAAGAGGACGGTGGCAGCGCCGAAGATACCGACGCAGATAAGCATCGTCATGCCGGCGCGGCGCTTGATGGGGCGAAAGACGAGGGTGAGGCTGACTGCGAGTGCGCCGAGGCTGGGCATTGCGCGGAGGAGTCCGAGCCCCGAAGGGCCGGCGTGCAGCACCTGCCGGGCGAAGATCGGCATCAGCGCGACCGCGCCGCCGAGTAGAACCGCGAAGAGATCGAGCGAGATCGAGCCGAGCAGGAGCTTGGTTTCAGCGACGTACTTGAGGCCGGCGAGGACGGTCTTGGCATCGAAGGCTTTCTTCTCGCCGGTCTGCGGCCTTGGGCCGATGCCGCTTACCAGGACCATGAAGCCGACCAGCATGGCGAGGGTAAAGATGTAGACAACGGGTGCGCCGCGCCAGCGGCCAAGCCAGACGAAGGTCGCGGTAAAGAGTAAGCCGCCGAACATGGGGCCGACGGCGTTGGCAGTCTGATAGATGCTGGCGCCCCAGGTGACCGCGTTGACGAAGTCTTCCCTGGCGACAAGCGTGGGGAGCATCGCGCTTGCGGCCGGTCCTGAAAAACAGCGGCCAGTGCCAATCAGGAAGAGCACCGCGTAGATCGGCGCGATGGAGGTGATGGGATGGAGCGCGATCCAGAGCAGGCCTGCCGTGGCGAAGGCCTGCAGCCCGTAGCAGGTGAGGATGACGGCGCGTTTATCGTAGCGATCGGCCACATGGCCGGCAGGCAGCATGAAGAAGAGTCCGGGCAGAAACAGGGCGAGGCCGGTATAGCCGAGGCTCAGGGCCGAGTTGGTGATCTGGTAGACCTGCCAGGCGACTGCGACCGATTGGGCCTCGGCGCCAAGGATGACGAGCAGGCGCGCGGCCTGATAGAGGCGGAAGTCCTTGGAACGGAAGGCTCCGCGCCGCGAGAGCAGGGTGCCACCGCTGGTCTCCGCTGCGACGGCACCGGATGCAGAACCCTTCGACGCCGTACCCGAACTTCCCATTGACTCTATGCTTTCACACTTGCGGTACGTGGTTGCGACGGAGTGGTAAAAGCAATAGTTTTTCGAGGAGAAGCGCGCTACTTGCCGAGGTACTGCCTGTACTCGGTCTCGACCACGCCGGTGTTGCGTGCGAGCGTCAGCTTGGCGTAGTTGTACTCGAAGGTCGCCTCGACCAGGTTGGTCTGGGCGCTGACAAGGGCGGCCTGCGCTCGAACCACCGGCAAGTTGTCGTCTACCCCGGCGGTGAAGCGCATGGTGGCGTCGCTGAGGGCTTCGGTGGCGAGATTGACGTTACTCTGCGCCACCTTCACCTGCTCGGCAGCGGACTGAACGTCGAGCATGGAGGAGCGGATCTGGCCTTCGATATTCGCCTTGGTAGCGGCGATCTGCTGCTGGATTCCCCGCGTCTGCGCCACGGCGACTTCCTTCTGCCCGCGCAGTTCGCCCTCTTCAAAGACGGGAACGCTGAGCTCTCCGGCGGCGGCAAAGTTGCCGTGTGCGACGCTGCCAACGACATCGACGACACCGTAGTATCCGCCGATGCCCAGAGTCGGGAGCCGTTCGTATTTCACCGCGCGTTGGGTCTCCTGCGCGACCTCCAACTGAGCCTCATACGAACGGAGATCCTTGCGGCGCTCGTAGGCGAGCTTCAGTGCATCCTCGAGCGGCATCGCTTCGAATTCGGCAAACGGGACGGTATCGACCAGGTCCAGTTCCTGGCCGGCAGGCTGATTCATTGTGCGATTGAGATTGATCTTGTCTTTGGCTTCGGCGTTCTGCGCCTGGACGAGCGCCTGCTGCTCCTGTTGCAGTTCAACCTGAGCGCGGAGCACATCGAGGTTGATGCCGACGCCGGCATCACGCGAAGCCTTGGCATGGTCGTATACGAGTTGATCCTGCTGGATAAGTCCCTGGGCGTTCTTCACCTGGGAGGCGTCGGCCAAAGCGCGCAGGTAGAGGCCGCCAACGGTGATGACCACGCCCCCACGCGTGTTCAGGGTCTGCCAGTCGGAGGCTTCGATAGCCTTACGGGCGGCGCGATAGAGGAAGAAGGCTGGAGCATTGAAGAGCGCCTGCTGCAGATTGATCTGGGCGGCGCCCTCTTCCACCTTGACGATGCCGGGGATGTTGCCGACCGCCACACCGTTGAACTTCAGCCCTGCGAGCGTACCGGGTTTGAAGCCGAGCGCAACGAGATCGATCTCCTGCGCCTGACCGTAGGCTTCGGCGGAAAGATTGGGGGCAAGCGCGTTGCCGACTGTGAGCAACTCGCCGTGATCGCGCCTGGTAAGTTCCTGGCTGATGACGATCGCGGTGTTTTCCTTGAGCGCGGTGCCGATGGCGTCATCGAGCGTAAGCCGGATTGCACCCGGCTTTTCGCGTTCGACAACCACTCCGCCGGTGAGGACGAGCGGTCGAACGACAGCGCTGGGGGCGGGCGGCAGAGAGGTTGAAGTCGGGGCCTGCTGCTGGGCGGCCGTCTGCGGGGTGGCGGAATTCTGAGCAGGCGAGCTTTGCGCGGACGCACTGGCACACGCCAAAGCGAGCGAGGCAAGCCCAAGTCCTACTCTTGGTTTGAGTTCAATCACAACTATTAGAGTGCCATGCCCCCACCCCGGTTGCGAAATCAAATCAACTTCTCTGATCGTCTGAAAATTGCGGCCGAGACCGGCTAAAATAACGGAGACGGCTTCCTTACGTCAACCATCTATGACACGATTCGGTTCTCTCGCTCTCGCTGCTGCCCTCGCCCTGACCCTTCCCGTCGCTTCGCATGCGCAAACCGCGGTGGGCGGCGCGATGACCCCGTTCAAAGATACGTCGATGCTGAAGCTGCCTGCGGGCGACCGTGCGGCCATCTTCGACTTTGAGGACCTGGAGTGCCCGGCCTGTGCGCACGCGTTCCCGATAACGCATGCGGCGATCGATCGTTACAAGATTCCGTTGATGCGGCACGACTTCATCATTCCGTCGCACACCTGGTCGCGCCAGGCAGCAGTTACGGCGCGCTACCTGCAGGATAAGGTCTCCCCGGATGCGGCCGAGCAGTTCCGGCGCGACACCTTTGCCGCGCAGACGAGCATTTCCGGACCGGAAGATCTGCAGAACTTCACGCGCAAGTGGTTCGCCAGCCACAAGATTCCGCAGCCGTTTGAAGTTGACCCCAGCGGACGTTTCGCCGCGGAGGTCCAGGCAGACTGTACCCTGGGCGACAGACTGGGTCTGCACGAGACCCCCACGATCATCGTGCTCGGGCCGCGCGGCTGGATCCAGGTGAAGGATGTGACTCAGCTTTACTCGGCGATCGACGAAGCGCTGGCTCAGTCCCCTGCCAGGCCCGCTGCACACAAGACGGCGGCTCACTAAGGAAGGCGTCCTTGCGGCGGACGGGCGGCGCTTCGTACGGTGCTGGGCTTCGCGTGGTGCTCCGACGGTCGCGAGCAGAGGGTTTGCAGCGACGAGAGAGTACGCGAAGCTTCTGCACGTCGTGAAGTAACCGCAACGGTATACTGAAGCTCTTGGTTAATAAGCTCATCTTCGCAAATCTCGCTCACCGGCCCCTCAGGACGTTTCTCTCGGTGCTTGCCATCGGCGTAGAAGTCACCATGATTCTGACGCTGGTTGGCGTCTCCTACGGCACACTCGACGCGAGCGCACGGCGCGCCCGGGGCATTGGCGCGGATGTATTTGTGCGGCCGCCAGGTTCGGCAGTGATGTCGCTCTCTTCGGCGCCGATGCCGGAGAAGATGGTTGCGGTGCTTTCCGCGAAGCCTGGCGTGGCGTTGGCTACAGGCACCATGGTGCAGTCGATCGGCGGCTTCGATACGATCCAGGGAGTTGACTTCCCGGCGATCAACAGGATGGCCGGCGGCTTCAAGTTTCTTGAAGGCGGCCCGATGGAGCAGGACGACGACATCATCGTCGACGAATACTACGCGAAGCAGAAGAAACTTACGCCGGGCGCTCATATCAAGCTCATCAATCACGATTGGCGTGTTTCCGGCGTGTACGAAGCGGGGAAGCTCGCGCGGATCCTGGTGCGGATGGACGTGCTGCAACGTCTGACCGGTAACGAGGGGCACATCAGCGCCGTTTATCTGAAGCTTGACGATCCCAACCATGCTGATGCGTTCGTCAAGCAGTTGCGGCAGGAGATGAATCCCGGCGATCCCGACCACGGCTACATGATTTATACGGTCGAGGAGTTTATCTCGCAGCTGAGCCTGAACAATGTGACGATGCTGAAGGATTTTATCTATGTCGTCATTGGTATTGCGACGATCGTCGGATTCATCGTTGTGTTCATGGCGATGTACACGGCGGTGCTTGAGCGCACGCGTGAGATTGGGATTCTGAAGGCGGTGGGCGCGGGGTCCGGGTACATCCTTAACATACTGTTTCGCGAGACGCTGCTGCTTGCGATCTTCGGGACGGTTGTCGGCATCCTGCTGACTTATGGGACGCAGTGGCTGATGGCTCACGCTGTGCCGGCGTCGCTGGTGCAGGAGACGGTTTACAAGTGGTGGCTGATTGCAGGTGCGATCGCCATTGTGGGCGCGGTGCTTGGGACGATCGTGCCTGCAATTCGCGCCGTGAAGCAGGATGCGACCGAGGCGCTCAGTTATGAATAGCCAGCCCGGCAGCGATACAAGCACATTGGAGCCATTGCCGCAGCATGTGGTTTCCGCTCCGATTATTGAGGTCAAGAATCTCTCCAAGACCTACCGGGTAGGTGAGGTCGATATCCACGCACTCAATGGAGCCTCGCTTGAGGTGCGGCGTGGCGAGTTTCTTGCGATCGTCGGAACCTCCGGTTCAGGAAAGTCGACGCTCTTCAACATTCTGGGCGGGCTGACGCCACCGACCAGCGGCACGGTGCAGATTAACGGGCGTGATCTGACGAAGATGTCCGATGCGGACCGCAACGACCTGCGCAAGCGTACGGTGGGCTTCGTCTTCCAGAAGTACAACCTGTTGCCGACGCTGACGGCCGAGCAGAATATCCAGATTGTCCGCGATGTTGCGGGCCGGCCGATTGCCTTTGACGAGAACTTCAAGCAGGTGCTCGAGATGCTGGGGATTGCCAAGCGTCTGCATCACAAGCCACGCGCTCTATCCGGCGGCGAACAGCAGCGCGTGGCGATTGCGCGAGCGATCGTGAACAGCCCGGCGATTCTGCTGGCGGACGAGCCGACCGGGAATCTCGACAGCAAGAATTCGGACGTGGTGCTGACGCTGCTGCGCGACCTGAACAAGCGGCTGGGACAGACGATTTTGATGATCACGCATAATCCGGAGGCTGCGGCGTATGCGGATCGGACGATTCAGATGCGCGATGGCAAAGTGATCTAAAAGCCCAATATCCCGCGCGGTGACCACTGCGTGGGATATTGGGCTTCGCGTGGCGCTTCGGTTGATCGCGAAGAGGAGTTCGGGTCCCCAACGGGAGGACCACGCGCAGCAGTTGTAAGTCCGCAGGACATATTTTCCAAGCAGGAGCATGCCGTGAAGTCCTTGATTCAGTTCGCTATCTACAGCTTGATGGGAGCTTCGATGTTGGCAGCGCAGGGTTTGCCGCAGGCCGCGGCCTTGAAGGCGTCGGAGCAGTCGATCGATGCTGAGAAGATTCGCGCGCATGTGCGCTTTCTGGCGGATGATCTGCTTGAAGGCCGGGGGCCCGGGTTGCGTGGTGCCGAGCTTGCGGCCAAGTATATTGCGACGGAGTTTGCGCTCGACGGCCTGAAGCCGGGCGGCGACAACGGGACCTATCTTCAGCAGATCAACTTTGTGGGAGTCAAGGCGATTCCTGCGGAGACCAGCTACGAGTTCATTCCGCTGAACGGCGGTGCAGCACCGATCAAGCTTGCATATGGCGACGACTATACGGTTTCGAACCAGCAGCATACGCCTATGGCCGCGTTCAATGCACCGCTGGTCTTCGTTGGCTATGGGGTGACCGCGCCGGAGTTCGGCTGGGACGACTACAAGGGCGTGGATGTGAAGGGTAAGGTGATCGTCTGCATCGTCGGCGATCCGCCGTCGGACGATCCGAAGTTTTTTGGTGGGAAGGCGTTGACCTACTACGGACGCTGGACGTACAAGTTCGAGCAGGCCGCGCGCATGGGGGCGGTCGGCGCACTCATCATCCATCGCACGGACCTGGCGAGCTACGGGTGGGGCGTGGTGAAGAACTCGAACACCAGTGAGAAGACGTATCTGCGCGACGATTCGAACCCGAAGCTCGAAGCGGCGAGCTGGATTCAACTTGAAGTCGCAAGGAAGCTGTTTGCCGCGAGCGGACTCGATCTCGACAAGGAGATGGCTGCGGCGGGTGAGCGCGGTTTCAAAGCGGTGCCGCTGCCGGTTACGCTGAAGGCGCATGTGAGCAGCGTAATCCGGCCGTTCCAGAGCGCGAACGTTGTGGGAATTCTGCCCGGCCCGGATGCAGCCAGCGGACACCAGGCGGTGATGTATACCGCGCACTACGATCATCTTGGTTTTGTAGCCGGGCCGGGCGACAACATCTACAACGGCGCCGCGGATAACGGCACAGGCTGCGGGATTCTGCTCGAGATGGCGCGGGCCTGGGCAGCGGGTGGACTCAAGCCGCCGGCTCCGGTGATCTTCGCGGCGGTGACGGCAGAAGAGCAGGGTTTGCTGGGGTCCGAGTACCTGGGGCAGCATCCTCCGGTTCCGTCCGCAAGTATCGGGCTCGACATCAACTACGACATGATTCTGCCGGTCGGGATTCCCGAGGAGATTAACGTCAACGGCGCACAGCGCACGAACTTCTATCCGACCGTGCAGGCGACCGCGCAGCGATTCGGGCTGACGATCGTACCGGACCCGCGGCCCGAGGCGGGCAGCTATTATCGGTCGGATCATTTCTCTTTGAGCCGCGTTGGCATCCCGGCATTTTCTGTCGATCTGGGGACCAAGTACGAAGGGCATGATCGAGCGTGGGGTGTGGCGCAGGAGAAGGACTACAACGAGAATCGTTATCACAACTTCTCCGACAACTACACGCCGGAGATGGACTTCCGCGGCAATGCAAAGCTGGCGCGGTTTGGGATGGAGCTCGGGTGGGAGGCGCTGAACGCGTCGACGCGCGTTGAATGGCTGGCCGGCGATGAGTTCGAAGCGGCACGGAAGGCGAGTGAAGGACACTAAAGCGCTGTGACGCCTGATGGGCGAGACTGCGTACGCGGGGTGCTTGACGCGGTCGTCCCGCCGGGTGGATCGATGACTTTGTAGCGACCGGCAGGATGCTTATCAGCCGCGGCGTTCCAGCTCGCGTTCGGGTGTTTCCAAACCTACCGTGGACATCAGGTTCACGCGCCGCAAGACCTTCCGCGCGAGGCCGGTGAGCGGCAGCTCTCCCAGTCGTCCGACGCCGCACCACGTCAGCGTTTCGGCGTTGGCCGGCACCTGCCGCTCGAGAATCCCATCACTCTCCGCGTAAACCGAGACGTAGTAGTTGGTATTGGTGATCGAATGCCGCACTGTCAGGATCGGCTGACGGCCAAGAGCGGCATCGAGTGGCAGAGCCGGCAACTCCATCATCCCCGGCATTAAGCTCGCCTGGGCGCTACGCCGTTCGAGCAGCACTTCGGTGGTGGAGTCGCGCCTTCGGGTGGCCAGCAGAAAGGCTACGGGTCTGCTTGTCTGGCGTCCGCGCGGCGCCGTACTATGCTCGCCGCGGGTTCTGCAAAAGTCGTAAACGGGGCATTGCAGGCACAGCGGTCCTTTCGGCAGACAGATGGTCGCCCCAAGTTCCATCATGGCCTGATTATGGTCGCCCGCCGCGTTCAGGATATCCGTCACGCGCTTGTTCGGCACCAGCAGGCCTGCCTGCTCCCGCACGAAGCGGTGGCCGGCGGCGGTTACGTCCTCGGGCCGTCCCGTCACGCGCAGCAGGACGCGTTCGACGTTTCCATCCACGACGGCGATGCTTTCTCCGAAGGCTATGCTCGCGATCGCCGCGCAGGTGTACTCCCCGACTCCGGGCAGTGTGCGAAGCGCGGCGGAGGTGTTCGGGATCGTGCCGCCCAGCTCCTCGAGGACGAAGCGTGCGGCCTTGTGCAGCATGCGCGCGCGTCGATAGTAGCCAAGACCCGACCAGGCAGCCAGCACGTCTTCTTCCGCCGCGAGCGCGAGTGCAACGATCGAAGGAAAGAGGCCGAGGAAGCGCTCGTAGTGCTCGAGCACAGCCGCCACGCGGGTCTGCTGCAACATGACCTCGGAGACCCAGGTCCGGTAGGGGTCGGAGATGCCGCGCCACGGCAACTCCCGTGCGTGTGCCCTGTACCAATCCATCAGCCGCCGCCGGAACACCGTGGCTTCCCGCTTCGAAAGCCCTTCCCCTGATGCCGAACTCATGCGTTGATTTTACCGACTGCTGCAGGTTCCTAGTCAGTGTCTCCTGGCGTCGTCAATGCGTTCGGGTTCACCTTCACCTGTTGTGACGGGTACGGTCTCCCCTTTGCGAGCACATCTTCGAGCTGCTTGTCGTAGTTGTAGACATCGTCGAAGAAGTGCACCTGGCCATCGTCCCCGACGTTCGCTGTCAGGTAGAAGATGACGATGGGGATGTTGTTCTTGAGACTTACGGTGTGGTTGTCCGGGCCGGTCTGCATGGCGTCCGTCACCTTCTGCATGTCCCAGTCGCCCGGAGCCGCATTGCCGCGATCCAGCACCCAGACGGCAAGCGCCGCGGGATCCTGGACGCGTACGCAGCCGTGTGAAAAGTCACGCTTGGTGCGGCTGAACAACGGCTGCTCATCCGTTGAGTGAAGGTAGATGTCGTACTCGTTCGGGAACATGAACTTGATCAATCCGAGAGCGTTCTTTGCGCCGGGCTTCTGGCGCACCACGACCCCGCCGCGTTCCACTTCGGCGGCCGTCGCATTGACGTGGTCTCCGTGACTATCAACGGTTTCGAAGCCCTTCTCGGCCAGGTAGCCGACGCCACTCTTGTCGATATGCTTCGTCAGCTCCTTTTTGATGATCGAGATGGGCACATTCCAGAACGGGCGGAAGATGACGTACCTCATCTCATGGGTAAATACCGGGGTTGCATGCCCGCCCTCCGCCTTGCCTACGATTACTTTCATGGTGAAGTCGAGCGAGTGATCGGGCTTATAAGCACGCACCACATACTCGGGCAGATTGACCATGAGGGGCGCGTTGACATACTCATCGGGGAGCCAACGCCAACGCTCGAGCGAGTCGTCAATCTTCTGGATTTCAGCCTTCAGGTTGGGGTCGACCGGCGGCGGCGCGACAACAGAAGTGCTTACCGGCGCGTTCGCTTTGGAGCTTGAGCGGGCACTGGATCTCTGATGATTCAGACTGAGGACCGTGACCAGGGTGAGATCGCCGGTCGCCGCGATATGGTGCTTCCCCTGGTATTGCCTGACGGCCGCGGCGAGCTCGGCGTTGTAGGTGCCGGGCTGGCCGGCCGGCCAGGAAGCACTTGAGCCGGCCGGCAGATCTCCGTCAGCCTCCAGGCGCAGCGCCAGATCGTTTGCCGCGGGGTACGTCTCCCCGACGCTAATGGAGTTGAAGACATTCGGGAGCTTTCCGGCCGGCCGCGCGGGGGCGCCCGGTTGTTCGGAGGTCGCAGCCGCGGCGGTCGGCACGGGCGGAGGGTTCAATTGCGCGAGGTATCCCGCCAGCGCATCTTCAAGCTTGCGATACTGATCGTTATCGGGCTCCGCCTGCTTGATCAGCGCGGGTACATCCGCCGCGTCCACCGCGTTATCGGAGACAAACGTCGGCAGATCGTACTTCTTCTGATCGGTGTCAATATCGAAGTTGAAGTGCGTCGGATTGACCCGGCCGATGCGCAGGTCAGAGATATATCGCATGACGTTGACGGTCATCGCCGCGTCGAATGTGGCGACATCGTCGTCGTTCTTGCCGGCCAGCTTCTTCACGCGCGCATCCCAGAGGCTTGCGTCATAGTCTTCGGGGATCAGCCCCTTCTTGTCAGCATCTTTGAAGGCCTGGATAAACGCGGTGGCCTGTTTGCTGGGGGTGCCACTGTCTTCGACCCACGCAACCTCGAAGTTGCGGTCGTCGTAGAACTGCTGCACCATCGGCTCGTAGTCGGCGAAGTCTGGCCAATGCATCACCTTGATCTGCTTCGCCTGCACAATCGGCTTCAGCGCATCCGCGTAGGCATCACTCTTGGGCGCGGAGCGAGTCTTCCGCCTGGCGTGGCAGCCGGAGCCGGCCAGCAACAGCAATCCACACACAAAGCAAGCCGCACGGCGACGCCGCATCTGCACCTTCATCATGATCCCCACCGTTCCTGAATGACGTATACCGAAGATTCTATGTGCTGTTGTCACCCGTAGGATGCAAATCCGGTGAAACCGCTGTTGTCCTGCTATATCCCCCTGGGCGCGAGGAGGGCACCCGTCCGGCAGGAACGATCGACTAGATCAGCTTCGCGAGGCCTGGCAGCATTGCCCAGCAGACGATCGCCTGTGTGACGACCACCATGCCTGTCATTCCCAGGTAGAGCTTCCGCTGCTTCGTCTCGAGTGCATCCGCAAAGACTCCCCCAACGAATGTAAACAGGAATGGGAGCGCCCAGAACCATGGCGCGGAACGTACCTGCGTCGTTTCGAGGAACGCGATGACGATGTACATCAAAAGTGGTACGGTATTGCCGAAGTACCGGCTCCGCCGCACCCCGGCAAACAAGACCAGGGCGACCGCCGCGGCGATCAACGTGGGCCAGTTGGCGATGTCGTGCAGATAAGTGCTCACGCCGTCCATCGAAAACCAGAAGCGCCCGGCGCCGCCGGTGAAGACGTACGTAAATGCCTGCAGACGAAAGCTGTAGGAGGCGAGGTCGACCAAGGCGGCGCCGATGGCGGCGTAGGTCAGGATGAGCAGGACCGCGCTGCGCCGGCGCTCGGCGAGGTAGAACATCAGCACCACGCTGGCGACAAAACCGACCATCGCCGCCAGCAGGTGTGCGGTCGCGGTGAGACCGAGAGCCAGCGTCAGCAGCGCGATGCGGGGCTTCCACTTGCGTCGGGGTCCCTGCATGGCATGCGCTACGCCGATCGCTGTGTAGATGAGCCCGTAGAGCCCCCACATCGCAAGCAATTCGTTGTTCGGGGTGATCGAGTAGCGCACCACCTCCGGGCTGAAGACGTAGAGCGCAAGCGCAAAGAAGCCGCCTTCATTGCCAAATAACCGCCGCGCAACCCACCACAGGCCGCCCCCAAGCCACATCGCCATGAGGACAAAGGGAAGGTGCATCAGCCACTTGACCGCGCCCAGCGAGATGACATGCCGCGTCTCCCAGTTGGATCCACCGAGCGAGTTGCCGGGATAGAGCCGGTTCTCGGGCTTGCGAAAGTGGTCCGCCGCAAGCATCACCAGGCGTTGGGCGGTAAGCGGAAAGCCGGCGAGCCGATAGGCAAAGGTCTCTTCGCCGTTCATGTTGCCGCAGGTGGTGAAGAAACCTGGCAGCGGGGAGGGCCGCTCCCACATCTCGCGTCCGCAGCGCGCAAAGCGGAAGTCATCGCTCGTCAGCTGCTGCCGGGAGATGGTCCAGCTACACTCCATCAGAAACACGAGGAGCAAGAGGGCCGCGATTCGCTGCGGCACACCCATCCGAAACTGAAATCCTCGCAAAGCTCTCACGCCCGGACTTTCCTTTGCGTCACTTTGGGGATCCTTTGCGTCACTTTGCGCATTGCCCTGGTTTTTCTCTCGTTCTCTTCCGAGTGTATCGTGAGGGATATGCAGTCGCTTTCCTTCCGCCCTGGCCGCGCCTTCCTGTCCGTCAACTCGCCCGCTGTGCCGTGGACCGTTGTCTTCGAGGACGAGGGCATCGCAGGCTATTTTTACGCGTGCGATCGCTCGCAGGAGACGCAGGAAGCGTCGATCCTGGATGCGATGCTGATCTACAACGTTGGCTCGCTGAAAGACCCTGAAAATGAACGCCTTGCGGCGGTTGAATGGTCACGCGATGGGATGCAGGCGGTGTTGTATCTGGACGGCACGGCGCAGGCTTTGTTCGATTTTGCCTCGCGCGCTGGCTATTGCCGGATGAACTTTCCAAACTTTGTCGCCGAACAGGGGGACGTGTGGCAGAAAGCCAGCCACGCGTGGAACGATGCGGCGCTGCAACGGTTTGAGTCGGCTCTGTACGCCTAGTTGTAGAAGCTGTCAGTGCAGCCTCAGCGGTTGAGGATGGATCAAGGTAAGGTCAAGCCACTTCTCGAAGGGCGGGGAGTGTTGGTGTCGGTGCAGCATGCGGCGCCTACTTCATCAACTCGTCTTGAGTTTCGATATTGGTTCGCATGGACCGATGTGGAAGAGGCCTTCCAACCTCCGATGTGTATGAGGGTGGCATTGAATGTGTGACGTTACTGTACGCGGCTGTGCCGGTAGCCCTCCCGTGTGAGTGCCCCGAGCAGCTCCGCTACCTGCTCCCTGCCGCGTGTCTCGAGGGTGATGTCGATCGCCGTGTCGCCGAGGTTCACGCCGTAGTAGGCGCGGTTGTAGAGAGTGTTGACGATGTTGGCGCGATGGCTGGCAATGATCTTCGTGAGGTCGGCCAGGGCGCCCGGCTTATCGAGCAGATGGATTCGCAGCAGGATCATGCGTCCATCCTGCACCAGGCCGCGTTCGATGATTCGCGAGAGCAGCGTGACGTCGATGTTGCCGCCGCAGACCAGCACGCCGACGTTCTTGCCCGCGGTAAGTGAGAGCGAGGTCTTGCCCTGCAGCAGCGCCGCGAGAGCCGAGGCCCCGGCACCTTCGGCCAGCGTCTTCTCGCGTTCGAGCAGCACCAGGATGGCGGACGCGATCTCATCCTCGTCCACGGTCACGATTTCATCCACATACCTCGCTACGACGGGGTAGGTCAGCTTCCCCGCACGCCGCACCGCGATACCGTCGGCGATGGTGGTGCCCGCTTCGACTGTCACAGGATGATGCGCGGCCATGGCCTCTACCATGGATGGCAGCCGCGACGTCTGCACGCCGATCACCCGGCACTGCGGCCTGATCTCCTTGATCGCGCAGGCCATTCCGCCGATCAAGCCGCCGCCGCCGATCGGCACGATCACGGCATCGAGATCGGGAATCTGCTCCATCATCTCGAGCGCGATGGTGCCCTGCCCGGCCATGACCGCGGCGTCGTCGAACGGATGCAGGAAGACCATATTCTCGCTCTTGCAGAGCCTGGTCGCTTCGGCGCAGGCCTCGTCGTAGTTGGCGCCGTGCAGCACGACTTCCGCGCCGAACTCGCGCGTAGCCGTCACCTTGACCAAGGGCGTTGCAAGCGGCATGACGATGATTGAGCGCACTCCGCGCCGGGTCGCATGGTAGGCCACGCCCTGCGCGTGATTGCCTGCACTTGCCGCGACGACGCCTCGCGCTGCTTCGTCCGCTGTAAGCAGCGAGAGACGGTTGAGTGCGCCGCGTTCTTTAAAGCTGCCGGTCATCTGCAGGTTTTCGAGTTTGAGATATACCTGCTGCCCGGTCAACTTTGAGAGCATCTGCGACCGCGCGCATGGTGAGTAATAGATGGCATCGCGCAAACGTTCGCGTGCTGCAAGCACGTCGTCCAGACCAATCGCTATCTTCGCATCCATCCCACCAGACTAATACGCGCAGCGTCTGACATCGCACGAGTGGTCGCCGCTCGCGACTAGAGCGCACCTGCTCTTAGCAGTTGTTGCCAGATCTCGAACACGCGCAGCCGCAAGTCTTCAAGCGACCCATCATTCGCAACCACGAAATCGCATTGCGGGGCCTTCACGTCATCCGGGATCATCCGCGCCAGCCGTCTTCGCGCCTCAATCTCCAACGCGCTTCGGTCTCCGACCCCGGTTCGCTCCACAAATCGCTCCACCTTCAACGCCTCAGGCGCAGTCACGAGGATCAACCGTTCGAAGCGTTCGCGCCAGCCGTCGCCGTGGTTGGTTTCGAAGATCAACGCCGATTCCACCACAACAACCGCGTTCGCACTCCTCGCAAAGATCGCCTCAGCAAGTTCTGCCTGGCGTGCAATCGTCGCGGGATGCACGATGGCGTTCAACTCCTCCACGCGGTTCTCGCCGAAGGCAAGGCGCGCCAGCTCCGGGCGATTCAGGCGCCCCTCCGCCGCCACAACCTCGTTGCCGAATCGAGCCACAATGGCTGCGAAGACAGCGGTTCCCGGCTCCATCAGCTCGCGTCCAATCTCGTCAGCCGAGAGCCCATGCGCTCCCTGCTCCACCAGCATGCGCAGCACGGTCGATTTGCCGCTGCCCAAGCCGCCGGTCAACCCGACTCGCAGGCCCACGGGCTACCCGGCCCGCCGCAGCCTTGCAGCCTTCACCGTATTCGCCATCAGCATGGCGATGGTCAGAGCCCCGACTCCACCCGGAACAGGCGTGTACGCGCTGCTTGCGCGGAAGGCTTCCGGGTGCACATCGCCCACGACTACGGAGCCTCGCTTCGCAAAGGTGGTTCGCCGCGCAGGGTCGTCGCCGAAGAACTCAACGAATTTTCGTTCATCGGTGACGCGATTGATACCGACGTCGATGATCACCGCCCCCTGCTTCACCATGTCTTCCGTTACGAATCCCGGCCTGCCAATTGCCGCGACGAGAATGTCGGCGCCCCGGGTCACGGCGGCGAGATCCTGCGTCTTCGAGTGGCATATGGTGACGGTCGCCGAGGCGTTGAGCAGCAGCATTGCCATGGGTTTGCCGACGATATCCGACCGCCCGATCACTACGGCGTTTCTGCCGCTCAGATCGATCGAACGTCGCTTCAGCATCTCCATCACGCCGGCCGGCGTGCAGGGCTGCAACCCAGGCTGGCCGCTCTGCAGACGGCCCACGTTTACGGGATGAAACCCATCCACATCCTTCTCCGGGTTTACGGCTTCGAGCAGCCGCTTGGTATCGACGTGCGCGGGCAAGGGCAACTGGATCAGGATGCCGTCGATCTCGTCACGTCCGTTCAAGTCGGCCACCATTGCCAGCAACTCGTCGGTCGTCACGGTCTCGGGCGGCGTAATCAGCTCCGAATGGATTCCCAGTTCGCCGCAGGTTTTCACCTTGCTGCGCACGTATATCTCGCTTGCGGCAACATTTCCCACCAGAATCACGGCCAATCCCGGCTTAATTCCCTGCTCGCTGAGCGTCATGACCTGCGCCGCCACTTCGGCCTTGATCTCAGCAGCGATTGCAACCCCATCCAGCAGCATCGGCATATCCATCCTTCCATGATATGCCAGTGGTTCGGGTGAAAGGCGCGAACGGACGACGGTGTATTCGGTTGCAGCCGGCGAGCATTGGCCAGGAGAGAAATTGAAGCGGGGCGCCCAGAAATTATGCAGAAGACTTTCTCTTCGGCATAAGATGCTAGGGAATAGAGTCTTGTCGAGAAGATCGTCCTGAAGCCAGGGACAGATTACTTATCCATTAGAAGTAAGTCGGAACTTATATTATCCCGAAGCAGCAAACATGGTGCATGCTATGTCTTCTATGCCTAATTCGCTCCCTGAGACGATTGGTCCTTACCGCCTCTGCGGTCTTCTGGGCGAAGGTGGAATGAGCACCGTCTACCTCGCGGAACGAGTGGAAGACTTTACGCAGCGGGTTGCAATCAAGATTGTCGACAGACCAGGCCTGCTCGCTGCCGCTGAGGCAGGCAGCGAAGAACGTGTTCTTGTCTCGCTCAATCACGACGCGATCGTTCGGCTCATCGACTGGGGTACGACTACACGGGGTTTTCGCTATTTCGTGATGGAGTATGTCGAGGGAGTGCCGCTCGATGTCTTCTGCGAAGGTCATCCACACACTCCGCAGGCGAAGGTTGAGCTTGTGCTTCAAGTGGCGGACGCTGTGGCCCATGCTCATCAGCGGCTGGTGGTTCATTGCGACCTGAAGCCATCTAATATCCTGGTCACCCCGGATGGTCGGGTCAAGCTGCTCGATTTCGGCGTAGCGCAGCTGCTCGGCATGGCGACGCGCCGCAGATCGTCCGCAGAAGCCGCTGGCTATACCGACTCCTATGCGAGCCCGGAGCAGGTTGCGGGCACGCGCGTGAATGTGACGACCGATGTCTACGCGCTGGGCGTCATCGCAAGGCGTCTGATCGAAGCGGCCGGCTCGATGCAGGGAGGGCCGAGCGCTCGAGCATTGCGCTCTGCCGTCAAGAACGATCCGGATCTCGACGCTGTGCTGCGACGCGCGACGGAGACGCAAGCCGAACTGCGTTACCGCAGCATGGAAGCCTTCGCTGGCGATCTCCGACGCTATCTTGCAGGCAGACCGGTTGAAGCCCGCCGCGGCGGCGCCTGGGTGCATCTACGCAGCTGGACCTATCGGCACAAGACCGCGGCGGCAACGTGTGCCTTCCTGTGGATTATCCTGGCTGCAAGCGGCGCGATCGTTATCCGGGAATCGCTGCACGCGGCACGGCAGCGACGCGATGCGCAGATGCACCTGCACGATCTGGTGCAGATGACCGGCGACCTGGATGGTGCACTCTACGACTCGGCATTGCCGCTTCCTCACTCTGACGCCGCCCGCGCCGTGCTGGTCGATCAAACGCGCACGACCTTGAAACGTCTTGCGGAGGATGATGGTCGCGATCCTGTGCTTTCGCTTGAGATTGCAAGACAATACGAGCATGCAGCACAGCTGGAGCTGAAGTCCGGTGAACCAGGCGACGCACAGCGCGAACGTGCCCGGGAGTCTCTTGAAAGCGGGCTGTCTCTGTTAGAGAAGATTCCTCCTAACGATCCTGTCTCTGCAGAGTCAAGGCGCGAGCAGACAAGGTTCAGAGCGCAGCTTCTGGCTCTGCCACAACCCTGAGCGCTCTCGATCAAAGAGATCTCCAAGCAGCGGCCACTGCGACTACTGCGCCAGGATGCGCCTGGCTTGCACAAGCTGCTTCGCACTTCCGAGTCCCCTGGGGTGAAGCGTGAGCAAGGCGAGAGCGGATCGTGCGGAGGCCTGCGCCGCCGCCGTCTGGCCCGCATAGAGCTGAGCCGCGGCAAGAATATTGAGCTGTAGGACCGAGGGCGTGGGCGTTCGTGTGAAGGCACGTTGCGCGCAGGCGAGCGCGAGGGCAGGATCGTGCGCGGGATCAACCTTCGCCTTCACCAGCAGATCGGCGGAGGAGTAGAGAACTTCGGTCGACGCGTCCTGCTCCTGCGCCAGCTGAACGATGAGGTCGTGTGCTGCCCGGAGCTGCACCAGGGCAGCAGACGGGTCGCCCATCTGACGCTCGGCCAAGCCTTCGCGCAGCATTGTGCCGGCCAGAAAGAACTGCCATGCGTGATTGCCCGCATCCTCGTGAAGAAGACGCTGCATATTCTGACGCTCCTCGACGTCGGTTGCGAGAGCGTCCTGATAGAGATGCAGATCGTCGTAGACCTCCGCCAGGCTGATATCGAAGGCGACCAGGTCGAAGCGCGCGCGGGCATCGGTCGGATCGGCGTCGGAGGCAGCCTTGAATCGCAGACGCACGGCGCGGAGCATGGCGACACCCTCTTCGGTGGCTCCGTTTGCGACTTTCAGAATGCCCAGCCTCTGCTCGATGACGGTGACCAGGCGGGCCACACGTGTCGTCTTTTGTTCCTCTGGCGAGAAGCTCTCGAGCGTGGCAAGTCCCTGCCGGTAGAGCGCGATTGCTTCTTCGGCGTCGGCCGGCTCGGTCTGCGTGCCAAGCTTCCAGTATTCCATCGCGATGCCTCGGCGGCATCGTGCACACGCCGCGTCGGTTCGCAACCCGGCCTGATCGATCGCTTGCGCGATCCGGTAGTTCGCGATGGCCAAATCGCTCTCTCCAAGGTTGACCACGCCCTCCTGTCCATACAGGTCGCCAAGAGTGTCGAGCACGGACGCTGCCTGCGCCAATGTGGGGGCATCCACGCCGCGCAATCGCGAGATGCGCTCACTGGTCTCGGCCGCTGGGCGCAGGTATTCGAGCGCATGATGAGGATCCCCGGAGCCGAAGTAAACGCGTCCCAACGACATCTCGGCAAGCGCCGCAGCCTGCAGATAGGTCAGACTTCCGGGATCTTTGCGCAGCAGCTCCTGCGAAAGCGTGACTGCCTTGGTCAGGGTGGCCACCGCACCCGGGGAGTCGCCAAGATTCTCTTCGTAGGGATTTCCCTGCAGGTTGCCGAGCTTGGTATACGCATCCACGCTCTCCAGCAGCAGCCCCGCATCCGGCTTCGTTCGATTCAGCCGGTCGAGGTAGGCAGAGGCCTTTTGGACGGCCTGCTGCTGCGCGTTGGTGGATCCCGGGGTCCGCTTCAGCTCTTCGAAGTAGTTGAACAACAGTGCGTGCACGAGCCCGCGTTCGTCGGCGATGCCTGCGTCCGCACGCTGCGTCTCGGCGCGCGCGAGCCGAGCTTCATGTGCGATGGCGGTCAGACCGGCGGCAATGGCGAGGACGATGGCCGCGGCTCCAAGCACGCCGGTCCGATGGCGACGATAGAACTTCGCGAGCCGGTAGCCTGCGTTGCCGGCGCGGGCGGAGACGGGACGGTGGTCGAGAGCGTTACGCAGATCGGCGGCGAGGCTCTCCACGCTCTGGTAGCGGGCGGTGGACTCATACTCAAGCGCTTTGGCCGTGATGGCCTTCAGGTCAAGAGCAAGCGACTCGCTGGAGTTCCGGCCGGCGATTGCGGGGGTCAGGTTTTGGCTCGCGAGGCGCTCCAGATACTCCCCTTGCGCCAACCCCTCAAGTCCCGGCGGCAGACGACCTGCAAGCATGCGATAGAGCACCATACCCAGCGAGTAGACGTCGGACGCAGTGGTGACGGCCTCGCCGCGAATGTACTCCGGGCTGCTGTAGCGCATCGTGAGCGAGCGCATGCCGGCCCGTGTCATGGCGGAGTCTCTGCCTTGCGCGTCCATCAGCTTCATGGTTCCAAAGTCCAGCAGCTTGACCTCATCGGCTTCGGTGACCATGACGTTACCGGGCTTCAGATCGCGATGGAGAATCAGGTTGCGATGCACGTAGGCGACCGCTGCGCAGAGCTGCAGCATCAGGTTTACCCTGGCTTCGAGTGTGGTTGCCGGATCGTCGGCGACCACGTCCAGGCGGCGGCCTTCGATGTATTCCATCATGAGGTAGGGCGTGGCCTCGCCGAAGCTGCCACTCAGCACGCCGCCGCCCAGAAGACGCGCGACGTTGGGGTGCTCCAGGCGTGCCAGCGCCTGGCGCTCCAACTCAAATCCGTGCACGGCGGGGGATCCCTGGAGATGCCTGTACATCACCTTGATGGCGACGTGCTGAACCATGCGCTCATCCTTACGCTCCGCGAGATAGACCGTGCCCATGCCGCCGGCGCCGAGTACGCGCACGATGCGATGCTCGCCAAACTGCTCGCCCACCATGCGATCTTCGACCGGAAGTCCGGAGGGTGCAGGCGTGCGGGGCTCGGCCATAATCTGTTCCAGCCTGCGCTCAGCTTCGATCAGCCGCAGCACGTCGGTGAGGAGCGCGGGGTCGTCTGCGCACCAAAGCCTGACTTGCTCCTCACGCGACTGCGCCGGCCACCCCTGCGCGCGGTGAAATAACTCTTCAATGCGCTGCCAGCGTGTGGAGGTTTGCGAGTTTGATTCGTCCATGGACGCTAGGCCTCGGTCGGGCGATCGGTCAGCTCACTGTGCAGCCAGGTTCGGGCAAATTTGAGGTCACGCTCCGCGGTCGCGAGCGAGATGTCGAGCAGCGTGGCGGTCTCAGTCATGGTCAGCGCAAGAAAGAAATGCAGCTCAATCAGTCTTGCCTTGCGCGCATCCAGGTGCTCCAGCCGGTCGATCGCGCGATCGAGGTCGAGGATCTCCTCCGCCGAGGTGCCGATCCAGGTCACCTCCTGCGTCAGCGGAAGATGGATCGCCCAGTCTCCTCCACGGCGATCCGCCAGACGGCCACGGGCATGGTCCTTCAGGATGTTGCGCATGACTTTTGCTGAATAGATGAAGAAGTGGACGCGATCTTCCCAGCGGATCTTCTTCTGTGTAATCAGCCGGAGATACACTTCGTTGACCAGCGCCGTGGGCTGCAGCGTATGGTCGTCGCGCTCACGCCGCATGTAGCCGATGGCGATGGTATGCAGCTGGGGATAGACGAGCTCCATGAGTTCACCCGTGGCTGCTGAATCTCCGTCGCGCCAACGCCGTAGGAGTTGAGTAATCTCGCGGTCTTCCTCAACCACCTCGGCCCCTCCTCGTACGCGCCCCGGCGCGCGAGCACAGTTCACTTTGCGCAAGATTCTTGAGGCCAGTATGCCTGATGCAGCAGCGGGCTGGGAAGAATTTTTGCTTCGTGAAGCTTTGCGGATCAGAGGGTCAACGGCGAAGAGGCGGAGCTGCCGCGGGCGCTTGCAACCGGATCTGCGGTGTGTGGATTCGGTAGCCGCGAGTCGCTTCGTGGAGGCGCAAGCCAGCGATCGCCGAATTACTGGGGGGCTGATGCTGGATCGTTTCGTTAGGCGTGACTGACTCTTCATCGATCTCTTTTCCGCTTCGATTCGGGCTCATCTCCGACACTCCGGGTGGGTGGTGTCCATATAGCGCGGAATGTGAGCCAAAGGCCTCACGGATCGGCAGGGTGAGTGCAGACGCCGGGCTGTGTCCTGAATCGCGCCTGCCATCAGCCCAAAGTTCTGTCAGAGAACGAACTGGGGTTTGGGAACGATAACGGATCCTCTGAAGCGACTTCGAGACCTCTTTCAAAAATTTTTTTCGGCGTGTGAGGGTATTCGCCTGGTTCCTGCGCGATATAGGGTAGCCACTTTCCATACGAGGTACCACCATGCTGTTATCTGTTCGCTCGCTCCTTGCTGCGACCTTGCTGGCCGTTGCCCCTGGCTTTGGCCAGACGGTTCCGGTTCATACGCCGAAAGCCATACCGTTCGGCAAAGTTCCTCTTACCTTCGAAGCCAACGGGGGGCAGGCCGATGAGAAGGTGCGCTTCCTTTCTCATGGCAGTAACTATTCGATTTTCGTGCGGCCTGCGGAGGCCACACTCGTTGTCCATTATGAACAGGGCACGCCCGCCCAGCGGCGTAAGGCCATGCTCAAAGGGAGTCCTCTTCCGGCAAAACAGGATGTCGTGCAGATGTCGCTTGCCGGAGCAAAGCCCGACGCGACAGTAGCGGGCGAACGCGCGCTCTCGGGCTACGTCAACTACATGAAGGGCAGCAGTCCTTCCGGCTTTCACACCGGCATCCCGACCTTTGCGGCGGCCCGCGTCCAGGGCGCCTACCCGGGCATCGACCTGGTTTACTACGGCACCGAACGGCAGTTGGAGTATGACTTCGTCGTTGCCCCCGCGGCCGATGCTGCCGAGATCAAGCTCCACTTTGCCGGTGCGCGGCCGGTTCTCTCTGCGGACGGCGCCCTGCGCCTGCAGATCGGCAAGTCCGCCAGCGCAAGCGACATCAGCTTCCTGAAGCCGGTCATCTACCAGCAACGCGGCGGCCAGCGCGAGCCGGTGGATGGCAGCTTCGAAGTCGCAAGGAATGGAGATGTCAGCTTCCATCTCGGGACCTATGACCATGCGCGCGAGCTGGTGATCGACCCGATCCTTTCCTACGGGAGCTACTTCGGCGGCACTGGCGAGGACGAGATCAACGGCTCTGCCATCAACAGCCAGAATGAGCTGTACGCGGTAGGGCAGACCTTCTCGACCGACCTGCCGGCAACCGCAGGCGAGTTCGAGAGCACCGGCGCCAGCCGTGCTCCCAATGCCACGGGACACGACGCGTTCGTCACCAAGTTCTCCGCCGACGGCTCCTCCGTTCTCTGGACCACGTACCTCGGCGGCACAGGGGATGACTATGCCTATGGCGTCACCGTCAGTGCCACGGATCAGGCAGTGGTCGTAGGTCTGACCAGCAGCTGTGGTGGCGGCGCGAGTTCAACCCAGGCATCCTTCCCCTTCACCCAGGGAGCGGTTCAGACGCTGTGCGCACCGAGTGGCGGCCCCAACAACACCGAAATCGACAACGGCGGCGGCACCAACGCCTTTGTGTCGCGCCTTTCATCGGATGGCAAATCGCTGCTTTACGGCACGTTCCTCGGCGGCAACACCAACTACGGCGATTACGCCAGCGCGGTAGCCCTCGACAGCTCGAACAACATGTATGTGGTCGGCCGCGCCTACTCGACCGGTTATGAGCAGGTGTTGACTCCTGGCGGCTACAAGAACAACTCGGATACGCCCGCATGGCCGGAGAACTCGCTCGGCGTCCCCGGGATTGGCGACTCTGATTTTCCGACCACCGCTACCGCCTATGAGCGCGGCTACACCCAGGCCGAATCGGTGGCCAACTGCAACGCGACGTTTTGCTCGGCCTTCGGCACAGAGTCCTCCTTCCTCTCCGTCATCTCTGCGTCCGGCGGCAACTTCCTCTATAGCACTGTCCTCACTCCTCCAGGCACCGGAGGCTGCGGTAACGGCGCGTGTGACACCTTCACCAACGCTGTTGCGGTTGGGAATAACGGCATTGTCTATGTAGGGGGCACCACCTCCTCGCACAGCTTTCCGACGACTCCGGGAGCTTTTGCGCCAACCTGCGCCCTGGGGGGCGGCACCGAATGCCCGATGACGGGGTTTGTCTACGCTATCGACATTACGAAGGCAGGCGCCGCGTCGCTGGCCTTCGGCACGTACATGAACGGCACCTCCGCCGGGCTCGATCCGAACGGCAACAATCTGCCGCCCGGCTCAGAAACCACTGGCCTCGCCGTCGACTCCAAGGGCAACGTCGTTGTTGTGGGAGATACCAACGCCAACAACTTCCCGACGACCGCCGGCACCTTCCATCCCACCTGCACCCCCCACGGCGACGGCAACGGCGACAGCATGCGCTGCGACAACGCGCTCTTTGTCACCAAGCTCTCGCCGACCGGTTCCACCCTCTGGTCGACCCTCTACGGCCCGGGCACCTCGGGCGATGGAAGTGTCCTCTTCGCAGGTGGAGTCGCCCTGGATTCCTCCGATAACGTCTACGTCACCCTTGACGGCAACAGCAGCTCGCTGCCGTTGAAGAACGCCTTTTCGCCCTCTGTCTACGACGACGCGTACCTGCTGGAGTTCAACTCGACCGCGACACAACTCCTCATGGGTACCGGGCTTGGAACCTCCGGCCCCGGTACCTCCGGCCTCAACAAATCGCTAAGCCTGGATAGCAACCTCAACGCCTACTTTAGTGGCTCAGCAGGCTGCGGCGGGTATGGATGCCGCACCATCCCGACCACCAAAGGCTCCTTCAGTGCAGCGTCTGCAGGCGGAAATGCGGATGGCTGGGTCGCGAAGATCATCACGCAGCAGCAGCCCTCGGCAACCACACTCGCAGTTACGCCTGCCGGCACCATCACTCCCGGCCAGAATGTCACCCTGACCGCCACCGTGGCCAGCGCCTCCACGCTGTCCGGGATTTCTACCACTCCCACTGGATCCGTCTCCTTCATGAACGGGACAACGCTGCTAGGCTCGAGTACGATCGCGAGTGGCAGCGCATCCTTTACCGGTCCCCTGCCGACAGGAAGCGATAGCATCACAGCCGTCTATGCGGGCGACTCCGGCTTCAACGGATCCGCGTCGTCTGCCACTGTGGTCAACGTCTCTCCCAGTGTTGCGACCACCACGACACTCGTCGTCGCTCCGGCTACCGCTTCCTTCGGTCAGGCGATCTCGCTCACCTCAACGACCCTCAGCGGGACGACACCGGTCACCTCGGGTTCCGTCAGCTTCAGCGCCGGGAACGTCGTTCTCGCAACCTCCATGGTGGGGGCAAACGGAGTCGCCTCGGGGACCGCAACGCCTGCGCCCGGCACGTATTCGGTCGTTGCCAGCTTCACCGGCACAGCGTCGAGCACGAACCCGACCGGAACTGGATCCAGCGCCTCCGCTGGTTCGCCTCTGACCATCGATAAAGCGACACCGGCCATCTCGCTCACGGCGACCCCGGCGAATCCGGGAACGGGCACCGCTGTCACGCTCACGGCGACGGTCACTGGCACGGGTGCGACTCCGGGCGGCACCATTACCTTCAAAGATGGTTCTAACGTTCTCGGCAATGCCATTGCGCTCGCAAACGGTGTCGCCTCCTACTCCACTTCCACGCTGGCGACCGGAGCGCACGCGATCACCGCCAGCTACAGCGGAGACACGAACTTCAACGCCCTTACCTCCGGAGCCCAGACCGTTACGGTCGTGCTGGGCACCGTCTCGGTGGCCTTCGCCGCTACGCCTACGATCTCGCCTATCGGGAAGAACGTGGTGCTCGCCGCTACCGTCGCTTCAAAGACCGGGGCCGGTACGCTATCCGGTACGATTACCTTCCTTGACGGATCCACTTCCATCGGATCGGGCAGTATCACGAACGGCGCCTTCTCCGTCTCCACCTCTATGCTCGCGGCCGGAAGTCATACCCTGACTGCAAGCTATGGAGGCAACGCCAACTTCGCTCCCGCGGCTTCGGCGTCCGTGATCGTCACGGTGCGTGCTGCGGCGGCGACAACGACCACGCTCTCCTCGTCCGCCGCGTCGGCCAGCGTCGCGAGCAGCGTCACCTTCACCGCTGCAATCGCCTCCGCGGCTACCACCGGCAGTCCTACGGGTTCAGTTCAGTTCATGGATGGAACCACCGCACTCGGCACTGGCAGCGTCAACGCCGGGTCGGCAAGCTTCACGACGAGTGCACTCACCGCGGGTACTCACTCCATCACGGCCATCTACTCAGGCGACCCACTCTTCCTCGCCTCTACCTCCAGCGCTTTCAACCAGATGATCCTCACGCCTGCCTTGTCGATTACGGCATCGCCCACTCCCCTCACCATCAAGAGTGGCCAGGCCGGCAATCTCACCCTCACCCTCACCCCGTCCGGAGGCTTCACCGGTACGGTGAACTTCACCTGCGGCACGCTGCCGAAGGATGTCTCCTGCGTCTTCAATCCCGCGACTCTGACGTTCACGGCCAGCTCGGGGCCGGCAACGGATACACTCACCATCGGCACTTCGCAAAAGCAGGCTGTTCTTGCTACGCCGAAGTTCTTCGGTGACAGGGGCCCCGCGGTTGGCGACACGAGCCTCTCGCTCGGTGTGCTGCTCGGCATACCAGGCTCGGGTCTCGCATTGCTTGGCTACTGCCGTCGCAAGCGCTGGCCTTCGCCGCTGAAACGTCTCGTGATGCTGGCCTTTCTTGCATTCGGATGGGGAGCTCTTGGCGTCCTCAGCGGTTGCGGCAGCTCGACCAGCTACAGTGACGCAACGCCCGGCACTTACACGATTCCTCTCACCGTAACCCCAACAGGAGGCTCGGCCCAGACCCTGAATGTCTCTGTCGTGATCGATTAACTGCATCTGCAAAGCGGCTGTTGCCGGGAGAGGGTCACGCTATCAGTGGCCCTCTCTTTTTGCTGTCACCGCTTGGTCGGAACCACACTGATCAACCTGACTCCTCTTGATCTTCGCCGTCTCACGCAGCGCCTGGCGCTCTCGGCAGAAGACTTCTGCATTCTTCTTCTAGAATGAACGTGTGAAGCTCACCCAGCACACCCTCGAACTTCTCGTATGTCCTGTCTGTCACGGGCGGCTTCTACTTGCCGCAGACCATATCGATTGCAGCGCATGCGCCCGCCGCTATCCGATCGTCGATGGCCTTCCCGTCCTCATCTCGTCACGCGCTACAATTGCACCGTCTCCCGGGCAACTTTGATTGAACACAAGTTGTAGAGAAATAAGTGGTTCATGACTTCTCCTTCTTTTCAGCCGCGCATCTGATGCTGCATGGGCAGTTTCGAGAAGTTTCCTCAGGACGAACTCAAGAACCTACGCGATGAGCTGCGGCAGGCCGGCGTTGACTCTTTTCAGTCAGCCGAACTGCTCGCAGCGTTTTTGACTCAGCACGGTTATGGAGTCTCCAACCATGAGGCACGGGTCGCAGCCGCTCGCATCGAGCAGGTCGGATTCGCTCTGCCTCTTATGCAGGAAGAGCTTGAAAAGATCGCCTGGGTGATGTGATTCAGGCTCTTGTCGCAAAGCGTCCCGTATCTTAGAAGGTATGGCCTTCCCACTCGTTCGGGCACGAGCCGCACTCTGCTGTGCTTTTTGCTTTCTTGCTGTCGTGGTTTGCTGCCGCGCTCAAAGTCCGACTCCGGCACAGAAACCTACACCCGCCGACAACACGACGCAGCAAGGGTCCGCTACCACAGGCACCGGCTCGGGTAAACCAGGAGCGCCGGGAGGCGACGCCAAAGAAGCCGGCGAATCCGGCGAGCAACACGCGTCCGGACGCACCTCCGTCCTCGGCCCCCTCGATCCCGCAACACCGCCGGCGAAGGTGTTCGACCGTCCGCGCATCGGGCTTGCGATGGGGGGCGGCGCGGCGCTGGCGCTCTCGGAAGTTGGCGTCCTTGAATGGTTCGAAGAGCACCACATTCCAGTCGATGTGATCGCGGGGACCTCGATGGGCTGCATGATCTCCGCCCTCTACTCTACCGGACGCTCTCCCGAGCAGCTTAAATCCGTGATGAACGACAAGGTCTTCGCCTCGGTGTTCACCTTCTCGAACGCTTACACCGCACGCTCTTACCGCCGTCGCGAAGATTCACGCGAGCTTCCGAACGGGATCACGATCGGCCTCCGCCATCACGTCTCCTTCCGCAATTCGCTGCTTACCGACCAGGGGCTGAATGCCTTCCTTGCGCGCGAGTTCCTGCGTTACGACGATCAGACCGACTTCAACTCGCTTCCGATCCCGCTCCGCTGCATTTCGACTGATCTGAACGAGGCCGTGCCCGTCACCTTTGCACGCGGCTCAATTCCGGACGCGGTGCGCGCATCGGTCTCGATTCCCGCAGTTTTCCAGCCCTTCGCAATGAACGGGCACGAGTATGTCGATGGCGGCATTCTCGAGAACCTCCCGACCCCCACTGTCCACGCCATGCAGGCCGACGTGGTCCTGGCCGTCTCGCTGCCTCTTCAGCCGGTTGGCAAGGGCGATCTCGATTCCATCCTCGGAGTTGTTGGACGCACGGCTTCGGTTGCGATCGAAGCGTCTGAACGCCAACTCCGCAAGCAGGCCGACGTCGTCATCATGCCTGATACCACGGGCTTCAGCGGCGGCGACTACCTGAAGACCGCCGACCTGGCGAAGCGAGGCTATGCCGCCGCCGAAGCTCGCAGGTCCGAGCTGCTCAAGTATTCGCTCGACGATGCCGACTGGCAGGCCTATCTCGCCCACAGGCGTGCACTCGCTCGCGGCCCGGCGGCCCCGTTGCTCCGCGTCCGTGTCGCTGCGCCCACTGAATCCGCGACGATCGAGGTCCAGAGACTCTTTGCGCCGCTCGTCAACCAGCCAGTCGACACGACAAAGATCGAAGCGCTTCTCGACCAGATTCGCGCCGATGGCCGTTATGACGCCGACTATACCGTGGGCTATGAGTCGGCAGCGCAGTTCGCGGCGCAGCAATCCGGCGCCTTGCCGCTTCCAAAGGGTACCGATCCGGTGCCGGTCAAGCTTGCAGCCCCTGCCGGAGCTCCGTCTGCCTCACCAACTCCCCCTGCCCAGGCCGGCGCACCAAATCCCGAGGTTCACGCCAACACTCCAGCCGCCAACGCGCAGCCGGGTGCCGAGGGACAGGCCGCGACGCTTCCCGTCACGACCGCCTCGCTTGCAGACATTCCCGACCGCCCGACCGTCCTCGTCACTGTCACGGACAAGAAGACCGGACCGCCTTTCCTGCTGCTTGGCGCCAACCTCGAAGCCCAGGGCGGCGGCATCACGCGCGCCACGGTTGAGGGCATCGTCACCGACCGAGACTTCGGCTCTTACGGCTCCGAACTTCGCTCGCATGTCATTCTCGGCTACCTTACCGATCTCGACACCGAGTACTATCATCCGCTTAACTTCCTTGCCGCCGCCGATCGGGACGAGGCCCGTACCTACTTCGTCGCACCCCACGCGGGTCTGCTTCGCGAGCCGTTCCCGATCTTCGACAATCGCGTTCGCATCTCTACGCGCCAGCTCTCTGAAACCACCGCCGGCGTCGACCTCGGCCTCACCAACCAGCGCACGCGCGAGCTCCGCGCTGGTCTGGACTTCCTCCACGTCGACTGGTCCACTTCGATCGGCAACGACGCTGAGCCAAATCTCGCCGGCAATGCCGCCCGCGCGCACCTCAGCTTCTCGCGCGATACCCAGGACCGCGCCCTCGTGCCGCAGTTCGGCTCCCGGATCAAGCTGGACAGTGGCTTCCTCTTCGATGCGGGCTCGCTCGCCGCCTCCGGCGAGCCCTCGCGGAGTGCGCCTTACCTCGACGGCAAGCTCTCCTACGCCCACCGCTTCAGCGCCCTGCACCCCTTCCAAGCTGTAGACCCATTGTCCAAGGGAGGCCACGAGATCCTCGTGCTTGCCACCGAGGGTGGCACCATGTTCGACCGCACCGTGGCCCAACCCTTCCGCTTCACGCTGGGCGGCCCGGGCCGTCTCTCCGCATCGACGATCGACCAGTACCGCGGCACGGCCTACTTCCTGATCGAGCCGGCGATGCTCCGCCGCATCGCCAGCCTGCCCGCACCGCTCGGCCAGAACATCTACGTCGGCGCGGGATACGAGTATGGCCAGATGCGGGCGCCCGACAGCCTCAACATCAGCCGCCAGAACGTCTACTTTGGCTTGGTCGCCGAAACGCCACTCGGCATTATCACCATTGCACCCGCCATCGGCACCAACGGCGAACGCAAGTTCACCTTCACCCTCGGCAGACTCTTTTGAAGGCACTCTTCGCCTCTTCAGACGAGGTCAGGGTGTGCAAGAGATCAGTAGGCCATATGGGTCGCTACCTGCACCTCCGCGTTTGCATCCTGAGGAGGTAAGTGCCTTTCGGCGCGAATCTGAGGATGCGACAGAACTCTTCGCCGCAGCGACAGCGCGGGTAACTCAATCGCATACCGGGACAATAAGCTCAAGCCGATGCTGATCGCGAAAACGACTGCAAGCCGGATTGCGTACGCCACGTTGTTGCCTGCGATCGACGTTCGCGAAAACCGATCGTACGCCTGGATTACAAACAGGTGGATGACATAAAACGCGTAGCTGATCAAGCCGAGGAACCTGAGTGAAGGCACTCGCAGAAAAGCCAGCCTGCGGCTGTTCGTGTGAGCGATACAAAGCCCAATCACACCAAAGCAGGTCAGCGTAATGCCGGTCAGCTCGAGGTTGGCGAAGTAGGGCGTCAGCTGTCTCCCGTCCGGGATCCACTGCGCACCCACCGCGGTCACCAGGCCCAGACCAAGCACAGCCCAGAGCTTCGGGGACTCGGTCGCAAAGGATCTGCCTTCCTCGCGGCTCTGGCTGAATCGGCACGCCAGTAGAGCCCCGAGCGCGAGCCCGTCGCAGTGGAGAAAGGTCAGGTAGTAATTGTGGTGCTGGAGAACCGCAAACACGAATCGCAACAGGAGGCATGCAACTGCCAGGCCCCCGGCAAACCGCGCCACCTGCCGGTTGGAGCGGCCGCGAACGATCATCGGCCAGACCAGGTAAAACTGCTCCTCCACTGCCAGCGACCAGAATGGTGTAATGAGCGAAAGGTGCACCACCGAGGCAAAGTTCGCGAGAAAAAAGAACGCCAGCAGCACATAACGCGCCGAATGCGGAACAAACGCAAGGAGCAGGACCAGCACCAGAGCATAGAGCGGCAACACCCGCAAGACTCGCTTCCAGTAAAAATCGCGGTAGTACGAGGCTCGCTCACGCTCCGGCAGAAGCATGGAAGTGATGAGGAAGCCTGACAGGACGAAGAAAACGTCTACGCCTGCGTGGCCGGGCCCGCAGATCCGGCTCAGCTGGTACTGCAGAGCGTTCCAGGGACCGACACTTCCAAACAGGGTCACATGATGACAAAACACGAGAAGTACTGCGACGCCGCGTAATCCATCCAGTTCCGGAAATCGCGGCAGAACTTTCGAGCTCGGGAGACTCCACGACATGAAGCCTTCATCGGCAGGTTAAACAAAAGCTGGAGCCGAGTGACTTGGCTCCAGCTCAGCTTGCCGATCATCCAGTGCTTAGATCTCCGACAGCCGCTTTGCCAGCAGCTTCTCCAAATCTTCGAGCGCCTTTGAAAAGCCTTCGATCCCTTCCTTCAGCTTGTCATGCGCCATCCGGTCTTCGGCGTGCATCTTCTCGAACGTCGCCTCGTCGATCGTCAACTTCTCGATCTTCAGATCCTTCGTCTTCGCGGGGTCGAGCTTCCGCGGCAGATCTCCCTCGGTCGTGTCGAGCTCTTCGAGCAGCTTCGGCGCAATCGTCAGCAGGTCGCAACCCGCAAGCTCGGTGATCTCCCCGATGTTGCGAAAGCTCGCGCCCATCACCACGGTCTTGTAGCCGAAGTGCTTGTAATAGTTGTAGATCGTCGTCACCGACTGCACGCCTGGATCATCCGCCCCCTGGTATTCCTTGCCCGTATCCTTCTTGTACCAGTCGAGAATGCGTCCGACGAATGGCGAGATGAGGGTCACCTTCGCCTCCGCGCACGCGATCGCCTGGTGCAGCCCGAACAGCAGCGTAAGGTTGCAGTGGATGCCTTCCTTCTCGAGAATCTCGGCCGCCTTGATTCCAGGCCACGTCGACGCAATCTTGATCAGCACGCGATCCCGGGAAATTCCCGCCTTGTCATACTGCGAGATGATATCGCGCGCCTGCTCGAGCGTCTTGTCGGTGTCAAACGAGAGCCGTGCATCCACCTCGGTCGAAACGCGCCCCGGGACGATGTCAAGAATCTTGCGTCCGAACGCCACGGCCAGCGTCTTGAACGCGAGCGCGGCCACATCCTTGTCGGAGGCGCCTTCGCCGGCCTCCTTCTTGGCCGTCTTCAGCACATCGTCCACAATCTGCTGATACTCCGGCATCTGTGCCGCGGCGGCGATCAGCGAGGGATTTGTCGTCGAATCCGTCGGCTGAAACTTCTTAATCGAATTGATATCACCCGAGTCGGCGACGACGGTGGTGACGTTACGGAGTTGCTCCAACAGTGTAGCCATAGTCAGTCCCTCGATTTCTTCTTCAACCCACTCAGTTTATCAAGATGCCGAATCCCACGATTAAGTCTCGATAACAGCCGCGACGAAAAGATCCAGGCCAGGCGCCCGTATACTCCGGCTACTGGAGTTCAGCCTGATCAGGAGCTCCCTACCCGTGGAAGCTCACCCTCCCGAGCACGACATTCATCGCTGGCGTGACTTTTTCGTCCATATGGGGCGCGATCTGCCTCGGTCTTCTGATCGCCATCGGGCTCGAACGATCCGTCGAGGCGTTGCACCGCCGGCACGAACGTTCCGAGCTCCTAAGTCCTGGGCCGCATCAGCCCGCGATCCTTCATCCAGGTCAGAAACTCCTGAAACCAAAGGTCGCTTGTACTTCCGCGCTGGTACATGCCAAATCCATGTCCGCCATGCTCGAAGAAGTGCAGTTCCACGGGCAGGCCGGCGTTTTGCCATGACTCGACCAGCCCCAGCCCTTCATGGCCGAACAGTGGATCGTCCGACGCCAAAGCGGCAAACAATGGACCGGCCTGCGCGGGAACCTTGACCGCGAGCGTCGGGCCATACAGGAGGCCCACAAAGCTGGGCCGGGCGTCCGGACGATCTTCAAGGGCGAGTTGCAGCGTGGTCATCGCACCCGCCGAAAAGCCGATCATCCCGGTCCGATCCGGGTCCACCTTCCATTCGGCTGCACGCGCGCGTATGAGCCTGAGCGCGGCGGCCGCGTCGTCCACGGCAAGCGGCTGAAACGTGGGCGGCGCGCCTTTACCGCCGGCCGTGACGACACCAGCCATGCGAGCACCAAGAGCCTGCTCAAATCCGGGGATATCGCGCGGCGTTGCATCAAGCCGGTACTTCAGAACGAAGGCAGCGATCCCTCGCTCCGCCAGTGCGCGCGCTACCTCTAATCCCTCGTTGTCCATAGAGAGCAGCATGTAGGCTCCGCCCGGCGCAATCAGCACCGCGGCGCCTGTGGCTTTGCCAGGCGGAGGAAGGACCGGAATGAGGGTCGGCACGCTTACATTGCGCGCCATCAACTCGCCGGCCTGCGAGTCCCACTGCTCGGGTGCGGCATCCGGCTTCGATCCGGGAGGTTTACCCGGGTAGAGAGGCACTTCCCCGCCGAGGACAGGCCTGGTAGCTTCAAGAATCGGCGGCGTACTCGGCGCCTGCGCTGAAAGATTGGCCGAGATAGATGAAGCAAAGATCGTGCAAACCAGCAGAATCCAGGGACTTTCTTTCTTCATAGAGCTCTTTCTGAGCACGCCACGAAGGCGTTCTGAAGCTGACTGCTACTGGAGCGTATCAGGCTTAGCCAGGTTTCGCCGGTAACCGCATGGCCCTCGGCTGGTCAAACAGATGCGTCCTGACGCCGGACCGACGCCACTCGGTGGATTGCTTGCGCTTCGCGTCGCCGTTGCCAAGCCGTCCCCCGCCATCTACGCTTAGGCTCATCATGCGTTACGCCAAGATCCAGACCTCCGCCGGCCCGACCTACGCCTCCATCGAAAACCGCGACAACGTCGTCTACGCCGCGAAGCCGATCCAGTCTCCTGAAGAAGATCCCACGCTACAGCAGGCTTTTACCCCGGCTCCGCTGGATTCCTTCGAACTTCTCGTTCCTGTGCGGCCTTCGAAGATCGTCTGCGTTGGTCGCAACTACCGCGACCACGCCGCCGAACTGGGCAATGACGTCCCCAAAGAGCCGCTGCTCTTCCTCAAGCCACCCTCTGCGCTCCTGCCCTCGGGGGGCATCATCCTGATGCCTGCGCTCTCAAATCGCATCGACTTCGAAGGCGAACTCGCCATCGTCATTGGCCGCAGGTGCCGCAATCTTACCGAAGCCGACAACCCGCATGACTTCATCCGCGGCTATACCCTGGTCAACGACGTCACCGCGCGCGACATCCAGAAGTCCGATGGACAGTGGACCCGCGGCAAAGGCTGGGACACCTTCTGCCCCAGCGGCCCGATCGTTTCAGACGAGATCGACCCCATCACGCACCCCGTGACGCTTACCACCCACCTGAACGGCGAATTGCGCCAGACCGGTTCGACCTCCGACCTGATCTTTCCCATTCCGGAACTTCTCCGCTACATCGCCAGCTTCATGACCCTCTACCCGGGCGATCTGATCCCAACCGGCACCCCCGCTGGCGTAGGTCCTATGCGGGCCGGCGACACCGTCTCTGTCTCCATCCCGGGACTTGGCATCCTCACCAACACCCTTGCTTCAGAAAAGTGACTGAGCCGGTGACTGTACCCGGATATGGCGCAAGGTCCAGACCCGAAGTCCGGAACTAAAGTACCTGCTTTGCTAGCTTTGCACCGAGGGCGAGGGGGAGGGCTTCGAACTTCAGCTAAGGTCGAATCTCTGCCTTCACGGTCGTGCTCGGCGTGCTTTCGTTCTGGTGCTGATCGATGGCGGTGACGCGATAAAGGTAGGTCTTGCCTGCCTCCGCAGTCGTGTCGCGGAACTCCGGCCCCAGGACCAACTCGCTATTGAGTCTCCCAAAGCGGGAATCCGCACCGGCTCGGTAGACGTCGTACCCGGCGAGATCCAGTTCCGAACCGGGTTCCCACGAGAGGTCAATTGAAGGCGGCTCGCCGAATCCACCACCCGTGACAGCCGCAAGACCCTCCGGCGAGGCCGGCGGTATGACGTCATGGAAGGCCAGTATGACGACCGGAGAAGGCTCCGACTTGAGCTCGAACTCCTGCGCCTTCGGCGTCGTCTGAGTCATCTTGCCCTTCTTACCCTCAACCATTGCCGGCGGGGGGGTGAACCGAACCGTCACCACGCGCTGCGCCACGTAGCGCACGGTGTCGCCATCGTGGATGCCGTGATCGACCATCCCACCGGGATCCGCCATGGTCCCACCTTCGGCGGCAAGCACCACCTGCTGCGCCGTGGGGGCGTTCGCTGGATTTGAAGGGGCTGCAAGCGGCGACGCTGGCTTACCGCCGGACTTTGTCGTCTTGGGCGTTACCGGGCCGGCCGAGTTCGCGATCAGGGTCCGCGTCACCTGCATCGGCGCCGCGGGATCCTGGCTTGTCGCGGTCCAGCGGATCAGCGCGCCGTTACGTCGCGGCGTAATCGTGATTGCGCCGACCGCGGGCGGCGCCGCTCCTGCGACTGCATACACCGGCGCCGATGGTCCGGCGGAGCGGCCTTTCAGGTTTAACAGCGTCACCCGGTAGGCGATGAGCCTGGGTGTTCCTCTGACGAGGGCACCCGGTAACTCGTCCACAAGCCGGGTCGGGGCGGCCGCGGTGCTTGGAGTCACCGTCACTTCATGAATGACCCTGCAGGGGTCGGGCGGGGCTGGAAAGCTGGTCAATTCTGGCGGGGCTTTCGGCGAGGCGTCGCGGCAGATTTGCGCCGTGATCGGGCTCCTGAGAGTCTCACCATCCGTTGTGTCGGCTGAGGTCTGCCACGAGAGTACGACATGATCTCCGACTCGCTCGGCGACAAGGCCCCGGGCCGGTTCGGCCAGGTGAAGGGTAGGCGGCTTAGGTGGTCCCGGGTTCGCACAACCTGACAAGAGAGCTGCGACGAAGATTAGAAGGATGGAAATCTCTGAGGATATCCTGTGCAGCGGCAACCGAAGATGAGGGACCTGCTCACTTGCCGGAGGACCGGCAAGCGAGTCGAGAACTGAGGTCCTTCGGTTGGTCTGGCACGTTTTGTTACGCAGAAACATCCAATTCAGGCTAGCACTCGTAATAACTTCGGGAGCAATCCATCTCTCGCTCTGTGGCTCCGTTTGCAATCGTATCCGCTGAAGAAACTTTTTACCCGGCTGCAACATCTATTGACACTATGAAAACTCTTTCGAAGTCGCCATTCTCAGTTCCGGACGTTGCGGGGGTGATTAACCCTCTCCCTGAACCCTCTGACGTGAGCACCGTCCAGATTGATGGCGAGGCCGCGGAGTCGTTTATTGCTGAAAAGCGCATCGGCGAGCGTATCAAATATCTGCGCCTTAAGAAGTCGATGGGGTTGGTTGAACTTGGACGCCATACGGGTCTTTCAGCGAGCTTCCTGTCGCAGCTCGAGACCGGGCGCGTTGTTCCCACGTTGCGTAACCTGGCTCGGATCGCCATGGTTTTCTCGAAGGATCTCAGCTACTTCTTTGATCCCGAGCCGCAGACACTGTTTCGTGTTCATCGTCAGAAGGACCGTGTGCGTCTGCCGCAGACCGGCGTTACCGATCCGGCTTATTTCTTCGAGAGCCTCGGTTACCTGGTCCCGGACCGTCAACTCGACCCCTACTTTGCTGAGTTTCTGCCAAAGAAGGAAGGGCGTGAATCGCGTGCCCACCAACATGTGGGTGCGGAGTTCCTCTATCTCCTGAGTGGCAATCTGGATGTAACTCATGGGGATGTGATCCACCACGTTGCCGCCGGAGATGCGGTTTACTTCGATGCGACCACGATCCATAGCTATGCGTGCGCTGGCGATGAGCCGGCTCAGGCCTTGATCGTCACGCTGCAGCAGCCGGTGACGTCCCAGGGCCAAGGTGCAAGAAGTGGCAGCTACACTTCGGCACGTGCGCGCGCCACGCTGGCCGGCGGACTGCAGGGGCGCGGCCTGGGTGAGTTGGGCACGAAAAAGGCACAGTAGTTTAGTAAGATTCCATTCTCATGCGGCCGGCGAGAACCTCTCGCCGACCGCCTTTTTGTTGCCTAGCGGCGAAACTGCGGCTCTGGCGCAGAAGGCAGGCGACACGGTAGCGGGGTCTTGCCATCCATGCAGGTGACGTTGGATGGAGGATGAGATGGCAACTACCAAAGACATTCCCGTGCCGGTAAATACCGCACCCAAGAGCTTCGGCCTGTTTCCCGAAGCAAAGCAGCAAGGCGAGAGTTACGTCAGGTTGCCGGATGAGCACAAGGACGGTTGGGTCCACGCTCATGCACGGCAGACGATCCTGGTTGAAGCGCAGGCGCTCTATGCGCTCTGGAAGCGGGAGGAGGCATTTCCGCTCTGGCAGGAGCATGTCGTCTCGGTGACACCGATGGCGGGGGGTAAGAGCCACTGGGTCATGGGCAATCCCGAGGATCCGGATGGGAAGCGCATTGAGTTCGACTCGGAGATCACGCAGGACGTTCCTGGCGAGAAGATCGCGTGGAAGTCCATTGCTGGCGATGTAGAGCAGAACGGCGAAGTGCAGTTTCACTCACGGCGTGACGGACGGGGCACGGTGGTGACGCTGCTACAGCATGTCAAGATTGGCACGCTTGCGAACGCAGCGGCCTCAACGGCTCAGCGCGGACCGAAGCAGACGGTGATTGAGAACCTGCGGCACTTCAAGGAGCTGGCGGAGACCGGCGAGATTCCCAGCGTTGTTGGCCAGCCTCACGGACCGCGAGGAATCTCGGGTGGCATCAAGGAGTGGATGTATGGCGAGACGAACCCGACGCCGCCTGGCACGCAGGAACAGGCATAGCAGAAGATCGTTCGCGCCCTGATAACGGCGCAAGCGAGACAAGGGATGCATAACCGAGACTGGAGTCAACGATGAAAGCTGTTTGTTGGATGGGTAAGGGAAGCGTTGAAGTGCACGAGGTGGCAGACCCGCAGATCGTGAATCCCCACGATTGCGTGATCCGGGTGACGCGCACCGCAATTTGCGGGAGTGATCTTCACCTCTTTGGTGGATATATCCCGACCATGGAGTCTGGAGATATCGTCGGACACGAGTTCATGGGAATCGTCGAAGAGGTAGGGAGCGAAGTGAAGAAGCTGCAGCGTGGGGACCGGGTCGTCGTTCCCTTCACCATCGCGTGCGGCAGCTGCCAATTCTGTAAACGGGAACTTTGGTCGTTGTGCGATAACACCAATCCCAATGCGCACGTGTGTGAGGCGATGTACGGGTACTCGGGCTCCGCGCTGTTTGGATTCTCCCATATCTATGGAGGCTACTCCGGCGGCCAGGCCCAGTATGTGCGGGTGCCATTTGCCGACGTAGGACCGATCAAGATCGAGAGCGATATCGCGGATGAGAAGGTACTGTTTCTGTCGGACATCTACCCGACCGGCTATCAGGGCGCTGTGAACGCCAACATCCAGGAAGGAGACACGGTAGCCGTCTGGGGTTGCGGTCCAGTTGGGCTTTTCGCAATTGCAAGCGCGTATATGCTCGGCGCAGGAAAGGTGATCGCGATTGATCGCTTTCCGGAGCGTTTGAAGCTTGCTCGTGAGTACTGTGGGGCTACCACGATCGATTACACCGAGGATGACGTGATTGTGGTGGAGGCGCTACGTGACCTGACAGGGGGAGTGGGCCCGGATGGCTGCATCGACGCGGTAGGAATGGAAGCTCACTCGCATACCGCTGTTGGCCTGTATGACAAGGTGAAGCAGTCGCTGATGATGGAGACTGACCGGCCTTTCGTCTTGAGACAAGCCATCCAGGCTATTCGCAAGGGTGGTTCGCTCTCGATCCCGGGCGTGTATGGCGGCGTGCTGGACAAAGTGAACTTCGGCGCGGCCTTCGGTAAAGGAATCAAAATGGGGATGGGGCAGACGCATATGCACCGGTACCTGGCTCCGCTGCTGAAGACGATCGAGGAAGGTAAGATCGATCCGTCGTTCCTTATCTCTCACCGCATTGGAATCGAGCAGGTCCCGCAGATGTACAAGACATGGCAGGAGAAGCAGGATGCGGTGACGAAGATCGTGATCGATCCCTGGCAGGATGCGATCGGCGCCTAATCGACTTGGGCAAAAGGCACACAGACGGACAGAAGGAGCCAGAATGATGGTCTCTTCTGTCCGTTTACTTTTTGAATGTCCAACTTCGATTCTGCTTTGTGTTGGCTATACTGCTTGGCATGAGCGACGGGTTGAATCCTGAGGGTATACGGGTGGCCGGCATTAAGATGGTGCCGGTGTGCGGGGGCAAGTACAAGGTTTGGACGAAGCGGATGGGCTTGGGGCCGCTCAAGGTGCTGCTGCTGCATGGCGGGCCGGGGTTTACGCACCAGTACCTGGAGGCGATGGAGTCGTTTCTGCCCGAGGCCGGCATTGAGACGTACTACTACGACCAGCTGGGTTGCGGGAACTCAGACCGGCCGGAGGATCCCGCACTTTGGACGCGCGAACGCTACCGTGAAGAAGTGGAAGAGGTTCGTGTCGGGCTTGGGCTGGAGGACTTCGTGCTGTATGGGCAGAGCTGGGGTGGCATGCTCTCGATCGAGTATGCGTTGAAGTACCAGCAGCATCTGCGCGGACTGGTGATCTCGAACATGACGGCCGGGATCCAGGCTTACTTGGGGCGTCTGGACTATCTGAAGGGACTGCTGGACCCGGAGTCGCGCGCGGAGTTGGAGCGGCTCGAAGCGGCCGAGGAATACGACGATCCCGAGTACCAGCGGATCATGATGGAGGAGCTGTATCCGCAGTGCATCTGCCGGACAAAGCCATGGCCGGAGCCGGTTACGCGTGCGTTCCGAGATGCGGCGCTGAACATCTACAACGAGATGCAGGGTAAGAGCGAGTTCGTGGTGACCGGGAACTTCAAGGACTGGGAGCGGTGGGACGATCTACCGAAGATCACGGTCAAGGCTCTGACGATCGGCGCGGCGCACGACACGATGGATCCAGCCGACCTTAAGCGGATGGCAGAGCTGATGCCAAATGCGGAGTCGCTGATCTGCCCGAACGGAAGTCACCTGGCAATGTGGGACGATCAGGCGGTGTATTTCGAAGGATTGCTGAAGTTTCTACAGTCGCTATGAA
>CAXTNM010000029.1:0-54096 GCA_964245715.1 uncultured Acidobacteriaceae bacterium | reverse complement strand
GGGCGCACTCGCGCTCGAAACCCGCTCCCCCCAACACCCGCTCGACACCGACGACCCCACCCGCGATCCCGCCATTTTCGCAGCCATCGCAACCCTCGACTGTGCCCGAACCCGCTTCGCCACCACCGCCGAGCGCGCCTTCCTCAGCGCCATGGGCGGAGGCTGCGAACTCCCACTCGGCGCCCACTGTTCTCCCATCGAAGAAGACTGGCTCTTCCACGCCCAGGTCCTCTCACCCGACGGCGAACAGAGCGTCCAGGTCGCCCTCGCCTCCCAGCGCAACGAAACCCCACACGACTTCGGCCAGCGCGCAGCCGAGCTCCTCATCGGCCGTGGAGCCCTCGACCTGCTCGCCCACGCCGAGGTCGAAGTACAGGACGAAGCCAGGGCCTAGCCAACCTCGCACCTCGATTCCCGTCTGTCCTCTTCGTCATTCCCGGAGAGAATCTGTGTTTGCCGTTGGCCAGGTCACTCAGAAACCGCTCCCAGCGTCAGCTCTGTTACTCCCGCGAACTACCGTACAGATTCGCCAGGCGCGCCATCGCTTCCGTGTCCCCCTGCTCCGCCGCCGTCCGAATCGCGGTCAGCGGATGGTGCAGAAACTTGTTCGTCAACGAACGTGTCAGCGCTTCCACCGCCGCTCTCTGCTCCGCCGTCAACCCAGCCAGCTTCGCATCCACACGAGCCATCTCGTTCAATCGCAGATCCTCCGCATACGCCTGGAGCTGCCGAATCGCAGGCACCGCATCAAGCGAGTGCACTCGCTGCTGATACCGCGCAACCTCCATCGTAATAATCTGCTCAGCCGCCAGCGCCTCGCGATTCCGATCCGCCTGGTTGGTCTGCGCCACCTGCTGCAGGTCGTCAATATCGTAGACAAAGCAGCCCTCCACCTCGTTCATCCGCGGATCGACATCACGTGGCACCGCAATATCGATAAAGAACATCGGCCGGCCGCGTCGCCGCTGGATCAACTGCTGGCCCTGCGCCCGCGCAAAAAGCTGTGCCGCCGACCCTGTACTCGTAATCACGATATCCGCGCGCGCCGCCTGCGCAAACAGATCGTCGAACGGAACAATCTCCGTCGTCACTCGAGGCGAATGCAGTTTGGCGGCCATCGCCTCCGCCCGTTCGACCGTCCGATTCGACAGCAGAATGTGCCGCGCTCCATGCTGGATCAGGTGCCGCAACGCAAGCTCCGACATCTTGCCCGCGCCCACCAGAAGCACCTGCTTGCCCGTCAGCGAGCCGAAGATCTTGCGCGCCAGATCCACCGCCACAGAAGCAATCGATACGCTGGACGACCCAATCTGCGTCTCGCTCCGTACCTTCTTCGCAGCGCTGAAAGCGCTCTGCAACAGCTTATCGAGCGCGCCCGACACCCCGCCCACCTCCCTGGCCACGGTGTACGATTCCTTCACCTGGCCCAGGATCTGCGGTTCGCCCACCACCATCGAATCAAGCGACGAGGCTACCCGAAACAGGTGCCGCACCGCCTCCCCCTCGCGAAACTCATAAAGATGTGGCCGGATCGTCGCCGCCGGTACCGCGAAATACTCGTCCAGAAAACGCAGCAGCGTCGCATGAGGATCTTCGCTTCCCTGCTCCTGCAGCGTCAGCAGCTCGACCCGGTTGCAGGTCGAGAGAATCAATCCTTCGCGAACTCCCGGAGCCGCCAGCAGCGAGCGCGTCGCATCGGCCAGGCGCCCCGCCGGAATAGCCAGCCGCTCCCGCACCTCGATGGGGGCGGTGTTGTGATTGATACCCAGCAGGATCAACTCGCTGCGGCTCTCGTTCTGGGGAGTTCTCATCATGGGGCTGTGAACCGGTGGACCGCGGAGAACTGGTTCGAAGCCCATACGCATAGGATGACGAAAAACACGAAGCTGGATAGATACACCGCGCGCCTGCCGCGTAGGCCAGAGTGCCGCCGGATGTAAATCATCCCGATATATGCAAGCCACATCGCAAACGCGAGCAGGATCTTCGGATCGCCGAAGTAACTCGGACCATACGTGATATCCGCCAGAAACGACCCGATCAGCAGTCCGGCCGTCATACACGGCAATCCAAAAAGCAGAGACTTCAGCGCAATCGCATCGATCGTCTCAAGTGGCGGGAGCTTGATACGCGCGGACGCCATCGTCTTTGACTTCAGCCGCCTCTCCTGCACCAGGTAAAGCAGTGACGCGACCAGCGAAACGAACAGCGCCGCATACGCCATCAGCAGCAGGCCAATATGAAGAAATAACCACCCCGACTGCAATCCTGGGAACTCCCCAGTCTCGATCCCGGGACGGAAGGCGGGCAGCAAACCCAGCAGGAAGGCGAGCGGAAGCAGAAATACACCGAGCGCAATCGTCCGGAAGCTGGCATACACCAGCAGGAACGCCAGCGCCAGGAGCAATCCTATGAACGACTGTGTCTCATGCGTGTCCACCGGCAATGCATGATGCGCCGCGTTCAGCATCTCCGCCAGGGAGACGAAATGAAAGAGGACACCCGCAACGGTTGCGGGAATCGCAATGTGACGCCACCTCGGCCGCTCATAGAGCGCAGCCGGCAGCACCGCAAGGGCGGCAATGCCGTACAGAAAAACCGCGACTCTAAGCCATAGCAGGGACATGCGTGAAGGTGCCTCAACCAGGGGCGGAGCCACAACTCCTAGTATATCGCGTATGTTCCATGCACCACGGAGAACACCTCGGACACACGCACTTCAAACGCCGGTGCCCGAAAAGCAACATATCTCCGGCCTCCATGAGGGCTTCCCCACGCTTTCAACGCTTATATCTACAAGCACCACCCAGGCAAAACGTCTCAGGAGCAACTCATTGAATCCCTCCTTCCTCAGCACCCCTTGTCTCCTCGCCCTTGCGCTCTTCTCCGCACCCTCGCCGATGCCATCTCAGCAGCCGCCCACCCAGCAGGTCGAAGTCCGCGACCCCGTTCTCAACAACATGGTTGCCTGGACCGGCACCATCCCCGCCGGCTGGCATTTCGAAGGCCACGTCCAGCGTCAGTCCGAAGGAGCCACCGCCGAAATCCTCGTCCGCATGAGCAGTCCAGACAATCTCATCACCTACCAAAGCTATCCCGCCCTGATCACCACCGACATCCCCAGCCTTCAGGGAACCGGCATCCTCTGCCCCCGCACCTCCTCGATTGACCTCCTGAAGAAATATGTTGCCCCGCACCTCTTCCCCGAGGGCAAAGATGCGAACGACCCCACCCGAAATCCCCCTCAGACCATGGGAGACGGCAACATCGTTGACGCCAACATCCTCTCCCTGCACACCACCCAGGGAGGTCGTCCCTTCTCTACCGGTATCCTGGGCTACACCATTTATTCGGACAAGCCGGCCGGCCACTACTTCGCCGTCACCTTCATCTCAACCTTCTCCGGCCCCGCCGGCCACGAGCATGAGATCACCGACACGGTCCTGCCTCTCAAGCGTGAAGCCAGTTCACAATGGCTGCAGGCCGATCACCAGCACAGCATGTCCTACTATCAGGCTAGAAGTAACCAGATCAGCAACCAGGGCACCGCCGCCATCCTCAACGGAGCCGCCACCCAGCGCGCCAGCCAGGATGCCCTCTTCCACGCCAGTATGACCAACGCCGCCAACTCAGAACACGCACGTCACGAAGGCGCCGAGCAAACCATCGATAACATCAGCGGCCGCACACGCATCTACGTCTGGCACAACACCATCTCCGGTGAATCCGCCACCACCACCACCTCCTACCCCCCAGCCGGCGGCAACTGGGTCCAGTCCCAATAGCAAACCAGAACGTTCCGATGAGCCCGCGCCAGCCAGCCTCAACAGCTTTTGACAGGTTGCGTTGTATCTTCCACAGCAAGAGCAACACACTCTATGTCGCGTGTAGGACACATACGCTACGTTCGCTCCGCATCGTCGCGCGCCACAAGTCCGATCGGGAGAGCTGTGGATAACCTTGTCAAGGGGTTCAGCTTTCAGCCAAACCTCGCATCTTCATCATTCCAGTACAGATACAGAGCAAAACTAAGTGGCCGCTTTACCCCGCTCGGTCAGCTAGAATAGAAAGAGAAGGAAAAATTGCAGAAGGCCCACGCAATAAGTGTGGGCCTTCTGCGTCTCTCCTGCTTCTTTCGACACCGCTCCCACCTTGTCTTAGGCGCTTGATCCAGTCTCGTAAGTGCTTTGTTTTGAATATCCTACCCATAACCTCAATCAATGCAATATTTTAGCGGCAGCAAATTGCTAAGTCATTGCAATGACTGCCTCTTTAACCAAATGGTTAACGGGGGGGGTGCCACCTAAGGAGAACATCATCCATCCACTTGCATCCCAACGCCTGCCACAGCACTCGCTTGCGAATCGCACCAGCACGGTCGTAGGCTTCTTTTCATGAAATCCATAAGTCGGCTCGACCGGCGACGCTTCCTCCTCTCCGCCGCAGCCACCGCAGTCAGCCTCCAGGCCTTCGGCCAGCAATCCACGCCGCTCACCGCGCAGGTTCAAATCGACTCAAACGGAGTTGGACCCGTAATTGCTGCCAACTTCATCGGCCTCTCCTACGAAACGCAGCAACTCGCCGACCCAACTTTCTTCTCTCCGGCAAACGTAACCCTCGTCGCCCGATTCAAGGAACTCACCCCAAACGGCGTTCTGCGCATCGGCGGAAACACCTCGGACGTCGGCTGGTGGAAACCAACCCCCTCAAGCACCAGGCCTCCTTTGCCCCCAAACGTCGTGCTTGTCCCGTCGCGCCCCGGAGAACGTCCCTTCCAGGAACTCGCCTACTCCATCACGCCCGAAGCAATCCACAACCTCCGCGAATTTCTCGATGCCACCGGATGGACCTGCCTCTATGGCATCAATCTCGGCAGCAGCACCCCAGCCCGAGCAGCCGAAGAAGCTGCCTCTGTCGCCGCCACGCTTGGTGACAAGCTGCACTACTTCCAACTTGGGAATGAGCCGGATCTCTTCCCCGTCCGCTTTCGGGACAAAGCCACCTGGTCCGTCGACACCTACCTCGACGAATGGCTCGCCTGCGCGAATGCAGTACAAAAACGGGTTCCCGCTGCCAGCTTCGGTCTTCCCGATACCTCCGGAAATCCAGCCTGGTCCTCGCGCATCGCGGAGCGACTTTCGGAACTCAAGTCCCGCAACGCCTGCCCGCGGCTCGCAGCGATCACACACCACTACTACTTCGGTGGTCCGCCAGCAAATCCGGAGATCAACATCGACCGCCTGCTGCATCCCGATCCACGCGTCGCCGCCGTCGCAGCCACAACGCGCTCCGCAGCCGAAAAGCTCGGCGTCGTCTACCGCCTCTCCGAGGGAAACACCTGCTACAAAGGCGGAAAACCCGGAGTCTCCGACGTCATGGCAGCCGCACTCTGGGCAGCCGACTACCTGCTCACTCTCGCATCGCTCGGCTACTCCGGAGTCAACCTCCACGGTGGAGGAGGAAAGGCCGTCGCCGACTCGCTCGGCGGTACGCTCCCCGGGGAAGCCCTCATGCCCGACCCGAACGCGCCGCACCCGCGACCCTTCTACACTCCTATCGCACAGTTCGGAACTGAAAGCGTTGCCGAGCCCATCTTCTGGGGCATGAAGTTCGCCGGAGCCTTCGCCGGAGCAACCAGCATCCCGCTGCACTTCACTCCCGGCCCAGTCAACGCCACCGCCTACGCCGCGCGCCGAGGCAGCGAAGTCCTGCTCGCCGTCATCAACAAGGATGCTTTACAACCCCTCACCCTGGAGCTCAGCCCCAACTCAAATCAAGCCTGGTCCGTCGTCCAGAAGCTGACAGCCCAATCGCTTACCTCACACGAGGTGACCCTCGCAGCTGCTTCTGGCCCGATCACCCGGGTCGCGCCAGGCAGCGCCTTACTTCTCCGGAGCAAGCCATGAGGCGAGCAGGATCAAGGCTTTGCCAGAAACGCCTTGAGCTGCTCCTCACAATAATCGGTCGAGATGAAAAACGGCTTATCCAGAATCGTCACCCGCAGGAAACCCTCTGCATACTGGTAAGCCGCAGTCACGCCCATCTTGCTAATCTTGCCTTCGTTGCCCGTCAAGGTGATACCTTGCTGCTGCTCAACCCTCGCGGCCATCGCGGTGAACTCGTCTTCGGTAAGCGGAATCTGGATCATGCCTGCCAGTGTACGCTGCAACACACTGCTCACGGCGACTCCCGAAGCGGAACCGCGTTTCTGCCCGACTTATCCGCCTCGCTCATTGCTATCCTTGATACTCGCGATGTCGACGACCCTTGCCGAGAACGATGCGCAGCTCACGCCGGTCATGCGGCAGTACTTCGCTGCCAAAGAAGCGCATCCCGACTGCCTCATGTTCTGCCGCATCGGCGACTTCTACGAGCTATTTTACGAAGATGCGATCCTGGTCGCGCGCGAACTCCAACTCACCCTCACAGCGCGCGACAAAGAAAAGAAACAACCGATGTGCGGCGTTCCCTACCACGCTGCCGAGATCTATCTTCAGCGCCTGTTGCGCAAGGGATATCGCATCGCTCTCTGCGAGCAGATGGAAGATCCGAAGACGGTGAAAGGCATCGTCAAGCGCGAGGTTACCCGCGTCCTCACTCCAGGCACCGCCGTCGACCCTGGTCTCGGCGCTGGCGAAAGCTGCTGGCTCGCTTCAATTGTGCTTTCCGGCTCGGTCGTCGGACTCTCCATGGTCGACCTCTCTACAGGTGACTTTCGCGCAACCGAGTTCGCGGGTTCCGCAGCCTGGTCGCTCGCGGTCGACGAGCTCAACCGCATCAAGCCCGCCGAACTGATCTACGCGAGCGGCGGTCTCCTCGGCGCTTCAAGCAAGACGCTGCTCTCCACCTCAAACGGTGATGAAAACGGCGGCCTCGACGCAATTCGCACCAAGACGCCGATCGAGGATTGGATCTTCAACGCCGAACATGCGGTGCCATTGCTGAGGCAGCACTTCAAGGTTCTAACGCTCGACGGCCTCGGACTCGCCGGCCATGAAGCCGCAGCGGTCGCCGCCGGAGGACTCGTCCACTACCTGCGTCATACCAAGCAAGGAGCGCTCGAGCATCTCGAAGCGGTCCGCTTCTACGAGCGCTCAGGCTGTCTTGAACTCGACGCAGTCTCGGTACGCAATCTGGAGCTTGTTGATCCGCTGTTCTCCGGTGAAAGCGCCCAGACGACGCTGCTCTACACGCTGGATGCCTGCTGTACCCCGATGGGTAAGCGCCTGCTGCGGGCAGTCCTGATTCGACCAGCTTTCGGCTTGATCGAGATCACGGCCAGGCTCGATGCGGTCTCTGAATCGTTCGGTGACCTTCGCCGCCGTGAAGGCGTGCGACGTGCGATGGACGGTGTCCTCGACCTCGAGCGGTTGCTTGGCCGCGTCGCGATGGATTCGGCCGGTCCCCGCGAGGTGCTTGCGCTTGCCGCAACGGTGGGTCGTCTTCCCGGTTTGCGCCAGGCGGTTGCTCGCTTCGAGGCCGAACGCTGGCACGAGCTTGGCTCAGCGCTCGACCCACTCGAAGATATCCACGAGTTGATCATCTCGACCCTTGTCGACGAGCCGCCAGTCACCTTTGCAGACGGCGGTGTGATCCGAGCCGGCATTCATGCGGAGCTTGACGAGCTGCGCGAACTCAGTCGCAGCGGCCGCGCCGCCCTCGTCTCAATCGAAGAACGCGAGCGCCAGCGCACCGGCATCAGCTCACTCAAGGTACGTTACAACAGCGTCTTCGGCTACTACCTTGAAGTCACGAAGGCGAATGCCAAGGCCGTTCCTTCCGATTACGAGCGCAAGCAGACCCTCGTCAACGCGGAGCGCTTCACGACTCCCGAGCTCAAGGATTACGAAGCCAAGATCCTCACAGCGCAGGAGCGTTCGCTTGAGATTGAACGCCGCCTCTTCGCCGAGCTGCGCGCACAGCTCCTGGCTGTCGCAGGCCGTATGCGCGAGACCGCTCGCAGGGTCGCCGAGATCGATCTGTTGACGAACTTCGCGCACCTCGCCGCGCTGCGCGGCTGGTCCCGTCCGGAGGTCGACGACTCTGGGATGCTCGAGTTTGTCGCCGCGCGCCATCCTGTTGTGGAGCGGCGCATGGAAGAGTCCGGCGCTGGCCGCTTCGTCCCGAACAACCTTTACCTCGACAGCGGAGCAGGTCCCGCTGTCCTCTTGATGACGGGACCTAACATGGGCGGTAAAAGTACTTACCTGCGAATGGCTGCGTTGCTCGTCATCATGGCGCAGAGCGGCTGCTTTGTGCCTGCAGATAGGATGCGCCTCGGCTTGGTCGATCGCATCTACACCCGGATCGGTGCCAGCGACAACGTTGCACGCGGACGTTCCACCTTCATGGTCGAGATGACGGAGACGGCGGCGATCCTGAATACGGCGACGGCGAAGTCACTGGTTTTGCTGGACGAGATGGGTCGCGGCACAGCGACCTATGATGGCCTCTCGCTCGCGTGGGCGACGGTTGAACATCTGCACGAGCGAATCGGCGCTCGCACCCTCTTCGCAACGCACTATCACGAGCTCACCCTGCTTGCCGAGCGGCTCGCCAAGCTCAAGAATGTCCGCGTTACGGTGAAGGAGACCGCTGGCGGCATCGTCTTTCTGCATACGGTGGAGGCCGGAGCCGCAAGCAAGAGCTACGGCATTGAGGTTGCCCGGCTCGCCGGTCTGCCGCAAGCCGTGATCGGCCGCGCACGCGAGGTCTTGAAGCTGCATGAACGCGCCGAGACGCAGCAGGTGCGCGAGGCTGTTCGAGAGAAGCCGGGACAGATGCAGATGACAATGTTCACTCCACTCTCGCAACGTATTGTCGATCGCCTTGAAGCGGCTGAGGTGGATTCACTGACACCGCTCGAAGCGCTCAACCTACTCGCAGAGCTCAAGCGCGAGATGAAGGGATAGCGAATCGATGCACGCAGTCGGGAAGACAATGAACGTGGCAGGAGTGATGAGCGGTACTTCGGCTGATGGCGTCGATGTTGCTTTGGTTCGCGTCTCGCCGGGTGATCCGACACCTCGTGTGAAGCTGCTTGGGCATATGGGTTTCGCTTACCCGCGCGCCTTGCGAAGGGAGCTGCTGCAAGTCATGGAAGGCTCATCGACGTCAGCGGGAGACCTGAGTCGCTTGAACTGGAAGCTCGGCGCGGTTTACGCCGATTGCATCGTCAAAGCCGCCAGCAGTCTGAACCTCAAGCTCAGCCTGATCGCCATGCACGGTCAGACCATCCACCACGAGGCGGGAGTCGCCACGTGGCAGCTTGGAGAGGCCGCGGTGGTACGCGAGCGGCTCGGCGTTCCCGTCATCAGCGACTTTCGTCCGGCTGATCTCGCAGCCGGCGGTCAGGCTGCGCCGCTGGTCCCGATGCTTGACTTCTGCCAGTACCGCTCGAAGACGCGCAACCGTGTGCTGCTCAATCTTGGTGGCATCGCCAACCTTACAGCCATACCTGCGTCCGCTACGATGAGTGATCTGCTCGCCTTCGACACCGGGCCTGCCAACATGGTCATCGATGCAACAATGCAGGCGGCATTTCGCAAGCCCTTCGACCGGGGAGGTAGAGTGGCTGCCCGCGGACGCATCCTCAGCCCGGTTGTTGCGGAAGGACTGAAGCTGCCGTACTTTGCTGCCCTTCCGCCGAAATCCTGTGGGCGTGAACAGTTCGGCGCAGCTTTCGCAATGCAGCTGCTGGAGCGATCGGTTGCCGCTGAAGGTAATGAGCAGGATGCAGTGGCCACCGCGACCGAACTCACTGCTGCAAGCATCCTTGATGCTTACAGCCGCTTTTGCTGGCCACACCTCGGGCAGCGCGCTCCGCTTGCCAGGACGGAAGTGATTGCGGCCGGAGGCGGAGTGCTCAACGCGACTCTGATGAGGCGCCTGAGCGAAGCGTTTGCAGCCTTGGGCGTCAGGGTTTCCGTTGCGAAAGACGCCCAAGCGAAAGAGGCGATGGCGTTCGCGCTTCTCGGTTGGCTCACCTGGCATGATCTACCGGGGAACATCCCCGCAGCGACGGGAGCGCGCGGAGTTCGCGTGCTGGGAAAGATCTCACGGTGACGTTGGGAGAGTGTGTTCGCAAGATGTCGGCGTGGCGAACGTTGGTGCTCACGGCGCTCGCGTTTGTTGGCCTGGTGGGCTGCCAACAGCGGCGGAACGATTCGTCAACCGTGGTGGTTGCCGTTGAAAACTCACCCAACTCACTCGATCCGCGCATCGGCACCGACGCGATGGCCGAGCGCATCGGCGGCCTGCTCTTCGACGCGCTTGTAAAGAAAGATGAACACTTCGAGATGCAGCCGTGGCTGGCTGCAAGCTGGGAGCAGCCGGATCCGCTTACGTGGATCTTTCACCTGCGCGACGGCATTCGGTTCGGCGATGGCAGGCCGCTTGGTGCCGACGACGTCGTCTGGACGATCAATTCGCTGATCGATGGTTCCCTGTTAACGAGCAAGTCCGGTTATTTTGCTCATGTAGACCGCGCTGAAGCCTCAGGTCGGCTGACTGTGACGATCCACATGAAAAGCCCGGATGCTTCCCTGCTCTTCAATCTCTCGGACGGGTTGTTTGGCGTCGTGCCCAAGGGTTCGGGCAAGGACTTCGGATTCGCTCCGGTGGGATCGGGGCCGTTTCGCTTCGTGTCTGGCGAACAGGATAAAGAGGTGGTCGTCGAGCGGAACCCAAACTACTGGGGACCCGCACCGCACATTCAACGAGTTCGCTTCGCGGTCGTTCCGGATGCCGTAACGGTCGCTCTTGAACTGGAAAAGGGCTCTGTCGATATCGCCTCAAACGAGCTCACGCTCGACCTCGTGCATGCCCTTGAGGGTCGCGCCGGTTTGAGGGTAGAGACAGGCGAGGGATCTCCGGTCATGTATCTGAACTTCAACGTCACCCATGGGCCGCTGGCCGACGAGCGCGTACGCCAAGCGATTGCGTGTGCGATTGATCGGCAGGCAATCGTCAATGCCGTGTGGCGCGGCAAGGCTCGGCTCGCCGACACGTTGCTCCCGGCGAGTCACTGGGCCGCGGCGCCCCATGCCGAGCTTACTCACTGGCCGCACGACGTCGCGCGCGCGAAGGCGCTGCTCGAGAGCGCGGGTTACAAGCCCGACCATCACGGCACCGCGGTCCACCTGGAGATGAAGACATCGACAGACGAGACGACGCGGCTGCTGGCTGAAATTCTTCAGGCGCAGCTTGCTGATGCAGGGATTGCGCTCACCCTGCGTTCGAGCGAGTTTGGGACGTTCTACTCGGACGTAACTGCCGGCCGCTTTGAGATGTATGCGCTGCGCTGGATCGGATCGAACGAAGATCCTGACATCTTTCGGTATGCCTACGGCAGCGATCGCTTTCCACCCAAGGGCGGCAATCGCGGCCACTATTCGAACCCGCAGGTGGATGCTCTTCTTGCAGCCGCGGCGTCGGTCACGGACGAGTCGGCCCGCCGAAGCGATTACCTTCAGGTCGAGCAGATTCTTTCGCAACAACTTCCGGGCATCCCGCTCTGGTATCCGAACAACGAGATTGTTCACACGACGCGGGTCGTCGGTATCGTGCCGCGTGTGGACGGCAGCTTTGGCTTCCTGAGAGATGCATCCTTGCGGCCGTAGCCGACTGACTCGGACTAGACGGATCTAAAAAGTCAGACTGTCCGGATCTTCTTGGCAGCGTCGCATCGAACTTCCTGACGGAGGATTTGATGAGAAGTATTCTGCTTGGTGGTGCGCTAACATCTCTCGCTTTCAGCACGCTGCTCGCGCAACAGGACGCAGCCGAAGCGCGCATCATTTCGGCTTCGGCCGGTGAGTCAGGTTCGGCAATCAACGCGCAGTTTGCCGCTTGTGCGGGAGCACCGTGCGTTGTCAGGCTTCAGCCCGCCAAGCCATACACTCTCCGTACAACAGTACGGATTCCAGCTGCTATGGGCCAAGTCCTTGATTGTCAGGGAGCAACCCTCGTCTGGGCTGGACGAGGGGACGAGATCGAGGTGCAGGGACTCAACGGCGACTCCCCTTCAGGCGAGATCCGTGACTGTACGCTCCAGCTTGCGCCGGGGAATGCGAACGGCCGTAATGGAATCCACCAGCAAAGCCGCATCTGGATGACCTACACGCACGATACCTTTCAGGACTGGACGAATGCTGATTCGGCCGGGCTGGTCATCGACAATACTAGCGGTGATGGATGGCCGGGCTACAACGAACGTACTCACATTGAGAACGTCAGCTTCTCGAACGACACCTTCGGCCTTCGCCTGATCGCGAACCATGGCGGTACAAACTCCTTTGCCCGCTCCGCGATCGTCCTCGAATGCAATGAGCACGACGGGCAAACTTGCTTCTCGGGTGAAAACGGCGCGGACATCTACTCCGCTTCTCCGTTTATTCTGCATGGCAATCTGTCGTCCCAGACTCCGGGCAAGCCTGCAGCCCTGCTCGCACTCAGCGGAGGCTCCGGCATCCGGACGTCGAATGGTTTCATCGAGGCGGAGTGCGCTGGCGCGGTGCCTTCGAATGTATACGACATCAAGGATGTCAATGCCAAGTTTCAGATCCCAGGAGGTGTCTGGAACCTGGGCGGCTGCACGGTCGCGAACGCGGGAACCTCCGATAACGCGATCAGCTCGGTTGACCCGGGAGCCTTCAAGCTACAGTCCGTCCCGTATGCAAACGGTCTACAGCAGGCGAATAACACGCAGATCGACTGGAACGGCACAAGCTGGCGACAGGGCATTCCGAGCGTCGAAGGCTATCCACACGGCTCGTTCCAGCTTTACACGCGGTCTACGGACGCAAATCCTGAAGCGGACTTCGAAGGCGACAAGAACTCGTCACAACTCAACATCATGAACTGTGTCGGGCTGAACACGCATACAGGGCAGCCCGGCGGCTGTGGCTTCGGACCCGGCTATGGTCTCACTCCGACGACCGGAGGAACCTTGTTTCCGCACTTGGCACTAGAGACAAGCGGAGGCTTCGCAGTGCGCGATCCGCACGTCGGCACCTCGGGTGGCGTCGACTTCCAACAGACCGTTGACCCGCGCACCGGCAGTCTGAACGACACGTTCTATGGCGGCAGCCAGGGCGGACAACCAAGTTTCGTCCGCCAGGAGATCTTCTATGACTTCACCACCTACCGCCCCGAGACTGGGATGTCGCGCTATGCGGTGGGTGGGGTGGTCCACTACAGTCTGCCGACGTTAAAGCTTGGCGGCGGCCCCGAACTAAGCGGGGTTCAGGGCGCCTCGGCGACCAGGATCGCCGGCGCGGCCGGAAGCTTCACCCCGGGTGATCTTGTCGAGACAGACGATCGCGGTAACTTTGTCGACGCTGGCCAAGGCATCACTGCCGACATCAAGGTCGGACCATGCACCCTGGCGATCAGAGGTGGCTTGATCGTTGCACGTTCCGGTTGTTAGGCAATGATTGGAGCAAGCAGGTGGCTAAAGTACTCAAGATCTTCGCGGAAGAGACGGGCCTTTGCCCATGCAGCAGCTGTACCTTCGTGGTAGGTCATGAAAACGTTTGACTCTAGTCTAAGAAGTGAACTAAAGTCTATCGGTGCCGGGAAATGCTACTCTCACGCTTCGCGAACGTCAGCGCCTGACGACCAGATCAGAGATCGTGCGCATCGCCTTGGAACTTTTCGCGAAGCTGGGATACGAAGAGGTCAAGGTTGAGATGATTGCGGCAACAGCCGGCATTTCGCGCGCGACCTTCTTCAATTACTTCCCCAAGAAGGAACTAATTCTCCAGGAGCTTGCGGCAGTCCGAGCAGAGCGTGTCAGTCAGATGGTTGCCGCTCATCGGGATCGGACCGGAAGCTTCACCCGAGAGGATCTTCTGCGGATCATCCTCGAAATTTGCGCCGAGAACGCGCGATTCTCATTGAAGTCGAAGAAGCTCCTGCTCAATGCCATCTCGCACCAGCTTTCACATGGGCTCATACTGACAGCACGAGAGCGGGCACTCGGCGTCCTTACGGAAGCTCTCGCCAGTTTTCTCCGTCGTGAGACATCCGCTCGGCTGGTGGCTGAGACCCTCTTTTGCATCTTCATCGGCACCATGCTGGAGTGGCTGATGCGAGAGGATATTCCCGAGCAATGGCTGGTAGAGACGGTAGAGGTTCGGGTCCGATTGCTCTTGGAGGCAGTGCAATGAAGCAGCGTGTCGTCCTGATCCTGATTAGTGTCGTCCTGGTAGCTGGAGCCGTGATCGCGGTCACTGCTCGCGGGATGCACAGGCGAGGAACCAGCCAAGAATATTCCGGAACGATTGAGACCCGGGAGATCCAGGTGGGCTCGAAAATCGGCGGCCGGGTGACTGGGGTAGCGGTTGACGAGGGTGAGCAGGTGAAGGCCGGAGCGCTGCTGGTCCGGTTCGAGTCGAACGACCTTTCAGTGCAGCGGCAACAGGCTAGCGCCGAGGTCGATGAGCAGCGCGTCAATCTCCTCAAGCTGACACGGGGCAATCGGCCTGAAGAGATTCAAGAGGCTGATGCAAATGCCGGCGCTCTCCACGCGGAGCTCGATGCTGCCCGCAACGGCCCGCGAGCTCAGGACATCGCCCAGGCCGGAGCCGACTACGAGGCCACCCAGGCTGATGCCGACAACGCCCAGGCAAACTTTGAGCGTATGCAGAAGCTCGTCGCCACGGACACGATCTCGCGGCAGGAGTTCGACAGCGACCGTGCTAACCGCGATTCCGCCTTGAAGAAGGCCGAGTCTGCACGGCAACGTCTTGCTGAACTGCAGGCAGGAACTCGCCGCGAGGACTTAGCGGCAGCTGAAGCGCATTATCAGCAGGCGCAGGCCGCAGCGACGCTCTCGCATAAAGGCTCACGCTCGGAGGACATTGCGGCAGCTCACGACGCGCTCGCGGCAGCCCAGGCGCATGTCGCTGATCTCGATGTCAGCCTGTCCGAGGCGAAGCTTGTAGCGCCGGCCGACGGCGTTGTTGAAACTGTCAGTCTGCGTCCCGGTGATCTGGTACCGCCTGGACGTATCGTCCTGACAATGCTCGAGCCGGCTCAACTCTGGGTGAAGGTCTATGTGCCCGAAACCGACCTCTCGAACGTCAAGCTTGGCCAATCTGCTCGCGTGTCTGTCGACGGCATGCCTGGTCACTCGTTCAGCGGACATGTCGGACAGATTGCGTCCGAAGCCGAGTTCCTCCCGCGCAACGTTCAGACTCCCGATGATCGGCAGCACCAGGTGTTCGGGGTGAAGGTCTACGTCGACAATGCAAACGGCGTGCTGAAGTCCGGCATGTCCGCATCGGTCAAGCTCCAATGACGGGGCCTTCAGCGAATGCCGCCATCACCGCGGATCACTTGACCATCCGGTTTGGTGCCTTTACTGCTGTTGACGACGTCAGCTTCTCCGTCAACCGGGGCGAGATCTTCGGCTTCCTTGGACCAAACGGGTCTGGCAAGACCACGATTATCAAAGCCCTGTGCGGCCTGCTTACACCAGCCAGCGGCAGCGGCACCATCCTCGGCATGGACATTCGTAACGATGCTCCGCTCATCAAGGCGAGGGTAGGCTATATGTCGCAGAAGTTCGGCTTATACGAGGATCTGACTGTTGCCGAGAACATCGACTTCTATGCGGGCATCTACGGGATTCGCGGCGAACAGGCTGAGCGGCGCAAGGCAGAAGTGATCGCGCTCACCGGGATAGGCGCATACCTGAACCGCCGGGCTGCCCAGCTTTCAGGAGGCTGGAAGCAGCGGCTTGCACTCTCCTGCGCCATCATTCACTCACCCCAGGTTGTCTTCCTTGACGAGCCCACGGCCGGTATCGATCCGGTCGCACGCCGTACCCTGTGGGATCTCTTTTTCCGCTTGTCTGGCCGGGGCGTCACCTTCTTTGTCACGACGCACTATATGGACGAGGCGGAACGCTGCGGACGCGTGGGTTACATTTGCGACTCGAAGCTGATCGCTATCGGCACGGTGGCTGAACTGCAGAAGCTGCCGGATGCCAATCCTACGGGCACCACGCGTGTCGAGATTGATGTTCCGAATCCGTCTCAGGCACTGGACCGCATCCGCACTCTTGCAGGGGTGCAGGAGGCGACGATCTTTGGCCACGCGATCCACGCACTTGTTCAGAGCGACAGACTTGAGTCGCTGCAGTTGCAACTCGCCGAGGCCACCATCAGGGAGATTGAACCATCACTTGAGGACGTCTTTGTCACGCTGACCTATAAGATCATGGCGGAGACTGCGTGAACGACCTCTTTCGCGGCCTCGTGCCCATCTGCCGCAAGGAGTTTCTGCATATCGTTCGCGACCGCGGAACGTTGTTCTTCGCGTTGCTGATTCCGATGATTCAGCTGTTCTTGTTTGGCTTCGCAATCGACACAAACGTGCGGCAGATTCCCACGGTGGTGCTGGATGAATCGAACACGCAGGAGAGTCGCCGCCTGGTGCAGAGCTTTGCGGCCTCCGATGTCTTTGCTATCGACGCAAACGCTCTCTCACCGGCTGAAATGTATGAGGATATTCGTTCCGGCCGCGCCAGCGTCGCGCTCCGGATCCCTTACGATTACGCGCGCAAATTGCAGGCCGGAACGCCTGCCGCTGTCGAAATCCTCATCGATGGTTCTGATTCCACGGTTGCCGGTGAGGCAGTCAATACCTCCACTGGCGTCGTGCTTGAACGTTCGCTTGCCATCGCCGTTCCGGATGGCACTCTGCCGATCGATCTGCGGCCTTCGATCCTTTATAACCCGGCGATGCGCTCGGCCAACTTCTTCGTGCCTGGCCTGACAGCCGTGCTGCTCCAGGTGATGATCGTTCTGCTGATCTCTCTCAGCCTGGTGCGCGAGCGCGAGCGCGGAACCCTTGAACAGCTCACCATGACACCGGTTCAACCGCTCGGCCTTATGGTCGGCAAGATGATTCCTTACGGTGTGCTTGGCTTCGTCGAACTCTGCCTGATCCTGACTGTGATGCGGGTCGTCTTTCGCGTGCCGATTCACGGCAGCGTTCTGCTGCTGCTCCTGATGTCGCTTCCCTTCCTGCTTACAGTGCTCGGACTGGGCCTGATGATTTCGACGCGCGCCAAGTCCCAGGCAGAAGCTTTCCAGTTATCAATGGGGACTGTGCTCCCGTCTGTCTTCCTATCGGGTTACATCTTTCTGATTGCGAACATGCCGCCTTTCTTTCAGGGCCTGAGCCGCATCATTCCGGTGACCTACTACATACGCATCCTGCGCGGGATCGTCCTGCGCGGCGCCGGGTTCTCCGAGCTTTGGCTTAATGCCGCAATCCTCATGGTGATGGGGATTACGACAACGCTGATTGCCGCACGTCTCTTCGTCAGACAAAAGGCTTGAATCTTATGCTATTTTCCTCATGCCCTGAGGAAGGACGATGCACAGCGTTCGAGCGGATAGAGATCCTTCTTAGTGCCGCTTCTTCAAAGGCCCGGTTGACTCCCGGACAATCAACTCCGGTGTGAGTCGAAGCACGTGCGGCAGCTCTTCTCCTCGAAGCTTCCGCAGCAGCGCATCGGCACCGGTTGTGCCCATGGCTTTCAGCGGCTGACGAATCGTACTCAGGCTTGGCACCTGGAAGGCCGCTGACTGAATATCGTCGAATCCCAGCACAGAGACATCGTCGGGCACGCGCAAGCCCGCATCGTGGAGTGCGCGAATCGTGCCCATTGCGGACACGTCGTTGAAGCAAAGAACCGCCGTGAACTTCGCCTTGCGCTCCAGCAGCTCATGGATCCCAGGGTAGCTGATCTCCGGCGAAGACGAATCGAGCGCCAGTTCTACTACGAGCCGCTCATCGACGACCAAGCCGAGTTCGCTCGCCACCTGCATGGTCGCCGCCCACCGAAGCTGCGTATCTGTGCTGACCAGTTGTCCCTTCATAAAAACGATTTGTCGATGCCCCAGCTCTACCATGTGGCCGACTGCGAGCTTGGCCGCATGGACATGGTCGAGCACCACATTCGTGATTTCCTGCAAGCTTGTCTCCCCCGCGATCAGCACTGCCGGCATAGGGAGCGGCTCCTCGAGATGCGTATCGATCGCAAGCACTCCGTCCACCCCGCGAGCCTGCAGCAGGCGGGGGAACGCGGAGATCAGCTCTTTCCTATGCCGATGGTGCACCGTGAAGTAAAAGTAGTCCTGTGCCATCAGACAGTCGCCTATTCCGCTTAGTACCTGCGAGTGATAGCCGACACCCAGCTCCGGCAGCAGGATCCCCACCGTCTTCATCGGCTTGCCCTGCAGCTTTCTCGCAATCATGCTGGGCTGGTAGTTGAACTCTGCTGCCGCCTTGCGGACGCGCTCCCGGGTCGCGGCCGGAATCGATCGACCGGGCGTATCGTTGAGCACGTACGAGATGGTCGAGGGACTCAGCCCAAGGTGCTCAGCGAGAGACTTCAGGCTTACCCGCCGTTGATGCTTTCCCTGAGAATGGCCTGGTTGATTCATGAGGAGAGTTTCACCGTCCGTTTATAGTAAGCTCCGCCACTCATCCTTGGCAGGAGAAGAGAGGCGAGCTTAAGACAACACCCTCTCCTTCCAAGCGGTCGGTTAGTGCGGAGCTGTAACGAACGTCAGGCCATGACGCATGGCCGTTATGCTACATAGCACGCGGCCTAAGGGGGATGGAAGGATCACTGTTTATGTCGCGTTGAAGTCGATCATGATCTTGGTAAAGGCAGCCGGCTGGGCGGACCAGCGTTCAAGATAGGACGGACCTTGCGCCAGCGGAACGACAGCCGTCACCGCCTGGTCCACGGGGAAGCGGCCGGTTGCGAGCATTGCCATCACTTCGTGAAAGTCATTCGGCAGAGCGTTTCGCGAGCCCAGAATGTCAAGCTCTTTCTGAACAAAGAGGCGAGTCTCATAGGCAACCGGTTCCTTGGCGTAACCGATGTAGACCACGCGTCCGGTAAACGCGACCTCCTCGATGGCCATCTGAAATGTCTCAGCTAGACCGATCGCCTCGATGATGACATCCGGTCCATCACCCGCGGTGAGCTCACGCAGACGTCTTCGTACGTCCTGCTTGCCAGAGTGGATGAGATCGGTAGCTCCCGCGAGCGTCGCGGTTGCAAGCTTGTCATCCTCAAGATCGATCGCGATGGTTCGTGCGCCGCGAAAAGCTGAGGCCGCGATCCCTCCGAGACCGACTCCGCCGCAACCGAAGATCGCTACTGTATCGGCCGAGGTCACACGTCCGCGGGCGACCGCGTGGAATCCGACCGTAAGTGGCTCAACCAGGCAAAGCGTCTTCAGCGGTAGGTCGGATGGATAGATCTTCGACGCCGGCACTACGATTCGTTCGGTGATTGCGCCATCCCGTTGCACTCCGAACGTCTGATTGTTGCGGCAGGCGTTCTCGCGACCGCGACGGCATGACGGGCAGATTCCGCAACTGGTGTACGGCGATACACAGACGCGAGTCCCTGCGGGCAGCTCCGACGGTCCTTCAAGCACAGTCGCGGCGATCTCGTGCCCGAGTACACGCGGGTAGCTTACGAGAGGGTTCCTTCCACGAAAGGAGTTGAGATCCGTGCCACAGAGCCCAACCATCTCGATCTTCAGCAAAAGATCGCCAGCTTGCTTCAACGGATCAGGAATATCGACAATTCGCGCTACGCCGGGGCCGCTAAGAGAGAGAGCCTTCATCGGAGTCTCCCGACTGCACATTATGGAGTTGAAATCTGTGTGCCCGAAGCCACGAGCAAGGTATCACATGTTTCAGGATGCCTTGTCTCGGCAGCGACTAGAGCACCCCGATTGGTTGGAAGAACGGCGTGCGCGTTTGAGGCTACGCGCACGCCTTCAAGGATCGGGCGATGAAGGACCGCCGCGATGACGCTATTCCGGCAAGCTCTTTGTGCCTGTGATCTGGAGGGGGAGGCCTTGCTCTTCGCTTCCGGGCTGCTTCCCGCTGACGATGACCCTGTACTCGCCTGGATTGATCGCCCGCTTTCCCGCTGCGTCCACCAGGCTCAACTGCCGAGGATCAACGGTGATGGTGACATCCTGACGCGCACCCGCCGCAAGATGCGTCCGGGTAAATCCGACAAGCTCCTTCTTCGGAGCTACATCAGAGGCCGGTGGCACCAGGTACACCTCGACGACCTCATCCCCCGCCATCCTGCCTGTATTCGCCACATTTACCGAGACCGTCAGCGGATCTCCAGCAGCCAGGCTCGACGCGGAAAGCTTCGCGCCCGAGTAGGCGAATCTGGTATAGCTGAGCCCGTCGCCGAAGCCATAAAGAGGCGTCGCTGACATATAGCGATAAGTCCGTGACTTCATCGAGTAATCGTCGAACGCAGGCAACTGATCGATGCTCTTATAGAACGTCACCGGCAGACGTCCGCCAGGGTTGTTCTGCCCAAGCAGAGTCTCCGCAATTGCTGTTCCGCCAGCTTCGCCCGGGTACCACGCCTCGAGAATCGCTCCGGCGTGCTCCTGGGCCCAGTTCACCGCCAGCGCGCTGCCATTCATGAGCACGACGACCATCGGCTTGCCGGTCTTCGCGACTGCCTCAAGCATCTGCTCCTGCACGTCCGGCAGCTTGACATCGGTTCGGTCACCGCCTGCGAAGCCGTCCACCTTGATCGGCATCTCCTCACCTTCAAGGTTGGGCGATAAGCCTACGAAAGCTACGACAACATCCGACTTCTCGGCAACCTTCACTGCCTCGTCCTGCAACGCGGCAGCAGGCGGGATCCACTCAAGCGTTACACCTGCGCCAAACAGTGGAGCCGTGTGCGAGTATTCCACCTTCAAATCGTGCGGTTTTGTATCGTCGAAGTGAACCTTGTACGGCGCCCCTTCAGCCGAGCGGGATTCCTTGACTTCACCCTTGAGCGATCCGATCTCTTTACCGTCGAGGTACACCGAGTACGCCTCGGCATCGCCGCAGGGATAGCAATGCGCCAGTGTCAGCGAAAAAGTGTAATCTCCCGCTGCAGGAGGGACGATCTTCCCTGTCCATCGCACGCTGAATGCCTTGGCAGAGAGACCAGTCGAAGGACTTGCGCCGTTCCAGTCGAAGTCGATCTGCTTGTCCGTCCGCGTGAGTAGGGGAGCGCCACTGAACTCGGCATTCGCGAAGTATTCCGCCTTCAACCCGTCTTTACCGTCGGTCTTTAGAACATTTTCCGGTACGGGCACGGTCAGCGGCCCAACATAGGAGGAGCCCTGCGCATAAAGGACTTTGGCCTTCCCGGCAAGAGCCGAACGAAGACCGTCCAAGGGAGTCACCGGCTTTGAAGGAACCGCGTTGTAGTTTCCTTCAAGCGCCGCGAGCGAAGCTGCATTCGGCCCGATCACCGCAACCGTCTTCACGCCGCTCTTCAACGGCAGGACTCCATCGTTCTTCAGCAGCACCATGGCTTCGCGAGCTGTCTTCAACGCCAGATCACGATGCGCGGCAGAATCCACTTCGCTGAACGGAATCTGTTCATACGGAACCTTGCTCGGCGTATCGAACATGCCTAGCCTGAACCTTGCCATGAAGAGCCGCTCGACCGCTGTGTCCAGATCGCTCACCGGAATCAATCCGTCGTTGACCGCCTTGGTCAACGTGGCGAACTCCTTACCGCAGCTCGTGTCGGTGCCCGCCTTTACAGCATCCGCCGAGGCGTGCTCCCAGTCTTTCGAGTACTTGTGGCCTTCGGCAATGTCCGCAATGGCCGCGCAGTCCGAGGTGATGAAGCCATTGAAACCCCAGGCGCCGCGGAGAATATCAGTTAGCAGGTGTTTATTCGCACACGCCGGCGCGCCGTCGACGGAGTTGTACGCGCACATTACGCTCTGCGCGTGAGCCTCGGTGACGGTCGCCCGGAACGCCGGCAGGTAGGTATCCTGCAGGTCGTGAGGGGTGGGATCGACGTTTGCCGTGTGTCGCGTGGACTCCGGCCCGCTATGCACCGCGAAGTGCTTTGGCGTCGAGACGACCCGAAGATACGCCGTTGAATCCCCTTGCAGGCCGCTTACGAAGGCAACGCCCAGCCGGCTTGTCAGAAACGGATCTTCCCCGTAGGTCTCCTGCCCGCGTCCCCATCGCGGATCACGGAAGATATTGATATTGGGTGACCAGATCGTCAGGCCATAATAGATATCGAAGTTCCCGTTGCGCACAGCCTCGCTGTGTTTCGCGCGCGCCTCGGTCGAGATCACTCCCGCAACCTGGTGCAGCAGCGCCGTATCCCAGGTCGCCGCGAGCCCAATCGCCTGGGGAAACATGGTCGAATATCCGGACCGCGCGCTTCCGTGCAGACCTTCGTTCCAGTAGTCGTAGGCCGGAATTCCAAGACGCGGAATTGCTGCAGCGTGGTTCTGCATCTGCGAGACCTTCTCTTCAAGCGTCATCTGTCCCACGAGCTTCGCGACGCGCTGCTCGCGCTCCGCATCCGGAGTGAGTGCGACCGGCGCAGGATACCCACCGGGTCCTGCTACGCTTTGAGCAAACGCTCTCCCTGCAAGCCCTGTACCGCCCGCAAAGGCCAGCGGCAGCGCGATCGACCAACACATCTTTTTCGTCCAAAACTTAACACGGGGGGAGTCCAATCGACTTGAACAGTTCTTCATAAGGGTCAAGGCAGCCATCTCACTTCGCAATTCTCGGGCCTTCAAGCCTTGCACCGAGTCTAACCACTTTAGGGGTTGGGCTCCTCGTTGAGCAAGTCTTATATGGATAAGCTGTTGATTAAAGCGGCTTAACTGAGCTTCGTGATTCAGGGTCGATCGATTTGCCATGATCCCAGGGATCGCGTGATAACTTTTGTCATGGATACCCAGAAGCGAAAGGTTCGTCGGCAGACGTCTGCTGCCGCGGCTACGGTGTCTTCCTCGACCGGGCTGGACGAGCAGCGCATGGCGGAGATCATTCAATTTACCGCGCGGACTCTGATCACGGCGTCCCCGGTTCCATTCGGCGCACTGATCACCGAGACCAGCTCCGGGAAGCCGCTGTTGCGCGCCGTGAACGCGGTTCGCAAAGAGAATGATCCTAGCTCGCACGCGGAACTTCGCGCCGTCCGCAAAGCGACGAAGAGACTCGGCAACCCCTCGCTCAAGGGCTACACCCTTTACACCACCTGCGAGCCCTGCCCGATGTGCATGGCCAACGCACTCTGGGCAAATCTCGACCGCGTCGTCTTTGGAGCCACGATCAGCGACGCCAGCAAGCACTGCAAGCAGATCCACATCTCGGCCAGCGAAGTCGTCCGCCGCTCGGACATGTCGATTGAGGTCGCCGGTCCGCTACTCCGCAAAGAGGCTTACGCTCTCTTCACGCACCCGAAGATGCTCGCTGTCTTCGCGACCTGGAATCCTAAAACGGAGCCTGCCTCATGATGCTTTCGCACATCCGCTTTGCTTGTGGAGGTGGCGCATGACTCCATCCGATCTTGATGCTCTCGTCGGATGCGTTGATAGTCCCTCCCGCGTTCTAACGCAAGCGCAAACGGTACAGCGTCTCTCGCGCGACTTTTACTGGTACTCCCCGGTCCTGAAGAGATTGCTTGATGATAAGACCGCCGAAGCAGTCATTCAGCCTATCTCGACCGAGGAAGTGGTTGCTGTGCTTGGCACCTGCTACGAACGCAGGATCCCGGTCACAGCGCGAGGTGCGGGTACCGGGAACTACGGCCAGGCAATCCCGCTGCAGGGTGGGGTCGTCCTCGATCTCTCCCTGATGGACACCATCCACGAGATCAATGCTGACGGCATTGCCACCATCGACCCCGGGACTCGTCTTGGCAGCCTGGAGACTGCTGCCCGCGCGCTGGGCTGGGAGCTTCGCTGCTATCCCAGCACTCTGGCCAAAGCATCCATCGGCGGGTTTCTCGGCGGTGGCTCGGGTGGCATTGGCTCTGTCACCCACGGTGGTCTGCGCGATTTCCAGACCGTCCGCGCCCTCGAAGTCGTCACGATGGAGAAGATGCCGCGCGTCGTTCAGCATGAAGGGGAAGCCGTCCACGATATCCTCCACGCGTGGGGCACCAATGGCATCATCACCAAAATATGGCTTGCCCTCACGCCAGCGGTTGAGTGGTCCCAGGCGATTGTTACCTTTCCGGACTTCGATCAGGCCTTCACCTTCTCAGAACAAGTTGCGACGGAAGATAAATGGAAGAAACGATTGGTGACCACCTTCGAGTGGCCGGTCCCCGCAGCCTTCACTCCGATTTCCCAATACCTGCGGGCCAGTCAATCCACCATCTTCTTCATGATTGCGTCGTCACAGCTCCAAGCGTTGCAAGAAGCCGCCGAGGCAAATGGCGGGGACGTTACCCTCACGAACCCGTACGTTGGCCCGAGGACCCAGCCACTCCTCTCGGACTACACCTGGAATCACACGACCCTCTGGTACATGAAACACGACCCCGCTTTCACGTACCTTCAGTGCGGCTTTTCACCCACAGAAGCACGCACCCAGTTTGTCCAACTCAAAGCGCAGTATGGCGACGACTTTCTCTTCCACATTGAGTTCATGAAGCAAGCCTCTGGCAGGGTCGTGCCGGGTTCCATTCCGGTCGTTCGATTCACGACTGAAGAACGTCTGAACGATATGATCGACTTCTGCCGGTCCATCGGGGTCTTCGTCGCAAACCCCCATTCCAACAACGTCGAAGGCGGAGGTCGCTACCGCGAAGACAACGTCCAGCTTCTCACCAAGTACAAGTACGATCCGCTCGGCCTCCTGAATCCCGGCAAGATGGCGACCTTCCATCACGGCGAGGCTCCAGCACCCCAATAAGCGGCGTACGTCCGAGGTCAGCACGCGACTGTCGTTGCACCTGAAAGGAAGTAAATGCACACCTGGATCCCAGCCGATCGCCAGCTTGCCTACCTTACCTGGAAGCAAGTGGAGGCGATTGACAAAGAGCATGCCCTGCTCGTACTCCCCACGGCTGCCATCGAGCAGCACGGCCATCACCTGCCGCTCGCGACCGATACCCTGATCAACAACCTTCTGCTGGGTCAGGCCTTAAAACATCTTCCTGCGGACGCCCCCGTCTACACGTTGCCTCCCGTCTGCTACGGCAAGTCCAATGAGCACATCGGCTTTCCCGGAACGATGTCGCTTTCGGCATCGACCTTCATGGCCGTGCTGCGCGATCTCGGCTCGAGCATCCACGCATCAGGCTTCAAGAAGCTCGTGCTCTACAATACCCACGGCGGCAACCAGGCGCTGGACGATGTGATGGCTCGCGATCTCCGCGCCGAGTTCGGCCTGCGCACCTTCTTCCTCTCCGGAACCGCCGGGGCCAAATTTCCTGAGATCAACCCCCAGGAAGCTGCTTACGGCTTCCACGCGAACGAGTTCGAGACAGCGGTTCTCCTTGCCGCGACTCCGGAGCTGGTGCGTAGCGGTGAATACACTGTCAACTACATCGCAGATGTAGATGACCCGAGCGTGCTGAAGCCCGAGTTCGCCCCCGCGACCTTCTCCTGGCTCACCCGCGACATCGCGCCATCGGGTGTCATGGGCGACCCACGCCCTGCTACTGCGGTAAACGGCGCAAAGTGGGTGGAAGCCGCGTCCTTCAAGATCGCCGAGGCCCTCATTGCCATGCTCAACTTCCGCGAGTTCGTTCCCGCGGCAAACCCGGAGACGCCGACACCTTGACTCGAACCGCCCTCGTAGACTGCGGCAGCGGCGTCACGCTCGAACGGGGCGTCGCTCTTCGCATGTCCGACGGCACGACTCTCATCTCCGACCACTACTACCCACCCGGCGGCGGCCACCAGCCGACGCTGCTCATGCGCCAGCCCTACGGACGTGACATTGCCTCCACCGTTGTCTACGCACACCCTACCTGGTATGCGCGGCACGGCTATAACGTCGTCATCCAAGACGTTCGTGGACGCGGCGACTCCGCAGGGACGTTTTATCCCTTTCGCCATGAGGCCCGGGACGGCTTCGAGACCATAGCCGCACTCCGCGAACGTCCGGAATCCAATGGCAAGTTCGGGATGTACGGCTTCTCCTACCAGGGCATGACGCAATGGCTGGCCGCCGCCGAACAGCCTGAAGGACTGCTGTGCATTGCCCCGGCCCAGACTGCGCATAACCTCTACCAGGGCTGGTTTTACTCCGGCGGCGCTTTGAAGCTGGCCAGCACGCTGGGCTGGGGCCTGCAGATGCTTAAGGAAGATGCCCGGCGCCTCCAGCTGCACGACGCCAGCGCTCAGCTGGAACAGGCATGGCATAATCTGGCCGCACAATATCTGCAGACTCCGTACGGCCGAAATTCCGCTATTCAGTCGACTTATGTCGCCGACTGGCTCGAACATGAGGAACCCTCTCCATACTGGGCCGACCTCGACATCTCGGGCAAGATGCCGCAGATCAAGGTTCCAGCCCTCCACACGTCCGGCTGGTACGACACCTATCTCGCCGGCTCGATCGACGGCTTCCTGGCCGCTTCCCACGGGGCCGCTCCCGAAGTGCGCGAGCACCAATTTTTGATCGTGGGCCCGTGGCAACACATTCCGTGGGGCCAGCGCGTGGGCGCGCACGACTTTGGCCCCGACACAAACCTTGATACAGACACTCTCCACCTGCGCTTTTTCAACCACTATCTAAGAGGTTCCGGCGAGTTCACGAACGAACCCCGTATCCGGCACTTCGCGGTAAACCAAAACCGATGGCATAGTGCTGACTTCTGGCCAAAACCTTGCTATCAACAGACAGCTACTGCGAGCTCACCCGCGCTCGCTCTTTACCTCTCCTCAACGTCTCAAGCGAATTCGAGCAAAGGGACTGGAGTTCTGAGCAGAACACCGGCTGTGAAACAAGAACCGTCGGACACCTACAGTTACGATCCCGAGGTTCCTGTGATCGGACCTGGCGGCCTTGCGAACACTCCCGGGCCGCTCAACCAGGCGCTGCTCGAACAAGGCAACAACGTCCTCGTGTACACCTCTGCCCCCCTCACCGAGCCACTGCATGTCTTCGGCCACCCCGTTCTCGCGCTTCATGCACAGACTTCGGCTGCACACGCCGATTTCGTAGCCAAGCTCATCCTGCTCAAAGCTTCGGGGGAAGCCCTCTTCCTTTGCATCGGTGTCCTCCGTAGCACCCATGCCGCGGACACCTCGCTCCTCTTCCAAGTTCAGCTCGATCCTACCTCTGTCGTCTTTCTACCTGGCGACTCTATCCGCCTCGAGATTGCCTCCTCCGCCTACCCTCTCATTGACCGGAATTCGTCAACCGCCATCCCACCGCGCCTCGCGTCCCCGTGGAATTGGCGACGCTCTACCCAGACTATCCATCACACGCCTGAACTGGCTTCAGCGCTCCACCTGCCGATCGTCCAGGAGAAGCTGTGACGACCATCCGCCTTCAGGCTGTCTCCAAGCGATTTACTACGGGACTGCCGATTCTCGAGAGCCTCTCCGCTGATATTGCGTCAGGCGAGTTCGTCTCGATCATCGGGCCTTCGGGCTGTGGCAAATCGACGCTGCTCAAGCTCGTCGCCGGCCTCACTTCGCTCACCTCCGGCGCGATCGCGATCGACGGGCAATCCCCGGTTGCAGCACGCTCCGCAATCTCCTTTATCTTTCAGGATCCAACACTGCTCCCGTGGCGCACCGTTCGCTCGAACGTCGCGCTGTCACTTGAGCTTGCCAGCGCTCCGAAAGCTGAGATCAAGCGTATTGTGGAGGACCAACTCGCTCTGGTCGGCCTTGACCAGGTCGCCGAACACTATCCTCGCCAGCTTTCCGGTGGCATGAAGATGCGCGCCTCCATCGCTCGCGCGCTGGCTTCAAGTCCACGGGTCTTGCTGCTCGACGAACCCTTCGCCGCGCTGGACGAGATGTCTCGCGACCGGCTGAACGAGGAGCTACTCCGCCTGCGTCAACTCCACAACTGGACCGTGCTCTTCGTCACGCACTCGGTTGCCGAAGCAGTCTTCCTCTCGGATCGGATCCTGGTGCTCGCACCGCATCCCGGCCGCCTCGCGCACGATCTTGCGATTCCACTCCCGCATCCGCGCACCGCTGCGCTTCGCACGACGGCCGCTTTCGACCAGACCGTCGTTGAAGTCTCCCGCACGCTGCGCCAGGTGGAATACTCTGAGCCGAGGCGCTTGGAGGGGCCGGTATGAGAAAGCTTCTCGTCAACCTCTTCACCGCCGCCGCCATCTTTTCGGCATTGCTGCTGCTCTGGGTGGGAGTCGTCCACTCGCTTCACCTGAAGCCCTTCATCCTGCCGACGCCACGAGCAGTCTATGCAGCGGGGCTCGACCGCCTTCCGTCGCTCCTCACCTCGCTTGCCATCACGGCCGCGGCTGCGGGCGTTGGCCTCACCGCCGCGATCATCGTCGGGGTGCTAATCGCCATCCTCTTTGCCCAATCTCGATGGGTGCGTCGCATGTTCTATCCCTACACAATCCTGCTGCAGACGGTGCCTATCGTCGCCGTGGCGCCGCTTATCCTGATGTGGGTAGGCCACGGCATTCTGCCGGTCGCGCTGATCGCCTTCATCATCTGTCTGTCGCCGATCATCGCCAACACCACGCAGGGGCTGATTTCGGTCGAGCGCAATCTGGTCAACCTCTTCACCATGAATAACGCTACCCGCGCGCAGACCATGCTTTCCTTGCGGCTTCCGCACGCGCTGCCGTCGCTGTTCACCGGCATCCGTATAAGCTCGGGGATCGCCGTGATCGGCGCGATCACGGGAGAGTTGTTTGCCGGTTCCTCGCGCGTCGGCGTGGGCGGCATTGGCTACGCCATCCAGTATGCCGACTCCCAACTCGAGACCGACTACCTCTTCGCGCTGGTCGCAGCGGCCACGGTTCTCGGCTTCACGTTCTTCTTCCTGATCATGTTGCTCGAGTGGATCTTCCTTCACAAGTGGCACGAATCCGCTCGCACCCTCGACGAAGACTAGGCTCTCGGCTCGCAAAGCATTCACTCCGCGGAGTGGTGTCCGTCCGGCGTCAGGACGTCTTTCCCTTTACACTCCATAGATGCTCCGCCTCCAAACCCCAACCGGCTACTACCTGATCACGCATCCCGACCACGCGCACCTCGCGGGCCGATTCGCCGAACACTGGGGCAACGACATCTTCCTCGCGCCCACTCCACGTAGAAACGTGCTCCATGGCATTCGGGTCCATGACGACGGTTGGAAAGTCCGCGACACTCAACCGTCCATCACGCGCCAAGGCAAGCCCTCGGCCTTCTCCATCGACCTGGTCGGCAAGTATTCGGCCTTTGAAGAGATCGATCTCGCTCAGTACCTGGCCGTTCGCGAATCTGCAGTAGAACAGGTGGAACAAGTCGATCCCTACGCCGCGCTTCTCGTCTGCATGCACACCTATAATCTGCTTACCGAGCACGCCGACCGCAGCACGATTGCACCCGTCGAACTACCGACCCTGGACGCATTTTTGCAGCGCCAGCGCATTCGCCAGCAGGCTCTACACAACGTCATCCGCAATGATCTCAGTTTTACTCGGCCCGAGGTCACCACCGAAGCTGTCTTCAACAACTTCCGCCTGCTGCAAGCATGCGACAACCTGTCGCTGCTGAGTTGCGTCGCGTCCATGCAGCCCTCAACACTGCTGCACCCGATGCCCACGACTTTGGGCCCTACCCCGATTGCAGTCGAAGCGCTCGCCGAACGCCACTTTCGTCTCACGCCCTATCCCTTCGATGAACCGACTTTGCGCTTCGATCTTCCTGCGCGCCATGTCGAAGGGCACCACTTTGATGCCTCCTCCACGCTGGCGCGCGCCTACCATGCTGCCAGCATGGAGAACCTCGAAGTTACCCTCAGCGCCTAGCCGTCAAGATCAAGGACCGCAGCATCCCGATCTGAGATAGAAGTCGGAGTGTTTTCCTGCCACGGTCGAAGGCATTGAAGGACGAAGTGGAGGATGCTCCGCCATCTCGTTCTGCATCCGGGGATTGCTAAGGCAGGACCGATACGTGCGCTGCCACGATCCGCCAACCCTCCGGCATCTTCACCCAGACCTGACTTTGTCGCCCGTGTACCGTTCGTCCCATGATCCTTCGTTCAAACTCCAAGGTTACGCTGGCATAATCACGTCCAAAGGTCACGATATCGGTCCGAATCACGCGTCGCTCCAGCCCAATGCCACTTCGCTGGCGCCTAAACTCATCAAGCTCATCGATACCGTAGAGATTCTCATTGACCCCGAATCGCATCGTCGCCGGCGAACGCCAGAACATCTCATTGAGCACAGTGACATCGTTCTCTATCAGAGCGCGCTCGTAGCGGGGGTAAAGCTCCGCTATCTCCTTCACCACGGCAGGATCGTTGACTACCATCAACCACCTCGTCCAATCGGATAACCAAACGTTCAGCCAGCGAAGAGCTGAGACATCATTGCAAGGGAAACAATCTACGCTCCGGCAAGATACTCTTTGCGATGCCCGCACTCACCGTGATCATCGGGCGATTCACCACCTGGCTGAACCTTAGATTCATCGCCACGCTACAGAGCACGTACGCTTGCACCGCCTCAAAGCCCCAGCGGCTGACCAAGAGATCGATCATTCGTGAGGTCGCCTGCTGTGCGGTCTTGAATGCGTCCTCGCCAGATTCGACGACAACCCACTCCGCGCCTGTGTCGCGCCCGGACGACTCTACCAGCGGCCCGGTCAAAGAAAGACCCTTGTGCACATGGAATTTCAGCACCACGGAGGCCGGCATCTCCATGCCATTGACGCAAACCTCTCCATCACCCTGTGCTCCATGCGCATCTCCGGCCGAAAACAAAGCCCCTTGATTCAGTACTGGAAGGTAAAGCCTCGATCCCGCGCAAAGTTCGCGCACATCAAGATTTCCTCCATACTCCCCCGGCGGTCTGGTCTTTAACTCACCCTTTGCTGCTGGCGCGACTCCCATGACCCCGCAGAATGGTCGCAGCGGCACCATGGCCGGTGCGAGGGACCTCGAAAACGCATCTTCCAGCACCCACTGAAAGAGGTAAGCTTCGGTAAATTGTTCGTCCAGGAAACCAAGCCCCGGAATGACACTCGTCCATGCCCAGCCGTGGTGTGCCACCTCTAGAACCTTGACTTCCAGCACGTCTCCGGGCTCTGCACCTTCCACTGCAATCGGACCGGTGAGCGCATGGATTCTGCTTCGATCGATGGCAAGGAAATCCTCTACCGTTGACTCCGGCCGAACCTGACCGCCGCTTGCGTCGTCACACTCCATGTGGACGATGTCGCCAGACTCGATCACAAGTCGCGGCGGCAGATTCCTGTTCCAGACCGAGTGCGTGGGCTCCGCAGTAAGGCGGTGATCCTTCATCGCTTTCTTACCACCATCTGCACCTCGACCAGCGCATACCGCGGCAGCGCGCTCACTCCGACTGCCGCCCGCACATGCCGACCCTGCTCACCGAAGACTTCCACCAAGAGATCCGAACAGCCATTCACCACCTTTGGCGCGTCGGGGAAGCCGGCGACTGCGTTGACATACCCGTTCACACTCACTACTTCAGCAACTTCATCAAGCGAACCAAGATGCTTCTGGACCGCCGCCAACAGCGCAAGTCCACACAGGCGTGCTGCGGCATAGCCTTCTTCAATTGACTTGCCGCCTTCTCCGCCCATGATGCCGGTTACCATTCCATTCGGCCCTGACGCGATGACTCCCGATAGAAACACCAGATCCCCGACTGTCTTAGCCGGCACATAGTTCCCGCCGGCCTCCGCAGGCTCAGGCAGCACAATCCCCAACTCGACCAACTTCTGCTCCACACTCATAGCCAAAAATCTAACACGCTCGAGAGGGTCAGCGGGAAAGTGACGCTGAAGCTACGCACTTCTCTGCGCGGCTGACAAGTCGCACCCTACCATCACTTCCCTCTTCCCTTGTCTTTCAATCCGCTGCACAATGACTCATGCCCCTGCAATCTTTATCCATCATCCTTTTAGCAGGCGCAACCGTCCTCATGTTCACACCACCTCGTACCCCAGGAGCTCTGCTCCACACCACCCGTCTGTACCAATCCGACCTCGAGATCAGCGGTCTCGTCGAAGGCCTGAGGCCCGGGCAGATTGCTTACATCCGCTACGCCGATCTTCTCCACCTTCCGCAGACCCGTGCCACCATCACTGATAATCCCGACTATCCGGGTCCTCCGCTTCACATCGCCGGTGTCTCGTTCGATACGCTCTCGGCGGCAATTCATCCACTTCCACAATCCGACCTGATCGACGCCACCTGCACCGATCGCTACCGCTCGCACTTCCCTGCCGAATACATCGCGCAACATTCTCCCATCCTAGTCCTGAAGATTAATGGGAAGCCGTTGGCCGCGTGGGCCAGGCAGGCCCACCAGTATGACCCGAGCCCGTATGTGATCATGTACCCGCACTTCGTGCCCGCCTTCCGTGTGCTCTCTCACGAGGACAAGCCGCAACTTCCCGACAATCTGGTTCGCCTCAACTTCAGTACGCAGGCGTCCACCTTTGGCGCGATTACCCCGCACGGTCCTCACGCCGCCGGCTCTGCGGTGGACATGGGCTTCACAATAGCCAGGCAGAACTGCCTCCGATGCCACTTTATGGGGCAGTATGGGGGGACCAAGTCGGGCCACGCCTGGCAGGCGCTTGCGCGATGGGCACATGACGAACCCAAATACTTTCAAGCGTACGTCCACAATCCAAAATCCATCGATCCCCATGCCAAGATGGAGCCGCAGCCCGAGTATGATGCCGCAACCCTTACCGCACTTACCGCGTACTTCAGAACCTTCGCCGAGGAAAAATCCCAATGATTCTGCGCCTCTCGAAGACACTTCTCCTCGCTGCCGTTGCGTTCTTCTTCACCCTCGTCGTCTTCAACAACACCACCGACTACAACTCCAACTTCCAGTTCGTTCGCCACGTCCTCATGATGGATTCAACCTTTCCGGGTAACAACGGCATGTGGCGAGCGCTAAATCCTACCTGGATTCACACCCTTTTCTACGGATCGATCATCATGACTGAGACCACGATTGCCGTCCTGTCTTGGTGGGGCACGGTCCGTCTGATCCAGTCTCTGCGAGCGTCACGGAGCGTCTTCCAGCAAGCTAAGTCCGTCGGAATCGCGGCGCTGACTCTAGGCTGTCTGCTCTGGTCCGTTGCGTTCATCTCCATAGGCGGTGAGTGGTTTCTGATGTGGCAGTCGAAGAGCTGGAACGGCCAGGACGCAGCCTTCCGCATGTTCACGATCCTGGGCATCACCCTTCTTTACCTTTCGGCTCCCGAGTTCGAGGTCCTTACACCGCCATCGACCGCGGAAGAGAGTGGAGCTTGATGCTCGACGCGATCTCCCCACTCACCGCACTGCGGCGCACCTATGCCACGACGCCGAACGCTCTCGCGCAAACAGTCGAGCACACCATCGCCCGCGCCAACTCGAGCGCCTCGCGCAACACCTACGTTCACTTCAGCTCCGAAGCTCTTGGCGAGGAAACCGCCCGGCTCATCCACTCGTTCCCGAGTTCCCGCTTGCGCCCTCCACTCTATGGCGTTCCTATCTCGCTCAAAGATTGCTTTGACCTTGCCGGAACGGTCACGACTTGTGGCTCGCATTTCTATGCCAAAAATAACGCGGTTGCGCGCTTCGACTCAGCGGTTGCGGGAAACCTGCGAAATGCGGGCGCATTGATCACTGGCAAGACGCACCTGCATCCGCTCGCCTACGGCATAACTGGCCAGAATGCTGAGTACGGTGACTGCCTTCAACCTCGCGACTCAACGCTTCTCACCGGTGGGTCATCTTCGGGCGCCGCCGCAAGCGTTCAGGAAGGGTCCGCGCTCGCGGCCATCGGGACTGACACCGGCGGCTCGATCCGGGTGCCCGCCGCACTCTGCGGCATTACCGGCTACCGCGCATCGCACCCGCTGGCCTACGCTCCGGGACCCTGGCGCCACTCGGACGAGGGTTTATGGCAGGGCGCCACTCATCTCGCCCAATCGTTCGATACGATTGGCTTTTTATTGCGCGATCCACGTGACGCTGCTCCCATCGCTAAAGCGCTTTTCGGTGTCCCGCTTGCCACATTGCCTATGGCCCCACGCATCGGTTTCGTCGACGAAGCCTTTCTCCATGACGCGACGCCAGAGGTTCTTTCGGCGTATCGCATGTGGCGTCGTTATCTCACGCCGCTCGCCGCCTTTCTCGAGCCCTTCAACCCCACGACGCGGTGGGCGCATTCACGCGAGATCTTCGCCGGCATCCAGGCAGCGGAGGCGGCGGCTTTGCACGAGGGTCATTTCCAGGAGTTTGAACCCTCGATCGCGCATCGGCTGCAAACAGGAGCATCCTTCACGCTCGCTGATATCGCAGAGTTTCGTCGTCGACTCAAGCATTTCCGATCGCACATGGAGTATCTTCATCAGCACTTTGACGTTATCATCCTGCCCGTCGCACCTGTCCATTAGCTCAAGGCTGCCGAAGATCAGTCCGAAGTCCGCGGCCGCATCCTTCGGTATACGACGCCGTTTTCACTCTCCGGATCACCCGTCGTGTCGCTCCCTGGGGAGTTGCTCGGAGCGCCGCGCGGCACTGGGGTTCAGCTCGCCGCCGCGCCCGGCCGTGACGGCGCCCTGCTCGCCTACGCCACCCAGATCGCCCAGTCGCTGACCTCTCAGGAGGCCTAAGTTGTAGGGCGGCTGACTACTTGCTGCAAGGTCAAGGAGAATCCTATCCGCTTCGAAACGATAAAACTGCTGGCCCTGACTCCCCTGCTAGCCCTCACGGCCTGCGAAAGAAAGCACATCACTCCACCTGGAATGACCCACGTGCTTCTGCAGACGGATTGGTATCCCCAGCCCGAGCACGGCGGATTTTATCAAGCGCAACTTCAGGGCCTCTACGCAGCCCAGGGTCTGGATGTCGAGATCCTGCCTGGCGGACCCAGCGTCATTGCCGGCCAGGTAGTCGGCACCGGCCAGGCTCAGTTCGCCATGTCCAGCTCAGATCTGGTGATGGTTGATAACTCCCGCGGTATCCCCGAGGTCGCGGTCGCCGCAACCATGCAGCAGGATCCACAAGCCGTGATGCTCCACGCCGACTCCCCCATCCACACCTTCGCCGATCTTGACGGACATACCATTTCCGTCCGCCCCGGCTCGATCTGGTTTCAATATGTCGTCAAGCGATACCATCTGCAGCACCTCCGCGAGATACCTGCCACCTTCTCCGTTGCCAACTTCGTTACCGACCCCGACTACATCCAGCAGTGCTTCGTCACCTCCGAACCCTTCTTCGCCGAGCATGCGGGAGTCCCTGTTCGCACGCTCCTCATCTCGTCGACTGAGTACCAGCCGTACCGCGTCTACTTCACCTCACCCCAATTCCTCACGGAGCATCCTGACATCGTGCAGAAGTTCGTCGCGGCCAGCACCGCGGGCTGGAAGAATTATCTCGCCGATCCCACCATGGTCAACGCCGAGATCAAGCGCCTCAACCCCGCCATGCGCTCCGACCAGATGGCTTTCTCCATTGCCACGCTGAAGTCTGGTCACTTCATCGATGGGCCGGGAACACCTGAGTCTCATCTTGGTCACATGACCGCTGAGCGATGGCAAACCACATACCAGCAGCTCGTCGATTTAAAGATCCTGCCTCACCGTATCGATCCCGCCAAGGCGTATACGCTGACGTACGTGCCTTAACGTGATGAGTCCGGTGACCTGCGGTACGTCTTCGCTGATACCTGGCGGATCTTACCGCCATCTGTTCTTACACATAGTAGGAAACTATACGGCGTTGACCTCCATCCGATTGCCTCCAGGCGGCAGCCAACTCCTCGGCATCACCCTCTGGCACTCCCCCCAGTTGCGCAGCCTCCCGCAACAAGCGTCGACGCAGGGCCGCCGAGCGTTGCATTGAAGCGGCCTTCTCCGCCGCAAGCTGCGAAGCACCTAATGATCCCTGGCCCAGGACGCTACTCACATGTCCGTGCATATCAAACCCCCCGGCGACAATGTATGCAATCTGAAAACCAACGCGCATAAGAGGGTCCTAACCGCCGTATACTCGACGCTAAGCACGCCGGTACCGTGCAAGGCGGCTCAACAAGAATGAGATGACCGAAGACCCTACGATACAATTCGGCCCTGATTCGCCGACGCAAGCCGCGCCTCCCCCGCTTGATACGACATGGGGCGGCTTTCAGCTTTTGACGCGCGTCGGTGCGGGCGGCTTTGGCGAGGTCTACCGGGCGTGGGATCCCAGTCTTCAACGCGAGATTGCCCTCAAGCTCCTGCTCCCCGGCACCCTCGACACCGAGGCCGAGTACCAGGCGACGCTTCGCGAAGCTCGAGCCCTGGCCTCGGTCAAACACCCCAACATCGTCTCCATCTACGGCTGCGATCGTCACAACGGACGCGTTGGTTTCTGGACCGACTTCATCCATGGAAAGACCCTGGCCTCGCTGCTCGTCACGCAGGGGCCGTTCGGCTATCACGAAGCCGCGCTCATCGGCCTCGAGGTAACGAGAGCACTGTCTGCTGTCCATCGTGCGAACCTGCTGCATCGAGACATTAAGCCTGAGAACGTCATGCGCGAAGAGGGTGGACGCATCCTGCTGATGGATTTCGGTCTAAGCGCCCTGCCACAGCATGGCTCACTGCACACGAGCCAGCTTGCTGGCACCCCGAACTACATGGCGCCCGAACTGTTCCTGCGACAGCCGGCCTCGGTGGCGACTGATCTCTATGCCGTTGGTGTGCTTCTTTACTTCCTTGTAAGTGGCCATACTCCTGCTCGCCTGAACGGTCTCACCACTGCACAGGCGGCAGAGGCATGCTCGCATCGGCAACCTCTGATCGACCTTCGCTCGGATCTACCAGAAACCTTCCTCCGCATCGTCAATCGCGCCATCGCCCTCAATCCTGACGAGCGCTTTCGTTCCGCCGGAGAGATGGCTGAAGCTCTCGCCGGGTCACTTGGCGCGTCCAGCGTCTTGCACTCCGCACTGACTTCCGCACCACCTCCTGCACCGCCTGACCTTGCTGCCCCCTTGTCCTTAAAAGAGGAACTTCGGGTGAAGAAGCAGAAGGAGAAGAAGGAACGCAATCCCTGGATTCGGTACAGCGTTGCGGCGATCGTGCTCCTCTCAATCTTCGGCAAGAAGCTCCCCATCATCTCCCGCCTGTACCCGCGTGATGAGGCGAAGACCGTGCATATCAAGGCGGGGGGAGTTGATGCTTCAGACGACGATCCTTATGACAAACCGGACCGGTCTGATCTTTACGAACAGGGTCAACTGCTTCTGCTCAGGTCCTACAAAGCATCCAATCTGGAGACTGCAATCGAGAAGTTTGAGGAGGTTGCGGCCTCTGATCCGAATTACTCGCTTGCTCAGGCCAGCCTTGGCAGCGCGCACCTGCTTCAGTACCGGAACTCGCAGGATCCGAAACTTCTCAACCTGGCCATTGCTGAGACCAATCACGCGATCAAGCTTGATGCGGACGCTGCCCCTGGCTATGTAAACCTCGCCCGTATCGCGGCTGTCCAGGGCAAGAATGCACAAGCGATGCAGATGGCCGAGAAGGCGATGAGCCTCGACTACTCCAACGCGGATGCTTATCAAGCCCGGGCAGATGTCCTCGACGCTGAAGGTCGCCACGATGAAGCCATAGCCGCACTTCAAAAAGCCGTTGACCTTGCTCCCGAAGACTGGAGATTCCCGATGAAGCTGGGGGCCTCGTATGTCGACATTGGTGAGCCGAAGAAGGCTGCGGAAAACTTCAAGCTGAGCGCAAAGCTGGCTGATGACAATGCTCTCGCCTACTACAACCTTGCCCAAGTCGAGATGCAATTGGATCAGCTTGACGATGCGAGAGCAAACATCCAGCGGGCTCTTCAGATCAATCCCGGTGCCCCCACGTATGAGGAACTGAGCTGGCTTGATATCGAAACGGGCGCTTACACCGACGCTATTGCCGCGAGTCAAAAAGCTGCAGAGATTGAACCGACAAGTTATGCCGCGTGGCAATCCCTTGGGGATGCTTACCGCATGACGCCCGAGAATCAACAAGCGTCTTTCGATGCCTATAAGAATGCGATCAAGTTCGGCGAGGAGGCTCGTAAGAAGCAACCGAAGGACGCTGAAGTCATTGCGTCGCTTGCGGACTGCTACGCACGGGTCGGCGACCTGTCACGTGCCGCAAGCAGCATCCGACAGGCGCTGCTGCTCTCGCCGAATGACCCGAGGGTGAATTATTTAGCTGGTCAGGCAGCCGAACTTGTCGGGGACGGAGCTCAAGCGGCTCGTCTGATAGCCAAGTGCATCGGCGTCGGTTACTCGCTTGCTGAAATAAAACGCAACCCTGACCTCAAGTCCTTACTATCCGACCCTCGCTTTCGACAGCAACTGAATGACAGAACAACTTCCAGGCCCTGATTCCTACTGAGGAGTTACCACTGCAGAAGCTAGCTCTGCTATGGCAAGTACGATCGATTCTTTGCTGCAGACGAAGACGAGATCCTGGCCAACGTCGACTGGCTGCGCCTGCGACTGGTAACACGCACCTCCCAAGCTTCGGTCAGCAACGCCTAAGCTGTCATCTTCTGTGGTGGCGAGACACGGTGCAACAAAACGCACCTGACGTATGATCGTGAAATGGCGTTCGAACCCGGCCAAGTGATTGGCGAATATCGCGTGGCGCGTCCCTTGGGCCGCGGCGGTCTGGGAGCGGTGTATGAGGCGGTGCACCTGATCAGCCAGCGTGCCGACGCGATGAAAGTGCTGCTGCCGGAACAGACGGGCACACCCGAGATGGCCGAGCGTTTCCGGCGTGAAATCCAGATGCTGGCTGCGCTCAATCATCCTAATATTGCTGGCCTGCATAACGCTTTTCGTTTTGGCGAACAGCTGGTCATGATTATGGAACTCGTGCATGGGGAAGATCTACGCGCCATGAGCCGGCAACGGACAATTCCCTTAGTTACTCTGCTCGACTATGCAAGACAGACCTTGGACGCTTTGCAATACGCGCATTCACAGGGGATTGTTCACCGTGACATTAAGCCGGCGAACCTCATGGTTACACCTTCCGGCCAGGTGAAGGTCCTGGACTTCGGTATCGCGATCGCAGAGCGGTCGGTGGAGTTGACGGCCACAGGAGCGCTGATCGGATCTCCAACACACATGTCTCCGGAGCAGATTCGCGGCGAGAAGGCATCCCCGCAATCTGACATCTATTCATTCGGCGTGACACTTTACGAGTTGATTGCCGGACAGCCACCTGTTCAAGGTGCCATCACTTTTGAGCTGATGATGGCACACCTCAATACCGTGCCTATCCCCCTGGATCGGGTACGACCGGAGATTCCGCCACAACTCTCCTTAGCGATCGCCAAGGCACTTGAGAAGAGGCCAGCCGACCGCTTCGCTTCTGCCGCAGACTTTGCCGCAGCCCTACTCCCGGTCGAGCAACAGGATCTGGAGCGAACGGTGACCAGCCGGTCTACAAGCTGGCAGCGAATCAGCACCGACGAAGTCAACCGTCTTACCCCCGTCAGCTCTCCTCTTCCACTCGACCCTGTTATTCGTCATCTGGCAGGCTTTATAGGTCCTATTGCAAAGATCGTCGTAAACCGCCTGGCCGGTAGATGCGCGGACCTGGACAAACTCTACCTGGAGGCCTCTCGGCAGATCGACAACGAGAGCGAGCGTCAGCGCTTTCTGCGCACGCGCCCCCGCTAGGCCGCAAGGTAGGACAAGCCCAGGCAAGAGCTATCCATTCAGCAGCTCCATGGCCTTTTTCAAGCTGGTGTGCATGCGATTGAACGAAAGGGTCACCTGAGCTACTTCGTCATGGCCATGCACAGGCAATTGCTCCAGATCCATCTCGCCCTGACTGATGCGGTCGGCTGAGGCAGAGATTGTACGGAGGGGGCGAATGACGATGGTATAAAGTCCGATATCGATCAGCACGATGGCGGCGAAGAAGATTGCGGACAAGTCGAACAGCAGTTCCCTCAAGCCACGTCTTGCCATTGTCTCCGGAACGGCGGTGGGAACGGCAATGATCTGTGCACCGATCACCTCCCCTTCATTCCAGCCAAACCCGTTCTGTGATCCATAGCGGGTTAGCAGCGCCTTGGGCGCGGCGGACGGACGGCTGTGGCATTGAAGGCAACCAGCCTCCACACGGATCGGATGCGCCAGATAAAGACTAGTGCCCGTCACACCATCGTGGGTGCGCACCAACTCAGTTTCACCTGGTGAATTGCGAAAGTGGTTGATGATATCCGACTCCCAATCCGTTGCCCGATCACGGAGGTTGGTCGGATTCAGAGCGGCTTCCTTGTAGGTGTAGTCGGGATAGGTCTTTCGAATTTGCTGAAATGTAGTTGCGGCGGCAAAGAACGGGATCGTCTGCGGCAGAAAAGACGTGGTGTGTGCCGCTGTTTTTTCGAGCAGCGGTGTCACATCCTGCTCGGTGTAGTCGCGCGTCGCACTGGCACTCGCCGCGACAAGGCCAGCTTCACGCAAGACCTCTGCCTGGGCTTGCTTCTCAAGGAATCCTCGTGCCTCATACGAGATCACCAGCAGGCCAAGGCCGAATACCGCAAGCAGAAGAATATTGAGCTTAAGTAGAAGTCTCACAGCAGGTCTCCGTAGGAACGTGCCCTACCGTCACATGAAGAACTTCTTGCTGAGACGGGGCTAACCATTACTACCATGAAGGCACACGATGTGAGTTCCCATTCGCAGTTGGCAACTCGAGAGAGGGCCATGCTTCTTCAATCAGGCTCGCGGAGGTGACTACAGGTCTAAGACGAACTAGAAGCAAGGCAGCGCGCCCTGTTGCTAGAACTTCTAGAGGGTTGAACTAACTTGTAATCTCCGCTCTTCAGGGCGAGGTCGTTCTGGAGGTAGGAATAATGGAAGCTCGACTGGACGGTTACATTTCTTCATCCGCTCGATTGCTCAGAAAGGTCTTACCCGTCTCCGCCGGGAGCGATGCGCTGAGCGAAGCTTCATCGGTTCTATCCGGACTTGGAGAGATGTTACGCGAACCATCGTCAACGCTTTTGCGTGCGTCAGAGATCTGGTATTTACCGTCCATGCTCACCTCACACTTTCAAGAGTAAACATCGTTCGGCGGCGAGGATGAGCCGCATTGACCGGTTGTAACCGCAGGTGCAAGTGTTACTCGTCTTCGCGTCGTGGGAGCACACTGATTGCGCTCACACGGGACACCTTATCGCAAGGTCACAGGCGAGCGCTCTCGCACGGGCTTGTCACCGTCAGCGACGGATGAGCGTCACCGGAACACCATTTTTCGGACGCAGATTGATGGAAGCCTGCAGCGGCAGCCGAGCAGGGGATCCAGGAGCGGGCTCGAGCCGCCAGTCTCTCGCAATAGTTGCAAGAGTGAAGACGCCTTCCATCCAGGCGAGTGCCTCCCCGATACACTGGCGGGGTCCTCCGCCAAAAGGAAAATAGGCGTACCGAGGGCGCTTGTTTTCCTCCTTGAAACGAAGGGGGTCAAAGACTTCCGGATGGTCCCAGAAGCGCGGATCGCGATGGACGACGATCTGCGGTGCGAGGAGAGCGGCTTTAGGCGGTATGGTGAAGCCGTGAAAGTCGTAAGCCTCGGGGCCGGCGCTGCGCCCAATCACCCAGACTGTGGGGAAGAGACGCATGACTTCGGCAAATACCATGTAAGCGTATCGCAGGCTGGGGTAATCGTCTGCCCGGGGACGTCGCATGCCGAGGATGCGAACGGCTTCTTCGTGCAGTGCATCCTGGACTTCAGGGTGTCTGGCAAGCACGTCCATCGCAAAACTTAAAACGTTTGCCGTCGTCTCATGACCGGCAAGGATAATTGTCAGACACTCGTCGCGTACCAGCTTATCGGGCATTCCAACTGTCGCACCAGATCGACCTGCTTCCGGTTCCGTGTCTTTCGCGTCGAGCAGCATCGAAAGCAGGTCGCCACGATCTCCCGGAGCTTTGCGACGCTCCGCGATCATCGCATAGATGATGCTGTCGATGCGCTCCATACCCTTGCGCACGCGCAGCATGGGGCCGAAGGGCATCTTCTGCAGGGTCTCGAGGACCTTTTCGGGCACCCATGCAGGGGGCGGAGGCGCGCCGCGCATGGAACTGAAGGCGTCGGTGATCGCGAGGGCTTCGGCCTCGTCATCGATGTTGAAGAGAGTCTTACCGACAATTCGCAGGGCGATAAGAAGCATCTCGGGGTGCATCTCGCACACGCCCGGTTGCCAGCGTCCAGTGATCTCAGCGGCGAAGCCAGCGATTGCGTCAGCGTAGGCCGTGATTCGCTGACGGTGGAAGGCAGGGGCGGCCATGCGGCGCTGACGCATATGCAGCGGCTCTTCGCTTGTAAGGAGACCGTCACCGAGGAAGCTGCGGGCGCGCTGCATGATGAGCACGCGGCGATTGCGCCTCTCGTGATCCGTGAGAAGTTCCTGGATGAGAGTTGGATGGTTGAACTGAAAGACGTGTCCATCGAGGGCGCGATAGTGAACAAGATCGCCGTAGCGCCGTGCGTTCTCAGTCAGTGTGTCCACGGGATTCTGCCATATCGACTTACCACTCAGCAGCCGAGACCAGAGATGAGGCCCGGGAGGGTACAGAGACCCAGGGTTGGACAAGATGCGCGGCTCGCTCAGATTGGCACTGCCTGGAACGGAGGTCGACATGCCGTTATACTACGGCCTTCAATAAGTGCAGGGGCGAGACTAGAACGTGGCTTTGTCGTGAGGCGAAAAGGCGTTTACTCCGAATGAAGCTGAATGCCTGCTCCATGTCGGCGCGAAATTGAACTTCAGGCGATGAAGTGCGCAGTCGCGGCAGCTTCAACTTCCCTGCAAGTCATTCTCGAAGGACGCCTTCCCTGGTGGGACTGATCAAGTGAGCTCAAATTCCGCAACACACAGGCTGTACAGGCCTCCTGATGTGTCCGTTGGCGGTGAAGACGGAACCCCGGGGCGTTCTGGTCGCCAGTTCGCCGAGTAAAAGAGAACCAGCTTGCTGGAGTTCTGCAGGAACTTGCTCGGCATGCAGACGAAGTAGGGTTGTCCCCCAAGACCGCGAAGACGTGCAACGTGGTGCCAGGGGCCGGTGAGTTCGCGGCTCTCAATAACCCACGTGTCATATCCGCCCGAGTCACCGTCGGCCCAGCCAATACAGAGAAAACCGAAGTATCGCTTCAGGTGCGGATGGTACGTGATGTTCGTGCAGCCTGCACCGCCGGGCCATTGCAGCAACGGAGCAATCCGTGAAAACTCCTTAGACCAGACTGGCTTTCCGCTCTCATCATGACCCGCAAAGTATTCGTAGCCTGCCGGGTCATTGATTCCTTCGGGTGAGGGGCGGACTCGAGCTAAAGAGATTGCATCGCCGCTACTCCAGTTACAGATCCCGTCCGGATCATAAGAGCCGTGACCGACCAGGTAGGCCATCCCGTCGGGCGAGTGCTCCATGTCTCGCCCAAAATCGACAAAGTGTGGCGTGCCAAGCTTGATGGCAGAACCTCCGGAGCATCGACCTGTCTCCGGAAACAAAGGCCGCCGATCATCACAGGTGGTGTCCGTCCAGGTTTGACCGCGATCTGTTGAAGATCTAAAACCTCCGAAGCCGCCGAGTTCATACGTGATCGGGACGTTATCTAGATTAAGCCAGCGGTGACAATAATACCCCCCTACATACCAGACGCCTTTGTGAAATAGATTGGCACAAGGATAGTAGCCTTCGTAGCGTAGTGTCTGGCGCGAAAAGGCTGCAAGCGGTTTGACTGTCAGATTGAAGGGGTCGTCACCTTCGAGCGTGGCATTTCCAGTAGAGGTTGTTTTCGGCCGATCCGTCACCACGCGGCCGTGAACGACGCTCAAGCCGAGATCGCGAAACCAGCGTTCCTGCTTATCATCGCTGAAAGCCCACTGGCAGTTGACGGACACACTTCTTCCATCTGGGCCAGTGACGCTGCCATCGGCATACGTGCTGTAAAGAGTACCGTCGGCTGCCCAGCTTGGATACCAGGTGTCCGCTGCGATCGATGGTTGGTAGTTCCGCTGTCTCCCAGTAAAGCGTAGCTGCCCGAAGTCAGGACTCTGCGGCAGGGGAGCTGTTCCGGAAGGCGGCATAAGACCGCGGGCGAGCGTTCCACTGATCGAACCCGAAGCGACATAGAACAGTGGTGAGGACGGATTCGCAGACGATTCTTGTGCGGACAGGGGCAATGACCCCAGCGCGGCTGCAGCTGGAAAGCTGCTCAGGAAGTTACGACGCTTCATAGTACTCCAGAGGGCAAGGCTCTCTCTTCAAAATACAGGTAAATCAATCTCCGCGATTGTGCAGTTTCCAGCCAACGGCGGATTGTTTCGTTAGCTCTACCGATGAGATCTCACAAGCTCCACTCGAATAGCCATGGATCGCAAACCACGACGAGAGCGTCCTGTATACCTCTGCGACCGGACGGCAGATTAGAGCGTAGATACCTCAACATTGCGAGAAACCAGGAGCACACGCGGCACGTCAACGACCTGAAGCAAGTGCTCGACAGTGCTGCCAAGAGAGATCCCCGCTGCACTCGATCGCAGGATGCTTCCGAGCACCAGAAGATCGTAAGATCCTCGTTTCAGTTCAGCCACGATCGCCTCCACTGGATTGGCGGAGAGCACGACCTTCTCTTCAAGCGGGATCTCCAGGTGAGACATGCGCGTTTTCGCTTCGCGGGTGATGGTGTAGCCCGCCTGCAGCAAATCGCGATGCTTTCGTTCTCGCCAGAAGAGCGCACCCAGTCGCGGAGCCATCACGGAAAGCACTACCACCTCGGCGTTCGAACCCTTCGCAAGATAGGCTGCGATGTCAGCAGCTGCATAGGAGTGTGCCAGACCTGTGATCGGCACCAGGATCTTCCGCGTTGCCGGGAAGTCAGCGTGAGGGTGGACGGCCACCAGGACATCGGTTGAGACCTCACGTATGAGGCGATCCTGCATCAAGCCGAAGCTGAGGGACACCTCACCAAATGCTTTCGGAGCACCCATCACTAGAAGGTGTTGAGAACCGGCGGCAGCCTCAAGTGTCTCGATCACATGCTCCGCGGGGCTCGTGATCCGACCCACTTCAACGATAGCCATCGTCGACGCGGCGGCCAACATATTCGCTGCTTCTTCGATTCCCTCCTGTTCGCTCTCGTGCGCAGGAGCAAGGGCGTTCGGCTCAGGTTCCTGCTCAACAGCCACCTCGGTAACGTCGAACAACTCACCCTCAAGCTGCTTCGCTGTGGCAAGCGTGGCGACGATTCGAGCTGACAGAGCCGGCATCAGCTCTGTTGCGAGCGGAACCAGTACGCGTTCCCGGTCAGCGAGATAGGCGAGCTTGCGAGCCTCCTCGCGGTTCAGGCGTTTTAGCTCCTCGTCTCCCGGCGCAGTCTTATTGGCCAGCCAGTTCATCAGCGGCGGTGTTGCGATTACTGTGAGGATAGCGACCACCGCGTAGGTCGTATATAGATCGGAGGTCAATAGTAGAAGCTCAGTTCCTACGATCGCCACGACCACATCGGTACCACCTTTGAGCGTCAACCCGACACCCACCGTGGCCGCCTCCCACGGAGGAAGGCGCCCGAGCCGAGCTCCCGCGAAACCGAAGAGCATCTTGGCGAGACCCGCAAACACCAACAACACCAGGATCGCTTCGATCGAACCCCAACCCCGAAGGTTGAAGAGGTTGACCCGCATACCCGCAAGACCGAAGAAGATTGGCGCGAACAGTGCAATGGTGATCGCCTGGATCCGCTCCTTCAACGCGACCGTAGCGCGCGGAGCCTTACCCAGCAGAACCCCGAAGACGAACGCGCCCAGCAATGGATGCAGGCCAAGCGACGTCGTGATTGCGGCCGAAGCGAACATCAGCACCAGGATGAGCGAAAGCTCGCCATTCGGTACGCCGGTCGCATCTGCTACACGACGCATGCTCCAATAGGTAAAGCGGCGGCCGAGTGTGAACATAAAGAGAAAGAATCCTGCCGCCAGCGCCGTCGCACGCAGCCCCGCGACCCAGGGATTCCCCTTGTGTTGTACCGACGAGACGATGGAGATAAGCGGCCAGACTAGCACCTCGCCGGCGATTCCTGCGGCCAGCAGGACTTGCGCATAGTCGCGGCGGAGAGCTTCACGCTCAATCAGCAGCTTCGCCACCACGCTCACCGCGGTGACCGAGAGGACCAGGCCAAGGAAGAAGGCGCTTGTTGGCTCCAACCCGAAGAGCCGCGTGCCGAAGAAGGTCCCCACGGCGATCGAAGCGCCGATAGCGCCCGCGGCCGCAAGCAGCCCGGGAAGCACTTTCTGCCGCAGGATCGCAAGGTCCGCTTCCATACCTGCGATCATGAGCAGCAGGATCGCGCCTACCCATGACATCCATTGAAGCGCCAGCGAGACTGCTCCATTCTGAAAGAGATCATGAAAGGCGCGCGGAAACAAGGCTCCGAGCACCGATGGCCCGATGATGAAACCCCCGAGCAACTCACCCAGAACCTCCGGTTGCTTGAGTCGACGGCTGAGTTCCGCCGTTCCACGAGCAGCCAATAACACCACGAGCACCGCGAGGAAGGCGCCAAGCAACTGATTCTCGGTAAATGCGTGCAATTCCAGCCTCGTAGGGTGAAGTTTGGGAGCAGGGACTCTCTATGATGCAGAAGCTTGCGCGGAAGCTCTATCTTTTACGACTGCGATGTCCCAGGGGACCCTTACTGCTGAGACACTCTGAAGCCCTGTTCCATCTCGCCGACTTCATTACACTTCAACAGTTCTCTTGCCTGCACTGCGATTTTCGGGTGAGCTATGGTCGGGAAGAGGCGGTCAGAGGAAGTGAACATGGGTTTGGCACAGGCGAGATGAGGAAGAGGCGTTGCCCTTCCGGTTCCATGTCCGGACCTTCATCGCCGTCTTCGAGGTCCAGCCCCTCGCCGTAGCTGAGGACCGACAAACCCGTGCCGGCGATATGCTTCCAGAAGGACCCAAACTCAGGCTCATCATCAGGCGATGGGTGCGTCGTTCCCCTTCCTAAGCGCTCGTAACGATGTAGCACGGTGTCGATCACGACCACCTGCCAGTTAGCCTGGTCGACGAAGTAGAGCTGGTGACCGTTCGGTGAGATCACCAACGTGTCCGCAAAGCTCGGGCAGAACGGAGTAGTGACCTTTGCGGCGAACTACTCGATCACCCTGAGTCTGCTGAATGCGTTCCGGTATGGCTTCACCAGGGACACTACTGGAACGACCAACGCCTTGAACGGTCACGGAGTCGCGGCGTAACCGACACAACGATTCGTTCACCTGGGTGAAGGGACGCTACGCGCTGAAGGCCGGCGTCGACATCAGGACGCTGGAGGTTTGCAGCCGGGCTATAACGATGTGCACGGCAACATTGGCAACCTCAATCCCGCGATTCCGCTTTCGGGTGAAGCGTACTTCGAATCCGGTGTCTGCCTATAACCAGCCACTAAACGCTCGCCCGTTCCCGAACTTGGGCATCGAAAACGTCGAGTGTGTCAGGTCCCCCAGCCAATCCTCTATAATCGTGCACACGGCTCAGGCCTTCAAAGATTATCAGAGCGCCTTACAGCCACTATTCTCTCCCGGCATCCGGGGGATCGCTAAGTGAGATATGGGAGACACTTCGTTAGACTCGCGAGATAAAGGTGTTGTGACAAGTGAGCCTGGCAAGGTGGCAGAGGTTCTCCCGTCAGCCAAAGGCAGCGTTTCCCACGCCGCTGATCTCCGCGAGCAAACTCCGGCGAATGAAGATTCTGGAGAAACAATCATCACGGGTTCGCCCTCGCCTCTGTTTTCCGCCTCGGATTCCAGGGTGGCTGATGACGCACAACCAGAAGGTGACGCGACCGTTCTGGTCCAGGCGCCGATCGCGAGTATAGACGGCCCCGTTGGATCAACCTCTATCGAGGCCACCTCCCGGGTCCCCGTACAGGCCAAGGTCGTGCCAAACGGCGCTCCACGGGGCTTACTCGAGATCGGAACAGTGCTCGGAGGCAGATACGAGATCCTCCAACTCCTGGGCCAGGGAGGGATGGGAGCTGTTTATAAAGCATGTGACCGCGAGGTCGATCGGACCGTTGCTTTGAAGGTTATCCGTCCGGAGATGGCATCGGACCCTGAGGTGCTCGGCCGCTTCAAACAGGAACTCCTGCTCTCGTCCCAGGTGACGCACCGGAATGTCATACGGATCTACGATCTTGGTGACGCGCAGGGTGTGAGATTTATCACAATGGAGTTTGTCGAGGGAGAGACGCTCCACCAGCTTTCGAAACGACAGCCAAAGCTCGCGCCAGCGGAGGCAGTCAACATCATGGAGCAGGTGGCTTCCGGCTTGGCCGCCGCCCACCAGGAAGGAATTATCCATCGCGATCTGAAGCCGGCCAACATCATGATCGATAAGAACGGCCGTGTGGTGGTGATGGACTTTGGATTAGCCCGCACCTTTTCAGGCGACGGGATGACGCAGGTCGGCACGATGATGGGGACGATGGAATATATGTCTCCGGAGCAGGCGCAGGGCAAGGATGTCAAGGCCAGCTCCGACATCTTCACCTTTGGCTTAATCCTCTATGAGTTACTTGCCGGGACAACCCCATTCCGTGCCGATAGTGCCATCGCGAGCTTGCTGATGCGTACCCAGCAGCGCGCAGCTCCGTTGGTGAACGTCGATAAGAACATTCCCGGGACGCTCAGCAGCATCGTCGTCAAGTGTCTGGAGAAAGATCCGGCGAAGCGTTATCAGAGCGCCGAACATCTGGATTCAGACCTGCGCGCGTGGCAGAACGGCAGTGGGGCAAAGTACTCCCCTTCCGCGGCAAAGCAGCGGGTGGTTCGTACGCGGCAGCTTCCCTGGATGAAGATTGGAGCAGGCGTTGCGGTGGTGGCGGTCGCGGCCGGCACTACGCTCTACTTCACCAACAGGCGGCCCGAAGCAGGTGTTTCAACCCATGGTCCGGTCTCGGTGCTAATTGGCGACTTCTCGAATCACACCGGCGATTCGGTTCTCGATAACACGTTGGAACCGATGCTTGGAGTAGCGCTTGAAGGTGCCAGTTTTATCAACGTGTACAGCCGCGGCGATGCACGGAAGTTGGCCAGGAAGCTCCCCAATCCAACGGACACACTCGATGAGCAATCCTCCCGCCTGGTCGCCATGAACCAGGGCGTCTACGCGGTCATCACTGGGGGCATCAGCAGGCGCGGCGATCACTACGACATCTCGGCCATTGCGCTCGACACGAGAACAGGCGACGTGCTTGCAGAGTCGGCCGTGTCGGCTGCGAATAAGCAGGAGATTTTAGGCGCGCTGCCAAAGCTTGCGGTACCGATCCGTCGTGCGTTAGGTGACACCACTCCTCCTTCGCAACAGTTCGAAGAGGTTAGCGGAGGATTTGCTGCAGCCTCGTTGGAGGCGGTCCATGAAGACGCTCTCGGCGTAGACGAGCAGTTCGCAGGCAAATTCCAGGAGGCGTTCGACTCTTTTCAAAAAGCTGCCGAGCTTGATCCAAAATTTGCTCGCGCCTACAGTGGCATGGCTGCGATGGCGAACAATCTGGGACGACCAGCGGATGCCGTGAAGTACATGAAAATGGCCATGGCAAACTCCGACCGCATGACCGAGCGCGAGCGCTACCGCAACCAGGGGCTGTACTATCTCACGACCGGCGATTGGCAGGGATGCGTTCAGCAATATAAGCAGCTGGTGAGTCGCTATCCGGCGGATCGCGTGGGCCAGAACAATCTAGCCAGCTGCTATACGCAGTTGCGCGATGCTCCGAAGGCTTTGTCGGCGGCACAGCAGGCTGTTGCGATTGTGCCGAAGGGTGTTGGGCAGAGGCTCAACCTTGCTTTCGTTGAGGAATTTGCCGGCGACTTCATCACCAGCGAAAAAGAGGCGAGAGCCGCGCTCGAGATCAGTCCAAAGGCTTCACAGGCGTACCTGGTCATCGCAGAATCACAGGTCGGGCAAGGCCAGCTTCAGCATGCCGCAGACAGCTACCATCAGTTGGAGAAGTTCGGCGCGCAATCGGCTTCAACGGCTACGGACGGACTCGGTGATCTTGCGGCCTACCAGGGTAAGTATGCTGATGCAGCGCGGATCTTGAGCCAGGGCGCGGCCGTCGACGCGACCGCGAAGATGGCCGACAACGCCGCGCGGAAATATGCCTCGCTTGCGACCGTCGAACAGATCCAGGGACACCAGGCACCCGCGCTGGCCGATATCGCAAAGGCTCTGGCTGACAGCCAGGCTACCTCGATTCAGTTCCTGGCGGCGCAAGTCTATCTGGATGCTGGCGACCTGCAAAGGGCGCAGAAACTCGCGACAGGCCTTTCCTCGCAAGCGCCGAGTGAGCCCAAATCGTACGGCAAAATCGTGCAGGGGCTGATCGCTCTCAAACGGAGTGACACCAAGGAAGCAATAGCGCAGATCATTGGGGCAAATGGGCTGCTCGACACCTGGATCAGCCGCTTCGAACTGGGTCGCGCCTACCTGCAGGCGGGAGACTTCAAGGAAGCTGATATCCAATTCAAGCTTTGCATGAAGCGGCGCGGTGAGGCGATCGAGCTCTTCGATGACAACGTGCCCACGTACTCCTACTTCCCTGCCGTTTACTACTACGATGGACGCGCGCTCGAAGGGATGAAGAACGCTGGCGCCGCCGACGCTTACAGGACTTACCTCAGCATTCGTGGTGAGTCATCGGACGATCCTCTGGTCGCAGAGGTCCGCCAGAAAATCGGAAGGTAGCGTCGCAAGGTAACCGACGGGTGCATTGTTGCTGCGATGACACGAAGTTCTCCTCCTAGCTTCCTTTGCCCGAGAGCGTAATTATCTGGGTGCCGTTTCCGGATCGGACGGCATTGTCGGCGATCATCAGGTTTGCAGTGAAGGTACCTGCGGCCGCTGGTGTGAACTTGACCAAGAGAGTGCACTTTGCTCCGACGGCAAGGTTTGTTCCGCAGTTGTTACTTTCGAAGAAATCCGCAGTGTTCGTACCTGTGAGGCTGATACTGCTCAAGAGCAAAGGCGTTGAGCCTGTATTGGTAAGAGTCAGGCTCATGGTGCTGCTGGTAGCGTGCTTGATCGTACCGAATTGCAGAGTTGTTGAACTGAAGCTCGCCTGAGGATTGATCACGATCGCGCTGAGCGCAATCTGTTGAGGGCTGCCAGGGGCGTTCGACATGATCTTCAGGTCAGCGGTCTGTAGCGTATAGAAGGGACCGGCAACAAAGGCGATCGTCACGGCGCAACTCTTCCCTACGGCTAGTGGCTTGGGGCAGAGACTCAGTGCGATGTACTCGTTCGAAGTACCCCCTTTCACGATTGAGAGGAGTGGATCGCTAATGATGACAGGCGCGGTTCCGTTGTTCGTGAGCGTGATGGTCTTGGTGGTGATACTTCCCAGGTAGACCGTGCCGAAGTTAATTGAGGCCGTAGAGACGGTCAGTAAAGGCCCATTTGCAGTTACAAGCTTCGTCACCGGAGAGGCTGCCGCGTAGTTCATATTTCCTGCCTGGTTGACGATGACGGAGCAGGTTCCAGTACTGTTGGTCAACGTATAGATTGCGCCCGAGTTGCTACACGATCCCGCACTGGTGAAGGTGACAGGATTTCCGCTGCCGCCGCCCGTTGCAGCTACGGTAAAGACGCTGCCGTAAGCGGCCGTTGCTGGAGGATTGATCACAAACGTTATCGCCTGCCCCGCCAAAGTTGCTGTCGTAGTCTGGCTTGTTGTCTTGGCACTGTAGTTGTTATCTGCGGGCCAGCTCGCCGTCAAGGAGCAGGTGCCGGTGCCACTGATCATCGTTGCTAACGTGCTGACGTTGGAGCATGCTCCGCCGCTTGTGATTACCGCAGTCGTACTCGCATCGCTGGTTGCGGCTACGGTAAACACGCTATGGTATGCGGCAGTTGCCGGCGCTCCCGTGAACGTGACGGTCGGAGAGGCCAACGTTGCGCTGACGGATTCTGTCACTTGTGTCGCCGCCGAGTAGTTGGCGTTGCCGGGCTGATTCGCAATGACAGAGCAGCTTCCCGTACCGCTTGTCATCGTGTAGGTCGCTCCGGAATGGGTGCATGCACCGGCGCTCGTGAAGACAACAGCGCCTTCGATCTGGGTGGTGGCGGCCACGGTAAAGCTGGAGCGGTAAGAGGCACTGGCGGGAGCGCTTGTGGTGAAGCGGATCGTCTGACCTGCCGTGGCCAGGCTGACACTGTTCGCTGGAGAGCTGGTCACGGCGTTGTAGTTACTATCACTGGCCATCGTCGCGCTCACCTGGCATGTGCCTGTGCCGCTGGTCGCCTTGAGTGATGCGCCAGACAGCGTGCAGGAGCTTCCAGCGATCAGGTTATACGTGACCGCGCCGCCCGTACTTCCACCCGAGACACCCAGGGTCTCGGTCTGACCGAAGGTCAAAGGCGAAGAGGACTTGAGGATCAGTGGCAATTGATTGGCCGGTTGAATCGTCAGTGTGCCGTTGACGTATAGAAACGAGTAGTTCGCGGCAGCCAGCGTGCCGGTTGACACTGTGATGGAATAGCTGCCGACATTGCTCGCCGAAGTCGCAGTTGTGGAGAGCGACGGTACGCCATTCACGACCGCGGCAGCGTCACCCGAAACGAAACCGGTCAGGGTGTAGGTTAGCGCAGGCAGCGGCTGACCGTAGGTGCTGGGGAGGTTCGCTGCAATGACCTTCAGAACAGCTGGCAGGATATTGAAGGCCTGGGTGACAGAGGCAGCACTGTAGGTGCTGCTTGCCGGAGCAGACGCCGTGATCTTGCAGACGCCAACTCCGCTGACCGTTCCGCCGGTCGTGCATGGACCAGAAGCAGTAAAGCTTATGGGAAGCCCAGCGGAAGATATCGCGGCCAAGGCAAATGTATTGCCATACTGCACGTTCGGCAGGCTGCCGAAGTTGATGGTCTGCGGCTTAATAGCCGAACCCTGAGGCAGCACCATGAAGGTACCGGAGACAGAGTTAGCCGCGCTGAATGAGCTCGATCCTATTTGCGACGCGCTGATGGTGCAGCTTCCTGTTGCACTAAGGACCAGCGCCGCAGAAGAAACGTTGTTCGAGATCGATTGACTTGCGATCGAGCAAGTGCCTGCCGCCGTGAAGGCTACCTGCAACCCGTTCGGTACACCGCTCGACATCGCGGTTGCGGTGATCGTCGGCGGATTGGTAATAATTACCGAGCTGGGCAACGGCCCTAAAGAGATCGTCTGATTGTTCTTGAGTACGGCAGGAGTTGAATAGGCGCTTTGCCGAGATGGTCCGGTGCTACCCGGCACGAGAGTTGTGGTGACGGTATAAACGACCGTCTTCGACGTCAGGTCGGGATTGGTATCGAGGAACTGGGTTGCGGGCGCGTTGCCGCCTACTCCACTGACACTTCCGATGACGACGGGGGGCGCACCGTTCGAACTCCGGAAGACGCTGTAGGTCTGCACAACGCCAAAGGCGGGCGCGTGCCATGTGACCAAAACTCCCGCGGGCGTAGCGGTTTCGCTCGGTGAGCTTGGCGGCCGCACGACTGAGTTCGCGGTCTCATAGGTCATTTCGTTTGACGAAGGGCCTCCGCTTCCGGCCGTGGTGTTGTTGACGCTGCCGAGCGAGACGTCGGTTCCGCTCCCCAACGTGACAATGCCACCGTTCCCCAGGGTGACGACACCGCCGCTACCCAGCGTGACGTTGCCGCCGCTCCCAAGAGTGATGGTGCCGCCGCTGCCGAGCGTAATGGTCCCGCCACTGCCAAGCGTTACATTGCCGCCGCTGCCCAGCGTGACATTGCCGCCGCTGCCAAAGGCGATGGTGCCGCCGCTGCCGAGCGTCACGTTTCCACCGCTGCCTAAGGTGACGTTGCCACCACTGCCCAGCGTCACGCTCCCGCCGCTGCTAAGAGCGTAAGTGCCAGCGCTGACTGGGGTCGGTACTCCGCCGCTGCCCAGCGTAATAGTGCCGCCGCTGCCGAGCGTCACATTGCCTCCGCTGCCCAGCGTAAAGTTGCCGCCACTGCCAAACGTAACGTTCCCTCCCCTGCCCAGAGTCACATTACCGC
>CAXTNM010000028.1:52398-54314 GCA_964245715.1 uncultured Acidobacteriaceae bacterium | reverse complement strand
GGACACGCAAACGTCATGTTTGTGTTGGGCGGCACGGTTAAGGGCGGGAGGGTGTACGGGAAGTGGCCGGGGTTGAGCGACGGGCAGCTGAATGAGGGTCGCGACTTGTCGGTGACGACGGACTTCAGACAGGTACTCGGCGAGGCTGCTTACAGGACACTAGGATCCCGAAATATGGATATTGTTTTTCCGGGAGGCCAGGTGAGGCCCTCGGAGTTCCTGAATCTGGTTTGAGCCGGGGATAAAAAAGATGCTTGTGGGTGCGTCTTTATTGGACATGCTGCGTCGGAGCGCGTACGACCTCGGTTCGACAGGATGCCTCCTATGTGGAAGAGTATCTGGCAACTTTTTTCCGTAGGCTGCGTCTTATTGAGTGTAGTTAGTAAGCAGCCGGGCTTTCAATTCCCTCGGTTCCGGCTTCCCCAATCTGCAATACCAATACCCACCTATACGTAAGGCGCCCTGAACACCGGGCGCCTTCACTTCGTGTGACGAGCTTGTAATCTCGGGCACTGATCAACCTGGAACTTGTGCAAGTGCATGGTCGCGGATGCCGCTTGAGTCACGCTACAGTTCAGGCGATTCCAAAGCGGCGATCCATCGACAGCGCCCCGCTGCCGGCCACGACCAGCATAAGCGACATTGTGATGAGTGCGAGTGTGTACTCCGACCCGGAGTAGCCGTGGTGACGGTTTACCGCCCAGAGCGCTACGAGCATGTTGCCGACGATCATGAAGGCCCAGAAACGAGTGAGCAGGCCGATGATGAGGAAGAGGCCGCCGAAGAACTCGGTCACGATCGAGACGTAGCCGAGCCAGAAAGGAAGGCCGAGTGACACGACCAAACGGTTGAAGGCGTCGAAGCCAGCGAGCGGATGCGACCGGTGAAGGCCGCCGGCCGGGATGAGCTTCTCCCAGCCGTGCACGAGCATGGAGACGCCGAGGACAAGGCGCAGGAGCGTAAGGGCCCAGGGCTGAAGTTTGCTAAGGCTTCGGATCATCTTTCAAACAGGTTACTTGCTGCGCAGCCTGGTGCGTGGTTAATGGTGCGGGAGGTATTCGTCCAGGAACCGGTTGATGGACTGGAGGTACTCGGCAGTCGAGCCCGGGTGGGCGAAGGTGACGGTCATCTTCGGTGCGGGAACCGTCCGGAAGAACGCTTGATTCTCATCGACACGTTGGGAATCGAAGCTGAAGGGGCTGTCTGCTAGCAGAAGCCTGGGCTTCGAGGAGGATTTGAGTGCGGCGGCAAGATCGAAGTGTTCCTGGACGAGGAGCCGCATGGGAAGCAGACGAGCGCGGCCAGCGTCGGTGGCATTGTGAAACGCGTTCGGATCGGGAGTATCGATGATCATGGCAGGAAGTTCAGGGTGAGTATTTGCGAGCTGCGCGGCGAGAACTGCGCCGAGGCCCTGGCCGTATGGAACGATGGTGGCGGCGGGAATGTGACGGGTGTTGGTGAGGTAATCAAGGGCAGCGGCGGAGTCTTCAGCCATCCGGGACTCGGTGGGATGAGGGGCGGCCGATTGACCGTAGCCTCGATAGTCGAAGGCAAAGATATTGAGGTTGGCGCTGTGAAGGAGATCGAGGACTGGGGCTGAGTCTGAGAGATCGCCGGCACCATCGTGAAGGTAGAGGATGGTGGGGGTCGTCAGAGCGGGCGATTGCGCCGGAATCCACCAGGCTGCGAGACGCGGGGTCCCAGTTTCGGCGGCATCGAAGCGGAGCGGCGTGTAGGGGACGGAGGGAGATTTCGCGAGCGTGCGGGTGGGATGGAGCATCAGCTGCCAACCTCCCTGGTAGACGAGAAGACAGACGGCCGCGTAGGCACACAGCACGGCGGCGAGCACTGTCAGGCCGAGCGCTTTGACAAGCCAGCGCGGATCGACCACCTCCGGTGGTGCGTTGGGATCGACG
>CAXTNM010000028.1:0-52388 GCA_964245715.1 uncultured Acidobacteriaceae bacterium | reverse complement strand
GACGGCGGGGCGAGGAGGGTAGCGTTTGAAGTCAGGCTGCGTCTGGTGCGAAGGTCTGGCAGCGCGGTTGGGATTGCGTGAGGCCATGGGTGTTCAGGTTCGAGGGTAGCATTCACAAGGCTCACGGGTGTGAGCAGGATGGATCGAATGGTCATTCGGCCAACAGGAGGCAGGCTTTTTGTAGTGGAGGCCACGGTAGGATTGAGGCTGAAGGGAAGGTGTTTCGATGGCGCAGTGGGTTCGTTTATGCGGAATCGGTGAGGCTCCGGAGGAGGGGAAGGTTTGTGAGCAGAAGGCGGGAGAGTTTGAGATCTGTCTGGCTCGCCTGGGTGGAGAGTTGAAGGCGGTGGATAATCTTTGTCCGCACCGCCGGGGACCGCTGGGGCAGGGTTGGCTCGAGGGGAATGGGGTGGTGTGTCCCTGGCACTCGTGGGTGTTCGATCTGGAGACAGGTCTGGCGGAGTATCCAGAGGGTGAGAAGGTTGGAGTCTTCAGCGTCCGGGTCGACGGTGAAGACGTGCTGGTGGACGTGGAGTAGCAAGGTTGGTCCCGGCGTTTATAGTCCGTATGTAAAAGCTTGCCGCTGTTGAAACAAATCCTGTGCTTTTGGGTTATAACTCAATGTCATACGTTGACCGTTGTTCGAAGCGCGATTCGGACGGCGAAAGAGAGGAGAACGACCATGAAGTTTCGGAATCTGATGCTCGCAGTCTTTGGTCTGGCGATTCTTGCCGGATCCGCGGTACCGGCGAATGCCGCGTATCACCATCATCATCATCACCACCATCATCACCAGTAGACTTCGGTCTGCAGGTGTTACGGCGAACCCGGCTTTGCGGCCGGGTTTTCCTTTGCTGCTAACATTTCTCTGCGCCTTTGAACCTGTTAGACTTGGTTGATTCCCTGAAAACTGAAGGAATCGCAGGAGAAGCAATGCAGGCTATGCTGGCGCTGGAGGATGGCCGTGTGTTCCGGGGGGTGGGGTTTGGCGCTTCGGTGGAACGTGCGGGCGAGGTGGTGTTCAACACGTCGTTGACGGGTTACCAGGAGATCTTTACGGATCCGTCGTATGCCGGCCAGATCGTGGTGCTGACGAATCCGCATATCGGCAACTACGGCACGACCCCGCATGACGCGGAATCGGCAAGGCCGATGATCGAGGGCTTGGTCACGCGCGAGTTTTCCGCGATGAGCTCAAACTGGCGATCGACTGAAGTTGCGGATGAATACCTTGAAAGAAATGGGATCCCGGTGATCGCCGAGGTGGATACGCGCGCGGTGGTGCGGCATCTGCGAGCGAACGGCGTCATGCGCGGAGTGATTGCCTCGGGTGAGAAGCTGGACGAGGCGGCGCTGGTCGCACGGGCGAAGGCGATTCGCAAGATGGATGGTTATGACCTCGCTTCGGTGGTCTCGACGAAGACGACGTATGAATGGTCCGAGCTGGAGCCGAAGAATCAGACAGGAGACAAGCTCCTGCCTGTGGCGGGCACTTCCGTAAAGCAGATGCACGTGGTGGCTTACGATTTTGGGATCAAAGAGAACATTCTAAGGATGCTGACGCGCGAGGGCTGCCGGGTGACGGTGGTACCGGCACGGACTCCGGCGGCGGACGTGCTTGCCATGGAGCCGGATGGAGTTTTCTTCTCGAACGGGCCGGGCGATCCGGAGCCTTTGGACTACGCCATCTCGAACGTCCGGGCGTTGCAGGGGAAGGCTCCGCTATTTGGGATCTGTCTTGGCCACCAGATCTTCGGACTTGCGCTCGGCGGCAAGACCTACAAGCTGAAGTTCGGACATCATGGCGGGAATCACCCGATCTTGAACCATGAGACGGGCAAGGTTGAGATTACCGCGCAGAACCATAACTACAACGTGGATCCGGCGACGCTGCCGGAGGATGTGGCGCAGACGCATACCAACCTGAACGACGGCACACTGGCTGGGCTGAAACACAGGACAGATCCGATGTTCAGCGTCCAGTACCACCCCGAGGCAAGCCCTGGACCACATGACTCGCACTATCTGTTCAAGGATTTCCGGAAGATGATGGAAGCTTGGAAAAGCTGATTTTGGATGGTTTCTGGCGCCCGGCGAACGGGGCGCCTGAAAACGTGGGGGGGAGTAAAGCCAGATGATCCTGAAAGTGTCGACGCAGACCGCATTTCGCATAACGGCGGGTTTGTTTGTGTTCTGCTGCTTGCTGTGGCTCGCACTTCTCTGGCATGCTGCGCATCACCTGCTCTGGTTTGATGACGCTTACATGTTCTATCGGTACGCCCTCAATATGCGTGCGGGACTCGGAGTCTCGTGGAATCTGGATGGAGTTCATACGTACGGGCAGACCGCACCGCTCTGGTGCCTGGTGGTTCTCGCGATGTCGTTTCTGCCGCTAAGTGCCTCAAAGTGTCTTTTGCTCGCATCGTGGATTTGTGGCGGGGTTGCTGTGTGGGCGATCTCGTGGGCGGTAAGCCGCAACAGTCTGACTCAGTGGATGTCGCGGGTGTGGCATGTTGTGCCTTTGGTGGCGCTCCCTCTGGTTTGTATTCCGATTTTCTTTCACCATGAGACAACAGGGATGGAGACAATGCTGGCCGTCGGACTTTGTGGATTTTTTGCGGGTCTGGTGCTTCGGCTGAACGATGGCGTTTGGACGCCGGAACAAGCTGCTGGCATAGGCCTGCTTTTGTTTCTGACGAGACCCGAATCTGCTGCGGTTGTAGCGCTGTTTTCCGCTCTGACGGTCTTCGTGCTGCGTGTCGGCAACACGCAGAAATTAGCCCGGCTACTGGGATTGTTCAGTGTGGGAGTTGTGCTCGATCTTGTCTTCTGCCACTTCTACTTCGGCACGGCCCTCCCTCTGAGCTTTTACATGAAGAGCGCGCAGGGGTACGTGGGATATGGCAGGTATTGGTACCCGGGAACGATGCTCGTCAGCTTTTTGGCTGCGTGCCTGCCTTATCTCTGCCTGATGCTGCTGTTTGGCCGCGCGAAGGACAGCCGCTTATTTCTATGTTTTCTGATTCCTCTTGCGTGCATCTTCGCGTACTTCTCGACCGTGACGCAGATCATGGGATTCAGCGCCCGATATTACGTTCCCTACCTGTCCCTCGTGATTATCCCCGGTTTGATGGCGCTCGATCGCCGGATGGATGAGCAGCCTGGAACGATCGTCATGCAGCTAGCCTCATCGCGTCGCGGATTCGGCCTGCGATGGACGGCTGCGGTTGCGCTGTGCATCGACCTGATCGGGCCTGTAGCCGCCGCTGAAGGGCATGCGCTCGACCGGCACATGGAGCATCTCCGGTATGCCTATGCGCCTGTGCAATTGACGCGAGTCGCGGCTGTAGATCTCCCTAGTCTGCCGACGGTCGAGATGCTTCGCGACTTTGCCGACGTCGTGCTTGCTCCGTTGCCGCGAGGCGCAACTGCGGCCGCAAGTGAGGTTGGCTATCTTGGCGCGCGTGCGCCCCAGGTGAATCTGATCGATCTTGCTGGCCTCAACGATGCGGATCTTGCGCTGCACGGCATTCAGCCGGATTCGATCTTGAAACGGAAGCCGGAGATTATCCTGTTGCCGCACATGGATTACACCTTTGAGCGGGGCCAGCTTGTGACCGACCCGGAGTTCCTCACCGAGTATGACTATCTTGCCGGCGCGGGTAACTACGGTATCGCGGTTCGTAAATCGTGTCCCGATCAGGAGCAGCTTGCGAGGAATCTCAGCTCTCTTTGGGCAAAGTGGTATCCCGGCCGGCGCATGTCCGACTACATGGTGTCAAAGGTAAGTTGGACAAGAGAGAAGCATGCGATTGCAGAGTGATCATGCGAGGATCGCAGGCCATCGGCGCCATGAAGGGTCGGGCGCAAAAAAACATCGGAGATTGACAGTGCAGGTGAAGATGAACGAGGTGGTAAGTTACGGTGCGGTCATGCTGGCGTCCGCTCTGCTCTTGGCGGAGCCCGCTGCCGCACAGACGGTACCACTGACCACGTCGGCTACGGTGGTACAGAGGACGCCGACGCCGGATCATACGCGCTTTTGCATCCCGCAGGGCGACGACTGGATCGTTCAGTCGTATGCTCCGCTCGTCGACACCAAGAAGGGCACCAAGGTTGAGCAGGCCATCTATAGCAGCGGTCTGCTTTCCCATGTGCTGATGAAGAGTTATAACGACCAATATGAGTTGATGTACGACTATCGCTTCGATGAGCGCGGGCAGCTGGTGCAGCTGCGGGCCTACCTGGAGCGGTGGGGGCAATGGCTGGCTGAGGCTGATCTGTTTCCCGATGCGCATGGGCTCATTCCCAGGCCCGACGTGCATTATCGGCTAAGCCAGTTCGGCGGGATTGTTCCCGATCCGAAAGATGGAGCGAACGAGACCAAGGTGTTTCTGACGGCGCCGGTCTACTGGTCGACTGCGCAGGTGCCTTGTGCGGTGTTGTTGAGAGAAGCGGAGAAGACGAATGCCACGCAGGAATGACATTGCCAAGATTCTGGTGATCGGCTCGGGGCCGATCGTGATCGGACAGTCGGCTGAGTTCGACTACTCGGGGACGCAGGCGTGCAAGGCGCTGAAGGCCGAGGGATACGAGGTGGTGCTGGTGAACTCGAACCCGGCATCGATCATGACGGACCCGGAGGTGGCCGACAGGACTTATATCGAGCCGCTGACGGCCGCATATGTCGAGGAAATTTTGCGCGTCGAAGTAGAGATGCTAGAGAAATCTGGCAAGCAGGGCGTGTTCGCGGTGCTGCCGACGGTTGGGGGACAGACCGCTTTGAACCTGGCTGTCGATCTTGCGGATTCGGGCGTGCTGGAACGCTTTGGCGTTGAGCTGATTGGCGCGAAGCTTGAAGCGATCAAGAAGGCTGAAGACCGGCTGCTCTTCAAGGATGCGATGACGAAGATCGGGCTGGACATGCCGAGGTCGCAGCTTGTCAACAACGTCTCGGACGGCTTGTCGTTTGCGGCGAAGATCGGTTTTCCGGCGGTGATCCGTCCAAGCTTTACGCTTGGGGGTTCAGGCGGCGGGATTGCGTACAACCGTGAGGAGATGACGGAAATTCTCTCGCGCGGCATCGATCTCTCGCCCGTTTCAGAGTGCCTGATCGAGGAGAGCGTGCTGGGGTGGAAGGAGTACGAACTCGAGGTTGTACGCGATCTGAAGGATAACGTCATCATCGTGTGCTCGATTGAGAACTTTGACCCGATGGGCGTGCATACGGGCGACTCGATCACCGTGGCGCCGGCGCAGACGCTGACCGACCGCGAGTACCAGGCGATGCGCGACGCGGCCATTGCGGTCATTCGCGAGATTGGTGTGGAGACAGGTGGGAGCAATGTGCAGTTTGCGGTCAATCCGCTGAACGGGCGCATGACTGTGATCGAGATGAATCCGCGTGTCTCGCGTTCGTCGGCATTGGCGAGCAAAGCGACGGGATTCCCGATTGCCAAGATTGCTGCAAGACTTGCGGTCGGGTACACGCTGGATGAGCTGCAGAATGACATCACCAAGGCGACACCGGCTTGCTTTGAGCCGACCATTGATTACGTGGTCGTGAAAATTCCGAAGTGGCAATTCGAGAAATTTCCTGGTGCGGATGAAAATCTGGGTCCGCAGATGAAGTCGGTCGGCGAGGTGATGGCAATCGGGCGCACCTTCAAGGAAGCCATGATGAAGGCGGTTCGGTCGCTCGAAACGGGCAAGAAGGCGACGGCTGACGAGATTGAGCCGCGACGCCTGACGCAGCGCCTGGTGACGCCACACCCGGAGCGCCTCAGCTACGTGCGGTATGCCTTTGAGCGTGGGATGACGGTGCGCGAGGTCTCGCGCATGACCGGGATGGATCCCTGGTTTCTGAACCAGATGAAGCAGATTACGGATGAGATCAAGGCTGTAGCGGCGTTGAAGATCGCCGAGGTCACCGTGGACGATCTCCGCAAAGCAAAGCGGATGGGAATCTCTGACGAGCGGCTTGCGGCGGGCTGGGGCGTGACTGTCGCCGAGGTGCGCGCGCTGCGCAAGAAGCTCGGTGTGATGCCCGTGTACAAGATGGTTGATACCTGTGCGGGCGAGTTTGAAAGCTTCACGCCGTACCTGTATAGCTGCTACGACGAAGAGGATGAGGCCGCGCCGACGGCAAAGCGAAAGATCATGATTCTTGGTTCCGGACCGAACCGCATCGGGCAGGGAATCGAGTTTGATTACTGCTGCTGCCACGCTGCCTTCGCACTGAGAGAAGATGGCTACGAGACCATCATGGTGAACTGTAATCCGGAGACGGTTTCGACGGACTATGACACGAGTGATCGGCTCTACTTCGAACCGTTGACGCTTGAGGATGTGCTGGGCGTGTACGAGCATGAGGCTGCGAGCGGTGCAGAGATCGGGATGATCGTTCAGTTTGGCGGTCAGACTCCACTGAACCTCTCACTGCCATTGAAGAAAGCAGGCGTTCCGGTGATCGGAACCTCTCCCGAGTCGATTGATCTGGCGGAGGATCGCAAGCGGTTCGGCAAGTTGATCGAGCAGTTGGAGATTCCGCAGCCCGAGGGTGCGCTTGCGACCAGCGTGGAAGAGGCTGTGGCGGGTGCCAATCGAGTCGGATATCCCGTGCTGGTGCGGCCGAGCTATGTGCTCGGAGGGCGGGCCATGGTGATCGCGTATGACGATGAGGCCGTCTTGAAGTACATGACGACTGCGATCGAGTATTCGCAGGAGCGCCCGGTGTTGATCGACCACTTCCTCGAGGATGCTGTCGAGTGCGACGTGGATGCGCTTTGCGACGGCGATGACGTGGTGATCGCCGGGATTATGCAGCATATTGAAGAGGCCGGGATCCACTCGGGCGATTCTTCGTGTGTACTGCCGCCGGTCGATCTGACCGAGGATGTGAAGGCCACGATTCGCAAGTACACAAGGGCGCTGGCGCAGGCGCTGAATGTTATGGGGCTCGTCAATATCCAATTTGCGATTCAGCGGGGCAAAGTATTCGTGATCGAAGTGAACCCGCGTGCCTCGCGAACGGTGCCGTATGTCTCGAAGGCAACCGGCGTGCCGTTGGCGAAGATCGCGTCGCGCATTATGGTGGGGCGCAAGCTGAAGGAACTTCTGCCGGAGTATGTGGCTTCGGGCGAGGACCTTGGGACCGGTTCGCATTTCTTCGTGAAATCCCCGGTATTTCCCTGGGGCAAGTTTCCCGGAGTGGACACGGTGCTCGGGCCGGAAATGAAGTCGACGGGTGAGGTGATGGGTGTTGCCGAGACGTTCGGCGAGGCGTTTGCGAAAGCGCAGATCGCTGCAGGCCAGGTGCTGCCAACTTCGGGAACCATCTTCCTCAGTGTCAACGATCATGACAAGGAAGGTGCGGTTCAGCTTGCCAAGCAGTTCCAGGAGATGGGCTTCCACCTGGTGGCGACACACGGCACCGCAGCTGTGCTCGAAGAGGCTGGGCTGCAGCCGGAGCGCGTCTACAAGGTGAAGGAAGGTCGGCCGAATGTAGTGGACCTGATCAAGGGTGATCGCATTCAGTTGATTATCAATACGCCGCGCGGGCAGGATACGTTCTTTGATGAGAAGGCTATTCGGCGGGCGGCGGTACTGGCCAGGATCCCGACGATTACGACACTGGCCGCGGCACGGGCGGCAGCGGAGGGAATTGAGGCACTTCAGGCCGGTACGCTGAACGTGGTGGCTCTACAGGCGCTCCATGCTGAGCGGGTACCTGTATAGTTCAAGGCCGTAAGTGGAAGAGCCCGCACTCGGAAGAATGCGGGCTTTTCTGGTTTGGTGTGTTGACTTTGAACGATTTACTTCGCGAGGCCGAGTTTGGCCCCGATGGCGTAACCGATCATCGACAGAGGAATCCACGTGCCGACGAGGAGGCCGTCGCCGCCCATGAGGCCGGAACCGTTGTTGATGTCGAAGAAGGTACGGTAAAGTTTGTCGACTGCACCGCACTTTTCGCAGAGGCCGGGTCCGGTGGGAAGATCAAGAACCCAGACGCAAACAATCGAGAACACGAGCAGACCCGAGATCCAAACGTAAGAGGCAATGGGATCCGGTTTGGCCTTCGTGATGACAAAGCCGCCAAGCATCGGGACGATGAGCGCGAGAACGGTGCCGAGCAGCTTGGGTTCGATGGCGTCGATGGAAGGATGCGAGAACGCGATCAGGGCCACGACAACCGCAAGAAGAAAGACGGCGGTGACGGTGTGGACCGTAAACCAGATGGCTTCACGGCCCAGGTCGCCAGCAGATTTATCCGACGAGTTTACAAACACTTCAGCCATGCGATCAGTTATACGGGAGTTTGGTGGCAATTCACATAGCCATTGCGGGGGAGGACCGTGTGGAACCAAGGTAGGGACGCTTAGAATAGAGCCATGCTGCTCGAAGGTATTTTTCTGCCGTTAACTACGCCGTTCCACGCGGATGGCCGCCTGTTTGTGAGCAAATTGAGGTACAACGTGGAGCGCTACTCGCGGACGCCTGCGGCGGGACTGATGGCGCTGGGGGAGCTTAGCGAGGCTGAGGGGCTCAGCGACGTGGAGACACGTGAAGTGCTCTCGGCCATAAGGGACGCGGCGGCGGACGAGAAGGTAATGGTCGCGTCGATCGGACGAGAGAGCGTATTGGGAACGCTGCAGCTTGCGGAGTTCGCAGCTCAGGCAGGATACGATGCGATTCTGCTGCGCGGACCGGCGTTTGCCGCCGATCCTTCGCTCCGGATTGAGACGGAGACTTACTTCCGGGCGGTGGCAGATGGGGCTTCGCTGCCGGTTGTGTTGGTGAGTGAACCGGGTCGGCTGCTCAGCGTTCAGACAATCGCTGAAGTCGCACAGCATCCAAACGTGATCGGCTTGATGGAAGCAGATGGAGCACGCATCGCGGAGATAAAGTTCGCTACGGTTGGCGTGAGCCGCGAGGTGACGGTTACGTCTGTGTTTGCGGCGGCGACGCGGCGAATGCTGAAGCGTTCCATGGCGGCATCTGCGGCCAATCTAGGTGGAATCGCGGTGCTTGAGGCGCGGCCGGGAATCAAGACGCGGACTAAGAACGTTGGATTTCAGATCCTGAGTGCGTCAACGTCAGGCATGCTGGACAGCTGGCAGGCGGGTGCTGTCGGTGCAGTTCCGCGACTTGGCGCATGTGCGCCGCAGGCATGCTGCGAGGTTTGGCAGGCCTTCAAAGATGGTGACTTGCCGCTGGCTGAGGAGAAGCAGGAGCGCGTGCGTGGCATGGCGCAGCAGGTCGCGGGGTACAAGGGAGTTGCAGCGGCGAAGTATGGGAGCGACCTGAACGGGTACTACGGCGGAAGGCCTCGTCTACCTCTGTTGGGATTGACCGCAGCGGAGTGCCTGGAGATCGATACAGGGCTGAGTGGAATGAGGAATTGACCGGCAGCCCTAAGTGAAACAATCACGTTCTTAGAAGATGCTTGCGGGGGCATACCTAGCGGAATGATCTACCGCGGCATCAGCTACGCTTTTGGGTGAACGGACACGCCCATCGCGTTGAGACGGGAGCGAGCCTGGGTTGCTTCGGGGCTCACGGGAAAGCGTTGGATGAGGGCGCGGAGTTCGCGGACGCCGGCGTCGTTCTGCTTCATCTGGATTAACGCTTCACCCTTGTGAAGGTGGGCGGCCGGAGTCTTGTTCGAAGCGGGAAACTGCTCTAAAACCTTATCGTAGTCCTTCGCAGCCTGCGAGAACTTACCCGCACGATAGTCAATCTCGCCGATGTAATAGTAGGCATTGCCGGCCAGGTTGTTGTCCGGGTAGTTCTTGATGACGTCCAGGAACTCTGACGTCGCGATGCCATACTTAGCCGCGATATAGTCGTTGTACGCGGCGCGGTAGAGATCCTCAGCCGGGGGTGCGCCAGTAGCGGCCGCTGTGTTTGCCGGCGCGCTTGTGATCGGGGCCGGCGCGGTATTGAGAGACTGAGGGCCGGGGGCCGGCGCTACCTGCGGTTGCGGGGCGGCTTGTATTGGCAGCTGGTTGCCGGACTGATTGCCGTTCTGGGGAAGGTTCTGGAGCGCGGCATTGATGTTCTGAGCCGTACCCTGAACATCGGTCATCGCTTTTTCGAGCCTGGCCATGCGTGCCTTGATCTCGTCGAGCGAGTCGTTGAGCGCCTGGACCTGACCGGACACGGTGTCGCCCTTGGTGCTGTCAGCCGCCGCCTGGGTGGCGAGCTGTTTTTGCAGGGCATCCATGTTCAGCGAGAGGCGATTGACGGAGTCCGCGGACTGCTGCACGAGATCTTTAAGGACGCCCATGCGCTCGTCGTTCGACTGCTGCAGACGTGCGACGGCATCCTGCAGCTGTTGGATCTGGGTCTGCAGCTGGATCATGTCCTTGTTCGTTCCGGCGAAGGCCGGGGTAACCGATAGGCAGATGAGGAGGGCGGCGATGAACTTTGTTCTTGGCATGGCTTCGGGCTCGACTTTCGTGGGTCGAATTTCTGGATCGGCTCGGTGGCTCGAACTCCACCGGGCAACATAGCTAAGTTGAGTGAATCTTTCCATCGGGAACTCAGAAGCGTTAATGCAACCTATGCGGATTTATGGGTCGATGGTGAATTGGGCCCGGCGGTTTTCCTGCCAGCATTGCTCGTTCGATTCTGTGCAGAACTGCTTTTCCTTGCCATAACTGACGACTCGTATCCGCGTTGGTGCGACGCCTGCGTTGATGAGGGCAGTCCTGGCCGAGTTGGCGCGGTTTTCGCCAAGCGCCAGATTGTACTCTGCCGAGCCGCGCTCGTCGGCATAGCCGCCGATCATGACACGAATATTCGGATGCGAGACGAGGAAGGACGCAGCTGCCGACGCTGCGGACTGGCCATCCGGGCGAAGCTCATAGCTGTCATAGTCAAAGAAGACATCCTTCACGGCGGCATGGAAGTCGGCGTCGCTGACGTTGGAGCCGAAATTGTCGAGGCCGGCAGTGGGAGCAACCGCGGTGGGCGCCTGCGGAACACGTACGGTGACGCGAACGTTGGCTTCGGTCGTCCCGCCATCCCCTTTGGCAACGAGGTGGAAGTTAGTCGAGTTTGACGGGCTGACCGTCTGGGTGCCGTTAGGATTAACCTGACCGATGCCATCGATGGCCACGGTGGTGGCGTTCAGCGTGCGCCAATTCAAGACAACCGTCTGCCCAAGATCAATTGCAACCGGGTCCGCCGTGATGGAGGCCGTGGGTCCAGGAGCATTCGAAGCGCTGGTGTCCGTGGGGCCAAGACTGTTCGGATCGATGCCGTGATCCTTCTTGTGGCAGCCTGTAAGGGTAACGCCGGCGAGGGCGAGGATGAGGAGAGTGCGCGCGGCAGGACGCAACGTGCGCGAGTTTTCAATCTTCAAAATGTTCGACTCCTTCAATAAGTTCATGCAAATGCTCTTGCTTTGCGGGCGTTCTAATGTCCTACGCATCACTTCCAGCTCCAGTTTGGCATGTCGGAGACCGGCCCGGTAAGCTCGTGGCGCTCGGTCCCATCTGCGAGCATGGAGTAAATACGCATGTGCGCGTCGCGCGAGTCCGGTGAACTGGCGAAGACGATGTGGCGGCCGTCGGGAGACCAGGATGGGAAGTCGCAGAGGCCCGTTCCGTGCGTCAGCTGGATCCAGCGCTTACTGGCAACCTCCATCACATAGATGTCCTGGCCTCCGGGAGCACCCGGGCCGTATTTACGGTTCCAGGCGAAGGCGAGGAACTGGCCGTTCGGCGACCAGGAGGGCGAGGTAGCGTAACCGCCGTCAGTAAGACGCTGGACGGAAGAGCCATCCGTCTCCATCGTGTAAAGCTGCGGGAGGCCGGTACGTCCGCTGATCCAGGCGATCTGGGCGCCGGTCCGCGGGTTGAAGACGGGCGAGACGTCCGGGCCCTTGAAGTTAGTAATGCGGCGGCTAGAGTTCCCATCCACGCCGGTCAGGTAGATTTCAGGATCCCCCGAGCGAGAACTCGAATAGGCGATCGTCTTGCTGTCCGGCGACCAGGCGGGCGAGACATTCGTGCCGTCGGAGATGGGGAAGGAGACCATGCGCCCGAGTAAAAGCGAGTACATCTTGATCTGAAACCCATTCCGGTCGAGAGAAGAGAAGGCCAGCCGGGTGTTGTCAGGCGAGACTCGCGGTGAGATGGAGACCGTGCCAAGATGCGTGATCTGGTGCTGGTTGGCTCCGTCGTAATCCATCTCCCAGATCTCTTTATTTCCGCCACCGGCGTGAACGTAGTAGATCTTGGTCTCGGCGATTCCCGGCGTTCCCCCGAGACGCAGGATGATCTCATCGGCGAAACGGTGGGCGATCTGGCGGGCGGCGTCAAGCGAGGCGTCATCAGAGTATTGCTTGGCGAGCACTTGAGGATACTGCGTGTTCTTGGTGTCATCGAGGAAGCCGTTGACCAGAAGATGACCGCCTTGCGCGTTCAGTGACCCAAAGGCGAGGTAGGCTGCGGATGCCGGCGCAGCAGACCACTGGGCCAGATTCACTTCGGCTTGGGAGCCAGGCTGAACCGTTGGCACGACAGACTTGGAAACGAGGTCGAAGATGCCGGCGTTTCCGAGATCCGCGAAGAGAGTCTTGTCAAAGGTCTGCTTGAGTTCGTCGGTCTTTGGGTCGGTCGAAGTCGGCTTGAAATCAGAAGCAGCGATACGGATGCGATCAGAAGCGTTGCCGGATCCAAAGATCGTCGCTTCCCCCTGGGCATGAAGGGTTCCGCGAAAGAGAAGACAGGTAGAGAGAGCGAAAACAGCGAGCAGAAGAGCTCGGAGGCGGGGGAGCGTGCGGTTGTGACGGGTCAAGTGCATTCCCTCCCTATGGTAGACGGAATCTTGGAAGGGTTGTGTGTGCGGATTGTGATTTCAGGCTAGTTATCAACAGAATACGGCTAGTGCGCGTCGTAGACGTAGTTGATTGCCAGTTGGTTCCCGGCAGGCAGCGGACCGAAGGAGTCGATGCGCTGGATCGCGTGAACCGTGTCGAAGTCCAGATCTGGTGCGCCGCTGTGGGTGGTGACCTGGACCTCGGTGGGGGCACCCTCGCGATCAATGATGAAGTGGACGATGACACGTCTTCCCCGAGCTGACGGCGGGTCGGCATCTTCAGCTTTTGATTCGTTACATTTCTGTGCGACAAGTCGGATGTAGTAGGCGTAGCGGTCGCCAAAGGCTCGATCCGGGACCGTGATCGATGCGGTGCCATTCTTCAACTGGGTTACGGATTGCGGAATCTGGACTCCGGCGGTCTCACCGGTCGTGGCTTTTGGCGTCGGTGTGGGTGGAGGCGCCACGGCGCGAGGTGCGACCGGCTGCGCAGGCGCGGGTTTAGGCATCACCTTCTCGGGAGCCGCCTTCCTCGGAATCAGAATCTCGTTGGGCTTCGGGGGAGGCTCGGTCTTGGGATGCTCGGCTACGGCATGTGGAATCGGAGTGGGCGTCGGCGGCGGAGGCGCGGGAGCAATCGACGGCTTCTCGCTGGTGAGGACCTCGTTCTCCTTGTAGCGCTGCGTGTTGGGCAGGGGCAGGGAGTTCACCATCGAAGCCTGGATGGACCCGACGGTCGGGTCGGACTCGCCCCAGTGCGGGTTCAAGCGGTGCGAGAGCCAGGTTCCCGCCAGGATTATAGCGACGACCGCAAGATGCCCCGTAAGCGCGTATGCGAACCCGCTCGAGACGCGTTCCTCGGTAGGAGCTTCGGCGCGAGTTGGGAGGAGGTCGGTCGGCATTGCAGAGGTGCTGTCGGAGCTATTTTTCGAAGGGCTGGGTGACGATGGAGATGTTTGTGATACCGGCGCGTTTGACGTTCTCCATCACGGTGGCGAAGGCGCCGAAGGGGACGCGCTCGTCGGCACGGACGTAGACGGTCCTCTTGGCCGGATCTTTCTCCTTGGTGGCAAGCAGCGTCGCTAGGTCATTGATGTTGATCTGCTTGTCGGCTCCATTGGTCTGCAGGTAGACGTTCTGGTCTTTATCGATGGTGACGACCATCCGCTCCTCGGTCAGGGTCTGGGTCGAGCGCGTATGCGGAATTGCGACATCGATGCCCGACTGAAGCACTGGCGCAGTGAGCATAAAGATGAGCAGCAGAACGAGCACGACGTCGACCAGCGGCGTGATGTTGATGTCAGCGAGCGCGGTTTGAGTCTGGACGCGACCGCCGCCGGAGCGAGTCGAGAAGGCCATTGCTAGAAGACCCTCCTGCGTGGTTCTGTGCCGGGTTCAGGAGTGTTGCCGCGGTCAGGATTATTAATGGCCGACTGCGACTGGGGCGGGGGTTGATACGCCGCGGCATTTTCGATCGCATTGAGGAGCTCGCGACCAAAGTCGTCCATGCGCGCCGCAAAATCGCGCAGTTGCGAGGTGAGCTGGTTATAGCCGACGACTGACGGAATGGCGACGAGGATACCGGCGGCCGTCGTAATGAGGGCTTCGGAGATACCCGGGGCGACGGCTCGGAGGGTAGCGGCGCCTGCGGTGCCAAGTCCGTGAAAGGCATCGATGATGCCCCAGACCGTACCAAAGAGTCCGATAAACGGGGCTATGTTGGCGATTGTCGCAAGCCAGGTCAGGCGTTGCTCCATCAAGGTGAGGGCTTCGGAGCTCGCTGTGGCTGCCGCACGTTCAAGTCCTACGGGGTTTCGCGGAAGTCCTCGGCCATTCGACTGGCGCTGATACTCATCGTTGATCTCATTGAAGACGGCGACCAAGGGTGAGGGTTTGAATTGTTCGGAGACGGCAGCGACTTCAGAGAGGCGGCCAGACTTGCGAAAGGCCCGAATGAATCGGGCTGATTGGTTCTTGGCGGCGGCGAAGGCGCGGTACTTCGCAATAATCACGGTCCACGAGAAGAGGCTGAGGATCGCCAGCAGGAGCAGAACCGCGATCGCAACCGGGCCGGAGTTGTGGAGGATCTCGCCAATGGCGCTGCCATGCTGGGCGATGGGGGCGGCGCTGACCGGGATGGCGGATGGGTCGGCGGCGGCGTTGTCCTGCTGTAGGAGCGCGAGAGCGAGGGTCGAGAGCGCGATCATGCGATAGGTGGTTCTCCGATGTCCAGTGTAATTGAGGATGGGAAAGACAAAGCCGGGTGTGCCTTCGGCGCGGGCGTTGACCATCTTGTGGCGTGTTTGACTGCGTTGGCTGCCGAGCCGGTGGCATGATGATAGGCTTTCGGTGACGGGGCGCAGAAAGACGATGTTGCTGGAGTTGCGGGCGGAAAATTATGCGGTGATCGATCGCGCAGAAGCGACCTTCGGCCGTGGGTTGAATCTGCTTACGGGAGAGACCGGAGCAGGTAAATCGATCCTTATCGATGCGCTGGCTTTGTTACTGGGGGGCAAAGCCTCAGCCGATGGGGTGCGGCATGGAGCCGAAAAGGCCGTTGTGAGCTGCGTCTTCGAAGCGACGCCCGGCGCACTCGCGGTGCTCGCTGAAAACGGTTTGGACGCAGACTCGGACGGAGACGGGATCATGTTGCGGCGCGAGATTGCAGCCACAGGCAAAGGTCGTGTCTTTGTGAATAATCAGGCCGCGACGGTCGGCTTCCTGCGGCTGCTTGCCCCGGAACTGGCGCTGGTGCACGCGCAGGGTGAGACGCTGGGGTCCTTCGATCAGGCCCAGCAAAAGATTCTGCTGGATCGATTTGGTGAGATTGCGGGCGATGCGGTTGCCTCAGCCTATGCTGCCTGGGCGCAGACTTCAGAACGGCTCCGAAGCCTGGTCGAAGATGAGCAGGATCGTCTGCGCATGGCGGATATGTGGCGGTTCCAGGTGAAAGAGATCGCGCAGGCGCAGTTAGCAGGACCCACGGAAGACATGGAGCTCGAAGCCGAGAAACGGGTTCTGGCGAACGCGGAACGTCTGTATGCCGCGGCGATGGGCGCCCACGAGGTCTTGTACGAGGGGGAGAGCTCGGCCGAGACGGCGCTCGGGCAGGCTTTGAAGTTCATCGAGGAACTTTCAAGGTTTGAGCCGAAGTTTGCTGAGGCTGCTCGAGAGCTGGCGACGGCGAAAGCGACCGTCGAAGATGTGAGCGCGACGGTGCGGGACTTCGCAGAAAACGTGCAGGCTGGCCCCGAACGGTTGGCCGAGATTGAAGAGCGGCTGGCGTTGCTCGACCGCCTGAAGCGGAAGTATGGAAAAACATTGGTTGAGGTGATTGCCTTTGGAGAAGACGCTGCACGGCAATTGGGCGAGGTCGAAGACCGCGACGCCATTCTCGCTGACCTAAGGTCCGAAGAGGCTAGGCACGCAGCCGCCTATGAGAGTGCGGCCGGTGAGGCGACCAGGAAGAGGTCGGAGGCGGCTGCTATTTTGGGCAATGCTGCTGAGCGTGAGATCAATGATCTCGCGATGCGGGTGCGGTTTACCGTGACCGTTGAACCTCGTCGCGAGCGAACAAACTGGACCTCGCAAGGGTGGGATGAGGTTGGATTTCTGATTGCGACGAATGCAGGGGAGCCGCTGAAGCCCCTGGTTGAGATCGCGTCAGGTGGCGAAATGTCTCGTGTCATGCTCGCACTGAAGGTGGCAGTAGAGGGTGCGGTTGCGAGCCGAGGTGGAAAGAAGAAGACGATTCTGCCGCGAACCTTGGTCTTCGATGAAATCGATATTGGGATTGGCGGACGCGCGGCCGAGGCGGTCGGCCAGAAGCTGAAGGCGCTTGCAAGATCGCAGCAGGTGATCTGCGTCACGCACCTGCCGCAGATTGCTGCGTTTGCGGATCAGCATTTCCTCATCGAAAAGAGCGAGACGAAGGGACGGACGCATACGGCTATTCGACAGATGGAAGAGGGCGATCGGGTGAAAGAGATCGCGAGGATGCTGAGTGGAGCGGTATTGACGGATACCAGCTTGCGGCATGCAGAAAGCATGTTGGCAGGGGCTCGCTAGCGTTGGGATCGTGGCTGCTACCATTTATCAGTAGTTGAAGACTTGAGACAACTGACCTCACCGGCAGGGCATCGCACCATTCGAACGAGGTTGTACGAGGAGACGAAAATGGCTGAAAGCAACAAGTGTGCGCATGCGGCGTGTCAATGTTTGGCGGCGCCCGGATCGAAATACTGTTCTACCTTCTGTGAAGACTCGAAGGATTTGACAACGCTAGCCTGCGATTGTGGGCATCCGGCGTGTGAGTCGACCAAGCTCTAAAACACCCGAAGATGTGTGATCTGAGCCAGTCAGGAAACGCGAGTTGTTCGTCGCGGGTCTCGACTGGCTTTCTGTCGTAGATCGGCTGCTTGCACTATTCCTGGTTCAAAGTGTGTGCTGGTTTGAAACAGAAGCGTTATACTAAGTTTGTGACTTTTTCCAGTGCAACAACCCTCGACCAGCTTGTTGATCACGAAGGCGTAACCGCCCCGCCTACCAAGCGGGTGCTGCTTTTGAAACCTCGTGGATTCTGTGCAGGGGTCGTGCGCGCCATCGATATCGTGCAGATCGCGCTTGAGACGTTCGGCGCACCTATCTATGTGCGCAAAGAGATCGTTCACAACAGCTATGTTGTGACTGACCTGGCGAAGAAGGGGGCCATCTTTGTCAATGAACTTGATGAAGTTCCGGGGGGCGCTCGGGTCATTTATTCGGCGCACGGAGTGTCGCCTGCCGTTCGCGAAGCCGCAAAGGCGCGGGGTCTCAAGGTGATTGATGCGACGTGCCCGCTGGTGACAAAGGTCCATGTTGAAGCAATCAAGTTTGCGAAGCAAGGCTTCTCCCTGGTGCTGGTGGGACATCGCGATCACGAGGAGGTCGAAGGGACGCAGGGTGAGGCGCCGGATGTGACGCAGGTGGTTTCAACCCTGGAAGAGGTTGAAGCGCTGGTGGTTCCAGATCCTGACAAGGTGGCGTATCTGACGCAGACGACGCTCTCGCTGGATGAAGCAAAGTACATGATCGATGCGCTGAAGGTGAAGTTTCCGAACATTACGGGTCCGCATGCCCAGGACATCTGCTACGCGACCGAGAATCGCCAGGTTGCGGTCAAGAATGTTGCGCACGGGGCTGACCTGGTGCTGGTCGTGGGTTCGAAGAACAGTTCCAATTCGAACCGCCTCGTCGAGGTTTCGAAGAATCTAGACACGAATTCTTACCTGATCGATTCGGCCGATGCGATAAGGGCGGAGTGGTTGAATGGGGTCAATACGGTTGCGGTGACGGCCGGGGCCTCGGCTCCCGAGGTGCTGGTGAAGGACGTTGTCGAGTACCTGCAGTCGATGGGGTACGGCGATGTGGATGAGGTTGAGGTGATGCCGGAAAACGTGCGGTTTGGATTGCCGCCGGAGATTGTGCAGGCGATTGCGTCGGCTCCCAAGCCGGCGGAAGCGTCGGTTCAGTAGGCGTTAAGCACTTACCAGTCAGCCTTGATTCCTTAGGGGATTGAGGACGTACCGTGGTTCTGTTGTGCCGAAGAGAGTTGCCGTTGGACAAACAATCTGGATTGAACAAAACGAGTTTCAGCAAAGCTGCGACGCAGCCGCGCTTTGGGCGAATTGACCTTGGCATTGAGGCGGTTACTGCGGGAATCGAGCGAGCGAAAGACTGGCTTCTTGGCCAGCAACACCCGGATGGATACTGGTGTGGCGAACTCGAGGCTGATTCGATGCTCGAAGCTGATTACATCTTCATGCACACCCTGCTGGGCACGGGCGATCGCGGAAAGATGGAGCGGGCTGTCAATGAGATCCTTCGACATCAGAACGCGGACGGGGGTTGGAGTATTTACCCGAACGGACCGTCGAACATTTCGCTTAGCGTCAAGTGCTACTTCGCGCTCAAACTGATGGGGTTTAGCGCGGATGAGTCGCTTCTTTTGCGTGCTCGCACCTGGATTCTGGCGAACGGCGGGGTGACGGAGTGCAATACCTTCACAAAAATCTATTTATGCGCGCTCGGGCAATATGAGTATTTTTTTTTGATTGGGGGTCCACCGTTTTTTACACTCTTTCCAAATTGGTGTTACTTCAACATCTACGAGATCAGTTCATGGTCACGCGCCATCCTGGTGCCTCTGTCGATCATCTACGCCAAGAAGCCATTCAAGAAGATCCCTGCTGAGCAGGGAATCGACGAACTGTTTGTGGGTGGGCGGGAGAATGCCAATCTCCATCTGCGGTGGGATAAGAAGAGGCCTGTGGGCTGGCGGAACTTCTTTCTCGCGCTCGATCGGATGATGCATTGGGCGGAACGCGTTCACATTCGTCCACTGCGCAAGGTTGCGGTGAAGAAGGCCGAGAAGTGGATGCTTGAACGATTCGAGAAGTCTGATGGTCTCGGAGCGATCTATCCTGCCATGATGAACGCGATCATCGCTTTGAAGTGCCTCGGCTACACCGTGGATGATCCGCAGTTTATTCGTGCGATGGACGAGTTTGAGAAGCTTGGGATCGATAATCCGGATGGCGAGCCAAATTATCCAACGCCCACCTTCCGCATGCAGCCGTGCGTCTCGCCGGTTTGGGACACCGCACAGGCTGTTTACGTGCTTGGCGAAGCTGGGATGCCTTCCACGGATCCGCGTCTGGTGAAGGCAGCCGACTGGATGCTCGAAAAAGAAGTGCGGCAGAAGGGTGATTGGAGCGTACATCTTCCGGAGGTCGCACCAGGTGGCTGGTACTTCGAGTTCAACAATGAGTTTTACCCAGATGTCGATGACTCCGCACAGGTTTTGCTCGCGTTGAACTGCGTAACCCACCCGCGCCAACGCAAGCAAATCGATGCATCGCAACGAGCCATTGAGTGGATCTTTGCAATGCAGTGCAAGAACGGCGGCTGGGCTTCGTTCGATAAGGACAACACCAAACGAATATTCGAGTTCATCCCATTTGCCGACCATAACGCAATGATTGATCCGCCGACGGTGGACATCACCGGGCGCATTCTCGAGATGCTGGCCGGTTATGGATATACGCGACGCGATCCTCGCGTTGAGAAGGCTGTCCAGTTCGTCCTGAAGAACCAGGAGTCGGATGGAAGCTGGTTCGGACGCTGGGGCGTGAATTATCTGTATGGCACATTCCTTGTATTACGCGGTTTAGAGGCGCAGGGGTACTGGAATCACGAGCCGGCCATTCAACAGGCAGCCGAGTGGATTCGCATGGTACAGAACGCGGATGGCGGCTGGGGAGAGACCTGCGGGAGCTACGACGATCCGACAACCCGCGGCATCGGGCCTTCGACCCCTTCGCAGACTGCCTGGGCGGTTCTAGGATTGCTGGCAGCCGGCGATACGAGAAGCGACTCGGTAGCGAAGGGCATTCGCTGGCTGGTTGACAGGCAGGCTCAGGACGGAAGCTGGGATGAATCGGCCGAAGGCCGTAATGGCGAAGCGATCTATACCGGAACCGGATTTCCCCGGGTATTTTATCTTGCCTATCACTTATACCGGGATTACTTTCCGCTGTTGGCGTTGACGACATACAGGCAGGCGATGGAGCGGGAAGCCGCTGCGGCTTAGAATAGTGTTTGGCACCGAGGGTGCGGATCTTGAAGTCAGAGGAGAAGTCCTCACAGCAGTAGAGGCTGGTTTTAGCGGTTCTTAGGAGAGATTGCAAATGGGAGTTCCAGTATCACAGGCTTGGACGGTGGCGTCGTATGTGCTGAAGCAGAAGCTAAGCGGACGGAAGCGGTACCCGCTGGTGCTGATGTTGGAGCCCCTGTTTCGCTGCAATCTGGCGTGTGCGGGTTGCGGCAAGATCCAGTATCCGGCGCACATCCTCAAGGCGGAGTTGTCGCCGGAGGAGTGCTTTCGCGCGGTCGAAGAATGTGGCGCCCCCATGGTCTCGATCCCAGGCGGCGAGCCTCTTCTACACCCGAAGATGCCGGAGATTGTGGCTGGGTTGGTAGAGCGTAAGAAGTACGTCTATATGTGCACCAATGCGCTTCTGCTGAAGGAGAAGCTGCATCTCTTCAAGCCGAGCAAGTATCTTTCTTTCTCGGTGCACGTCGACGGACAGCGCGAACACCATGACTTCTCCGTCTGCCGCGAAGGTGGGTATGACATTGCCATGGAGGGCGTTAAGGCTGCAGTTGCTGCTGGTTTCCGCGTGACGACCAACACGACCTTGTTCGATGGTGCCGATCCGAACAGCGTGCGCATTCACTTCGACGAGTTGATGGCGGCCGGCGTGGAGAGCATGATGGTCTCGCCTGGATACACCTATGACAAGGCACCTGATCAGAATCACTTCCTCGGCAAGGCAAAGTCTCGCCGGATGTTTCGCGCTATCCTGTCGAACCGTAAGAAGAGCTGGCGGTTCAACACGCATCCTTTGTTCTCCGAATTTCTGATGGGAAAGCGGAACTTCGAATGCACGCCCTGGGGGATGCCGACATTTTCTATCTTTGGCTGGCAGAAGCCCTGCTACCTGCTTCAGGATGGCTATGCCGATACCTTTCAGGAGTTGATGGAAGCGACCCAGTGGGATCACTATGGCGCAAAGAGCGGAAATCCTCGTTGCGCCAACTGCATGGTGCACTCCGGTCATGAAGCCTCTGCGGTCGATTACAACTTTGGGTCGCTCAGGGGATTTCTGGTGACGGCGAGCAAGTACATGTTTCCGTCAACCTATCCTGACGATGGCGCGCAGAAGATTCTCAACGAGTGGAAGCCGGAATCGCATGGTCCGCTGGTGCAGATCGAGGCGCCAAGAGCAACCAGCGCGCAACAGGATCAGCTGCAGAGTGTTTCGGGAGACTAAGCGCTATGGCTACGGAGCAGCAGGAAGCAGCGAAGATCGAACAGTTGCAGCATGCCAGCTTTGACGAGCTGGAACACGCTGCAGGACGAGAACGGGAGAATCTTGAGGGCTGGATTCCTGAGCTTGCGACAGAGGATGAGGTCCGTGAGGCGCTCGAAAAGGCTTTCGACTATCGCGGGGACATCTCGATCACGCTGAAGGACGGCAAGAAGGTTGAAGGCTACCTTTTCGACCGTCGTCCAGGTCCAACGCTGGCGCAGTCCTTCGTGCGGATGATTCCGACGACAAGCCAAGCCAAGTTGAACATCGCCTATTCCGATGTCGCGGCACTGGCTTTCAGCGGACGCGATACAGCCGCCGGCAGGAGCTTCGAAGCCTGGGTCAAGAAATACTGGGAGAAGAAGGCCGCCGGCGAGAAGAACATCCAGATTGAGCCAGAGAAGCTGGACTAAGCGAAAGCAACGCAGATGAAGGTGTTCATCACCGGAGCTACCGGGTTTGTGGGGAGTCATGTGGCTCGGGCTTACGCAGCCGCAGGTGCTGAGCTTCGTTTACTTACCCGCAAGACGAGTAATCTCGACGGGCTGGATGGGATAGCGGCGGAGACGATTGTGGGAGATCTCCGCCAACCGGAAGACCTGCGGGCGGCACTTACCGGCTGTGACGCGCTGGTGCATGTGGCCGCGGATTATCGCCTCTGGGTGAGGGATCCCGATGCGATGTACGCCGCGAATGTAACCGGAACGAGAGAACTACTGCGGATCGCACGCGACGTTGGCGTTGGCCGGGTAATTTACACATCGTCGGTGGCGACGATGGGGTTCAAGCGCGACGGCACGATCGTCGATGAAGCCACGCCGGTGGCTTTGGATGAGATGATCGGCCACTACAAGCGGTCGAAGTTCCTGGCGGAGCTGGAAGCGATCGATGCCGCGAACGGCGGACAGCACGTGATGGTCCTGAATCCGACGACACCGATTGGAGAGGGCGACTCGAAGCCTACGCCAACCGGACGCATCCTTGTCGATTTCCTGAACGGCAACTTTCCCGCCTATGTCGATACCGGACTGAACCTTGTGGATGTGGGTGAGGTCGCAAGGATGCATGTGGTGGCGCTTGAACGCGGAAGGCCGGGCGAGAGATACATCCTGGGAGGAGAAAATCTTACACTCAAGCAGATTCTTGATCGGCTTTCCGCGATCTCGAATCTGCCCTCCCCGACGATGAAGGTACCTCATGCCGTAGCGATGGCATTTGCGTTCTTCGATGAGAACTTCAACGGTAAGCTGCGTGGCAAAGAGCCAAGAGCTACGGTCGAAGCCGTGCGCATGGGAAAGAAGATGATGTTTGCCTCGAGCGCCAAAGCGGTGCGTGATCTTGGTTTTGAGATCCTGCCCGTCTACCCGGCCCTGCGGTCGGCGGTGGAATGGTTCTGGGAACATGGCTACGCTCCCCGGCCTAAGGTCTCTGCATGAAGATCGGGATCATCGCGGCGTTGCCGGGCGAGCTTAAGCCTTTGGTTCGCCATGTACCGCGTCTTCCGGTGGTGCGCGGGTCCGGTATCTCGATGTGGGCTTGGGAACGGGGTGATATTGAAGTAGTGGCAGTTTGCGCGGGGATGGGCGCAGCGGCGGCCCGGCGGGCGTTTACGGCGGCAGAGCATACGGGTTCGCTGGACGAGGTGCTCTCGGTGGGATGGGCGGGAGCCTTGACTGAAGCCACAAAGGTCGGAGATTGTTATATCCCGTCCGAGGTGATCGACGTGCAGACGGGCGAACGCTTCGATTTGGGGTCCGACGGTGAGCGCTGCGTGACCACGGTCCGCGTCGCAGATGCATCGGAAAAGCGCCGACTGGCAGCGACGTATGGTGCCAGACTGGTCGATATGGAGGCGGCAACGGTGGCGAGGCTTGCGCAGATGCGGGGAATCCCGATGCGCTGCTTCAAGGCAGTTTCGGATGGTGTCTATGCGGATCTGCCAGACTTGAATCCGTACATCAACGACATGGGCAAGCTGCGCATGGCTGGATTTTTGGCTGCAGTTGCCGTTCGTCCGCAGTGCTGGGGAGCGCTGCTGCAACTGGGTCGGAACAGCAGCAAGGCGGCGACTACTTTGGCCGAAGTGGTGGGGGCGTATCTGGAGACGATGAGCAATGAGTGAGGTGATGAAGGCTGCGGTCTACCGTGGCATTGACGAGGTGCGGTACGAGGAGATCGAGGTGCCGGAGATCGGCGATGGTGAGGTGCTGGTGCAAATCGATACCTGCGGAGTGTGCGGGACCGATCTGAAGAAGATCCATACCGGCTCGCACAGTGCTCCGCGGGTTTTTGGCCACGAGATGTCCGGAACCATCGTGGCTGTCGGAAAGACTGTTCGTGGGTTTGCGGTGGGTGAGCGCGTCATGGCTTTTCACCACATCCCGTGCGGCAAATGCTTCTACTGCCGAAAACAAACGTTCGCTCAGTGCGAGACGTACAAGAAGGTGGGAACGACCGCGGGGTTTTCGGCCGCCGGTGGAGGATTTGCCGAGTACATCCGGGTGATGGACTGGATCGTCGGCGACGGAACGAAGACCTGTGGTCTCGTGAAAATTCCGGATGATATTCCGTTTGAACAGGCGGCGTTCATCGAGCCGGTCAATACGTGTTTCAAAGCAATAAAGCTGCTGGACCTTGAGGCGGATGACACGGTCCTGGTCATTGGTCAGGGGAGTATCGGTGTCATTCTGGCGGCGTTAGCAAAGCGGACGGGAGCGACGGTGCTGACGAGCGATCTTTACCCGGAGCGTCATGCCGTGGCCGCGCAGTTCGGCCTTGATCGGCCTGTGGACGCCCGGAGCGATGTGGTTGGGGCGGCGAGAGCAGTGACTGAAGGCCGAGGCGCAGATGTTGCACTGGTCGCCGTGGGCTGGGATGCGCTGATCGGGTTGGCAATGGAGGCGATTCGCCCGGGCGGCCGGGTGATGCTATTTGCCAGCACTCAGCATGGCGCGGCGAGCTTCGATCCGGCGGCGGTCTGCATGGACGAGAAGACGTTGATGGGGTCCTACTCGGCAAGTGTGGCGATTCAGCAGGAGGGAATCGATCTGGTTTTTGAGGGCTATCGCGACGGGACCCTTGATCTCACGAAGCTGATCTCGCATCGCTTTCGGCTGGAGGACTGTGCTGAGGCGATTGACCTGGCTTCTAATCCGAAACCGGATTCGATGAAGATCGTGATGAAGTCTTCTGGCTTTGATCGATGAAGGGTGTATGCGTCAGGCTGTCGCGTTCGTAGATCGACAGCGCCCGGAGACCGTGCATGATGGCGCCGGAACAAGGTCATCCAGGCAGGTCGTCACAGGACTGGCCCAATAGCCCTGATCTTTCAGATTCTCCAATGCCGTGAGCACAAAGATGAAGGTGAACGCCCTGACGCTCGCTGCCTCGGCAGACGAGCGGAAAGGAACAGGCCAACAAGAATGGCCCAGAATAGGTTCAGAAAGTCCGCCCGGGTGAGTTACCGAGAAGGATGCCGCCAGCCGCATGGCTTTAGTAGCGGCGTTGGCGCATGATTCAGAAAAGCGCAGACCATACCCAACGTAGTTCATCTAAAACTCGCCTGCGGTGATTCCGGCCAGCCAAATAGAACCCTGACGCTTGATTGATAACGTGGGATCCTAGCGGTTGTGAGCTGACTGAGTTTGCAAGAACTGCTCCTACCGTTTGCAGGGTGGAGCGTAGTTGGGGGCGACGTCGTACTCGGGGTGGGGCTGGTTGAGGAGATAGAGGTCGAACCAGTTGGTTATGTTTTGCAGGCGCTCGATTCGGTGCCATGGTTCGCCGGAGCGAGAGAGTTCATGCGATTCTCGAGGGAAACGTATCATTACGGTCGGGATGCACTTGTATTTAAGGGCGCGGAAGAATTGTTCGCCGCCGGCTGTGGGTGGTGTTCGGGAGTCGGCGTCACCCAGGATGAACATCATGGGTGTGCGGATGTTGTTGACGAACGTAATGGGAGAGTGAGCTCGGTAGAGGTCGAGGTTGTCGAAGGGCGGAGTCTTGGGCCAGAACGATTGATGGAACCCGGCCACATCCGCGGTGTACCACCAGTCCGCCCAGTCGGTGATGTCGCGTTGGGCGACCGCGGCTTTGAATCGCGTCGTCTGTGTCACGACCCAATCGGTCAGCAGCCCGCCGCCGGAGCCGCCGGTGACTCCGAGGCGAGCAGGGTCGGCGTAGCCTTTCGTGATGGCGGCGTCGACGGTGTCCATGAGGTCGTGGAAGTCGTCGCCGGGATAGTTGTTCATGATGATGTTGGCGAAGTTCTGACCATAGGTGGTGCTGCCGCGTGGATTGGGGTAGACGACAACGTAACCGTTGGCGGCCATGACTTGCATCTCCTGGTCAAAGACCCAGCCGTACGCGGCGTGCGGCCCGCCGTGGATGTTGAGGATCAGTGGCAGATGGGGTCTGGAAGCCGGGTCGACGCCGGGCGGGAACTGGATGAAGGTATCGATTGGATGGTTGTGGATGTCGGCTGCGTGGACCGTGGGGGTGACCTGGAGATCTATCGGCTGGGTGAGGTTGAGCCGATCGAAGAGGTCTTTGTTGACGGCGGTGAGCTGGGTTTGCCTCTGGTCGGGACCGATGGTGAAGAGGTCGCCGATGAGAGTGGGGTTGGAGAGCAGAGCGATGGTGAGGGAATGGTCGGTTGTGGTGGCGAAGGTGATGACGGCTTGTCTCGGTGCGGTAAGCTCGGTGGTTGCGCCTGTGTTCGCGTTCACGGCGAGGAGCTGGGCTGAACCCTGGTTGCCAACGAGGTCGTAGATCTGGCTGCCGTCGTGGCTGAAGGAAATGACGGGATGTGCGCCACCGCGCGGCGCAGTGTTGTCTCCGCCGACACCGGAGCCCATCTCATAGGCGAGCTTCGCGGTGAGGTTCTGAGGTGCTGCTACCGCAACCGGTTTGCCGGAAGACCAGTCCACCGAAAGTCTGAAGAGGTCTACCTGCTGGTGCGAAATGGGAGTATCACTCTCTTCGGCGTGGAACGCCAGGTGAGTGCGATCGTTGGAGATAGCGAGGGAGTGAGCTTCAAGCTTAAGGTCGGCGACGGCGCTGGAGGATGGGATCTTGCGTTGGTTCGAGGCGAGGGCAGAGGCGCGCGAAGGTGCGGTGAGAGCGTAGATGGTATTGTGCGGCAGTTTGTCGTAGATGGGCTCTTCTTCGTGCTCGGAGGTGTAGAGAAGCCAGGTGTCGTCTGCAAAGACGACGTCCTGAACGGGGAAGCGGCCCTGCGTGAGCTGCCATGGTGCGACCTCGGTACCGTCTGGTCGCGGAAGATAGATCAGGTAGACTTGCGGGGCGAGGGACGGATCAAGGTACCCTTCGCCGTTCGACAGCCACTGGGCACGGGTGATGATGCGCACATCGGAGACATGCGATTTGTCATCTACCCCGGTCTTCTGAAACGCTTTCGCCTGGTCGGGATTTACGGGCGTGAGGCTGGTCACGGCGAGCGCGTCTGAGCTGGGGTTCCAGACGGGCGAAGAGGCACCCCTGGGCAGGTCGGTCAGTTTGACGGGGCTGGCGCTTGGGCTGAGTTTAAGGGTATAGAGCTGGGCAGGTGTGGATTTGCCGTCTTTTTCGAGCGTGCGCAGAAAAGCGATCTGGGTACCATCGGGAGAAAAGCGCGGTGATGTGTCGTGGATGCCGGGTGTGAGCAAGGTGGGGAGCGCGCCGGGACGGGTGAGATCGAGAGTGTAAAGAGATGTCTGATATCCGGAGCGGTCAGGATTAACGGAGGTCTGGACAAATGCGACGGAGTGGCCGTCAGGCGAAATCTGGGTGTCTCCGATCCAGTGAAAATCAAAGATGTCACTTTCGGTGATCGGTCGTTTGGCTGTTTGCGCGAGAAGGATGCCGGGCGGAGCAAGCAGGAGGACGACGGAGCGGATCAGGATGGCTCGACAAATGGTACGGCGCATGGGTCCTCTTGATGGTAGGTGTTTTGCCAATGTAACACTCTCGGGCAGAAGCCTTCTTCGAGACGAGAGTATCCGGTCAGAGCTGCTGAAGGATGATTGTCACCGGCCTTTCGGCTTGGAGAATTTGTCGGATCGCAGCCAGTTGAATTTTTGTTAAGCGCATCTCAGGACCATGACAAATCGTAAGAGTGTGGTGTTGTCGTTGGTTCTAACATTTTTTCTCGGCCCGTTCGGCATGCTGTACAGCACCGTTGTCGGAGCGCTGGTCATGCTGGTGCTCTATGTAGCGTTAGGCATCGTGACGCTGGGCTGGGCTCTCGTGGTACTCCACCCGGTTGCGATGATCTGGGGCGCGGTGGCTGCCGATCGAGCGAATCGCTAAGGCTAGGAGGAAGTCCAGGAGCGTCGCTGCGACATCGTTCGTGAGGCATGCAGCTTGAGTCGACTGAGGGCTCGATGCATCTACTTGGGTTGAGGGTATGTGCATGCAACTTGGCGTAGACAGCTTTGCAGCAGTGCGGCGGGACCGGTCGACTGGGGCGGTGGAGTCGGGTTCGGAACGCCTGCGAAATCTGATAGAAGAGATCGAGCTCGCAGATCAGGTCGGACTGGATGCATTTGGAGTAGGGGAACATCATCGTGAAGAGTTTCTGGATTCTGCGCCCGCCGTCATCCTGGCAGCGGCAGCTTCGCGGACGAAGAACATCAGGCTTGCGAGCGCGGTGACGGTCTTGAGCGCGGCAGATCCGGTGCGAGTGTTCCAGGAGTTCGCGACGCTGGATCTACTCTCGGGCGGGCGAGCGGAGATCGTAGCTGGACGCGGAAGCTTCATCGAGTCGTTTCCCTTATTCGGGTTCGAATTGAGAGACTACGACGCGCTCTTTGCCGAGAAGTTGGAGTTACTTCTGCAACTGCGGGACGAGAATCACGTGACCTGGTCGGGGAAGTACAGGCCAGCCTTGAACGGGCAGGGCGTCTTTCCGCGACCAGTTCAGGAGAAGATGCCGGTGTGGTTGGGTGTCGGCGGAACGCCAGCTTCGTTTGCGCGAGCGGGGGTCATGGGACTTCCGTTGATGATAGCGATCATTGGTGGCGAGCCGCATCGGTTTCGGCCTCTGGTGGATCTTTACAGGCAGGCGGGCGCACGCGCGGGACATGCGCCCGAGACCTTGAAGGTAGGGATTCATGCGCTGGGGTATGTGGCCGACACGGATGCGAAGGCTGCGGAAGATTTTTTCCCGGGATACGCTGAGACCTTCTCGAAGATCGGTGAAGAGCGGGGCTGGGGACCCGTCACGCGCCGTCAGTTCGACGCGCTCCTGAATCCGAGCGGCGCGCTGGTGGTCGGTTCTCCGGAGACGGTAGCCGAGAAGATACGGCACTACGACGAGGTTCTCGGCGGAATTGAACGACTGAGCTTTCAGATGAGCGTGGCTGGTTTAGGCCGAAAAGAACTCATGTCTTCGATCGAATTGGCGGGGACGAAGGTGAAGCCGATCCTGATGCAGGCATAAGCTGGCGAAAAACGACGCTGCTTGACTCTTTGGTGTTTCAATCGCTTGCTCGTGGCGCAGTAGAAATGGGCCGCTCTCATCTGATTTCGCAGGTGAGAGCAGCTCGTCGGTTGATCCATTCACTTCTCGAGAGCAGCAGTGATTTACAGTGCAGTGTCCAAACCGGAAATAAACGCGATGGGCGTTATGCCGGCCAGCGGGACTGAAGGTACGACTGCTGTCCGCGTGGTACTGGATCAAGGCTGCTTCTACATGTAATGATGCTAATCGCGAGTACGCTTGCGGACCTCGACGCTAAGCCGTTTGATCTTCTGGTTCAGGGTGCTGAGCGGAATCTTGAAGAATTCGGCCGCTTCGGTTTGGTTCCAGTGGCAGCGTTCGAGACGGTCGGCGATGATGCGACGTTCAATATCTTCCATCACGTCGAAGAGGGAAGCGTCAGGGCGATGGTCCATCAGCGATGCAGTGTAAGTGTTGCCGGTGAGCTGCGCGGGCAGCAGGTCGGGGGTGATGGTGCGGGTTGTCGAAAGGACGACTCCGCGTTCCATCGAGTTTTCGAGCTCGCGGACGTTTCCGGGCCACTCGTAATCCATGAGGATGCGCAGGGCTTCGGGCGTGAGTGATGGGGGCTCGGTGCCGTTCTCCTCGGCATAGAACTTGAGGAAGTGCTGGCAGAGTAAAGGGATGTCCTCACGACGCTGACGGAGCGGCGGGAGTTCAAGCGTAATGACATTGAGGCGGTAGAAGAGGTCTTCACGGAAGCGCCCGTCTTTAACGGCCTGTTGCAGGTTGACGTTGGTGGCAGCAACGATGCGGACGTCGACCTGGATTTCACTGGTGCCACCCAGATGCATGAAGCGTCGGTCCTGCAGGACGCGGAGGATCTTGGCCTGCATGTCCATCGACATGGTGCCAATTTCATCAAGAAAGAGCGTGCCTCCGCTCGCGACTTCAAAGAGCCCTTTCTTGGCATTGATGGCGGACGTGAACGCGCCTTTGACGTGGCCGAAGAGTGATGATTCGAGGAGATCAGAGGGGATGGCACCGGTGTTTACCGGGACAAAGGGACGATCGCGCCGTGGGGAGTTCTGGTGGATTGCCTTCGCGATCAACTCTTTACCGGTTCCCGACTCGCCCTGGATGAGGACTGTGGAGCGGCTAGGTGCCACTTGGGCTACGGTGTCGAAGAGGCGCAGCATGGGCTCAGATTTGCCAATGATATTTTCGAAGTTGTAGCGCTGCTTGAGCACGCGCTTGAGCTGTATGACCTCGGCCTCGGCCTTGTGGCGCGCGATCGCGGACCGGATATCGGCGAGAAGTTTTTCGTTGTCCCAAGGCTTCTGGACGAAGTTCTCGGCACCGGCGCGAATGGCATCCACCACGTTGCCTACTGTACCGAAGGCGGTGATCATGATGACTGGCAACTGCGGGTGCATGGCAGTGATGCGAGGGAGGAGATCGATGCCGGATTCGCCGGGTAGAGCGAGGTCGAGCAGAAGCAGGTCGAACTCGTTGCGCGAAAGCACGTCAAGGCCCTGTCTGCCGTCGATTGCGAGCGTGACGTCGAAGCCTTCGAGGGTGAGCAGGACTTCCAGAGACTCGCGGATGGACGGCTCGTCATCGATGATGAGGAGCCGAGCGGTGGTGCTTGCAGTCTGAGACGCGGGAGGAGCGGGTGCAAGAGCTTCTGGCATACGGGATTGGTCCTCGGTTACTGTTGCAGCGAAAAACGGACGCGGACAAGAAAAACAAGACGGGCAAGAAAGTGCTAACGCTTTGACGCTTTGGTTTTATGCATGTGATGAGGCACGAACTCTATCAGGTGCCGACCGACGTGGCGACAGGAACCTGGATGGCGGGGATCTCCAGGCGGAAGGTGGTGCCTTGGCCTGGGTTGGAATCAACTTTGATCTTGCCGCCGTGCTCCTGCAGGATGCCGTAGCTTACGGCCAGGCCAAGGCCTGTGCCCTTGTGCTGGCCGGGCTGCGGGTTGGTCTTGGTCGTGAAGAAAGGATCGAAGATACGGTGAAGGTGTGCGGGCTCGATGCCGACGCCCGAGTCGATGATCTCAACGGTGACGAGGGTGTCGCCGTCAGGGAGAAGCGTGTTACGGCTGCGGAGCTGGATGATCTTGTTCTCTTCAACCGTCTGCATTGCGTCGCGTGCGTTGAGCATGAGATTAAGGATGACCTGCTGGAGCTTGCCCTGATTGCCTTGGATCGGTGAGAGAGTGGGGTCGAGATCGCTTTCGATGCGGATGCGGGCGGTTTTGAACTGGTGGTCGAGCAGGATTGCCGAGTCGTGAAGGAGGGTGTTGAGATTGATCGGGATGAACTCAGAGCCAGACGTGCGCGAGAAGTTGAGGAGGCCATTGACGATCTCGGAGGCGCGAAAGGTCTGCTGGGTGATCTTCTGGAGCACGGGATCGAGACGCTTGGCCATTTCGGGCTCAGATCGGAGCTGCTTCGTGAGCATTTGGGTGTAGCTGGAGATGACGGCGAGAGGGGTGTTAACTTCGTGCGCGACGCCAGCGGCGAGGAGGCCGATCGAAGAGAGCTTTTCTGACTGGGAGAGCTGTGTTTCAAGCTGAATGCGGTCCGTAATGTCGTCAATCAGGATGATGCGGCCGACGACGTCAAAGCTGCGCGTGAGCAGAGGCGCGATGGCAATGTTGGCAGTACGGGTTTCGCCGGTTGGCAGCGAAAGACGGAACTTGTAGAGGGTGTGGGTGCCGTGGGCGCTGGTGTCTTTGCGGATATCGTCGAAGCGCTCCATAAAGTCGGCAGGGAAGAGCTCGGAGAGTGGCTTGCGCAGGGCCTCGCCACGTGATTTGGCAAAGAGGACTTCCATTTGCGCGTTCCAGGATTCGACCTTGTCTTCGAGGTCGACGGCGAAGATGCCGATGTTGATGGATTCGACAATATTCTGATTAAAATCTTTGAGGCGCTCGAACTCGTTTATCTTGGATTCGAGGCGGCGGTAGAGCTGCGCGTTCTGAATGGCGATACCGATGTAGCCGGCGAGCGATTCGAGAACTTCCATGTCTTCGGAGGAGAGGAAGTCGCCGTCGTTGGTCCGGCCGAGGCCGATGATGGCGACTGTGCGGGTGCCGCCACCCTGGCGGTTAGCGACTCGGCAGGGAAGGTAGTAGTTGAGATCCAGACGGGCGGCGGTGTGGCGGTCGGCTTCGGGCAGACGAAGGACCTGCTGGGGATTCTCAAGGAAGACGTGGGTGTTGGCGTCGGGTGCGTCGAAGTCCAGAAAGCTGACGTCCAGATACTTAAGCTCGGAGGCCTGGAGTTCATTGAGGCCATGGCTTGCGGCTAACTCAAAATGAGGGTGACGCAGGGGGCGGCGCGCGTCGGAGTCAGGTTCTTCGGCGAGAAAGACGGCGATGCGCGTGACAAGGAGGGTCTGGGGCAGGCGTTCGACGATGGAGTCGACAAGTGCGCGGAGGTCGGTCTGGGAGTTCAGCGAGCGGCCGAAGTCGACGAGAGTTTCGCGATAATCGAATCGCTTCTGATCGAAGACGCGATCAACGTGCGACTGGAAGAAGCGCTTGATGGGCTCGAAGATTAGGCCGGTAGCGACGATGGCAGCGAGCAGACCCCAGATTTTGAGCGACTGGAAGCGGGTATGGACGATCTCGGCGGAGACGGCAACCACAGAGAAGTAGAGACCGACAAGGGCGGCGGTGGCAAGGGTATAGGTAACGCCGCGCTTGAAGATCAGGTCGACGTCCATCAGGCGGTAACGGATGATCGCCCAGGCAAAGGTAAGCGGGAGGAAGACGAGCGCGAGCGGAACAAGATTGCTGATGGCGAGAGGAACGGCGCGATCGAGCAGGAACGGAACGACGTAGACGAAGGTGAAGGGGATGACCGCGACGAAGGTTCCGCGGGTAAGCCACTTGAGCTGCTGACGTTCGAGTGGGTTCTCGGCATGGCGAGCGCGGGCAAAGAAGACCGCAGCGGCCCACACATAGTAGATCGCCATGTAGGCCAGTGCGATCTTGTCGAGGCGATGCTTGAGGAGTTCGGTCGCCTCCCATAGGTTGATGGCGGCGACCTGAAGTGCGACCAGGGCAATGCCAGGAATGTAGAGAAAGGAGGCGAGGAACCAGCGGCGAATACGATGACGCGGCTCAGGCGCGATATCTGAAAAGGTGATGGCGAAGTGGAGAAACAGCGCGGGCTGCAGGGCAGTTGCGATCAGGTTCGACCAGTAGATGATCCAGTCGAACGTATCCAGCTCGGAGGTGTACTTGAAGGCGTACAGGACAAAGGAGACGAGACAGAAGACATAGAAGTGAGTTGACTTTGGGGCGGTCCAGCGGCGAAAGAGGACGTAAAGACCGATCATCAGGTAGACGACGCCGATGAGGCGGTAGAAGACGTTGATCGTTCGGTCCGTGGGTTCGAGGATGACCTTGATGTCGAACGGCTTCGTCTTGGCCGGGACCGTACAAGGAGCACCGACGTAGGGAAGCGGCGCGCGCAGGATGGAGTAGGTTGCGGTCTGGAAGGTACCGACGCCGAAAAACTCCCGCTCAAGTTTGGAGACACGCGGGGTGGGGTGCTCGTCGACCGAAAGCAGGATGTCACCCTGCCGGACGCCGGCGTTGTCTCCGGGGGAGCCAGCGGGGACCTGTCGAGCGCACAAGCCGACAGGAGCGGCGGGATTCTCGGGGCTTGGCGGAGGGGCTTCCACCCACCAGATGCGGTCGGTAGGAACGACGAAGTTGTTTTCAGCTCGAACGTTGAATCCGGCGAGGACGCAGGCTGCCAAAGTGGCCGCCGCGAGGACCACAGCGAGGATCCGGATTTGGGAAGCGTTCTTCATTTACGACGGTGGATGCACGGCTTGCAGCTGTTTAGACTGCTCCACCAGAGATGCATGCACTTTGGGGTCCAAACGCGAAGTTGTTGTATCGGGAGTTGTTGAGATGAAAGTCCCGGAAAGCTACCGTTAATCATAGTTCGCTTCCTTTGCTTGGGAGACTGGCCGGGTCCCAAGTGGAACGGACGAGTGCCAAGAGATGTTCCTTTCACGTAGAGAGGGGCTTGACCGATAAGTAACGGTGATGTGAACTAACGACATGAGTTTATATGGCGCTCGGCCGGTGCAAACGCAGGACCGGAAATCGAGCAAGGCCGCCAGCGAGATCCTGGCGCGAGACGAGGAATACCTGCTTCCGGTGTATGCCCGGTATCCGGTTGTGATGGAGCGTGGTGAAGGCTGCCGGCTGATTGATGTTGACGGGAATCAATATCTGGACATGATGGGTGGGTTGGGAGTGAACGCGCTTGGACATGCCCATGCGCGGATGCTCACGGCGATGACCGAGCAGGCCGCAACGCTCGTGCATCTTTCCCCGCAGTTTAGTAATCAGTGGGCGAGCCTGCTGGCGGAGAAGCTTTGCAGCATGACAGGGATGGCTGGCGCCTTCTTTTCGACCGGCGGAAGCGAGGCTGTGGAAGGCGCGTTGAAGTTGGCACGGACGTTTGGACGGCAGACGGGTGGTCCGGAAAAGTTTGAGATCGTCGCGCTGTATGGTGGATATCACGGTCGAACCTTCGGATCAATGTCCGTTACCGGACAAACCAAGTACAGTGCAGACTTCGGCCCCGGACTTGGCGGTGTGCGTTTTGTAAACCGAAATGATGTTTCAGCGCTGCGTGCAGCGGTATCGGTCAACACGTGTGCAATCTTGCTGGAGCCGGTGCTGGGCGAGGGCGGAATCCATTTTCTCTCAAAGGAATTTTTGCATGAGGCAAGAAAGCTTGCCGACGCGAACGGGGCAATCCTGATCTTTGACGAGATTCAGAGCGGTTTAGGTCGGACGGGGGAGTGGTTTGCGTTTATGAAGTCAAGGGTCACTCCTGACGCATTGATTCTGGGTAAGCCGCTGGGAGGTGGAATCCCACTGAGTGCGCTACTCGTAAACAAGGCGCTCTTCGATTCGTTTGGAATGGCGAAGCACGGGAGCACACTGGGTGGAACTCCGCTGGGCTGCCGCCTTGGGTGCGAGTTTCTGTCGGTGATGGAAGATGAAGGAGTTCTCGCGAATGTGCATAAGAGCGGCAGACGTATGGGTGAACGCCTGGAGCGGCTTGCGAATGACTACGATGAGGTGCTTGAAGTCCGCGGGGAAGGCCTGATGTGGGGTGTCGAACTATCCGTACCGGCGAGGCCGATTGCGGAGGAAGGTTTGAGGCGCGGGGTAATGTTCAACGTGGTTCAGGGAAATGTGTTGCGGTTCCTGCCGCCCTTGATTCTGACCGAGTCCCAGGTGGATGAGGCGATGGATGTTCTGGATGCAGTCTTTGAGCAGCTTTTCTCACGCAAGAGTGTTGGTGAGGCGCAGGTGGCGAACGTAGCGTAAGCGCCCTAGCGACGGCCGGCAACAAGAAGAGGGGACCAGTGCTGAATTGGGGCTTGTCCCTTTTTGTTTGGCATGGGATCTGTAGACAAAGAAACTATTCCCTTGGCATTCACATCCCTGTAACATAGAGCAATAGAGATTGGCTGCTTTCTGCAAAAGCCTGCTACTCTGGTCTGCTTTTGGGGTGTTTCGGGATGCGCAGGAAGTTTGAAGTGGAAGAGTCAACCGTGGTCGTTGACGGCATGCGGCTGTTTTATTGTAAGGCCGGACGGGGACCTGCGCTCGTTCTGGTGCACGGGTTGGTGGGCTCTTCGAAGAACTGGGATCGGAACATTCAATTCCTGGCACGGTTCCGGACGGTGTACGCGCTCGATCTGGCGAATATGGGATCTTCAGACCGGGTGAGGGGCATTGATCCAGGTCTGGAGGCGACTGCGGAACGACTTGCGGCGGCGATGGATGCGCTTGGAGTTCGGCGTGCCGATATTGCAGGTCACTCCCATGGCGGTGCCATTTCAATGATGTTAGCGGCAAGGTACCCGGAAAAGGTGCGCCGACTGGTTCTGTTTGCGCCAGCAAATCCATTTTGCGATATATGCCGCCCGCTGATCCGGTTCTATCAGACCAGGATAGGCGTGGCGTTCGCTTACCTCGTCCCTAGGCTGCCGCGAGCCTTGCACAAGACGGCTCTCAGCAGGATGTACGGAGATCCGTCACGGGTCCACGAGGGCGCGTTGGAAGGCTATACAAACGGGATGAATGCAGGGACGATCGGCCATGTTCTCGGCATCATCCGGAGCTGGACCGACGATATGAGATCCCTCGGCGAAGTTTTGGGCGCCGTGGCGACTCTGCCGACTCTGCTGATCTGGGGCGAGCGCGACCGCGCAGTGGGAGTCAAGTCGGGAGAGCGTTTGGCTGAGTTGCTTGGAGCAAGACTGATGGTAATTCCAGGGGTGGGGCATTTGCCATTTGCGGAGACGCCGGAGATCTGCAACAAGGCATTGCGGGAGTGGTTGGGCTGACGCACTGAGGAAAGCCGATCAACGGACTCAATGCTGTCGCAACTCGAAGATCTCTGCGAGCCAGCGGCGGATATGATCTTGCATCAGGTCAAGTTTAGGCGAGGGGTCCGCGGAGATGCCTTGGAAGAAGTGGTCTGCGCCTGTGATGGTAACGGTTTGCGTGGGTGATGGAGCGACCTCCATGATGCACTTCAGGGCTTCAGGAGTGGAGAAGTTATCATGATCGCCAGAGATGAACAGCTTAGGCTGGGTGCAGCGCGGGAGGAACTCGTAGGTGTAGCTGCGACCCGCCGCGGAGACGGGAAGGCCGAGGCCGACGAGTCCTGAGACACGGGGGTCTCCTCCACAGGCACGAAGTCCTACGTACGACCCGAAGGAGAAGCCGGCGAAGAGGATGGGTCTGGCGCAAAGCTTGTGCAGGTAGTCAAGCGCGGCAAAGACGTCATCCACTTCCCCGCGAGCTTCGTCGTGCTTCCCGTCGGAGAGGCCGGCACCGCGGAAGTTAAAGCGAAGAACAGGCAGGTTGAAGGATGAGAAGGCTTTCATCGCATGGTAGACCACCTTGTTGTGCATGGTGCCACCGAAGAGTGGATGCGGATGGGTAACAAGCGCTGCGTAGGGTGCGTCGTCTGCTCCGGTGTTGAGAAGTGCTTCGAGCTTTCCAGCGGGGCCTTGGAGATCGGAGATGGTTTGAAGCATTTCGTTAGTGTAGAGGATGCGCTGGTTGCGGCGCGCAAAAGCCAACCTTGCGGTCGCACCTACGAAGAGTCGTGGCCTCTTAATCTCCTGAGATGCGGTGCGGTTATGCTGGAACAATGGCAATTGACGCGATTGATCTGACGCGGAGGCTGGTCGGGATCTCTTCAACGACGTACCACGAGCACGATGCGGGCGTTTTTCTAGCGGATTTACTCATGGAGCAAAATTGGCTGGTCGAGCGGATGCCGGTCGATAAGCCCGAGTTCGGCACACCCGGGGCAGAGGGTGGCGGCGAGCGCTTCAATGTCTATGCGCATATGGCGGGAGTGACGCCGGAGGTGGTTCTCTCGACGCATATGGATACGGTTCCGCCCTACGTAGCGCTGCGGGAAGATGATGACTTTCTCTATGGACGAGGGACGTGTGACGCTAAAGGCATTATCGCCGCGATGGTGGCGGCTGCGGAGCGGCTGCGCGGGGTCGGGGTCAAGGCTGGGATGCTCTTCGTGGTGGGAGAAGAGCGCGATTCGGCAGGGGCGAAGGTCGCGAATGAGAATCCACGTGGATCGCGCTTTCTGATCAACGGAGAGCCGACAGATAACCGCTTAGCCCTTGCTTCCAAGGGAGCTCTGCGCGTGGAGATGTATGCCGAGGGAAGGATGGCGCATTCGGCTTACCCGGAGTTGGGCGAGAGCGCGATCGACAAGTTGGTGGCGGCGTTGCATGATGTGCAGAAGCTGGAGCTGCCGTACCTGGATGGGATCGGAGAGTCGACGCTGAATGTCGGTTTGATCTCTGGCGGGCGGGCTCCGAACGTGATTGCTGACCAGGCGGAGGCACATATCCTGGTGCGGCTGGTCGGGCCATCGGATGCAACAAAGGCGGCGATCTTGAGGGCGGTCAACGGACGCGCCAGGGTTGAGTTTTCGCTAGAGCTACCGTTCATCCGGATGCGCCAGGTGGGACGGCTTCCCACCATGGTCGCAAAGTTTACGACGGATATTCCCTCACTGACGAACTGGGGAGAACCGTTCCTGCTGGGGCCGGGAAGCATTCATGTGGCGCATACTCCGGATGAGAAGATCAGCAAGCAGGAGCTACTGGAGGCGGTCGAGTTATACGTGGAACTCGCGACCGAATTGGTGCAGAGCTGAAGGTATTGCGAGGAGTGGTGAGGGGATTGGTGCTGGGACTGGCCGTGCTGGTCGTGTGTGTGGCTGCGATTGTTACGACTTACGCAACAATTCCCCGAGGCAACACGGAGCAGAAGCATTTCGACACGCTGATTGTTCTGGGGTCTCCTGCGAATCCTGACGGACAACCGTCGGTGGAGCAGCGAGAGCGTGTCATGGAGGCGGTTCGGGAGTTTCAGAGAGGAAGGGCCGACCACCTGATTGTTACTGGCGGAGCTGCGCACAACGCGTGGATTGAGGGCATGATTGAAGCCGAGGTCGCACGCAAGGGTGGTGTGCCGGCGGATGCTGTGCTGGTAGAGGTGCGGTCAACGAACACGATTGAGAATCTTTACTTTGCGTGGCAGATGATGCAGGCGCGCGGATGGCAGAGCGCAGAGGTGGTGAGTTCACACAGCCATCTGCCGCGGGCAAGTCTCATCCTCGAGCACTATGAGCCTCTCGGGTTGAGGTGGCATGTTCACGCCTCTCACTGGCCCCGGGAGTACCCACAGGCGCAGATTGCTTTTTATTACGTAAAGGAAGCACTGGGAACGACGGCGCTGAGATGGTTTGGCTATCGGAAGCAGCCGTACCTGCCAGCCTGATGAGATTGCCCGTTAGTGCCACGGATCATAGTTCTGGCGAAAACGGGCAGGATCGTCCGGGTTCAGGAAGTAGGGATTTAGGGCCTTAGTTCGAGCGGCACCAACGAGTGAGGTGACCTGTTCGACGACAAGCATAAGGGAGTCCGCGTGAATCTGGAGGTGATCGACTGAAGATGCGCTTTGCTGCGCACTGGCAGCGGTCTTCTGGGTGACGCGCTCCATTTGAAGAAGCGCGGTGGCCATGAGCTTGACGCCACGTGTCTGCTCTTCGCTCCCAGTGCTGACGTCAGCTACAAGTGCGTGGATTGTCGTTGAATCTTCGGTAATGCGGTGAATTGCCTGGGCCACCAGCTCTACCTTCTTCTCGCCATGCGCCACTTTCTGGATCGAGTCCTCGATCAGTTCGGCGGTATTCCTGGCTGCGCTGGCGGAGCGTTGCGCGAGCGATCGAACCTCTTCTGCAACAACCGCAAACCCCTGACCGGCGTCGCCCGCACGCGCTGCCTCGACAGCGGCATTCAAGGCGAGCAGGTTTGTTTGGAAGGCGATGCCGTCGATGACTTTGACGATGCTGGAGATCTGCCTGCTGCCTTCGGTGATCTCCTCCATAGATCGGACCATCTCGGCGAGAAGCTGCGTGGTGGTGGCGAAATGGGTCTGCCAGCGTGTTACGAGTTCGGCAGCGGAGCGCGAGGAATCGCGATTTCTTGCGGCCATGGAGCTGATCTCTTCGGTGGATGCTGATGTCTCCTGAATTGATGCCGCTTGTTCTGAGGCTCCACTGGCGAGCCCCTGAGAGACGGTTGCCATGACGATCGCAGCCGATGTAATCTGCTGGCTTTGATCGATGAGCCGGGTAGACATGGCGCGGAGTTCAGCGGTAGCCGAGCGAATGACCCAGGTGGCAATGCCGGCCGAGAAGGCGAGCGCCAGAGTCGTCCAGAGAAGAGCCAGCAGACGAAGCCGAGCAAGATCCTTGATGCGCTTCTGGAGCAGGACGTCGAGCTCCTTCATACCAGAGCGAGAAAGGTCGAAGCTCGTTTCGCGAAGACGAGCGGTAAGAGTGGCGAACTGTTCCGCAGAGAAAGGCGCATCGGGATGCGCGACGAGACCTAGCATCGCGGACTGAAGCTCGTCGCTGGCTTTCGTGTATGCCTCTATGACCGGCGGAAGGTTACTTTGCAAAGTGGGCGATATGCCGTGGAAGTTATGGTCTTCGTTGAGAGAGGTTTGCAGATCACCCATGATTCGATCATGGTCGGCCTCGCGAAGTAGGCCTGCGATGACGGCGAAGGATATCCGCGCGTCTGCATTGATCGTGCCGCCAACGAGGCTATCCTGGCTGAGCTTTTCGATGGAGGTGAGACGGTCTTCGGTTTGGGGAAGCCCGTTCAACGTCGCGTCAATCAGATAGTAGCTGTCAAGGTCCGAGTCGAGGGCAAGGTTTGAAGTATCGCCTGCGTGCGTAATCATCATGCGAACATTCGCGATGATCGCTTCATGCTGAACATCGGCAAGGAGTGGATCGTGCGTGCCGGTCTTTATCTCCGCCCATTGTGCTGCGACGTTCTGCCAGCTAGCGTCGGTCCGCTTGCGCTGTGCGAGTCCATCTGGAGTGAACTGGAGCGATTTGCCATACAACGTATCCGCCTTCTTCAGTTGCTGAAGGGATGTTTCAACCTCAGTGTCGAGGATCGTCATCTGGGCGATTTGATCAGCGGTACGCTCAGCATTACGGGAGAGCATTTGGTGCCCGGACAAAGCCTCGAGAAGATCTTCGAGCGGCTTCTGGTAGGCGTTGCCGGCAAGCTCAAGCTGGGTGAACGCGATGTCCTTCGAAAAACCCTGCTGGATGAAATAGAAGAGCGCTGCAGAGATCGTGACGAGCACAAGACAGCCGACGGCCGCGATCCTCTTGCCGAGAGTGAGACTGGGTGCCTTGAAGCGAGTCATTTTGCGTCCTTCCTACCCTAATCGGCAGATAAGTGCGGAGGATGAGGCGGTCCTCAGGTTTGAGCCCGCAGGAGTGCTGACTGCTTATCGCACTCCAGGATGAAAGCTCGGAGTCCAGCCAATGATGAAGAGCAGCGAGTGATTGCCGGCGAGCAGGCCACTGTTGCCCATTTGAACCGCGCTGAGGCAGGTGATCGAAGGGGTGACCTTGTAACCGATGCCCGAGGTGATGTATCCGGCCGACGTCTTGCCGCTGTACCAGTCGGTAGCAAAGGAGAGGCGAGGCGTGACTGTCTGCTCGACGGCAGCCTGAATGCCTGCTCGATTGGCGCGGTCGATGGTGTGCGCGGTGAAGTCGTAGGCACCTACGGTGATGCGAGTGGATCGGTAGGTCTTGGCAGCGGCGACATAGACATAGTTGCCTATCGTGTAGGTGCGCATGGTGATCGGGTTGTAGACGTGGTCTCCGGCGAAGAGGGCCAAACCGTAGTGAGAGTTGTCATAGAACTTCCACTTTGCGGTGGACACCAACGCCACGGAACCAGCGCTGGGCGCGTTCAAGGAAGAGATGTTGAAGCCGGTCTCGAGATGGTGGCCGATCCCGTGCACGGTCCTCGGCGTGTTTGCGGCGGAGAGCGCAGTGTCGCCGACGACTGCGTCATATTCCAGGTAGGTAACGTTCTTGTCCATGATGTCGGCACTGGGAACGTTGAAGACAGTTTGCTGGGCGCGGAGGGTGAGGGGCAGGATTGCGGCAAAGAGAGCGTAAGCAAGGACTTTGTGAAAGGTGGCGAGGGTGCGCATGGGTTCCATCCGGAGCGTTTGAAGCTCTTCTGAGATTGACTACTCAGGCCTCATCGGCTGAATGGAAGGAGCGGCATGGGGTGCTTTGTGGGGCGGACAGCGTGTTTGCCTTATAGCACTATCGCGGGAGAGCCGAAGACCTTTGCTGTAGGAGTTAGCGCCGCTACCTTGGGCAAGGATTGAGGCCGAGATTTGCACGGGTTACTGAGCAGTAAACTAGGGCGATGGGCGCTGAGTTTACGCATTTGCATCTGCACACGGATTACTCGCTTTTAGATGGGGCTTGCGACGTCGACAAACTGGTGGCGCATGTCGACAAGATAGGCCAGAAGGCCGTCGCGATGACGGATCACGGCAACATCTTTGGGGCAGTGCACTTCTTCGATGCAGCGAAGAAGAAGGGAATTAAGCCGATTCTCGGGTGCGAGCTCTACATCTGCCAGGCGGACGATCACCGCGCCAAAGGTGACGGAGATAAATATAACCATTTGTTGGTCTTGGCTGAAAACCAGGAAGGTTACCGTAACCTGGTACGTCTTACCAGCGAAGCGGCACTTCATGGTTTCTACCGTAAGCCCCGTGTCTCAAAGAACTTTTTGGCGAAGCATACCAAGGGGCTAATCGGGTTTTCCGGGTGTCTCGCGGGTGAAGTCTCGCAGCAGTTGATGGCAGGTGATTACGAAAAAGCAAAAGCCACGGCCGGCGGATTTGAAGAGATGTTCGGGCATGGGAACTTCTTCCTGGAAGTGCAGGATCACAAACTCGAGCCAGACAAAGTCGTCATCGAGGCGATGTTCCGGATGGAGAAGGATCTAAACATCCCGCTGATCGCGACGAATGATTCGCATTACATCGAGGATCAGGACAGCCGTGCGCATGAGGTGCTGCTCTGCGTGCAGACGGGCGGCTCGATGAACGATCCGAAGCGATTCAAGTTTGATACCCAGGAGTTCTACATCAAGACAGCGGAGGAGATGTCGCGAATGTTCGCGGACACGCCGCATGTGATCTCGGGGACGATGCAGTTTCCAGAGCGGTGCGATCTGAAGCTGAACAAGGTAGATAATCCTTTTCCTGAGTTTCCGGTGCCGGAGGGGATGGATCTAGACAGCTACTTCGAGCAGGTCTGCCGAGAAGGCTTGCGCAAGCGGCTCGAAACGAACGTGGCACATCTTCGTTCCCGCGGTCTACTGAAAAAAACGGAAATGGAGTATCAGCAGAGGTTACAGCGCGAGATCGACTGTATCAAGAGCATGAAGTTTCCGGGCTATTTCATGATTGTATGGGACTTCATCCGTTATGCACGCGAGCAGAACATACCGGTGGGACCGGGTCGTGGTTCGGCGGCCGGGTCGCTGGTGGCGTACTGCATGGAGATCACGGATGTGGATCCTTTGCAAAACGAGCTTCTTTTTGAGCGTTTCCTCAACCCGGAACGTGTGTCTATGCCAGATATCGATATCGACTTCTGCATGAACCGACGTGGCGAAGTCATCGAGTACGTCCGGCGAAAGTACGGGACGGACCAGGTTGCGCAGATCATCACGTTTAACACGATGGCGGCAAAGGCAGCGATCAAGGACGTCGGCCGCGCACTCGACATGCCGTACGGCGAGGTCGATCGGATTGCGAAGATGATTCCCGCGACGATCGGCATCACGATCGAACAGGCATTGAAGGATAAGGGTCCGCTGCAGCAGGCATATGAGGGCGAGCCAGCGATCAAGGAGCTGATCGACACGGCGATGCGGCTTGAGGGCCTGGTTCGGGGGGCCGGAGTGCATGCGGCGGGTGTTGTGATTGCACCTCAGCCGCTGACCGAGTTGGTCCCGGTGACGCGGACCAAGGACGAGGCGGTCGTGACCTCGTACGATATGAAAGCTATCGAGAAGATGGGCCTGCTCAAGATGGACTTTCTGGGGCTGACGACGCTGACCGTGATCGATGACGCGCTCAAGCTGATCGAGCAGACCAAGGGCGAGCGGGTCGATATGGCAAAGATTCCGCTGGACGATGAGGCGACGTACGAGAAGGTCTTTCATCGCGCTCTGACAAGCGGCGTCTTCCAGTTCGAATCCGGCGGGATGCGAGACGTGCTGCGGCGGTATAAGCCAACGACCGTTGAAGACCTGACAGCGCTGAATGCGCTTTATCGACCGGGTCCGATTCAGGGTGGAATGATCGACGACTTCATCGAACGCAAGTGGGGACGGCGCGCGGTCGAATATATGTTTCCGGAGCTCGAGATCATTCTGCGGGAGACGCTCGGGGTCATCGTCTACCAGGAGCAGGTGATGCAGATTTCATCGGCGATCGGAGGTTACTCGCTGGGAGGAGCGGACCTGCTGCGGCGCGCGATGGGAAAGAAAGATCCAAAAGAGATGGCGCTGCAGCGGGACATCTTCATGGGCGGAGCCGCGAAGGCAAAGTTCGAGAAAGCTCGCGCTGGACAGTTGTTCGACCTGATGGAGCAGTTCGCAGGATATGGCTTTAATAAGTCGCACTCCGCAGCCTACGCGCTATTGGCGTATCACACGGCTTATCTGAAGACGCACTACCCAGTTGAGTTTATGGCGGCGTTGCTGACGAGCGAGACGTCGAAGCCGGAGAATGTCGTCAAGTACATCTCGGAGTGCAAGGAGATGGGGATCGCCGTGGTGCCGCCGGACGTACAGATTTCCGCGGCGAGCTTTACGCCGAGCAAGCTGGCCGATGGGACTGAGGCGATCCGGTTTGGACTGGCGGCCATCAAGAATGTAGGTGGCAATGCTATTGTCTCGATTTTGGACGCAAGGTCGGCGCTCCAGGCAGCGGGGAAGAAGGGATTTGCCAGCCTTTGGGAGTTCTGCGAGAAGGTGGATCTTCGGCTGCTGAACAAGCGGGTGTTGGAGTCACTGATCAAGGCTGGCGCGATGGACTGTTTTGGCAAACGCGCAAGTGTAATGGCGGCGCTTGATACAGCGATGGAGCGGGCGCAGAAGGCACAGAAAGATAAGGCTGCAGGGCAGTCAGGCCTGTTTGGAATCTTTGACGACTTTGTGCCGACTGCAGGGCCCAGCGTGGATGCACTGCCTAATGCGCCGGAGTGGGATGAGCATACGCGGCTGCAAAATGAAAAGGACGTGTTGGGTTTTTTTGTCAGCGGTCATCCTATGGACAAGTATCGGGAGAAGCTGCGTAACATGAAGGTGGTCGACACCGCGACAGCCTGCGAGATGAAGCCGGAGCCACAGGTGTTCCGGCGCGGCCAGCCCGAACAGGGGAACGAGATATCGATTGCAGGCGTAATCACCGGATTGAAGGTAGCAAAGTCAAAACGCAGTGGAGAGCTTTATGCTCAAGCGGTACTTGAGGATACGATCGGAAAGATCGAGCTTATTGCATTTCCGCAAAGCTATGAAAAGCTGGCGGAAAAGCTGAAGATCGATGTGCCGGTCGTAGTTCGGGGTCAGCTGCGTGGGGAAGAGGACTCGGCGCCGAAGCTTGCGGTCTCCAGTATCCAGGCGCTCGAGGACATTAAGCTGAAGCTGCCCGAGGCTTTGCGAATCACGGTGCCGCTACATTCACCGGACGCGCATCTGCTGGAGAAACTGCTCAGTCTCTTCCAACAGTCGCCTGGTGGCGGCAAGCTGCTATTGGATTTTGTAGAGCCGGGGGAGTTCAAGGCCGTACTCGAACCGACGAAGGTAATGGTGGCCGCCGACCGCTTGTTCATTGACCGGGTAGAGGAGCTGGTGGGAAATGGCGCTGTCAGGGTGATCTCGTAGAGCGTCCAGTGCCGGGAAAGCATCTTCTACTTCTCTTCTCGCGGGTAGGGATCGAGGTGAAATCTTTCGGAGTATCCGGCTGCGCTTCAACCGGAATCCTGCTTGCGAGGGTGACGGAGAGTCCAGAGAAGATCAGGACACCGCAGGTCCGGAAAAGACGCTGGATCGTGAGGCTGAGGTCGATAAGAAACAAAAGGCTCAAGGCGGGAACAACATCTACCCGGAAGAGGATTCTAAAGCAGGCTTTCGTCACGTAAACAGCCTAGTTTGTTCGACGATCCAAGGCCCGGCGGCGAGTGTCACGTGGTCGCCAAATGGAGTCGTGACGACCACTGCATCATGGTCGCTTCCCGCTGGATCAAAGTTCTATCTAGTAGTGCGCACATACACGGTGGAGGTTATGGGTGCGCCATACCTTGCAAGGACGGGCTGAGGCGAAGGCGGTACTTGTAAGGAGCAGGAGCATGGTCGTATAGATGATCCCCTTCAAGGGGATCTTTACTACTTTGCTTAGAGAGCGCTGCGATGAGATGCGGAGCGTTCTAAGTCGCACAGGCTAGATTGGCGGATTGCAGCTGCTTGTCGCTTCGTGACGCAATTTCGTTTAGAGGACAACGCCGGGCTGTCGGTTTGTGTCACATCGATTGTAATCACGACGGCTGTATGTCTGATTTGGACGCAGCTGGCGAAATCCGATAGGTATGAGGTTGGCGAGATGAAGCAGATGGGAACGTTGTTGGGAGTGCCGTCGGTACTTGCCCTCTTCGTGTGTCTTTGTGGGGTGCCCGCTGTCGAGGGGCAGGCTCCGGATAACTCGCAACAGAATCAGGGTCAGGCTCCGACCGCTCAGAGCCAGTCGAATGCGACGACGGATCGACAGACAACGGCGAACGTGCGCAAAGCAATTATTGCGGATAAGAATCTTTCGCTGTATGCGCACAACGTGAAGATCATTACCCGTGGCGGACAGGTCACGCTCAAGGGCCCGGTTAAGTCGGAAGAGGAGAAGCAGCAAGTAGCTACCGACGCCGCAAGTGTAGTTTCCTCAGGTAAGGTAGACAACCAGCTTACGGTCAAATAGCAGGTTTTGTTGGGCGGAGACTTAGCGCGGTCTCTGCAAAGTTCCAGTTCAGTATGAAGTAGTGGAAGTACAGGAGCAGGTCATGGCGAGCAAGCATGTAGCTGTATTTGGAATCTATCGTACGCCCGCAACGGCTGAGGCTGCGGTCGATCATCTCTTGGGACGCGGATTTACAAACGAAGCGATCTCGGTATTGTTGCCGGATGACGAGACTACGCGGGCGTTCGCTCACGAGAAGCACACCAAGGCTCCAGAGGGTACGGCTACCGGTGTGACGACGGGCGGAATTATCGGCGGAACACTTGGGTTGCTCGCAGGAATTGGCGCCTTGGCGATCCCTGGAGTTGGGCCACTGATCGCAGCAGGACCGATCATGGGCGCCTTGGCTGGTCTGGGTGTTGGCGGAGCGGTTGGCGGAGTAGTCGGAGCGCTTGTGGGCATGGGCATTCCGGAGTACGAAGCAAAGCGCTATGAAGGCGCGGTGAAGGATGGAGGTACGCTGCTCTCCGTCCATTGCGATACATCCGATCAGATCAGTGCTGCGAAGGACGGACTGCGAGACACCGGTGCTCACGATATCTCATCCGCGAACGAAGCGGGAACTGAAGATGCCAAGCGCGACTATGACGATGGCGATCGTAAGCAGGACGATACGCTGGTGAGGACAGATACGCGTTACTAGGTGAGGTTGATGGTGGTCGAGCCCGCTCTTCGGAGCGGGCCTTTCTATTGTTAATACCGGGCCTTTTAGGGGATGGACGAAAGGATTTCTGGTCCATATAGCTAGAGGAGGACGCAAACGCCCGTACACTGGGATTGAAAATGGCAGCAGGAACTATTCTGAAGACAAGTCGGGTAGGACGACTGTTTGGGTGGCTGATATCGCGGGAGCGTCAACTCGCGGCCTTGACCCTGGCGTTGGTGACTTGGGCTAGCCCGGCCCAGAACGTCGACGAGGCGAAACAGTCTTACTTCGAGTTTGGGACCTTGGTCGGGCTGAGTGCGCGGACAGTTGAGGTACAGGCATTCGACACCAGAACCCAGAAGATGGTGCAGCAGAGTTTCCTGCGAACGCGTGACACGCATACTGACCTGTTGAAGGTGGGCGATCAGATCGAGATCATCTTCACGGCGAAGGGCGGCGAATGGACAGCGCGGCGCCTGTTTACGCTCCCAGCCGGCATCCCTTCCGGAGGACTACCATCGGGTGAAACTCCGCTCACGGCATCGACAGAAGGTAGCGTACCTGGATCAGTGACAAGGTCGAAGAACAAGGGTGCCCTGCCGCCCGCGCCGGCCGTGCGAGTCGCCAAGATCCCGACTGCCGTTGCGCTAGGAACCAAGAGCCTTCCGAAGGTAGCGGCCGTGACACCGGTACCGCTGGGGATCTCAGCCGGTTATAGCAAGCCTGCGCCGGTACCGGTGACGCGTACTGTGACACGCGAGCAGCCTGGCGCTGCTTGTCATCAAGCTGACCCGGATTGGCCGAAGGAGCCGTTGCGGATTGCGGTGCTGGACTTCCGTTATCCGACTGAGCGGGAAGAGGCGCATGACATCACGCGAGAGAGTGGCGGCTCGGGCATGGCGGTTGCTGACCTGGTCTATACGCGGCTGAGTCAGCTACCGCAGTTCATCGTCGATCGAGGTGATCATCGGCGGCTGGATCGATCGGACATTGCAGGTGCTGCGCGGCTGGGTCGCGAACTGGGAGCAGATGCGGTCCTCGAAGGGACCTTCTTCCCTCTGCAAGATCCGCCTGCTGCCGATGGAACTGAAGGCAAAGTCAATGGCTACGAACTGCATGCAGGCGTGGTTGACACTTGCACGGGCCAGGTCCTCCTGAAGCTAGCTTCGATGAATTGTCCGGTTGGGGTGAGCGTGAACTCCGGCGTAAAGGGGTGTACCGCGCTCTCGGTTACCACGAAGCAAGCTGAGAATCCGGGCTCCTACTCGGGTGCGTTCGATGCGGCGATAGGCGCATTGTTGAATCCACTGGAGCATAACGGCGGGACGGTTGGCCAGATGGGGCCCGCGGGTGTGGTGGTGCTGAACCAGAACGGCACGATGACGGTGAGGCTGGCGAATGGGATCGATGTCAGGCCGGGTCAGCAGCTGGCGGTGCATGCGACGAGACTGACCAAGAACCCGACAACCTACACGCTCGAAGAGCTGCACGACCAGGAGATCGGTCGGTTTACGGTGCGGAGCTTGCAGGGAGTGATGGCGACGGGCGCGTTTGTGGGAGATATACCAGCGCTGGTCGGGGACGGGCTGGAATCGATCGCGAACTAGCCGGGGATGGAGGGATAACGGCTGCTGAGCGGACCAGAATGGCATCCGGACCGCGCTGCTGGACGTACTCGGCGAGTCGGGCGGGGAAGGTAGTGCCGTGCTCGATGGCCCGGGCAAGGCTTTGAATCAGTCTAAGGACATGAGGCAACCCAAAGTTTTCACGATGGTGAGCGGCAATGCCGATCAGCATCGTTTGCGCGAGTGTGGCGAGCACGCAGAGGAGCGTGTGTTCCGATTCCGGATCGGGCGCAGGTGCCGGGAGCGGCGTAAAGCGCAGGGTCTGCCGGCCGAAGGGAAAATTGTTCTTGAAGACGTGATTGAGAAGATAGTTCTCGATGAGCTGTGGGTGCTCCTCGAGCAGAGCGTTGAAGAAGCACTGTCCCGTGGCATAGGCGTCGAGTATCTCCTGTTCCGTTGAGGCTGTGTTAATACATAAACCTTGTTCGAAATCGTGAATACACGCAAGGAACCGCGTTGCCGTCGGCGGCTCCGCAAGACGCATGCGAAGGATCTCCGAGACGAGCTGGAGCTGATCCGCGGGTTGGGCAATGAGCGAATCCATCACCGGGCGCAGGCGCAGGCCGGCAGCTGTGCGGGCGCTGTCGGAGAGGACGTGAGCGGTAAGGGTTGGATTGGCTTCGCACCACTCGGCCAGGGATTGGGCACCGGCAAGTGCTTTGAGGCGTCGGACCATAGGGCCGAGAAGGTAAAGGCGCTGCCAGACTGGATAGCGACGATCGCTGAGTAGGGTGAGCACGAAGTCGCGCACTGCAAGCCGGATCTCCCCAGGCCGCAGATTGAGCCCTTCTTCCTGCCAGATCGAGGCATACGCGTGGGGTAGACGAAGCGCCGAGGGTGTTGGACCTAGAAGAGCGGGGTCGAGCAGGACGAGGCGCGCGGCCTCGGGGCAGGACAAGTTCAGGGCAGCCTCGCGCTCTCCCGCCTGAGTCTGGATTGTGCGCGGGTAGGTTGCACAGGTAACGGACAGCATCTCCGGGCCGAGATGCTTCTGGATCCCGCAGAGATGCGCTTCGTCCAGAAAGCCGCAGGTGCCGGCAGTCGTGAGGGGCATGCGGGCAAAGTCGGCGGTCGAGGGTGAGACCGTGTTGAGGACAATAAGATTGCCAACCACGGTCTTCAGCGCTGGATGTGAGCGGTACTTCTCGTAGGTAGCCTGGTCGATCGGCACGCTCCACCCGCGACAGCACGTGTCTTCGCATGCGGAAGAGGTACAGCGGAAGGCTTCCGAGTAGCTGGAGCGAAGGTGTTCGCGCGTGGGCGTCGACGTCGGGGCAAAGGGAAGGGGCGATGGCATAGATGTTTGTCGGACCGGTCTGGGTTCCAAATGGCACCTCGCGGTCAGGAGGAGCACTCCGGGTGCCGAAGACTGGTTCGCTTGATAAGGATGTCCTCATGAAGAGCCTGAGGCTTTGCTGAAGGTCAAACCTGGTCCAAGGATGTCGTCAGGGAAGGCTTTGTCATTCGGATAGAATAAGGGGGATGGCAGAACAAGTGGCAGGTAAGCTGGAAGCTGGAAGACCGGGTCAAGTGCAGGCAGTCGGGGCGGTAGTCCCTGAGGCCTGGGTGAGGACTGAGTTGGCACGTGATCCCGCACGACCTTATCCGATGGACTATATCGACGCACTGTTTACCGATTTCAGCGAAATCCACGGCGATCGGGCTTATGGCGACGATTGTGCGATGACGTGTGGTATGGGTCGGTTTCATGGTGACGCCGTGATGGTGATCGGTAATTTGAAGGGCAGGACGCTGAAGGAACGGGTTTCTCGCCGATTCGGCAGTCCAGAACCCGAAGGTTATCGCAAAGCGCTACGCGCGATGAAACTAGCTGAGAAGTTCGGGCGGCCGGTCTTTACGTTCCTCGATCTGGCCGGCGCTTTTCCCGGGATCGGCGCCGAAGAGCGCGGACAGGGCGAGGCGATTGCAAGAAATCTATTCGAGATGTCCCAGTTACGCGTACCGACGATTGCAACGATTACCGGGGAAGGTGGCTCGGGCGGCGCGTTGGCCCTTGCTGTCGCGGATCGTGTGTTGATGCTCGAGAACGCAATCTATTCAGTCATCTCGCCAGAGGGCTGCGCGTCGATCATGTGGAAGGATGCAACGCGCAAGCAGCAGGCGGCTGCAGCGCTCAAGTACACCGCAAAGGACACGCTGGCGCTGGGTTGCGTTGACGACGTTGTGCGAGAGCCTAAGGGTGGAAGCCAGGAAGATCCCGGGGAAGCTTTCACGTTGGTTAATCGCACACTGCGCAAGCATTTTCGCGAAGTGAAAGCGATGCCTCTGGATGAACTGCTTGCCAGACGCTACGAGAAATTCCGGAATATGGCTCAGTTTTATACGTCAGCTTAAACGTAGGATCTGGGGAAGCAGGGAACGGCAGTTGGCAGAGATGACTACGAAATCGCGCAGCGAGAGAGTCCCAAGAGTGCTGGAGTTGACGCTGTTCGCTGCAGCGATGTTATGGGCGGCGGCTTCGAGCGTAGCTGCGAGCCGTGCCGCTGCAGGCATCGCCGGCAAGCTGCAGATGACCTACGGACAGAGTCTGTTGGAGAGTCTCTTTCTGCTATTCCTTGTGGTGATCGGCTTTCAGGCGCTTGATTTCGTCGCGACGCGAGGAGCTAACGGAGGCCAGGTCATGGCGCTTCCCAGGCGCGTGACGGCCGGGCGCGAGTGGGGGAGCGGGTTTGCCATAGGTTGGGCTTTGTGCCTGGTCGCGGTGCTCCCGGCTCTGCTCGTTGGAGACTTTCATGCCGTACTGAACCGTGGTGTCGGAGTGGCTCCTGGGATTCTGGCTGCTGTTTTCACGCTAGCAGTTGCGGCCCTGGCGGAAGAGGTGATCTTCCGCGGGTATCCGTTCAAGCGGCTGGTGAAGGGAATGGGACCGGCGTGGGCGTCGCTGGTCATGTCTGCGGTCTTTGCAGTGGTTCTGGTCGGTAGCAATCCGCCGCGGAGTGCGGGCTGGGCGCTTACGGATGCGTTCTTTTTCGGCGTGATACTCGCAATGTGTTATCTGCGGACTGAAGGCCTTTGGCTTGGGTGGGGATTGCACTTCGGGTACCGGGTCATGATGGCGGTGGTGCTTGGATTGCCCATTCTGGGGCGAAGCGACTTCGGATCGCTTATGGATGGGAGCGCAAACGGCCCGCGCTGGCTGAGTGGCGGCGCTTTTGGGCTGGACGCTGCACGCTGGACTGCGGTTGTGATGCTAACGGGAATGGCTCTGACCTACCGTGTTACGAAGGATTGGGCCTGGGCTTACACGCTGCCGGAGATTGTTGCGGGAGGCTACGAGGTGGTGGTTGCTCCGCCCCCCGCGCATGTGGCGCTGGAGAAGTCGGCCGCCGCCCCGCCGCCCCTGGTGCAGATTCTGCCAATGACTCCGCAGAGCTTCTCGGTA
>CAXTNM010000027.1:43067-54333 GCA_964245715.1 uncultured Acidobacteriaceae bacterium | reverse complement strand
TCATTGCAGGGGTTGGCGGAGGAGTCGATGGAGGAGAGATCGAAGCTGGGGGTGGAGACGCTTTCGCCAAGACCGAAGGTGAAGGCTGTGGATGCGGACGCGGCGGCCCTGGCTGCGGCGATGGCGGGCACCGGCGACGCGGGAACCCCGGCGAAGGTGCAGATTGTAGGTGAGCCCAAGCGCCCCGCTGTGGAGATCTACTTCTTTCGGCTGAAGATGGAGAATGCGGACGGGACCGGGCGGATGCTCGCACAGTCGGCGGGCATCGTGGGTTCGCCGACGTTGATCAATCTGCCTGCGACGGGTGATGGCTATCTCGATATGAAGCGTGAGACGGCGCAGACCTGGGATCTGGACTTTGTTTCGCATGCGGGCAAGCGGATGGAGCTGGCGGGTTTTGATACGAGCTGCGCGCCGAGACCGTATTTTGTGAGCCGCAGCGAATTTGTTGCATTTGGCTGCCGCGGCTCGGATGACCGGGCAGAGTTGAGCTATTTCAACCTGAAGGGCGAGGAGCCCTGGGTTTCGGCGCTCGGCGGGCAGCAGGTTTCACCGATTGTTGTAGCGGCTCCTGCGGCTGGAAGATTTGCGGTGAGCCGTACGCTGGTGAGCTCGAATGCCTACGATTTGCAGAGCCTGACGAGCAGCGACCTGACCTCACAGGAGATTACCGTGATGCAGAATCACGACGGGCGCCAGTTGCTGAAGTTACAGGCATCTCCGATACAGCGAGCGGGGCAGAACTTCGATTTATCGCCTGAAGGTATGCACTTCGTCATTATTCGAAACGGGAATCTCGAGGTGTATCCGCTGCCGGCTCTGACCGGCGCGGACAAGAAGGCTCTCGAAGAGGTGCGGAAGATGGAGCCGGAGCGGACTGAAGGACCGGTCAAGCTCAACTCCATTGCCGTGGCAGTGGCTCCGACGGGACCGGCTGGCTCGACTACCGAGAGCGGGTCCTCTTCGCCTGCGGCCAAGCCTTCTACGGGTGGAGCATCTGCATTGCCGACGACGGAGAGCTCGCAGAGTGCCGCGGGGGCGAGCGGGACGACAGCCGTGGGGCAGATCACCAGTTCGGAGGGGCAGCTTGGAGATACGGAGGGCAACTCGCGGAAGAAGCCTTCGCTGTATTCGCCGGAGTTCCCGAAAGGGGAGACAGGGGCTGTGAGTCCGACTGAGAAGCCGCAGTGAATGACCAGGCTTCAGCGATCAGCTACTACTTCTAAGCACGAACAAATAGTTTTAGGCACGAAGAAAGGCCAGCCTGGTGAAGGCTGGCCCTGGTGTGCTTCAAGGAAGAGCTGGACTTAGGCAGCTTTCTTGGCGGTTACGGCGGCCTTGACGCGCGCGTTCAGGCGGGACTTGTAACGGCTGGCAGTGTTCTTGTGGAGGACACCCTTCTGCACGCTCTTATCGAGGATGGAGGCCGTCTCCGAGTAGATTTTACGCAGGCCTTCTGCATCGCCCTTGGCGATTGCCTCGCGGAGTGAACGCAGGGTGCCGCGGAGCTTGGACTTGTTGGCGCGGTTGTTGGCGGTTTTGCCGACGGTCTGACGGGCGCGCTTGAGGGAAGAGATGTGATTTGCCATGGAAGCTCTTTTCTTTGGTGCCCGTGTGGGGCGAAATGGGTGCGGGGGTCAGGACGATTAAGTCATGGCCAAGCGCACACGCTCGCCACACTCCCTGCAAATCCTAAGTCTATGGGAGTTTTGTCCAGGGGTCAAGATAGAAGGCGATGGTGCGCCAGTCGCGGTGCGGGAGTTTGTGTCATGAAATCCTCACTTGACTGTGGTGGGGTGAGGTTCTAATCTCGTCGCATCATCGGCACCCGTTTGGTAATCCTCGCCAATCCGGTCGTAGTCCGAGCCCGCCGTCAAGGTGGCGCTGGGGCAGCGAATGTCGTTGTCTCCCTGCGTCTCTCCCCTTGCGCAACCTCCAGGAAACAAGCGAATCCAATCTCCAGCGGATTCCCCGGCTTTCAACCCCTGCTGCACCCTGACGGAGGTCAGATACCCGATTGACTAAACGAGCACTGGAAATTACTCCTGGAATCGAACCTTTGTATGGCTCTCGCGATGAGAACCTTCGGCTGTTGGAAGATGGACTTCACGTGCAGATCGATCTTCGATCGGATGCGATCCACGTCTCCGGCGAAGAGACCGCGGCAGGCCGAGTGGCGCAGGTCTTTGCCGACTTCGACGCGCTGCGCAAGTCTGGCGTGACGCTGCAGAACGGCGAGCTTCACGCCCTGTTGAAGTTGGTTGTGGCGGATCCGAAGTCAACGCTCAAGGGCCTGGTCGAGGCTGGAAAACAGCGATCTGCAGGCGTGAAACGCATGGTGCAGCCGCGCAGTGGCAACCAGAAGAAGTATGTCGAGGCGATCGAAGCGAGCGACATGACGTTCGGCATCGGGCCGGCGGGTACGGGCAAGACGTACCTGGCGGTCGCGATGGCGGTGTCGGCGCTCATGGCGAAGAAGGTTTCACGAATTATTCTCGTGCGGCCCGCGGTTGAGGCGGGCGAGCGGCTCGGCTTCCTGCCGGGCTCGCTGCAGGAGAAGGTCGATCCCTATCTGCGACCGCTCTACGACGCGCTCTACGACCTGCTCGACCAGGAGAAGGTCGACAAGCTGCTGGAGCGCAATGTGATTGAGGTTGCGCCCCTGGCGTTTATGCGTGGACGTACGCTGAACGACGCGTTCATCATCATGGATGAGGCGCAGAACACGACGATGGAGCAGATGAAGATGTTTGTGACGCGTCTTGGCAATAACTCCAAGGCCGTGATCACGGGCGATCTGACGCAGACCGACCTGCCGAATCCGAAGAAGAGTGGATTGCTCGAGGCGCTGACGGTACTGAATGGAGTGGAGGGCATCAAGTTTTGCCACTTTGAGGATGTTGACGTTGTTCGGCATCACCTGGTGCAGCGGATTGTGCGAGCCTATGACAGCTACACGCGCGCGCAGCAGTTGCCGCTGCCGATTGGCGAGACGACGCTGCCGGATGCTTCAGCCACGGGCCGCGGCAGTATGACCCAGGTTGCGGCGAAACCGCAGTAGGAGTACGGCTTGAGCACAGAGGCGGAGCGGCAATCGATAACGAGAATCTTCTATCGATTCGTCGCTGCGCTTCTGTGCTCGAGCTTCGTGATCTACCTTGCAGGAAATGTCCAGCCACCGTGTCAAAGTTGCGGGCGCGAGCATGGATGGCCGATGGTCTACTACCATGAGGCTGGGTTGGTGGGCGATCCCGGATGGGTCTGGATTGGGCTGATTGCCGATATTGCTCTCTGCTGTCTGGCATCGGTGGTGTTTACCCTGCTCTGGAGCATGGTGGCGCAGTACGCCAAGGCCAAGGTGGATGAGGAGTCGCTGTAAGATTGCAGGAGTTAGCTTTTCAGCTTTGCGTTCGTTGTTCTGACCGATGATCAACATCGACCCTCCAAGTAGTTCTCTCGCGCTCGACGCACTCGCTACCATCAGTTCTTCAGGACTTGCGCGTTTTGTTAATAGGGCGCGGGCGGCGGTTGGTCTGGAGGGTGAGGTGGAGGTGCTGCTCACCTCCGATGCCGAGATCAAGCGGCTGAACAAGGCCTTTCGCGGTAAGAACAAGGTCACGGATGTGCTCAGTTTCCCGGCTCCGGCAGAGGCTGAGGGGGTTGCCGGTGACCTGGCTGTTTCGTTGGACACCGCCGCACGGCAGGCAGCCGAGCACGGGCACTCGCTGCGCGATGAGGTAAGAATTCTGTTGTTGCACGGGCTTCTTCATCTTGCGGGTGAAGACCATGAGACGGACTCTGGCACGATGGCCGAGCGGGAGCGGGAGCTGCGCCAAGCGCTGAAGCTGCCGGTTGGCCTGATCGAGCGAGTGTCAGCCGTGTCTTCTGCCAAGAGTAAGAAAGCATGAGTGAGATAGCCTGGCTTTCGCTGCCGCTGCTTGCGATTCTTTCGCTGGCAGCTTATGTTGATCGCATTTACTCCGAGATGGGCAAGTTTCTGGCGCGTGAGTACCAGGACAATATCGACTCCTGGGAAGAGCGGGTTGAGCCGCAGTTGAAGCTTGGCCGCGAATCCGTTGCGCAGTCGGCGTTGGTGCTGAGGCAGCTTTCGCTTGCAGCCATCGCGTTGATCTTTGGCGTGCAGTTGATGACGCAGATCGCGTGGGTGGCGGGCGCCGACTGGCAGAAGGTTCTGGTGACGCTGGCGGAGCTGGTGCTGGTGATTCTGATCTTCGACCGGCTGGTGCCGCAGGTCTTGTTCTCCCGCACGCGCGGTCGCTGGGTGCTGCGCATTCGCTGGCTGTTGCAGGCTCTTTTTTACCTGATCCTGCCGATTACGCTCTTGCTGGGCCTGCTGCTTTCGATCGCCGCGCTGGCGGAGCCGGAAGATGCCGGGGAAGAGGACCATCCAAGCGAGGCGATGGACGCATTGCTCGAGGCCGGCGAGGAAGAGGGGATTCTCGAGGAGTCCGATCGCGAGCTGGTGCGGTCGGTTGTCGAGTTTGGCGATAAGGTCGTGCGCGAGATGATGACCCCTCGTCCGGAGATCTTCGCAGTGCCTTTCACGCTGACGCTGAAGGAGTTTACGGCGGAGATCGAGGAGCATGTGTTCTCCCGGGTGCCGGTGTATCGCGAGACGCTGGACAACATTACGGGCATCGCATTCGCGCACGATCTGCTGCAGGTGACGGACGAGGACGCGGAGACGCGGACAGTCGCGCAGATTCAGCGGCCAGCGGAGTTCGTGCCCGAGACCAAGATGGTGGCGGAGCTGCTGCGCGAGATGCAGAGCGAAAAGCAGCACATGCGTATCGTGATCGACGAGTATGGCAGCGTTGCTGGCGTGGTGACGATCGAGGATCTGCTGGAGGCGATCGTTGGAAGTATCTCGGACGAGCATGATGAGGCGGAAGAAGATGATGCGCCGGTGCGCGAGGAGAGCGGGGCATACGTCGTTTCGGGGACCTTCGAGGTGTCGCGATTGCGGGAGTTGTTCGCGGATCAGTTTGCGCCGCGCGAAGACAGCCTCAACGACGAGGATGAGACGGACGATCCGACCGCACTCAGGTTGTCCGATGATTACGAGTCGACGACAATAGGCGGGCTCGTGAGCGAGATTGCAGGACATATCCCGCTGCCGGGCGAGGTGGTGGAAGGCGACGGGCTGCGGCTCGAGGTGCTCGCGAGTACAGATCGGAGGATCGACCGGATACGGGTAAGCCTGGCTGCGGGCGAGGGGAGTTAACCTTGGTCACTCACCTGAGGATGAACCGATCGAGTCGCCGCTCAGCGCGGTTTATTACGCAGGAGCGTGAAGACGGATAGGGATTCCTTGGAATGGCCTGGCGAGGAATCCGGTGTGGCGTCGACGAGATGCCGGCGCATCTGGCGTGCGGTGGAGCGCAGAATTAGAGAGATACCCGTAAGGAAGGCAGTCATCAGCAGCAACAGGATGATGCCGAAGCCGGCTGAAGGCAGCTCTCCTTTCAAAAACTCGTAGACCCCGACGGACAGGCCGGCGATGAGGCTGAGGGTGAGGAGCAGAAAACGGCGGAACGTCAGCTTACGAATGATCTCCAAGGCGGAGCTTCCTGAAAGAGTTTGTCTGGGAAAGCGAAACAGGGGACCGGGCGATTCCTTGGTGTCGATGGATCTATTATGCTCCTGCGCCGGCTGGTTGGGAGGTTGGCTTCGAACGTCGAGAGAGTTAAAACAACAATGCGCCAAGGAGAAGGCTCGCGATGATGCCGCAGAGGGCGTCCGTCGCGAAGGCTCCGGCGGCGGCGTGATGTGCATAACCCACGCCGTCGACGTAAAGCATGTAGCTCAGCGGCAACCCATACATCGAGCCAAGAAAGCAGAAGGTGGTTGAGGCGAGCGGATTGTTGCGGCCTATGACGTCGAAGGTGATCGCCGTACAAGCGGTGATGGCGAGAGATTGCAGCAGGTTCTCGCCTACCAGTGCGAGGATGAAGGCGGTGGGTGTGTGAGCGAGCGCCATGAGCGATAAGGTGAAGAGCGAACCGACGAAGCCGATGGTGAGATAGAGCGGACGCAGGGGCATGAGGCGGCTGAGCGGCTGAAAGATCACGGAGCCGATGATGCCGGCGATGCCTGCGCCGATACCCAGGATGAATCCGAGGAGGCTTGGACTCGCGTGATAGACGTCGCCGAGTCCGGCGAGGAAGTTGGTCAGCGCGAAGCTGCCTGCGGGTGTGATGAAGATGACCAGCGCGACCAGGACCTCGCGCCGTTTGAGCAGCGCGAGGAGATCGGCGAAAAACTGCCCAAAGGACTCGTTGGCAAGACGCCGGTCCGGGCCGGGCGCGGGCATGAACGGGAAGACGAACGTCGGGAGCACGACGATCAGTGCAAGCAGAGCTGCCGCGACCGAGACGGAGAAGCTGCGGACGATCTCTCCGCAGGCTACTGCCATGACGGCTCCACCACCGGCGTTGCCGATGGTCATCCAGATGGAGAGCCAGTTCTCCTCTTCGTGCGTGGTGATGCTCGAGAGCCAGCCACCGAGCGCGCTTTGATAGAGATACGACGAGAGAAAGCCGAAGGTGATTGCGGCTTCGACAAAGTAGATGTGGTCGAGATTGAGCATCGCAGCGAAGAGCAGGACAGCCGCAAGCAGCGCAAGCGCGCAGGCATACCAACGGCGGCTGAAGCGGACATCGAGCATGGGCGAGAGCAGAAAGGCCCAGAAGCCGGGCGAGAGTTCAACTGCGCTCATCGCGGCGATGGTGGCCTCGGGTACGTGGCGTGCGGCGAGCAGCTGCGGCAGCGCGAAGACCTGGATGCCGGCGTAGAGGCCGTAGGAACAGTTGGTAAGACCCATCAGCCACAGGGGAACGCGGCGGTTTGTCATGTTGGGAGTTTATTTCAAGGACCGGCAAAGACAAGTGCGTCCTGGTGCCGGACGGGCACCACTTCGTGGGGTTTTGGACGCTTCTCGTGGATGGCGGCGGCGCATAATGAAGGGATGGCTTTTCGTTCAGGATTTGTAAGTATTATCGGTCGCCCGAATGCGGGTAAGTCGACGCTGTTGAACGCGCTACTCGGACAGAAGCTCGCGATCGTCACGCACAAACCGCAGACGACGCGGACTCGGATTCACGGCGTACTTGAGATTCCGGCGAAGAAGAAGACGGCCGAAGCTTCGGGGCATCCGGCAGCGCAGCTCGTACTGGTCGACACGCCGGGGATTCACAAGCCGGATACGCAGCTCGACAAACGCATGATGCAGGAGGTTCACGACGCGCTCGAGAGCCGCAATGCGGTGCTGTTTATCGTCGATGTGACGCACAAGCTGCCGCGTGCCGAAGGCGACGAAAAGAAGATCACGGGGCGCATGCAGCTTTCGGCTGCAGAGGATGACTTCTCGCTGCAGCTGATCAAGAAGCTGGACTGCCCGGTGATTCTGCTGCTGAACAAGATCGACCAAATCTCGCCTGCGGAGATTATGCCACTGATTGCGCACTGGGCTTCGCTCTACAAGTTTGCTGAGATCATCCCGATCTCAGCCCGAAAGAAGATCAATTTGGAGCTGCTGCTCGATACCGCGGTGCAGCATCTGCCCGAGGGCCAGCGCTACTTTCCGAAGAACCAGTTGACCGATCAGCCGGAGCGTTTTCTGGTGGCGGAGCTGATTCGCGAGAAGATCCTGATGCTGACGGGCGAAGAGGTTCCGTATGCGACGGCGGTGGTGATCGAGAAGTATGAGGAGCCGGCTTCACTGAAGAAGCTGAAGGATGGGCGGCTGCCGGTGACGAAGATTGCGGCGGCAATTTTCTGCGAGCGCACGGGGCAGAAGGCCATCCTGATCGGCAAGCAGGGCAGCATGCTGAAGGAGATTGGCTCGTCGGCTCGGAAGGACATCGAATCGCTCCTGGGGACGCGGGTTTTTCTCGAGTTGTTCGTGAAGGTGCAGGAGGAGTGGCGGTCGAAGGCCGGGTTTGTTGAAGACCTGGACTGGAGACGGCAGTTGGAACAGATGGCCGAGAAGCAGGCGTTGGAAGAGAAAGACTAAGGGCGCTCTCATCGCGGGCGGCGAGCACTTCGTGCCGTAATCCTCTGGCGCGGTGCTCCCGTTGTTCGCAAGGATCAATCTGTACCGACCAGCGGGAGGACGACGCGAAGCTCCCGGCATCAGGGAGCCTGTACGGCGGAGATGCCTCTAAGTTAATTCAAGGAGTATGGGGGTGTGGTCGCTCGGCTTGATTTGCGCGCGTGGCGTCTTGTCGATCGTGCAAGACTTCAGGCGGCCAGCGACTGCGGGTGAGAGCAGGAAGTGATCGATGCGGATGCCGCGATTGTGCGCGAAGGCGTCGCGGAAGTAATCCCAGAAGGTGAACTGGCCGAGCTCGCCCGGGTGCAGCGAGCGGAAGGCATCGGTGTAGCCGAGGTCGAGGTAGTCGCGGTAGCGCGAGCGGGTCTCCGGCTGGAAGAGCGCGTCTTTGATCCAGGAGGCGGGTTTATGGCAGTCGATCTCTTCGGGGATGACATTGAAGTCGCCGCCGATGATGGTGGGCATGTCTGAACGGAGCCACGCATGCAGTTGCAGCGCGAGGCGGTCCATCCAGGCGAGCTTGTAGTCAAACTTCCCGGTGCCAATGGGGTTGCCGTTCGGCAGGTAGATGTTGACGATGCGCAGGCCGTCGATGAGCACCTCGAGGAAGCGCGCATGGCTGTCGGCCTCGTCGCCGGCGAGCGTGGTGGAGACGATCTCGATGGGTGAACGCGAAAGGATGGCGACGCCGTTATAGGCCTTCTGCCCCACGGACGCGGTGTGGTAGCCGAGGTCTTCGAAGACGGCATTGGGGAACTCGGGCGTTTTGAGCTCCTGCAGGAGCAGAACATCGGGTGAGTGCGCCTGCAGAAACGTGGTGACATGGTCGATGCGCGCGCGGATGGAGTTGACGTTCCAGCTTGCGATTACGATTTGGCTTTCCTCGCTTTCGGCCTGGCGGCAGCCTTCGATCTGGGAGTCGCTGGCTTGGCGCGGGCGGGCTTGCGTGCTGCCGTCTTTGCCTTCGATGATACCTTCTTTGCGGTGCGTGGGCGGCGCCGAGCGGGCATGTCGATCGACGAGCGCACGGCCTCGAGTTCGTCGAGGTAGTCGTCCTTTGGCATGTTGCCGAGCACGGTGGTCAGCTCCTTCGACAGCTCTGGGGAGAGCGTCTCTGCATGTTCGGCGGCGTGGAGCAGGGTGCAGAGCTCGTCTTCGAAGTGGGCGATGGTGCGCACGGTGTGGAGCAGGGCATGAAGGCGATGGGGCAGCGTCACGGAGCTGCGAGGCGGAAGCGACTTGGCGGTCCTGGTCGGCATAGTAAGGAACTCCTGCAGAAACTCTCCGCGAATTTGCGGCTTGCACCAATTTTGATGCATTTAAGGCAGGAACGGCGCACCTGTGGAACTGGTGCAGGAGTGCGTGCGTATGGCTAAGGGATAACGATTGTTGAGGAGATGGCCATGAAGGGGAAGGTTTGGCTTGGGATCCTGGCGATAGCGGCTTTGTGTGCGGCAGATGGCGTCGCGCGTGCGGAGACGAACAACTGCGATGCGGCGGGTGCTACTCCTTATGGTTTGAAGCCGCAGGCCGGGGACGTGGTCGAGTCGCACCACCTGGTTTTGACGAGGGCGTTTGCCGGCACGGGCAAGCTGAGCGTGAACATCTGCAATGCGGAGGTGCGCCTGGTGAATCGCTCGGACATCCCTCGGTTGGAGTTCACGGTGCAGATGGAAGGCTCGGACGGGTCGCACAATATCGCGGACTATGTGAAGACATTCCGGGTGCAGCCGCAGGATGGGCAGCTGGAGATGAAGTTCTCGAAGGCGGCTCGCGCGAGGGTGACGCTGACCCTGCCGATGAAGCGGGGCGAGGACTTCGAGTTCAACCTGGGACGCGGCGACCTCACCTTTGAGGCGGGGAATGGCGCGGGGGAGCGTCAGATCAACGTCGGAATGGGCAGCGTGAAGATGCTGGTTGGCGATGCGCCGTATGAATCGATGCAGGTGAACATCGGGATGGGCTCGCTGCATGATCATCGGCCTGGCCAGAGCGATGGGCACTTTGTCGTGAGCAAGGAGTACCAGGCCAGGGGAGATGGCAGTCTGCAGATCAACGTTGGGATGGGGAGCATGGAGATCCGGCAGGATTGACCTGAATTGCGAGCAGGATTTGGGAGGCTGCAAGCTAAAGTTCAACGTGCGTTTTACACCGCCAAAGCGTCTCAAGGACAAGCGTGCGTTCGCGAACTTACCTTTGACCGTTTCCCAGCCAGGCTGCATCTACACAGGCACGTATGTCCAGCGATTCGGACAGCGCTGGACGTGGCCGTCACTTCCACTCCAAGTTTACGAATCATCCGCGTAACGGTGCCGCACCAGGTATGTTTCTGGCTGGCCTCGCTTGTAGGTAACTGTCTTTCGGCATCGCATACTGCACGGACTGAGGCGGAATCATTGGCGAAGATGGCAGATATTCCGGTGCAGATCGTACTGCGTCCGTATGCAAGTTCCATTCCACTGGCAGCGTTCGCCTTCGGCGTTGGCAACGTCGTTTACAGCGCCTTTCTTTTGCATTGGATTCCGGCTGCGGAGGCGCGTGATGTGGCGTACATCCTTCTGGCATTCGTGGCGCCGCTTGAGTTGGGCCCGAGCCTCATGGCGTTTCTAACGCGTGATGCGGGCGGTGCGACGGCATTCGGTATCTTTGGCGCAGCCTGGGTCGTGCAGGGGTTATCGCTGCTCGGCGGACCGCCACCGCCGACGAGCCCGACGACGGGCATTTTTCTTTTGTGTCTGGCTCTTTGTCTCGTCTTGCTGGCGATCGTTACGTTCAAGGGCAAGCCGCTTCTGGGTGCGGTTCTGGTGGTGGCTATCGTGCGAACCTCGGGAGCTGCCGCGGACGCCTTTAAACCGGTGCAGTGGGTTGGGACCTCAACGGCGTGGTGCGGTCTGGTACTCGCGCTTCTCGCTTTCTACTCGGGGTTGGCGTTTCTTGAAGAGGATGTGACGCAGCGATTGTCGCCGCTGACCTTCCGAACTGGCGAAGCTAGAGCTGCCATGGAAGGGGAATTGGCAGATCAGGTGTCAGCGATTGAGAAGGAAGCCGGCGTGCGGAAGCAACTTTGATGTTCCCGGGGCAGGAGTCGCGGTTGATGGATGACCCTACTGCAGCAGTGAGATCGCGACCGCGGTAAGGGATTGGACGCCGGTGGCGAGGGTCGGTTCGGGGTCGGGTTCGAAGTGGCTGGTG
>CAXTNM010000027.1:0-43057 GCA_964245715.1 uncultured Acidobacteriaceae bacterium | reverse complement strand
GTGTGGGGGCCGGGCAGGAGCTTGCCAGCGGCGACGGCGGCAGCGAGCCGGTCCGGATACATGGCGCCGAGCCAGAAGTAGACGCTGGGGACGTGGGCTGTAAGTCCGAAGATGCCGACGTCTTCGGAGCCCATGGCGGGCGGGTCTGAGAACACGTTTGCGGCGCCTAATGTCTGTTCAAGCGTTGCTCGAACGCGTGCGGTCGTGGCGGGGTCGTTGAAGGTGACTGGAGTGGATTCGGCGTCGTCTACCGTAACAATGGGGAACTTGTCCGGCGGCAGGCCGGCTGAGGTGGCGATGCCTCTGGCCATTTGCGCGAGGCCGTCGAGGATGACCTGGCGGCCGTGGTCGGAGAAGGCGCGGGTGGTGAGTTCGAGCTTGACTTCGTCGGGGATGATGTTGCGCCTGGTGCCTCCGTGGATGTCGCCGACGGTGACAACGGCGGGGTCGCGCGGGTCTTCTTCGCGGGAGACGATGGTCTGAATCTGGAGGATGTATTCGGCGGCGAGAACGACGGGGTCGCGGCCGGCGAAGGGGTAGGCGCCGTGGCCTCCGATGCCGCGGATGGTGACGTCGACGGAGGTGCTGGAGGCCATGGCCGGGCCAGAGGTGATGCCGACCGTCCCGGCTGCGTGAGCACTGGAGTCGTGCAGACCGATGACCACGTCGGGCTTGCCGAAACGGGCGTAAAGGCCATCCTGAACCATAGCCTTCGCGCCGTCGATGGTCTCTTCCGATGGTTGGCCGACCAGCATTGCCGTTCCGTGCCAGGCTTGCTTGTTGGCGGCGAGCGTGCGGGCAACGCCGATGAGGACGGTGGTGTGGACGTCGTGGCCGCAGGCGTGCATCACGCCGACTTCCTGGCCGGCTTTGTTCTTCGTCGTCACATGCGAGGCGTAGGCGACGCCGGTCTCTTCAACGATGGGCAGCGCATCCATATCGGCGCGGATGAGGACGGTGGGGCCGGGGCCGTTCTTCAGGATGGCGACCACACCAAAGGCATGGCTGCCGTCGGGGTAGATGCCGACGTGGTCCGTGACGGTGTATCCGGCTTTGCGGAGCTCGCCGGCAAGCAGGGTGGAAGTTGCTTCTTCGTAGTGCGAGAGCTCGGGGTGAGCGTGTATTTGCTTGTAGGTAGTGACGAGGGTTGGAAGCTGCGCCTGTTCAAATTTAGGGATATCCTGCGCGAGGAGCGGCGCGGCAAAAAGGCAGTTAAGAGCGATGGATGCTTTGAACATGAGTCTCCTCGGAAGGCGGGTGGATTGTCCGAGGATACATGACCGGCCAGAGCTTACCTGCCCTGCCAGGAAGTCGGGCGCGGCGTCGATCGCCTGTTCGAGCCGGGTGCTGATGGTTCGGTCTTCGGCTCGTGAGGGGTGCGAGTGGCAGCCGCTAAAGGTAAGGTGCTCGATGGGACGAAGGTGAGCTTCGTGTTGTCCGCGGACGTGGTTTGCTGCACGACTTTGCGGACCTCGGCTTCGATCTCGCCATTGCTGCGCTCGGTGGTCCAGAGGATGAGGGAGGCCTAGAGATGGGCGGCGTCGAGGGCTTGCTTCCACTTTCGCCGGGATTGAGCGGGGTGGAGAAGTCGTTGGTGCCGGTAAGCGGAAAGCGTCGAAGGTTCGCTAGAATGCAAGGCGTGACCAAGCGCTCGTTTTCAGGCGGCGCTAACAGGAGGCTCATGCGAGTTCGATGTGTTGCATTGCCGTGGTTCGCCGCGACCTTACGAGGACTGTTGCTGTTGATGCTTGGCTTGCGTATCGCGGCCGGCGGCGGGTTAGTCGCGCAGCAGAGCAGCTTCACGCTTGATCGCGATGGGCGGACCATTGTGGTCGAGCCGTATGGGCCGAACATCGTGCGGGTCACGCTGAGCAAGACGCATGCTGCTGCAGTCACAGCGCCTGGCTATGGCTTTGTGGCGACTCCTGCGGCGACCGGCTGGGCGCATGAGCAGGATGAGGTAAAGGACGATGTGTACCGGTCGGGAAGACTGGTGGTGCGGGTGTCGCCACAGCATCTGCCGCAGGATCGTCTGCCGCACGCGATGGCACTCGATGAGATCAATCAGTCCTTACGCGGTATTTACTTTCACGGCAGCAGCAAGAGCCCGGATGGCGACGAGATCTCGGTCGAGACAGCTGCGGGGAAGATGCTGCTGACTCTGCGGAACTGGAGTATGCATCCGAACCCTCCCGCGAACGGGCAGAACGATCTGGGCTCGCGTGTGTCGGCCACCTTCGATTCTCCGACGGACGAGCATTACTACGGCCTGGGTCAGCAACAGCAAGGCCTGCTCGATCTGCGGGATCATCAGATTCGCTGCTGGCACGACTACAACGCGCCGGGCGGTGAGAACGTGTGCGTACCGTTCCTGGTGTCGAGCCACGGCTATGGTTTGATCTGGGATAATCCATCCAAGACGACGATCGATCTTGGGTTCAATCAGAAGAATGTGTGGTCGTCTGAGGTGGGGGATCGCGTCTCTTTCTTTGTGATTGCGGGCGAGACGACGGACGAAATCTACGAAGGCTATCGCCAGCTTACGGGCGCAACGCCAATGCTGCCGCGAGCCACGTACGGCTATATCCAAAGCAAGGCAATTTACCCAACGCAGGAACAAGTGCTTGCGGTTGCGAAGGGGTATCGCGAGCGCAATCTGCCACTCGACACGCTGGTGGTGGACTTCCTCAACTTCAGCCGCGAGGGCGAGGTGGACCTCGATCCGGCGCGCTGGCCTGATCCCGCGGGCATGAACGATCAGCTGCATGCGATGGGCATCAAGACGCTGCTGAGCGTCTGGCCGCACTTTGCGCCGGGCACTCGTTACTACGACATGATGAAGCAGAACGGCTGGTTCATCCACACCGCGGACGGCACCCCGGATACGGGCGGATACCTGAAGGATGTGATCGGGCCGAACATCGATACGACCAACCCGGCCGCGGCGAAGTGGTTCTGGGAGACGATTCGCGATCGCTACATCAAGCCGGATCACTTCGACTATCTCTAGCTTGATGAGACCGAACCGGACGTCGATCCGGAGAAGGATATCTTCTCGATCGGATCGGGAGCGCGCTTTTACAACGTCTACCCGCTCTTTCACACCGCATCGGTCTACGAAGGCTTTCGCCGTGACTTTGGTGATAGCCGGCGCGTGATGATCCTGGCGCGCGCCGCATACCTGGGTGCGCAGCGGAACGCGGCTGTTTTCTGGTCGAGCGATATCGTCTCCACCTGGGACATGCTGAAGCGGTCGATTCCGGCGGGTTTGAACTTCACTGCGACGGGTCTGCCCTACTGGGATACGGATATCGCGGGCTTTTTCTCGCCTTCGGTGCCGGCGGACTATAAGGCGGCCCACAAGCCGCTGATCGACGGGTCTGATGTGCGCGATGTGATCGGCAACTACGAGGACTACCCGGAGCTGTTTGTACGCTGGTTTGAGTGGGGCGCCTTCCAGCCTGTGATGCGCGCGCACGGCGAACGCAAGCATAACGAGGTGTGGGCTTACGGTAAGCAGGCCGAACCGATTCTCGCGAAGTATCTGCGCCTGCGCTACCAGATGCTGCCGTATACCTACTCGCTTGGGTACCAAAGCTACAAGACGGGCGCGCCGTTTATGCGTGCGCTGTTCATGGACTTCCCCAACGATCCCGCGGTCGCGGACATTCCGGATGAGTACATGTTCGGGCCCGCGTTTCTCGTGGCTCCGGTCACTGAGCAGGGAGCGACCGAGCGCAAGGTGTACCTGCCTGCGGGCTGCGACTGGTACAACTACTGGACGAATGAACGGATGAAGGGTGGCCAGACGATTAATGCAAACGCACCCATCGATACACTTCCGTTGTTCGTCAGAGCGGGATCCATCGTCCCGCTCGGCGCGGAGGTGCTGAGCACAGACAAGCCGCAGCCGATCGCCTCGGTGAAGGTGTACGCCGGGGCGAATGGAGCGTTCCCGCTCTTCAGCGATGATGGCACCACGTACGGCTACGAGAAGGGCAAGAGCTCGATGACGAAGTTGACCTGGGATGATGCGAAGCACCGCTTGACGCACGAGGGGCCTGCGGCGTGGAGTGTTCCGGACAGCGCCGTTGTGCAGGTGATAGGACGCTGACTATTCCTTGACGCTGACCCCGAGCGCTTTCATCTTGCGATAGAGGTGCGAGCGCTCGAGGCCGAGGCCTTCGGCTGCGCGGGTGACGTTGCCGTGGCATTCGTCGATTTTCTTGAGGATGTAATCGCGCTCGTAGGCCTCGCGCGCTTCGAGCAGGGTGGAGAACTCCTCGGGGCGGTCCTTCTTTGAGCTTTCGCGTGACTCCCGGTAGACGAGCATCGGCAGGTGCTTGCGTTCGATCCTCTGCGCCTTGGGATTGAGGATAATGACGCGCTCGATGAGGTTGCGAAGTTCGCGCACGTTGCCGGGCCAGTGATACTGGCGCAGCGCGGTGAGCGCGTCATCGGCCATCTCGATACGCGGGCGGCCGTACTGCGCGCCGAATTCCGCGAGGAACTCTTTGACGAGCAGCGGAATATCCTCCTTACGTTCGCGTAACGGCGGAACGAAGAACGGGATGACGTTGAGGCGATAGAAGAGGTCTTCGCGGAAGTTGCCGCGGGCGATCTCTTCTTCGAGATCCTTGTTGGTTGCGGCGATCACGCGCACGTCGACGTGCACGGCGTGTGAGGCGCCGACGGGGAGAAATCGCTGTTCATCCAAAGCGCGCAATACCTTTGCCTGAGTTTTGAGGCTCATATCGCCTACTTCATCGAGGAAGAGCGTGCCACCATCTGCGCGTTCGAAGGTGCCGCGTTTCTCGGCGGGAACACCTGTGCCTCCGCCGTTTGTCCCGTAACCAGGAGCTGCGCCGTGGCGATAGCCAAAGAGCTCGGTTTCGATGTAGTCCTCGGGGATGGCGGCGCAGTTGAGCTCAACGAAGACCCGGTCTTTGCGCAGGCTCTGCGCGTGCATGGTGCGGCCAATCAGTTCTTTGCCGGTGCCACTTTCTCCAAAGATGAGCACGCGGCCGTTCGTTGGCGCCATCAGCTTGATCTGCTGGCGTAGCGCCTTCATGGGCACGGAGTTACCGGTAATCGTCCCGTGACTTGCGAGCTGCCTCTGGAACTCGGCGTTGTCCTCGCGCATCTGGCGCGTGTGCATTGCATTCTTGACGACGATCAGCGTGCGCGCAAGTGAGAGCGGCTTCTCGAGAAAGTCGTAGGCTCCTAGTTTGGTGGCGCGGACCGCGGCTTCAATGGTGCCATGACCGCTGATGATGATGACCTCTGGCACTGAGGCTGCATCCATCTGGCGGATCTCGCTCAGGGCTTCGAGGCCGTCGCGGTCGGGCAGCCAGATATCGAGTAAGACGACGTCATAGACTGCGTCCGAAAGCAGCGCGAGCGCTTCCGCGGCGGTGCCGGACGAGGTGACGATGTAGCCTTCCTCCTCAAGGATGCTTGCCAGCGATTCTCGGATTTCGGCTTCGTCGTCGACGATGAGGACATGGTTCATAGGAGCGGTAGTCTGATCTTAGTTGAAGGTACTCTGTGCTTCTGCGATCGGTTCCATGGCTGGCAAGTCGGAGTCGGTCGCCTGGGTTGCGGGGCGGAGTTCGACGATAAATTTCGCGCCCGCGGGCTCGTTCTTCTCGGCGCGAATACTGCCGCCATGCTCCTGGATAATTTTGGCTGCGATGGCGAGGCCCAAGCCGGTGCCTCGCTGTTTGGTCGAAAAGTACGGCAGGAAGAGCCGTTCGCGCATCTCGTCGGTCAGGCCGGTCCCGGTGTCCGCGACCGTCAACTCGATCAAGCCTGAGTCGAGCAGGGTGGTCTGGATGCGGATCTCACGAAGCAGCGCGTGTTGCATGGCTTCGACGGCATTGTCGATGAGATTGCCGAGGGCGCGCTTCATGGATTCGGGGTCGGCGAGTACGAGGGGAAGGTCCTTGGCCATGCGGCGCACGATGCGGATGCCCTGGGTGCGTCCGGCAAAGAGTGCGAGCGAATTTTCGACGATGGTATTCAGGTCTGCGGGGCGCGGCTGAGCAGTGGGAAACTGCGCCAGCGAGGCAAACTGGTCGACCAGGCCGCGCATCGACTCGACCGAGGTTGAAATGACCTCGGCGCAGCGACGGATGACAGAGACGGAGGGAGATGGAATCTGAGCTTCAAGGAGGGTGTTGTCGAGACGATTGATGTGGCGTTCGATCTGCTCGGCGGAGAGCGAAATGGGAGTCAATGGATTCTTGATCTCGTGCGCCACGCGGCGCGCGACCTCCTTCCAGGCGGATTGCTTCTGAGCCCGCAGCAGTTCGGTGGCGTTCTCGAGCACCAGGACGTAGCCAAGATGTTGGCGAATGCCGGCGGGAGTGTCGTGCACGATATTGCCTTCGAGTACCGCGACGGTGACAAGCAGATTCAGGGTGGATCCGTTGACCGTCATCTCCATCTCGGCAGAGGCTGTACCCATGCGGTGGCTGCGTCGCATGAGGCGGTCGATGGCTTCCATCACCTCGGCGGGAAAGACCTCGGCCATGTTGTGGCCGATGAACGGCCTCTGACCGCCTGGGTCAAGCATCTCCGACAGTGCCCGGTTGGCGAGGGCGATATCGCCTTCAGCCGTGATGGTAGCGACGCCGTTGGGGATCGTCTCAAGCATCGTCTCAAGCTCGCCGCGCCGCGCTTCGAGCGTGGAGTTCGCGGCTGAGAGCAGGGCGGTCGAGGCCTCGACCTGGGCGCGGCTGCCTTCGAGATCTTCTGCCATGTGGTTGAAGCTGCGGACGAGTTCGCCGAGCTCTTCGGTGGCGGACTCCTGGACGCGATGGCTGTAGTTGCCGGCGGCAATCAGGGCCATCGCATCGGCAAGGGCTTCGACCGGTTTGGTCACCTGCTTCGAGAGATGGAGCGCGAGCCAGGTGGAGGCGAACAGCGCCACGGCCGTCATCATCAGTAACAGCAGCATGTAAGTGCTGCGATAGGCGCGGCGACCACGGTAGAGGATCCAGTAATTATCCGTGGCCGTTCGAAGGCGGCTCATAGTGGCCGACATGCCGTGCGGCAGGGGGAGACCGACCACGACGTTCTCGACGTTATCGCCGGACTTGGCGGAGGTCGCAAGACCGAGAGCATAGTCGGCTCCGGCCAGCGTGAAGATGGGAGAATCCGCCTGGCGCGCGGTGTTGAGAACGGCTGAATCTGCGGGATCGGCTGGATTGATGGGTTCGCTTTGAAGATCTTCGATCGGTCCTGGTTCAGGGTCGTTCGGATGCGAGGTGGGGGACTGCGGCAGCCAGCGCTTAACGGCGGTTGCCTGCCCGGCACTCTGCGGCATGTTGAGCGCGGCGACGGCGCGGTTATCGCGGTAGACGACCGCAAAGCCGCCTTGCAGGGTGATTTGGTGGTTGCGCAGGATGTGCTGTACAGCTTCGCGGTTCAACAGCCCGGATGACGCATCTTTGCCCAGAGCGAGCGAAGGAAGCGCGGAGCTGATCGATTCCGCTTCGACGCGGGCGTTAGCCGAGGTGTACTGTGCGAGCGCGAGCGCGAGCGAGTTGGAGTCATCGCGCATCTGCGTGACGGGCTGCGAGAACCAGCGCTCCACCGAACGATTCAGCAGCAGATAGCTGAAGCTCGACATGAAGGCGATCGGCAGCAGGCTGATCAAGATGGCTCCCCAAAGCATGCGGGTACGAAGCCTGCTACCCATGACGCGGCTCTTCTGGTCGGCGTAGAGCTTGAGGACGTTACGCGCGAGCATGAGGAGCACGCCGATGAACAGCAGGAAGGTGGCTGCTGAAATAGCCCCGAAGAAGAGGATCTGGCCCGAGGTTTCAGGATTGAGGAATGCGGGCTTGAAGGCGTTGAGCGCGGCGAAGCCGAGGAAGAGCAGCAGGGAGCCGAGGCCGAGCGAGATGATCCAGATCTTTCGCTGCTGCGCGCTTTTGGTCAAGGAAGTGACACCTCGAAGGAGGGTGTAGGGGATAGAGCAGGGCGTTGCTTCCTACTCTACTCCTGCGCTATCCCCTATGACCCTGGTGTTCTATCTGGCGCTAGACAAGACTGGCGACGGGCTTCCATTCGCGGTTTTGCGCCTGGGCTACGGCGGCATAGGTCAGGGCACCGTCGAAGGTATTGACGCCCTCCGCGAAGCCGGCATCCGCCTTGATCGCTTCCTTGGCTCCGAGCTTCGCAAGCTTCAGCAGGTAAGGAAAGGTTGCGTTGGTGAGGGCGAGGGTCGAGGTATAGGGAACGGCCGCAGGCATGTTGGTGACGCAGTAATGGACGACGCCGTCGATCTCGAAGCTGGGATTGGTGTGGGTCGTGGGACGAGCGGTTTCGATACAGCCACCTTGATCGATGGCCACATCGACGATGACGGCGCCCTTCTTCATCTTCGCCACCATCGAGCGGGTGACGATCTTGGGAGCGGCAGCACCCGGGATGAGGACGCCGCCGATGACCAGGTCGGCATCGCAGACCGCGCGCTCAATGTTGTAAGAGTTGGAGGCGAGCGTGTGAACGCGACCGCCGAAGATGTCGTCGATCTCGCGCAGGCGATTCAGGTTCAGATCGACCAGTGTGACGCGTGCGCCCATGCCCAGCGCGATCTTCGCGGCGTTGGTGCCGACGATGCCACCGCCGATGATGCAGACGTGGCCCGGAGTGGTGCCGGGTACGCCGCCAAGCAGAACGCCACGTCCGCCGTGCTCTTTCTCGAGGTAGGTCGCGCCGACCTGGACTGACATGCGTCCGGCGACTTCGGACATAGGGGTCAGCAGTGGCAGCGTACCGGCACGGTCCTTGACGGTCTCGTAGGCAATGCCGGTGACCTTCTTGTCGAGCAGGGCCTGGGTGAGGTCGTTCAGGGGAGCGAGATGAAGATAGGTGAAGAGGACCAGGCCTTCGCGAAAGTGTTTGTACTCCTTCTCAGTTGGTTCCTTGACCTTGACGACGGTTTCGGCGAGGCGCCAGGTGTCGTAGGCCGAGCCTACGATCTCTGCGCCGGCATTTTGATACTCGTCGTCCACAAAGGCGGAGAGCGCGCCCGCGTTGGTCTCTACAAGAACCTTGTGCCCTGCTTCGACGAGGGCTTTTACGCCAGCGGGCGTGACGCCGACGCGGCTTTCGTGATCTTTTACTTCCTTGGGTACACCAATAATCATCCAAAACCTCTTCTTCAGCTTTTCGACTTTTCAGCTTTTATCCTACCGAAGGGAGCAGGTTTCGCCCAAGTTTCGTGAGGGTGTTTGGCGTCTGAGTTCCGGCTCCTCCGCCTTCCGGCTCAAAGGGGTGCGGAAGCCGTACAATGATGGAAAGTCTTCCCGCACTTTGCATAGTCAGGATTGAACCATCCCCGATGTCGTCAAATAACTTCCAGATGCGTTATTCGCGCGTGCACAACATGCGCTCTCTCTTCAGCCTCTTCTCGTCCGATCTTGCGATCGACCTAGGCACCGCCAATACCCTGGTTTTCGCGCACAACAAGGGCATCATTGTGAACGAGCCTTCGATCATCGCGGTGAACCAGGTGACCGGCGAGGTCGAGGCGGTGGGGCGTGAGGCGAAGGAGATGCTGGGGCGAACGCCGGGTAATATCGTCGCCATCAAGCCGATGAAGGATGGGGTGATCGCCGACTTCAAGCAGACCGAGAAGATGCTCAACTACTTCATTCAGAAGGCGCATAACCGCAAGATGATGGTGCATCCCCGGATCGTGATCGGAGTGCCGAGCGAGATCACGCAGGTGGAGAAGAGGGCGGTTATGGACTCGGCCTACCGGGCCAAAGCTTCGGAGGTGCACCTGGTCGAACAGGCGATGGTGGCGGCGATTGGCGCCGGTTTGCCGATCACCGAGCCGGGTGGCAACATGGTGGTCGATATCGGCGGTGGCACGACGGACATTGCCGTGATCTCGCTTGCAGGCATTGTGTACTCGCGTTCAGTCCGGATGGCGGGGAACCAGATGGACGAGGCGATCATCACGTACATCAAGCGGAAGTACAACCTGCTGATCGGCGAGCGCACGGCCGAGATGATCAAGATGGAGCTGGGTTCGGCGTATCCTCTCGATCGGCCGCTGACCAAAACGATTACTGGGCGGAACCTGATTGAAGGTGTGCCGAAGACGATTACGATCGACGACTCGGAGATTCGCGAGGCGCTCGGCGAATGCATTTCGACGATCATCAATGGGATTCGCGTGGCGCTCGAGCGCACGCCGCCGGAGCTGTCGGCTGACATCTCTGATCGTGGCATCGTGCTAACGGGCGGCGGCGCGCTGATCAAGAACCTGGATAAGCGAATCCGTGAGGAGACCGGTTTGCCGGTATCGGTGGCAGATGATCCGCTGGCCAGTGTGGTGCTTGGAACCGGACAGATGCTTTCGAACTTCAACCTGCTGCGCAAGATTTCGATCGACTAGAGATGGATTGAGGGGAGACCTCTCCCCCTGTCGTTTTGGTGCAACTCGTCGAGGCATTCAGCTTAGGTCCGGACCTTTGGGTTCGGACCTAAGCTTTTTTGTTGCACTGATTTCGGGGCAGCGGGTTTTTCAAGGAGTGACGATTAGGGTGAAGGTGGTGGTGTGGGTCTGGCCCGTTTGGGTGCCGTGGCCGGTTAGCGTGATGGTGTAGGTGCCGGGTGGCGTGCTTGGAGGGTATAAGCCGCTGCATCCTGTCAGGGCGAAGAGCGAGCCGGTAAGTACCAGGGCGAGCAGCAGGGTTGAGCGCCTGAGCAGGTGTCTGCGGCGTGGCGAGGCCAGCATGCCGAGGGGCAGGAGCATTGCGAGAGCGATGCCGGTGCGGAGCGCGAGCGGGGATCGGAGTTCTGATTTATAGCCGAGGACGGCGTCGGTGTCGAGGTGGAGGGAGCTGGGAATGGTCTGGTTTGCGCCGAGGACGGGAGCCGCGTTGTCGAAGGTGCAGGTTGCCCATTGCGGGAGATCGGTGCAGTTGAGAGCGACCGTATCGGCGAAGCTCCCGGTCGAGGTGAGGGTCAGCTTGATGGTGGTGTGGTAGCCGGTCTGCAGGGTGACGGGCGGCGGTGCGTTGATGGCGAAGTCCTGCGCATTGATGGTGAGGGTCTGCGGGTCCGAGGTCGACGGCAGGTCGTTGGGGCTGCCGGAGTAGACGGCGATGAGGGTGTGGGTGCCGACCGAGAAAGTGCTTGAGGTGAAGGTTGCGCCGCCGGTGGCGCTTACTGGAACTGTGGCGAGGGTGGTGGTGCCGTCGACGAAGGCGATGTTGCCGGACGGAGCTGTCTGGCTGTGCGACGGCGCGACCTGGGCGGTAAGGACAATGGCGGTGCCCTGCGGGGCGGTGGTTGGGGAGATGGTGAGGGTGGTTGTGGTGGTATCTGGCGTGATCAATTCGGTGACAGGCTTTGCCGCTGCTGCGTTGTAGCCGGTGGTTCCCGCATAGGTGGCCGTGATGACCGGGCTGCCAGCGGGGAGGTTGGCGGAGAGAGTGGCGATGCCCAAGGCGCTGAGAGGGGCAGCGCCTATCGAAGCGCCATTGGAAAAGAACGCGATAGATCCGGTGGGAAGGACGGTTGCAGTGCTGGACGAAAGCTGGGCTGCCAATGTAATGGGTTGGAAGGCGTGAGCGGGGTTTGGGGATGCGGAGATGGCAAGGATCGTTGTGTTGGGGACGATCTTGATCGTGTACGGGGCGCACACGCTTGAGGCGTAGGTGGCGCTTCCGAGGTACTCACAGGTGACGGTGTTAGTTCCGACCGGAAGGGTGCCGATACCGTAACCGGCAACGCCGATGTTGGGGCTGTTCTGGTAGAGGACCCCGCTGCCGACAAGTGCGGAGTTTATGTAGAAATTGACGTTGCCCGCGACGTTTGCGGGTCCGGGCTGCGGCACCGGGATGACACTCGCCGTAAGCGTGATAAAGCTGCTGTATGGCCCTACGGCTTGACTGCTGCTAAGGACGGATTCAGTTGGGAAGCCGTTGACTTGCTGAGTCAGCGAGGCGTTGCTGGTTTCGAAGCCGCCCGTCGGGTTGTAGGTGACAGAGATCGTGTGGGGGCCCGCGGTAAGGGCGCTCGTGGTGTAGGTTGCGCTGGCTGATGAAGTGAGTGGTTTAGTGGCGAGAGCGGTTTGACCATCGGTGAAGGTGACGTTGCCGGTGGGCGTGCCGTTCGCGGCAGTAACCTGGGCGGAGAACGTCACGGATTGATTGAAGTTCGAGGGGTTCGCGGATGAGATGAGGGTTGTGTTGGTGGTGTAGCCGTCGACGACTTGCAACTCGACAACGGCATTGGCGGAGGAGTGAGTTGCGTCCCCGGCGTAGGAGGCATTGATGTTGTGATATCCGATCGCAAAGGAACTGCTCGTATACGAAGCGTTGCCGTTGGCGTCAGGTTGCAGGCTCTCCAGGGTGTTGGTTCCGTCGCTGAGTACGACGGGAGACAGAATGAGTTTGTCCGTTGAAGTCAGGGAGATGGTGAGGGTTACGGGTTGGTTCACCACACCGGGATTGGGCGAGATGTCAAGTGTGAGGTGGGGTTGGTATTTGTCGACGAGTACGATGACCTTGACGGAGACGGCGGGAGTGAAAACTCCTTGTCCGGGGTAGGTCGCGATAAAGGAGTGCAAACCTGGGGATAAGCCGGGAGAGAGGAAGGTGACGATCCCTGAGCTCCCGATGGCGGTATGGCTCACATTCGCCCCATCCTGGAATAGTGTCAGGTCGCCTGTTGGGACGCCCTTCGCCGACAAGATGGTGGCTGCGAAGGTGACCTGATCTCCCCCGCGTGCCATGACGGTTGACGGAGTAAGCAGGATGGTGGTGGAACCGTTGTCCGTCGCGCCAGTCAACTCATAGGCTCCGATATCGATGATTGGGTAGCCCACTCCAGTAGCGTCCTGGAGGCGTGGGTTGCCGGCAAAGTCCTTCGTGGTGTCAGCCCCGGAGTCAGCGAGGTACTGTAGCGCGCTGGTGTTTCCTGCGTCAATCGCTGGGGAAGAGGGGGTGAGTTGGTAATTCTTAGCGGCTCGATCGGCAAACGCCGGGTCTGCGGAAATGTTGCCGTAGGTGCCAATCTCGCTGGCGGCGCATGGGCTTCCAAAGATAGAGCCGGTTGGGTTGTAGAAGAGATTGTGATCCAGTAATCCATTTGGCAGAGTTCCGCCTGAGCAGACAAGGATGGCCTCGGTCGTGGACGCTGCAATGATGTTATTGACTGTGACGTTTCCAAAGTCTCCTACATCGACCTGGCCGGTATAGCCAGCGCCTTCCGAGGTGCAGCCATAGCCCGCGTTGACTGTGATGATTGAATTGTCGACGATGGTGTTGTTGGCAAGATAGTTGGTAATTGATTCGCCGCCGGTACCCAGATCGATTGCGGCGACACAGCTTCACGTATTTCCATAAATGAGATTCTGGTAAAGGATCATCCCACCGTAGACAACGTTGATTGCGCCGGCGGTTCCGGCGGTGGTGTTGTTGCGAATGATGTTGTTTTGAATGAGAGCTTGTCCGCCCCACACAGCGATGCCAGCGCCACCATTGCCGCCCGCGTCCTCGTAGCCGGACTCGACGTTGTTTTCGATCACATTGCCGAAAATGACTGGGAGCGTTCCGTCGATGGCAGCGGGGTTGGACGCGTTGAGGTTGCCGTCTATGTAGATTCCCGCACCCCCTCCAAATGAGCACGCGGCATCCGGGTCTTGGGTCGCCGAGATTTCGTTGCCTTGGATGAGCGGAGCGGCGCATTTGACTGAGATGCCGTAACAGTTGTTCAGCGTGATGATGTTGTTGAGGATCGTCGGCGAGCTACCCTCTACGTAAACACCTGAGACCGATCCGTAGTAATTGAGGACGCCGCCATGCTGGATGGTGAATCCGGACAGGGTCGACGCTCTTGTTTCGCCCGATTGGAATGTGGCAGCGGCAGCTGAAGAGCCGCCGTCGATGATGGTGGTGGCGGCGCCGGCGGAGCTGGTGACGGTGATGGCTTTGCCCTTGAAGTCGATGTTTTCGTAGTAGGTGCCGGGGGCGACGAGGACGGTGTCGCCGGGGTTGGCGGCGTCGATGCCAGCCTGGATGGTCTTTCGGTCGGCGGGGATGTGGATCGTATCGGCGAGGGCAGGCGCAACGAGTGCGCAGACGATCAGGAGAAGGCGCAGAAGGGGTTGCAAGGCGGTGGAGCCGGGGCCGCGAGTCATCGGAAACCTTTTGGGAACTGGGGTGGCAAGAGAGTATCACGCGGGATGCCGGCTTGGGTTGGGTTTAGTTTGGGGGCCGATTGGATGGGTTAACATCTTCGTATGCGAATGGTTTGCGGGCTTCTGGCGGGATTTTTTGCGGCTTCGGCGTTGGGACAACAAGGTGTGCCGCGCACGCCGCCTCCTCCGCCCGCGCCGCCGGCGAGGCTGGCTCCGGATCCGGTGGTGCATGCAGATCGGACCGTGTCGTTCACATTTACAGACGCGACTGCGAAGGAGGTTTCGCTGGCGCTCGAGGGTGTGGCGCAGCCGATGCCGATGACGAAGGGTGCGGCGGGCGATTGGACCCTGACGACCGACGCGCTGAAGCCGGAGATCTACAGCTACCACTTCGAAGTGGACGGGCAGTATACGGTCGACGCGCACAATGTGGTGGTGAAGGCAGGGGTGCTGAACGTCGGCAGCGGAGTGCTGGTGCCGGGTGCGACGCCCGAGCCGTGGGAGCATACCGACGTGCCGCATGGCGAGATGCACCAGGAGTTCTTCACGAGCAAGGTGGTGAAGGGGCTGGAGCGCGATCAGGATCAGTTTTTCGTCTATACGCCGCCGGGGTATGACGCTCGCGCGAGCACGAAGTACCCGGTGCTCTACCTGCTGCATGGGTGGAGCGATACCGCCGGCGGCTGGAGCTCGGTTGGCCAGGCGAACTTTATTCTCGACAACCTGATCGCGGCGGGGAAGGCAAAGCCGATGATCGTGGTGATGCCGCTCGGATATGGCGAGATGAGCTTCGTCTACGACGGCTGGGGAGAGTGGCAGAAGCCGGCAGATATTGACCGCAACACGAACCTGTTCCAGCAGTCGCTGCTGACTGAGGTGATGCCGCGGGTGAGCGCAGAATACAACGTTGCAGCGGGACGCGAAAATACGGCGATCGCGGGGCTTTCGATGGGTGGGCTCGAGGCTCTGAGCGTCGGGCTGAATCATACGGGCATGTTCGCGTACGTGGGCGGATTCAGCGCGGCGGTGCATATGCTGCAGCCAGCGAACCTGAGTGGGTTGAATCCGAAGACGGCGGATTTGAAGGAGCTATGGATCTCGTGCGGGACCGAGGATGGGCTGATTACGCCCAACCGGAAGCTGGCCGGTTATCTGAAGGGCGAAGGCCTGCCGGTGCAGGAGGTCGAGACGCCAGGAATGCATACGTGGTTGGTCTGGCGAGACAACCTGGTGAACTTTCTGCCGAAACTGTTTGTAAAGTAGGCCGCTCGGGATTGCCAGCATTGGCAAAGGCCCGCGTTCGCTCTGCCAAAGCGGAGGATGCTGCGCTGATTGCGGCGCAACGCCGTCCGATGTTTATCGATAATGAGCTTGCAAGCGAGTCTGAAGAGTCACTATGACCGGACTTTCGAGCCCCGGGTGCGGGAACGGCTCGCCGTTCTGGTCTCTCGTGCTGCGGTCGCCTTAGTCGCCGCAGGCCAGCTCGAGCGATAACGGTACGCTGGAGGCGTGGGAACAACGAGGGGGAAGCTGACTGATGAGGAGTGGGACCGGGTCGGTCGGACGGATGGTGAATTTGGGCGTGATCGGGAGGGTGCGGACGGTGGGGTCGGGCAGGCGGAGTTCGCGTTGCTGGAGCAAGGTGGCGAGCATAAGCACACCTTCCATCCAGGCGAAGCCTTCGCCGATGCAGTAGCGCGCGCCGCCGCCAAAAGGGAAGTAGGCGAACTTGGGCCGGCTGGCTTTGGCCGCTTCGAGGAAGCGATCAGGGTCGAAGCGGAGCGGATCGGGCCACCAACGTGGGTCATGGTGAACGACCAGCTGGGAGGCAATGAGGTGCGCGCCTTTTGGAATCTGTTCGCCGGTGCGCATGGTGTAGGGGCGGATGGCGGTGCGGGCGACGACCCAGGCGGGCGGGTAGAGACGCATGGATTCGGAGAAGACGCGCTCTATATAGGAGAGGCTGCGGAAGTCCGATGCCTGCGGCGGCCGGTCACCGCAGACGCGCATAACCTCTTCCCGCATCTTCTGCTGCATCTCGGGATACCTGGCAACGTTCCAGAGGGCGAAGGTGAGGGCGTTGGCGGTGGTTTCGTGACCGGCGAGCAGGATGGTGAGGGCTTCGTCGCGGACCTGCCGGTCGGACATGCTGCCGGACTCGTCTTCCGCTTCGAGCAGCATGCCGAGGAGATCGTCACCGAGCTGGCCGCCTTGCTGGTGTCTCGCACGGCGCTCGCGAATGATCCCGAAGATGAGTTCGTCGAGGGCGGCCAGGGCGCGCTTCATGCGGGGCATGGGGCCGATGGGGAGCTTCTCGAGGTAGGCGGCTCCCGGGAGCAGGGCGAACGGCAGATAGTCGTTGAAGATCTGCATCGAGTCAACGAAGGTCTGGACGGAGGCGTGGACGTCGGCGCCGAGCAAGCAGCGGGAGGTGATGCGGAGCGTGAGGCGGACCATCTCGGCGTGAGATTCGACGGTGCCAATCTGGGAAGGCCAGGTGGCGAGCATCTCCAGTGTGAGGCGGACGATTTCGGCGCCGTAGTTAGCAAGGCGGGCGCGATGGAAGGCGGGTTGAGCGAGGCGGCGCTGGCGCAGGTGGAGCGGCTCTTCACTGGTGAGCAGACCGTCGCCCAGGATGCCGCGGGCGCGACGCAGGACCACGCCGCGCAGGTGATGCTGGGCGTCGCGTACGAGTATGTCGGCGATCGCATCGGGGTGGTTGAACTGAAACTGTCGGAAGCCGTTGGGTGTGAGGAAGGAACAGACGTCACCGTAGCGAGCGGCGTTTTGCTGGTAAAAAGCAGGCGAGTCGACGTTGAAGAGGGTTCCGGCAGCAATACGGCTCGCGAGCGACGGTCCTGCGGGGAAGTTACGGCGATCTGTGTCTACCAACCAAGCTCCTGCTGCATGAACAAGTGTTCAGATTCACATCAGGTGGTCAGATGCGGCGATAATGGAAAGGACACAACGGTCCATGGAATCTTTTCTCAGCCGCTTTAAAAACCCGCTTGTTCTTATTGCTATTTTGTTGGTGCAGTCGATTGCCCTGGCGACCCAGGTTCGTCGGTCGCCCGATGCACAGCGCCCGGATGGCCAGCATGTGCGACTTGTTCGACTTTGGGCGAACGCGCTGGTCTCGCCTTTCGAAAAGTTGTCGGCCTTCAGCGGGCATGGAGTTCGGTATGCCTGGTCGGACTATGTGGATCTGCGGCATGTAAGGCAGCGCAATGAAGATCTGGAGAAACAGCTGGCGCAGCTACGCCTGGAGAGGGCGGCGATCTCGGAAGATGCAGTCGAGGCCCAAAGACTTCGGAATCTGATGGATTTCAAACAGCACTATATTGCGGGAACGATCGCGGCTCAGGTCATCGGAACGTCGGGATCGGATCAGTCGAGGCTGCTGATTCTGGATAAAGGGGAAGATGCGCATCTGAAGGCCGGCATGGCAGTGATTACGCCGGATGGAGTGGTGGGCAAACTTCGAGATGTCTTTCCAACGACGTCGCAGTTGCTGCTGTTGAGCGATCCGACTTCGGGTGCGGGAGTGTTCCTGCAGTCGACCCGGATTCGTGGAATTTTGAAGGGGTCGTCGACGGGGCAGATTGTTATCGGCAACCTGACGCCGGATGACCGGATCAAGCCGGGCGAGAAGGTGCTGACTTCGGGTGGCGACATGGTGTTTCCACGCGGACTAGCGGTGGGAACGATTGAGAGCATCAAGCCCGATCCGGAACATCAGCCGTTTACATTGATTACGTTAAAGCCAGCCGCGAATCTGAACCAGTTGGAGGAGGTTCTGGTGGTGACTGCGACCGGGAACAGCCTGGATCCGAAGACCGAGCAGGAACTGGCCGCTGATGCCGAGGTACATGCGGCGGATATCAGCGCGGAGCGTCTGCCGAGTCTGCACGAGAAGGGCGACCAGTCGGCCGATGATCCGAGTGCTGCTGCGAGTGCAACCCCGCCGCCCGATAACTCGACGCAGCTCGTGCCAAAGCCGAAGCCGGTCATACATCCGGATAAATACAGTCCCGGGTCGGCGCCACCGGCGAGTGAGTTGCAGCCGGGGGGCAGGACGCCCGCGGTGACGCCGCCTGCGCAATCGCCGCAGTGAGCATGACGTATTGAGCATAACGACAGGAAAAGATGCCAGACCATAGCTATACATCGCGGCGAGAGCTTGAGGAGTACCGGTTCAGCCCGGTGGTGGCCATAGCCGTGCCGCTGCTGTTTCTCCTGTTGCAGGCGTACGTGCCGAAGATCTTTCCGCGCTTGCTGATCCTCGATCTGCCGCTGCTTGCGGTGATCTTTTTCGCGGTAGCGCGGCGTAGTCCGATCGTTGGCGCGTTGACCGGAGCGGCGATTGGGCTGGTTCAGGATGCGTTGACGGGACAGCCGATCGGCATCAACGGTCTTGCGAAGTCGGTGATTGGGTATATCGCGTCCAGCATCGGTGTGCAGGTGGATGTTGAGAACCTGATTACGCGAGTGTTGATGATCTTTGGGTTCTCCATGCTGCAATCGGTAATGCTCTTTGCGATCAACCGCGTGATGCTGGGGGTTCATGAGCTTCACCTGCTTTGGGTGCATGAGGTGATTCGCGCCGCGTTGAATACGGCTGTCGCGATTCCTTTGTTTTTATTCCTGGATCGATTCAAGCTCCGGGATTAGTCGTTTATCTCATTCTGTCTTCTTGTGATCCTCGCGAACTGTTCCGATTTGGGCTTTCATCCACGTCGTTCCGTCCTGGCTCGGAACCATGTCGTGTCTGGGCTATGCATTGGCGGCGCTTGATGCGAAGCTCGCTACAATAAAGACCGAAGGCATTCTTACATGATTCCCGATACCCCGAGTCCGCTGATTGGCCGCGAAGAGAAGCTTTCACCGGGGAAGCTGGCGGCGGCGCAGTATTTCATTGTTGGGATTCTTGCCGTGTTGACGCTCGGGCTTTGGAATCTGCAGGTTCTGGGCGCGGATAGCTACCGGGTGCAGGCGGAACAGAACCGCATCCGCAAGGTGCCGGTGCTGGCTCCGCGCGGACGTATATTCGACCGGGAGGGGCGGCTGCTGGTCGATAACTATCCTTCGACAACATGTTATCTGCTGCGCGATCAGATCAAGGATCCTTCCTTGGATCTGCCATTGATTGCGGAAGGCCTGCATCTTCCACTCGACCAACTGCAGGCGACGCTTAGACATTTCGGCAGCGCGCCGCGATACCAACGGATCCCGTTGAAGCAGGATATTACGCCGGATGAGCAGGCGTTTGTGGAGGCGCACCGGAACGAACTGCCGGAGCTCGAGACGCTTGAAGAGCAGCGGCGGCTTTACCCGAAGGATGGGTTTGCGGCGCATGTGATCGGGTATGTGGGCGAGGTCTCGGAGCAGATGCTCGAGAACGATCCACGGTACGCGGCGTACGAACCAGGCGACGTGGTCGGCAAGTCGGGGGTGGAGGAGACTTACGACGCGCTGCTACGCGGGGTAAACGGCTCTCGGGATGTGATCGTGAACTCGCACGGCAAAGAGGTGGGTTTGCTGGGCCAGGAACTCGCGACTCCTGGCAAGGATCTGCACCTGACGATTGATCTTGACCTGCAGCGGGTGGCGGAGCAGGCGCTCGAGGGCAAGAACGGTGCAATCGTTGCCATGGACCCGCATACGGGCGAGATCCTGGCGATGGTTTCGCGTCCCAGCTACGATCCGAACCAGTTTTCAGTGAAGCTGACGAAGGGATACTGGTCGCAAATTCTGGACGACCCGAATCATCCGCTGCTGAACAAGACCATCCAGGCGCAACTGGCGCCGGGCAGCACCTTCAAGATCATCATGTCGGTTGCCGGGCTGCAGGAGGGAGTTGCGCAGAATCTGAAAGTGGATTGCCAGGGCGGGGCGACCTTCTTTGGCCACCTTTATCACTGCGACCGGCATCACGGATCCGTCAATATCTACAACGCGATTCCTTATTCCTGCGATACGTTCTACTACACGCTGGCGAATCGGCTGGGCATCGAGAAGATCGCGCAGTATGCGCACTCGGTGGGACTTGGACAGAAGACCGGGATCGATCTGCCGGACGAGGCGTCTGGCACGGTGCCTTCTGAAGAGTGGAAGATGAAGAACTACCACGAGAAGTGGTTTGCGGGCGAGACTATCTCGGTTGGGATCGGGCAGGGCGCGGTCACGGCGACTCCCTTGCAACTGGCGCGGGCGCTGAGCGGGATTGCCAATGGCGGGGTGTTTCGGCGGCCGCATGTCGTCATGCCCGGCGAGGTGCCGGCGGAGTTTGCCAGCGCGGTAAGGGACACGTTCCCCGGGAGCGGCGATTCGACGATTCCGCTGTCGCCTGAGAACTGGCAGATCATCACCGACGCCATGGCGAACGTGACCCAGAGCACGATCGGCACAGCGTATGCCGCACACCTGGACGGCATTGACTTTGCCGGGAAGACCGGGACGGCCGATATCGTGAGCGGACGGCAGAAGAACAGCACCAACAAGGCTACGCTGCCGAACGCGTGGTTTGTCGGCATGACGCCGCGGCGCAACCCGGATATTGTGGTCGCAGTGCTTTGGGAACATGGATACTGGGGGAACAACTCGGCCAAACTGGGAGCGCAGGTGATCGATGCGTTCGTGACCAAGCAGCGTAAGGCAGAACATAACCTGAAGATTGCGGATGCGCCGATTGCGCCAGCGGTGCCGGCGGAGGCTGATCCGGCTGAGGATGAGGATAAGCCATCAAAGCCGGCGACGAAGGCTTCGAAAGAGGATTCGGCTGCGGCTAAGGGAGTGGGTGCTCCGGTCAGCCCGGCGAAAGAGTGACGCAGGGGTTCCCTTAGCGGACGGGGCGGACGAGGTGGAAGAGATGGAGCTTCACAAGGGTCGGTTTGCGGGCAAGATTGAGGGCGACTTTGTCATCTTCCTGATCGGGATGCGGGTGAACCGTCTGTTCCAAGTCAACAAGTGGATGCCGGTCGCGAGAGCGATGCCCCGGATGATCACGGAACTCATGCAGCATCCGGAGATGGGTTTGCTGCATGCGTCAGGTTCGCTGAGTGGGCGGACGATCATGATGGTCCAGTATTGGCGGAGCTTCGAGCATCTCCACGCCTATGCGCACGACCGAACGCTGGCCCACCTGCCGGCCTGGGCGGAGTTCAACCGGCGTGTGGGCGGAAACGGGTCAGTGGGGATCTTCCATGAGACGTACCTGGTGAGAGCCGGCGAATACGAGAGTGTCTACGCGAATATGCCGCGGATGGGGCTTGCCAAGGCGGGTGAGATGGTTGAAGCGACCGGTCGGATGAGGGGTGCGAAGTCGCGCCTGGGCCGGGAAGAGGTCCTGTGAGCTCAGCTGCGGCGTTGAGGAGGCTGACGCCGTAGACTAGGTTGAGACACGATGCAACGGTTCTCTTCTTTTCGGGATTTCGACTGGACGCTGCTCGGCCTGCTGGGGATCTTGTCGGTCTTCAGCGTGCTGGAGATCCGATCAGCGACGGCGATGACCAAGTTTCACGGGTTCGACCATAAGCAGGTTCAGTTCCTGCTGACGGGCCTTGTGCTGATGTTTGTGATCTCGCTCATTGATTATCATCGGCTTCTCGATATTACGAACTGGGCATATGCGATCTCGCTGGTTTCGTTGATAGCCGTCAAGGTGGTGGGAACGAAGGTGCTTGGCGCCAGGCGATGGATCAAGCTGCCGGGCGGCATCCACTTTCAGCCGTCGGAGTGGGTGAAGCTGGTACTGATTCTGGCGGTCGCGCGCTTCTTCTGGGCACGGGCCGGACGAGCGCTTACGTGGGGCGACATCTTCAAGGTGGGAGCGCTGGTGGGTGTTCCACTCCTGCTGGTCTTGTCGCAACCGGACCTGGGAACGTCGCTGACGTACGTTCCGGTGCTGCTGGCGGGGTTGTTTCTGGGGGGAATCTCCTGGAAGCAGGCGTCGATTCTGGTGTTGACGTTTGGGCTGCTGGGCGCGGCTGTCCTGAAGTCCGGCAAGGTGTTGAAGCCGTACCAGGTGGCGCGGCTCACGAGTTTCATGGACCCGGGCAATGACCCTCGCGGAGCCGGCTACCAGATTCTCCAGTCGAAGATTGCGGTAGGATCCGGAGGCATCTGGGGCAAGGGCACAAACCGCGGAACGCAGACGCAGGGAGACTTTCTACCGATTCCGTATACCGACTTTATCTTTGCGGCGCTCAGCGAGGAGCATGGGTTCATCGGTGCAGTAATGGTTTTGTTATTGTATTTCCTTATACTGATGCGGCTGGTGCAGAACGCGCAGACGGCGAAGGACCTCCCTGGAAGCCTCATTGTCATGGGCGTGGTGGCAGTTCTGGTCTTTCAGATTGCGGTCAATGTCGGCATGGTGGTGGGGCTGATGCCAGTAACGGGGATCCCGCTGCCATTGCTGAGCTACGGCGGGAGCTCGGTGCTGTTCACGTTCATGGCGCTTGGGATCGTCATGAATATAAGGATGCGGCGGTTTGTGAATTAGCGGAGCGAGAGAGTTCGGCATCGCTGATCCCGGCGGCAACATCCCCGGGTCTGTGCCGCTTCTCCTGTCGTACTGCTTTGCATTTTGCGACCTGAGTGTAGCGTTGGTACAGCCTCAATGCTGGTTTCCGCGGGCGTCATGGCCGTCTGATCAGGTGAGCTGCGGATCCGGGCCTGGTTGCGCGGAGGACATGTGGCGTCCGGCCAAAAGGTCAACGGTAGGTTACAATTTGCGTGAGGCTCGCCCCGCAGGTGGGGTGGGCTGGTGCATACTAGAGCAAGAGACCGGTCGGCCAGATGCCGATCGGAGCACGTCCCCGCACCGTTTGAGCGCCAGGCGCTACCGGGCGGCAACGAGTCAAGTTCTTCAAGTTTTTGTTTTGCCGAACGAGTGACGTTACAGATTTTGAATTTACAGATAAGGCCGGCCAGGTAAGAGTTCGACTCCGAAGGCCGGACAGGATTGGGAATGAACACATACGGAAGGCAAACGGCCCCGCCTCTTCGAGAGGTTGTTTCGGTCACCTTCCGCGCTTGGGTTCACGAGTTTGAAGCAAGACCCCGCGGTACCGATGTTTTCTGTAGATCCCCCCGCTTGAACTCTCATGAAATGAGAGGCTTAGGCGCCCGGGCCGAAGTGCATTCGCGCTTCGCGACAGAGTACAGACCCGCAGCTTCCGCATCCCGAGTCCAGTCCGTCTTTTTGGTGGGCAGCGCCTAGCGAATCTCGAAGAAACGCTGGGAGAGCCCCCGAACTTTCGCCGTGCCTGCCCGCCGCGTGCTCCAAGGAGCCCGGCAGAAAGAGCAGAACACAGCATGTCGAAAGAAATTTATATCTCTTCTACGCCGCACGAGACGCGGCTTGCCATTGTTGAAAATGACGCACTCGCAGAGATCTACTACGAGCGAGAGAACGAATACACACTGGCTGGTTCCATTTACAACGGCCGAGTGACTCGTGTGCTTCCGGGCATGCAGTCTTCGTTTGTCGATATCGGTTTAGAGCGCGACGCGTTCCTCTACATCACAGATTTTATGGAGGAGGCCGGTGAGACGGCTGACTTCGAGGCGAGCGCTCACACCGATGCCGGACGTTCGCGCAACGGAAACGGGGACCGTCAAGAGCGCAACGGGCATGATCGCGGCGGTCGCGATGCGCAGCCTCGGCCGGCTGAGCCGAGCGACTCGGATCTGTTTGTGCAGGCGGTTTCCGGGCTCGATCCATCACGGCCTGTGATTGAGGGTGAGCGTTCGGAGCGTAGCGATCGGGATCGCGGACGGCGCGGTGGACGCAATCGCGGGAATCGGAACGGGGGTCGTGACGCACGGCCAGAAGAGGTTCGGCCCGCCCAGGCAGAGGTTGAGCGTCCGCCTGTCGCGGAGGTAGCGGGGCCCATTGCAGGGAACATCTCGATCCCGGATGATCAGGATGAGGTCGGGGAAGGCCTGCCGGGTGCGGATGGAAGCCGCCGTTGGCGGGGGCGGCGCGGGCGGCGTGGTAATCGCGGTCCGCGGCCAGAGGGAGCGTCGCCCGTTGCGAACGAGGCGTCAGAGCCCGTGCCGCCTTTGGAGCCGTATGTTTCCGAGCCCGTGGAATTTGAGCCGGGAACGAATGAGCTAGAAGAGCCGCTGTTGGAGGCGGCGGCCGCGTTGCCCACGGCTTCCGAGCAGGCTGCCTTCCGCGAAAGGAATGCAGCAGGGGATCGTGGAGAACGCGGAACACGGAACGATCGGAGCGGGCGCGGAGATCGCGGCCGGCGGGATCGCGGACCGGCTGCACCGGCACGTGTGCCGCGCGGCTTTGCGCCTTCTACCAGTCTCTACAAGGTAGAGAAGGATGAGACGAAGTATGGCGTTGAGCCGGAGGTTGAGGCGCCACTCGAGCCGGTCATCCTACCGGGTGAGTCGCTCTCAAAGTATCGCCCTCAAAGCGAGACCGCGGCTGCGAACCCTCCGGTTGCGGCGGCTGCAGCGCCGGTATCGGAGTTTGTGGCTGAGGGCTGGGATGGCGGACTTGTGTTGCCGGGGGAGACCCTGCGTTCGCGGACGGGCTCCCCCTCGACGCATCGGAGCGACGCACCGCGTGACTCGCGTGGCAGAGACGGCCGCGAGGGACGTGGCGACCGAGATCGCGGTCGTGGCAATCGCTTTGAACGGGGGCCACGTGAACCGCGCGCTGAGTCCGAGCAGCCCGCGGCTGCTGAGTCTGCGTCGTTGGCCGAGGTCCCGACCTATCTGAGTGATTCGGAACATGTGCCGCCAAGTCACCTGGTTACGCCCGTCAATTCGACCTTTGTGCCGCCTCCGCCTTTACCGGTTGTTGCGCACGAGGTGGTTGAAGCGCCTGCGCTCGTGGATCAACCGGCAGCGGCGATCGAACCGATCGGCGCTGCTGAGAACGCGTTTGAAATGAAGGAGCTGCTGCCCGAGGTTGAGGCGCCCGCAGCCGAATACGAGCCGGAAGAGGCCTCGGCTTCGTACCGGGTGGACCCGGTGGCACCGCGCGAGTTCCGTCAATCCGCTCCCGTGCTCGACGAACCGTATATCGAGCAGGCGAGTGCAGAAGCTTCTCCTGAGATTGAGCCCGAGCCTGAGATGATTGAGATCTCTGGTCAAGCAGCAGAACCGGAGGCATTGGTCTTTATGCCGGAAGCCGCTCCGGAGCCGGTGCAAGCTCCAGTTTTGGAGTTTGTGCCCGCTGTCGAGGTGCCGGCCGAGCTGACCCATCAGCCGGAGCATGATCTTGCTCATGAAGCTGCTGCCGAGACGCATGAAGTGACATCGATCTCCGATATGGGCAACATGCATTCGGAGCCGGCAGCCTCCACGGAGCGGGAGTATCCAGCACAGGAGCATGCAGAGCCGAGCTCGCCGATCGAGCACGAAGGCGCGGTAGTGGACGGGATTATTCCGGCTGCGGTGCCGATTGCACCGGGTACGCCAAGCTTCGAGCCGGGTTCGGGTCTGCTCGAAGAAGAAGTGCTGGATGATGACGAGGATGCGGGTATGGTGCATGCCGTCAGCGCGCATTCCGCAGCTGAGTTCGAGCAGCAGGAGCAGGAGACGCTTGAACATGCTGCGGATCTCGGGACGATGATCCGGGACATGTCGATCGACCAGCTGACGCAGCCTGGGTCGGTTCTTGAGGAGGAGGAAGACGATGACTTTGAGGAAGACTTCCTTGAGGAAGATCAGGACTTCAACTCCGAAGAGGGTGAGGACGAGCAGGGCGGCGAAGATGTTGGTTTCGGTGAGATAGGAAACGAGTCTGAGCTGGAGAATGGCGCACTCGGCAAGCCGGATGGCGTGTTCGAGGATGCGGCGCCCCGTGAGGTTGCGGAGGGGGCTGAGTACGCACGGCCGACGACTGGTGAGCCTCGCCGCGATGGCCGAGGCGGCCGAGGCCGCGACGCGCGGCGGGATGGCCGAGGAGATCGCGGTAACCGTGAGCGGCGGCCAGGCTCGGGCGATCGAGATCGCAGCTCCAGTTCCGGGTCTTCGGATCGCGGGCGTCACGACGGACGCGGACGGCAGTCGATGCAGGCGACCAATCTGCCAGCAATCTCGGACCTGCTGAAGCCGGGGCAGGAGATCCTGGTGCAGATTGCGAAGGAGCCGATTGCCAAGAAAGGTGCGCGGATTACCTCGCACATCGCGCTGCCTGGACGTTTCCTGGTGTTTATGCCAACGGTTTCGCATACCGGCGTCTCCCGCAAGATTGAGTCTGATGGCGAACGGCGCCGTTTGAAGGAGATTCTGCTGTCTGAAAAGGGTGATGCGCAGGGTGGCTTCATCGTGCGCACGGCTGCTTCCGGAGCGAGCGAAGAGGAACTCCGGTCCGACCTGCGCTTCCTGCTGAATCTCTGGGCTGATATCAAGGCCAGGTCGGAGTCGTCAAAGTCGCCGGCGCTCATCTATCACGATCTCAACCTGATTGAGAGAGTACTGCGCGATCAGGTGACGGATAACTTTTCCGCCATCTGGGTGGACTCGGAGACGGAATACGAGCGCGTCCTGCGCTTCCTGCAGCGCTTTCAGCCTTCGCTGATTCGCAGGGTGAAGCTCTATACAAAGGAAACGCCACTCTTCGAGCAGTTTGGCATCACGGAGGAGATCAATAAGGCGTTGCGGTCGAAGGTCTGGCTGAAGTCGGGAGGATCGATTGTCATCAATCAGACAGAAGCGCTGGTCGCAATCGACATCAACACCGGAAAGTACGTTGGGAAGACGGCACGTCTTGAAGACACCATCGTGAAGACAAACCTCGACGCGATCCCGGAGATTGTGCGGCAGATCCGCCTGCGCGATCTGGGCGGCATTATCATCATTGACTTCATCGATATGGACGAGCGCAAGAACCGTAACAAGGTGATGATGGCGCTTGAAGATGAGTTGAAGCTCGATCGCGCTCCGTCGAAGGTCCTCCAGTTCAACGACTTCGGGCTGGTCGCGATCACGCGCAAGCGAGTGAAGCAGTCGCTCGAGCGCACGCTTTCGACCACCTGCGGGATCTGTGCAGGAACCGGCATGGTGAAGTCGCCGGTGACCGTCTGCAATGACATCTATGTCGAGATGAAGAAGATGGCGAAGCACCTGGATCGCGGGGACGTAATGCTGCGCGTGCATCCGGATGTCGTCAAGCAGCTGAAGGCGCCAAGCACGCACTGGTTGCAGGAGATGGAAGAGATGTGCGGCAAGACAATCCTGGTGAAGAGCGATCCAAGTCTGCATCCGGAGCAGTTCGATATCCACTAGGAACCAGTGGTCAGGTGCCTGATATTTGATGGAAGTAAAGATACAGGCCCCGGAGAGTTATCCGGGGCTTGTTGTTGAACGTACTCTGTAGACGCCGGACGATGTTTGAGCGTCCTACCGCAACAAGAGTCTTTTGCTTGGGTTTAGCGTCAGAAGATGCAGTACTTTCAGGGAGTTCCACAAGATGCCAAGATTTGATTTTCGTTCGTCCCGTCCCTCCTCCTTCGTGTCGCGCGGCGCAGCGTTAGCCGCCGTGGCCGGCGCGCTGACGTTGGGAGCCCATGCCCAACAGGCGGCGCAGCCTGTGGTTCGAACTGTCGACGCCACACCTGCTCCTCTGTTCGCGGGTCTCACATCGCGGCCGATGGATCTTGCGACGCTGGCAGGCGTCAACTATAGCTCTTCGTCCGATTCGTTATCGCCGGAAGATGCGACGGCGGGCGATCCGGGAACGCTAAACTTTCTGGGTACGACCTCGGCGATGCAGCCGCCGCCGCGCCGCTACGGCCATCCACGTTATAACGATAGTTCGCACAACTCGGATGGTTCGAAGAAGTATGTCTTCGAGGCGGGGGTCGGACTGACGCTACCGGTAGGAGATACCTACCACTACTACAACACGAGCTACGCGTTTTCAGTGGGTGGCGGCCGTCAGTTCAACAAGCACGTGGCAGTTCTGCTGCAGTTTGACTGGGACCACTTCGGCATCAATGGCAGGACGTTGGACAACCAGCTCGCGCTGTACAACGATGGATGTGCGGCCATCTCCGGCAACTGCCTGGCGTCGCTCGATGGTAATAATCATGTGTGGTCGTTCACAGTGGACCCGACTTTCACCTTTTACCAGGGCGACAAGGTGGGTGCGTATGCAGTCGTAGGTGCAGGTTTCTACCACAAGGTCACGAACTTCACGACGCCGGAAGAAGGATACGCCGACTACTATGGCGAGTTGATCCAGGAGGAGCAGAACGCCATCATCGATCACTATACGTCTAATGCTGTCGGCTTCAATGGCGGCTTCGGGTTGACGTATAAGTTCTCACGGTTTGCCGATGAGCGATTCTTCGTTGAAGGGCGTTATGTCTTCATCGACAACTCGCAGCGAACGGGCTATACCTATGCGGACCTACAGAGCGGTGCTAATTCGACCTATGCTGGCACGGACTTCTTCCCCCAGAACAGCAATCGGACGACTTACATCCCCATCAAGGTTGGTCTTCGCTTCTAGGCTGGTCTCATGCTATCGGAGGTGCCCGGCCCTTGGTCGGGCATCTTTTTGCTTGCCAGGGATTGATCACGTGCAGTCCGATGGCGAGCAATGGGGTCGGAACGCGAGTTACAACGAAGTAACCATGAACCTTTGCGATCGCAGCGATTTGTCCATCGGGCTGCTGATCGCCAACCTGGCGGCTCGGGACTTACTCAGCAGCCGATCATGGGCTGCAGCAGCCTCCTGGTCGAAGCTGAGGATTCCTGTTCCGAAGAGGCGAAGAAGCAGGTGGACGGAGTCACTTTGCCCTCACTGATACCACCAGACCGCATCTAGATGCCAACGGGATAAGGTTTTTCGTGCGGTTCGGCCTGGGGTTTGAGGCGATCGAACCGACCCTGGAACAGACTGAGCAGGCCGGTGTACCAGTAGCCGAAGACGAACAGCGCCAGGAACGGTACCGTGAAGTAGTTTTCGGTCGAGCAGGCGTACCAGACGGTAAAGGCGAAGTAGGTGCCGATTGCAAGTTCGATGATCGGTATGAACCCGAGGCGCTTGCGGTACTTGGTTGCCTGGCTCTTTTGACCTTTCTTCTTGACAGCAAACTTCGGGGTGCGGGCGAAGGCCGATTGGATGCCGAAGAGAGCTTCGAGGACGGCCTTGGTGTTGGTAATGGTGAGCCCAACACCGAGCGCCATGAGGCACGGAAGATAGATAAAGGTGCGATACCAGCGACGCGGGTAGAGCTCCTTCTGGCTGACCAGGTAGAAGGAGGATACCGACATGGTGCTCGCCATGAAGAGTGGGAAGTCGATGAGCATCATCTGCAGCCAGCCCTGGTAGCTGCGGATGATCATCGCGGGGAGCAGCAGGGTGGAGAGGACGATCATCAGCGGGTAGCTGAGGTTGGCGGTCAGGTGATACCAGGCTTCGAGCTTGGTATGAAAGGGTGCGTCTGATTTGAGTACACGCGGGAGGATTTTCTTGCCGGTCTGGATGAGGCCTTTGGCCCAGCGAGCCTGCTGAGTCTTAAAGGCCGTCATCTCGATTGGTAGCTCGGCGGGACATTCGACATCCTGAAGGTACTTGAACTTCCAGCCGATGAGCTGCGCGCGGTAGCTGAGGTCGGTGTCTTCGGTCAGGGTGTCGTGCTGCCAGCCGCCGGCTTCGGCGATGATCTTGCGGCGCCACATGCCGGCAGTGCCGTTGAAGTTGAAGAAGACGCCGGCGCGGCTGCGACCGCCGTGCTCGAGCACGAAGTGCCCGTCGAGCAGGATTGCTTCCACCTGGGTGAGGAAGCTGTAGTTGCGGTTCAGGTGCGTCCAGCGGGTTTGGACCATGCCGATTTCCTGCTCGGCGAAGTGGTGGATGACCTTCATGACCCAGTCGCGTGGGGGAACGAAGTCGGCGTCGAAGATGGCAACGAATTCGCCGCGCGCGGTGTTGAGACCGGCGTCGAGCGCGCCGGCCTTGAAGCCGTAGCGGTTCTCGCGGTGGATATAGATGATCGGCTGAGGGTCCATGCCGGAGAAGCCGTTGGCGTAGTGGGCGACGATCTGTTCGGCCACCTGCGTTGTCTCGTCGGTGGAGTCGTCGAGGACCTGGATCTCGAAGCGATCGCGCGGATAGTCGAGTCGGCAGCAGGCGTCGATGAGGCGGCCTATGACGAACTGCTCGTTGAAGATGGGAAGCTGGATGGTGACGAAGGGGAGTTGGCCTTCGGCAAAGCGTGCAGGCGATTCGCTCCACTTGGAGGCGTTCTTCTTGTTGCGATAGTAGAGCCAGACGAGCTGGTAGCGATGGATCCCGTAAAAGGCGAGGATGATCATCACGATGAAGTAAGGGGTAAGCAGCCAATAGTCGAAGGCGGTGAGCTGGTAGAGATGCTCAAACGTCTTATCGGCGTAGTGGGAACGCCAGTAGTAGCCGATGCCCTTGGGGGCGAAGACGATTGAAGCCAGACCGATGAGGCCATGGAAGGATGTGGTCGACGAAATCATGCGTTCAGTCCCACCGAAGGTGAGAGGGATACCTTTCTCGGAAGGTCTCAGGAAGTTCGATCACAACTCCATGTACCTGTTTGCCATAGTAGATGGCAAACAGGCGCTTGTCGCCAGTGATGAGAATCCCAGCATTCGTAACGATTGCTGCAGCCGGAATCAGGCGGTCCTTCGCGGGTAGTTTGAGGAGTGGATCAATGAGTTTACGGTCGGCTTCGGGCACGAGGTGAACGATGTAGATCACTTTCCACAGATTGGCACGGGCGTCAGGCGAGTTCAGGTTTCTACTTACCTCGCCGATCGAGTAGGGACGGTCACCCACGACAACGTGATCTGGATTGAGAGAGGTGGAGTCGATGCTCAGTATGAGGACCTCCGCGATCGTTTCACGTTCGTTCGATTTCGGGTAATGTGCTCATCGGAATGGACCGTACCTCTGACGATAGCCTAGTTGAGAAACAAGGTGCGGTAAAGCGTGTCGCGCTGGGCGGGGCGGAAGCCGGCGTCGCGGATGATGCGGCGGATCTCCTCTTCCGAGGCGTCCTGAGAGTGCGTGGAGATGGGGATTGGCTGGACGGAGCCGGCGTCGTTGCCGCCGAACCGGAGACTCATCTGCAGGACCTTGAGGCCCTGGTGCTGGGCGCTGGTCTGGATGTGTGGGATGTTGTCCAGAACCATGCGGCAGATGGCGAGGGTCTTGAGGTACTCGACCGCGGTGGGATCGTCGAGATCGCGACCAGTAGGTGAGGGGGCGGAGGTGAGGGTGAAGGCCAGGAAGCGGTTCGTTTCGTTTTGGAGGGTGCGGAGAGACTCGAGAAAGTTGACGCGCTGAGACATGGATTCACCAGCGCCGAAGAGCATCTCGGCGGTGGTGAAGATGCCGGCCTGGTGGGCGGCACGGTGGATCGTGAGCCACGGCTCGGTATGCGTACAGGAGGCGCCGGTGCCCGGAAGAGTGTCGAGGCCGGCGGTCTTCAGACGCACGAAGAGTTGTTCGAGACTGAGACTGGCATTTTCAGAGAGCGTCTGGATCTCGGGGGCGGAGAATGCCTGGATGCAGATGCTGGGATAAGCTGCGCGGACGGACGCCAGCGATGCTTCGAGGGCGGCGAGTTCGAGCGTTTTAGGCGAGCGCAGGATGATGCCGGTTGCGCCGTCCTCGACTGCAGTTTCGACCTGCATAAGGATGGGTTTGGCGAGATCGATGACGGAGTCGAGGGTGTACGTCACCACAGCTTCGGGATGTAAGCGGCGGCGGACTGCGTCTGCTTCCATCCCGATGCCGATGAGGTCGTCGGAGGCGAAGCAGTTGAGTGCTTGTTCGGGGCTGATCGGCATTTTCTTCTTTCAGAGCAAAAACGGGTGCGTCCTAGCGTCGGACAGCTGCCACTTCGTGGAGTGGGAGTGCTTGGCGCCTGCGAAGGATAAGGGCGATGAGGGTTGCGAGCACGATTGCGGTGACGATCGCCTGCGACCAGAGGCAGTAGATGCACCATTTTTCGATGACGAAGGCTTCCAGGTAGGTGAGGAAGCAGGCCGCGCCGAAGCCGATCTCGGCGAGCTGCAGGAGAATCCACCAGCGGCCGAAGGCGGCTGCAAGAAACATGGCGGCATAGCCGACGATCCCGATGGTCGCGACGGGGATGTGAATCTTGTGGCTGGTAGCGTCTTCGTCGAAAGACTTTGGAGGGAAGACGGCGAACCGGGAGTGATTCACGGCGCCGCAGTCGAAGTGGTCGTCGACCGCGCATGGCGGTGCCTCGCCGGGAGCCATGTTGTGGACGTGCAGGGCAAGTACGCTCACAGTCATGCCAGCAAGAGTGAGCGCGGCAAGAAGAAAACGGAAGATCGTGTTGCGCATAGTTTGATTTTATCCGGGGCTGTCATGGCTGTTTTGCTGGGACGAAGTACGATGGCGAGATGAGCGAGATAAATCGACGCGACTTTCTTGGGTTGATGGGCGGAACGGCGGCCGCGGTGGCGCTGCCGGGGAGCGGTCAGGCGTGGGGTGAGGGGCCCGGTGACGACTTCAGCTTCCTCTTTATCACCGACTGCCATGAGCAGCCGGAGCTTGACGGTATTCACGGAACCGAGCTCGCGATGCGGGAGGGCCGCGGGATTAAGGCCGATTTCGCGATCCAGGGTGGAGATCATGTCTTTGACGCGCTTGGCGTGTCGAAGGAGAGGGCGACCCAGTTGTTTGACCAGTATGCGAAGACCGAGCAGGACCTCGGGCTGAAGGTTCGCCATACGATTGGTAATCACGACTGCTTTGGGGTGTATACGGCGAGCGGCGTGCCGACGACCGATCCGGAGTATGGAAAGAAGATGTATACGGAGCGGTTTGGGCCCACGTACTACTCGTTTGAGCACAAGGGCGTGCACTTCCTTGTGCTGGATTCGATTGGGATTACGCCGGACCGGTTTTACGAGGCGCGAATGGACGATGACCAGCTCGCGTGGTTGCAAAAGGAACTGGCCAGTGTTCCCGCGGCGCAGCCGATCGTCGTGGTGACGCATATTCCGCTCGTGACCGCGGTTCCGAGTTATACGATTCCTACACCGCAGGCTGCGCATGGAAACGGCTTCGTCAACGGTCCGGCCGCGATCAAGCTGTTTGCGGGTCATAACGTGCTCGCGGTGCTGCAGGGCCATAACCACATCAATGAGGAGGTGGTCTGGCAGGGCGTGCCGTACATTACCTCGGGTGCGGTTTGCGGCAACTGGTGGCATGGGACCAGGCTGGGCACGCCCGAGGGCTTCAGTGTGGTGACGATCTCGGGGGGCAAGTTGTCGACGCGGTATGTCACGACGGGCTTCAAGTCGGTTGCGCCGCAGAACACGTGATTCTAGAGAGTTGTTCGACGCCGGGTCTTCCTTTGAGCAACTGCTCAGTCGTGGCTTTGCGCGAGGGCTGAGGCTGAGAGGTTCGGCGTGGCGCTGCGATTGACGCGCAGGTTGTCAATCGCATAGTCGACGAAGCGGCGCTCAAACTGGGGTGGAATGCTCATGAAGCGGCAGCTGGCGACGACCTGGTCGAGGATGAAGCGCGGTTGGAAGGCGGCGAGATCGAGTTCCTTGACGTGCTTGATCTTGTGGACGATGTAGTCGAAGATCTCGGGTGTGAGGGTAAGGCCGTGAAGCTCGCACTCCTTGGTGAAGATGCGTTTGTAGTTTTCGAGAGAGGGTGCGCCGACCTCGATCTTGTAGGGCAAGCGGCGGAGGAATGCGGGATCCATCAGGTCCTCGGGCTCGAGATTAGTGGAGAAGATGACGAGCTCTTCGAAGGGAATTGAAAAGCTTTTGCCGGTGTGGAGTTTGAGGTAGTCGACGCGTGACTCGAGCGGGACGATCCAGCGGTTGAGCAGGCGCGTGGGGCTGACCAGCTGGCGGCCGAAGTCGTCGATGACGAAGCATCCGCCGAGCACCTTCATGTGCAGTGGCGCCTCGTAGAAGTGGGAGTTCTGGTCGTAGCGGAGGTCGAGCATGTCGAGGTTGAGCTCGCCGCCGGCGACGACGAAGGGGCGCCGGCAGGGGATCCAGCGGGCGTCGAACTCTTCGGTGCGCATGAAAGAGGGCATGCCCGTATCCACGGCCGGCTTCGGGGGAACGGGGATGGGTTGATGGATGCTCGGGTCATGAACGCGGATGATCTGGCCCTCGACGCTGATGGCATACGGGACGTAGATGACGTCGGAGAAGACGTTGGCGAGGCGCAGGGCGACGGTGGTTTTTCCGTTACCGGGTGGCCCGTAGAGGAGCATGGCGCGACCGGAGTTAAGTGCGGGTCCGGCCTGCTCGATGATGGAGTCCGAGAAGCTGAGGTCGGCGACGGATTGGCGGATGCGCTCGAAGGTCACCAGCTCATTGGTGAGCTTCTGCAGGTTGACCTGGGCGGTGAAATCCTTAAGCGTCACGGGGCACGGTCCGGCGTAGCGGAGCTGCTGCATCGCATCGATGGTCCAGGTTCGACCCTGGTCGGTGAAGGCGTAGACCATGTCCAGGGGGTTCTCGGAGTTGCGCATGCCCTTGGTATAGAGAAGCTGGCGGTCGATGGCGGTGCGGATGAGTCCGAGGACGATGTGGTAGGGGAGCTTGATGGCGTCCATGAAAGAGCGGACGGTTTCGAGTCGGTCCTGGTAGATGAGCTTGAGCAGGAGGCTGAGGAGTTCGTTCTCGTCGATGCCGGTGGCTTTGACGTCGCGGGGTTCCACGGGGATGCGGTGCAAAAACTGGTTGAGCGCATCTTCCGTAATGGCGCCTTCGGCGATGAGATGATCGCCGAGTCGTCCGCCCCGTTCAGTCTGAAGGCTGACTGCGCTGGCGATTTGCTGGGGAGTAACGAGCTTTGCCTGGATGAGGAGATCCCCAAGGCGCATGCGGACTGAGATGGCTACCCTCCTGTGGGCCCACGAAGGTGGATGGACGAGGTTGATTGTGCCACAAGGACGCCGGGTTTGTTTCCGCGCGGAACGCTCTTCGAGGTGCTGAGTGAGTTACTCTCTGCCCTCGAGTCGAGCTTGCATGATGGCGATGGCCTCGGGGGACTGGTCGATGAGGGTATACGTTCGTTCATTGCGCGCGGCGGCGACGCCGGTGGTGCCGGAGCCGGCGAAGAAATCGAGCACATGGTCTCCGGGGTTGGAGTGGACGCGGATGATGCGTTCGAGGATGCCGAGCGGCTTCTGCGTCGGGTAGCCGGTCTTCTCCTTGCCGGTGGGCGAGACGATGGTGTGCCACCAGACGTCCGTGGGCGTCTTGCCGCGCGCTTCTTTTTCGGCGCCGACCAGGCCGGGAGCCATGTAGGGGATGCGGTCCGAAGCTGAGAGATTGAAGGTGTAGCGAGTAGCGTGTCGAGTGTACCAAAGGATGTTGTCGTGCTTTGCTGGCCAGCGTTTTGTAGAGCGGGCACCGTAGTCGTAGGCCCAGATGATCTCGTTCTGAAAGCAGGATCGCGTGAAGATCTGATCGAGCAGGATCTTGCAGTAATGAACCTCGCGCGGGTCGATGTGGAAGAACAGGGAGCCCTGCGGCGTGAGGATGCGGTGGGCTTGTTCAAGGCGAGGTTTCAGGAAGGCAAGGAAGTCGTCGAATTGATCGAGGTATTGCGGGGCCGGGGAGGAGATTCTCTCGGTGCGGTAGCGGTGACCACCGAAGCCGGTGCGATCGCCGGCTTCGTCGCGGATAGTCTTCAAGCGCGGACGGGCCTGGGTGATGCCGGTGTTGAAGGGAGGGTCGATATAGATGAGGTCGGCAGAGGCGTCAGGGAGTGTCTTCAGGATTTCGAGGTTCTCGCCGAGAAGGATGCGATTCATGGATGGAATCGTACCGGAATGGGACGGGAGAGGTCATGCATTCGCTACACTGAAGCGATGGGTATGTTTCGCCGAGTGGTGGGCGCCGTGTATCGTTCTCGGCAGCGCTTTGTGCGTTCACCCATGAATTTCTATCCATTTCGTTGCGCGATGTTGAGCCACCCAGGCCGTGTTCGCAAGAACAATGAAGATGCGTGCGCGTCAGCCAAGGAGTATGGGGCATTCGTGGTGTGCGACGGGATGGGCGGGGCAGCCGCGGGTGAGGTCGCGAGCCGCGTAGCCGCGCAGACCTTCCTGAAGGTGCTTGCGCCGGCAAAGGATAGGGCGGCGCGGCGGCCCACGCCGGATATTCGGCTGGATCTGGCGATTCACGCCGCGAATAAGGCGGTCTTTGAGCATTCAAAGCGCTCTCCGCAGCTTTATGGGATGGGAACGACGCTGGTGGGTCTGCTGCTCGAGGTATCGCCGGCGACGGTGGAGAGGCCTTCGTTGACGCTTGCGCATGTGGGTGACAGCCGCTGCTATCGGTATCGTGCCGGAGTGTTGCAGCGGCTGACCACCGACCATAGCCTGGTCGAGGAGCAGGTGCGGCTTGGGGAGATCTCGGCGGACGAAGCTGAGAACCACCCTATGCGGAATATCATTACGCGCGCAGTCGGGTCGCAGGCGGTGGTGGAGCCGGAGGTCTCGCATCTGGAGCCGGAAAACGGAGATATTTACCTGCTGGCCTCGGATGGTTTGACGCGTGAGTTGAGCGAGGCGCAGATCGGGCAGGCCTTCTTCAGGGCAGTTTCGAAGGCTGCGGACGGAAAGCCGGCGCTCGAGTCGCTCTGCAAGGTGCTGGTGAATGAAGCGAATGACGCGGGTGGAGGGGATAACATCACAGTGCTTCTGTTGCAACTGCCTTAGAAGCAGCTGTCAGTCTTCGGCTGGAGAGGCTTGATCTAGAGCAGCTTTATCAGGATCTTACTGTTCGCGACGTGTGATGGCGATGACTCTTGCTGTGTATGCGTTGACGATGAGCTTTCCGCCAACACATTCGGCTTGACCTTACAGCTACGAAGGGCGCCGGCATCGTTTGCAAACAACATCGACGAAGGGGGGCGGCGCTTGACGAAGGCAAGATCCGTCTTCGGACGGCGCAGGGATCGAACTTCGAGATGCAGGCACAGACAGACCTTGCGCGACGGCTCAATGTTGGAGAAGACGCACCTGTTCAAAGAGCGTTCGAAGTGTTGCAGTAGGCAAGATGATCAGCGCGCTGATACTCTCGCTTGAGCTAAAAGCCAGGAGCTAGCAGCCAGGAGCTGTCTTATGTCGGAAGTGGTAGGCGTGGTGGGTGCGGGAGCGATGGGCAACGGGATTGCCCACGTGTTTGCGAAGGCCGGGTTTGACGTTCGGCTGGCTGACGTTTCGCTCGCCGCGGGTGAGAAGGGTTTGGCGACGATCAAGGGCAATCTCGCTCGCGAGGTCAGCAAAGGCAAGCTTACGAGTGCGGAAGCGGATGCGGCGTTCGAGCGGGTCAAGCTAACGGCGGAGTTGGGAGAACTGGCCGCATGTGGGTTGGTGGTGGAGGCAGCGACCGAAAGATTCGTGGTGAAGGCCGAAATTTTTCGGCGGTTGGATGAGATTCTGCCCGCAGATGCGGTGCTGGCTTCGAATACAAGCTCGATCTCGATTACGAAGCTGGCGGGATTGACGAAGCGCCCGGCGCAGGTGATAGGCATGCACTTCTTCAATCCGGTGCCGGTGATGCGACTTGTAGAGGTAATCCGCGGACTGCAAACCTCGGATGAGACCTATGCGAGGGTGAAAGGGCTTGCGGATCAGGTGGGCAAGTTGCCGGTTGCGGTGAACGACGCGGCTGGCTTTGTGTCGAATCGCGTCTTGATGCCGCTGATCAACGAGGCCTGTTATGCAGTGATGGAGGGCGTCGCAACGGCGGAGGCTGTCGACGCAATCTTTCGCGAGGGCATGGCGCATCCGATGGGGCCGTTGACGCTAGCAGACTTTATCGGCCTGGATGTCTGTGTCGACATCATGCGCGTCCTGGTGGAGGGATTGGGTTCGGCGAAGTACGCGCCTTGCCCATTGCTGGTGAGGATGGTAGATGCGGGATGGCTGGGGCGGAAGTCTGGTCGGGGGTTTTATCGATATTAGAGGCAACGGCACGGTGCCCTGGTCGCGGGCGGCAATCACTTCGTGGGGGTGTTGAACGCTTCGCGTGTTGGACTAGGATAAATGTGGGAGAGAATCATGGCCGCGGAGATGTACTTTGAGGATTTTTATATTGGGCAGAAGATCAACTCTGCCGGTTCGATTCGCGTGAGCGCTGAAGAGATCAAGGAGTTTGCGCAGAAGTACGATCCGCAGCCGTTTCACCTGGACGAAGCGGCCGGCGAGGGCTCGTTCTTCAAAGGATTGGCGGCGTCGGGATGGCTAACCGCGGCGATCGTGATGAGGCTTCGGGTGGAGTCGATCAAGGTCTTCGGCGGGATGATCGGGGCCGGCGTGGAAGAGATGCGCTGGACTCTTCCGGTGCGGCCGAACGATACGATCCGGACGGAGATCGAGGTCGTGGGCGTTCGACATTCCGCTTCGCGGAAAGACTATGGGGTCGTCCGAACCCGGACACTGGCGTTGAATCAGAACGATGAAGTTGTGCTGCGGTCGACGGTAAACTTCCTTGCGCCGCTCAGGGGAGCGCTTTGACTTCGGAGGATCTTGACCTGCTCGAGCGGGCGCACGACTATGTCTTAGCGATTGAGCTGAATACAGGCGAGCAGTTCTTTGCCGAGGTGGTGATGGTGGTGAACGAGCCTCCGACGCCGGACGTGTTCCTGCTGCGGATGAACCGCGAGCCGGATGGAGCGTTTGTGCCTGCGGGAGCTACTGCGGGAGAGTCTGTCCTGCTCAGCGATATTCGCAGAGTCGCGGAGATTCCGGGAGTGGAGTATCCCTTAGAGCCGGAGCCAGGAGTTTAGACGGACGGGAGCGAGCGGGAGGATAGAACCGACGTCTGCTTCATTTCTCCCTGAGTATCCGCGTCGGCACTCCAGTTTTGCAGAGCGAAGGTTTGGCGTATGTTAACAAGATGCGGATGACGGTGTTGGCCTCGGGGTCGAAGGGCAATTCGACTGTTATTGCGAGCGACCGGACGCGGGTGCTGGTAGACGCAGGTTTGAGCTGTCGGGAGTTGCTGCGACGGATGGAGATCGCCGGCGAGGATCCCGCCAAGCTGGACGCGATTCTTGTGACCCATGAGCATGCAGACCACGTGGCAGGGCTGGCGGTGCTGGCCCGAAGGCTGGGAGTTCCGGTTTACTTCACCGAGCCGACCCACAGGGCCTGGGTAAGGATGTTGACGCCGAAGACGACCATGAGCTACGCAAAGTGGCTGGATATGCTGGCAGCGGAGAAGGCGCGGAAGCTGGCGGCAGTTCCGGTTTATCGCCAGGAACAACCGTCAAAGTTGGAGAGGGAAGACACGGAGGATACGCCGCAGACGAACGCGGAGGGAGGCGCAGTCCTTAGCGAGGTTTGTGCGAACCGGTCTGAAGATCGTGATGCGACGGAGCTCCCGGTTGATCCGGAGGCGGAGTGTGAGCCGGCAGGAAAGGTGAAGACGGATCCGTCATTTCTGCCGGTCGTGGAGTACTTTCGGGCAGGGCATCAGTTTTCGATTGGCGATCTCGAGATTTGTCCGTTTACGATTCCGCATGATGCGGCTGATCCTTGTGGATTCGTCTTCGAGGCGGACGGAATCCGGATGGCGTTGGCGACGGATCTCGGGTACGTTCCACCGAATGTGAAGTCGGCGTTGAAGCGAATTGATGTGTTGCTGCTCGAGTCGAACCACGACCTTGAGATGCTGCGCGATGGCCCCTATCCCTGGAGCGTGAAGCAGCGTGTTTTGTCGCGCGTGGGTCATCTCTCGAATGAGGCCACGGCAGAGTATTTGCAGAAGGATTATGACGGCGGCGCGGCTTACATCGTGCTGGGACACCTTTCGGAGTCGAATAACGCGCCGGAGCTGGCGCGCATTACAGCCGAGCGTGCGATCGGCGATCGGATGACCTTGTTGGGAAATCGGGTTCTGCTTGCACTCCAGAGCGAGCCCCTGCAGGCGATCAATATCTAAAACTCCTGGCGATCTGACGCTGGTCGTGCCGGATCGGTGCCCTCATCGCGGGGGGCGACCACTTCAATGCGGTGTGGACGTCGACTGGACGGTTCCCATGTCGCGGCTGTGAATGTGTCGATGAGTCAGCAAGTTGGCGTTTCGCACGTTGCGGGGCCGACCGGCACGAGTGAGTCGAATGTTTGGGATGCACCATCCAAACGAGGTAGAATCGAGGTTGACCCTATGCCTAACAGCGCTAAAGCCTGCACCGATCCAATCGTGGGAGCAATCCTCTCAGGGTGGCGCTACGACATCTCCAGTATCTCGCCGGAGATGCGAACGGATTATGAAAATCACCTGATGGAATGTGTGCAGTGCCGTCGGCGTCAGACGAAGGCGCGAACGATTGATGTGCTGCTGTTGCTGGTGACCACGCTGTCGATTGCAGCGTTTCTACTCGCTGCGGGGGTTTTACACCGCATAGAGATGTTCCGGGACATCCCTGCGGTGCATATGCGTCTGCATCAGATGCCGTCGACGATCTCGTTGTGGGCCGTAGTCATTGCCGGACTGGTCGTATCAGTAGTGCTTTGGATACTTGTGGCGATTGCGACGCCAGTGCCGAATTTTCTGGGCGACGTGGTCGTGAAGCGTCTGCCGCCGGATCTGAAGCAGCGAATCGCTCGCCGACACGCCTGACTTATGTCTTCTCCCCCGCAGCCCGACTTTGATGTGGCACGCCCTGTAGAGGCTCCCGGCGGTGGGCCGGTGAATCATGCGCCTGACATTGCTCAGACGCATGGTCCGGAGCACAGCGAGTGGGATCCTCGCTCGGCGCCGGGTACGTACATCCTGCTCGCGATCAACATCGCTGTGTTTCTCTGGATGACGCTGCACGGAGTTCCTGTCATTAAGGGGCCAACCTCCGACCAGCTGCTGCATTTCGGGGCAAACAGTGCAGGGCTTGTACTGAACCAGGGTGAATGGTGGCGTCTACTTTCCGCCATCTTCGTACATATCGGACTGATCCACATTGCGACGAACATGTGGTGCTTGTGGAATCTCGGCTTGCTGGGTGAGCCTCTGCTGGGCCCCTGGGGCATGGTCGCGGTGTACGTCCTAACGGGTGTTGCGGGAAATCTGCTGTCGGTTGGCTGGGACGTGTTGACAGTTCCAGCACAGTACCTGGATCAAATGGTTGGTGCGGGAGCATCGGGAGCGGTGTTTGGAATCGCCGGGATCCTGATTATCCTTCTCTCCAACAAGAAGCTCCCGATTCCCTGGATGGAGTTGAAGCGTCTGCGTACGAGCGTGGTACGGTTTGCGTTGATCAACCTGGTGATCGGGGCTTCAACGATTCTGCCCGTTCTCGGAAGCTTTGTGCGAATCGACAATTCAGCGCATATCGGTGGATTTGTGTGTGGACTTGCACTGGGACCAGGGCTGGTCCCACGCATGACTTCTGGTCGAGTCAAGTATCTATCGCGGCAGAGGCTGGTTTTCTTTTCGGCTGCCTTTGTGCTGGCGCTGGTTGGATATTGGGTCGCGAACTTCAAGTAAAAGAGACGTAACCAGGATCTCCTGCGATCCTGATTACTCTTTCTTTAGCTGATCGCCGTCGATGCGAACTTGCGGACCATCGCGAGGAGCAGGCGGCGATCGGAATCGGATAGATTCGCGGAGTAGCGCTGGACCTGGGTGAGGAAGCGGATCTCGTCTTCGGAGAGGTTGAGCGACGAGACCTCGCGCGAGACCGGATCTTCGGCGAAGAACTGCGACAACTGAAGATCGAGGGCGCTGGCAATCTTTTGCAGCGTTTCAAGCGAGGGGATGGTGTGGCCGTTTTCAACACGCGAAAGATAGCAGCGAAGCAGACCGGTACGCTTCTCGATGTCGCCCTGGGACATGCCTTTTTGAAGGCGGAAGTCACGGATGGTCGTGCCGATGTTATTCGAGATCGACTTCACTGGAGCAGCCGCTTGCGGAAGGGGAACAATTTGCATGTCACTCATTAGCCGTAAAGTAACGTTCTCGTGTGCTGCAAGCAAGGGCAAAGTGGAAGACGGTGCATGATTTACGTACCGGTCATGGTTCAGGAATCCGGGAACCTTCAACTAATACTTGAGCATGCCTGCTTTGAGGAACCCTGCGTGATGATAACTCCGATGACAACAGTTTGGGTACCCTCGTTTTGGAACAAGCTGCGGCCTCGGAGTGTGCTCAGAAAATATAAGGAAGAGCCTGCAAAGTACGCCAAGACTTTAGGCTACTTTGCCCGTCGGCTTCAGGTCATGAGCATGCCACCGTTGACATCGAGGGTGTGGCCGGTGATGTAGGCGGCGTCTTCGGAGGCAAGGAACGCGACGGCCGCGGCGATCTCTGCGTCTGTGCCTGCGCGGCCAAGCGGAATTTGTGCGGACATGGCGGTTTTCTGCTCGTCGGTGAGGACGTCGGTCATGGCAGTCTGGATCATGCCGGGGGCGACGGCGTTGACCGTGATGGAGCGGCTGGCAAGCTCGCGCGCAAGCGACTTGGTGAGGCCGATCAGCCCGGCTTTCGAAGCTGCATAGTTGGCCTGACCTGCCTGACCGGTCTGGCCGACGACCGAGGTGATGTTGATAATGCGGCCCCAGCGTGATTTGAGCATGGAGGAGATGCAGGCCTGCGAGAGCAGGAAGGCGCCCGTGAGATTGGTCGTGAGCACGTCGTCCCAGTCGTGACGCTTCATGCGCAGTGCAAGGATATCGCGGGTGATGCCGGCGTTATTGACGAGGATTTCGACGCGGCCGAAGTCGGCGATAACCGCTTTGGCTCAGGCTTTGATGGACTCTTCAGACGCGACGTCGAGCTGAAGGGCCTTGGCAGTGCCGCCCGCGGCGGTGATCTCGGCCACCTCGGCTTCAAGCTTCTCGATGTTTCTTGCGGCGAGCGCGACCTGGGCACCACCGGCGGCAAGGCGCAGGGCGGGGAAGACAAGAA
>CAXTNM010000026.1:0-55826 GCA_964245715.1 uncultured Acidobacteriaceae bacterium | reverse complement strand
CGGAGATGCCGCTTCTGGATCTCGGTGGGATAGAACGGCCGGCTGGTCATGGGATTTGCAAAGACCCAACCCTCTTCGGTCGGATACGCCTTCGCACTCCAGGCCAGCATCACTTCGATAAGCGATTCGTGCAGTGGAACAAAGTCATGGGAATACTCAGTCTTCACGTCGTCGACCCGTCCGTTCACGATGCTGCGTTGAACGAGGAGTTGCCGCCGTTCGAAGTCGAAGTCGTCCCACTTCAAACCCGCGATCTCGCTGACGCGAAGACCGAGGCATTGGGCGATGATGACCATCGTCTTGTAGGGCTCTCTGAGCGTCTGCAAGACGGCTTGAAACGATTTCACAGTGAGAATCATGGGGCGCTGGCGCCGACGCGTGCAGTTCTTGACACGCACCAGAGCGATGGGATTTCTCTGCTCGTTGAAGAGTTCCCAGCGAGCGGCACACTGATACATCAAGTGCATCAAGCTGCGAATATGGGCCTTCGATTTGGGAGCCATATCAAGGTTCTTCAACCAATCTTCGACCGCCATCGGTCGAATCTTTTCGAGCAGATAATCTCCCCACCGTGGCTTCAGGTGCCGTTCGATGTTGCTGCGATACGACTTGCCGGTTGAGTAACGTTCCGGCAACTCCTCCTGCATGTATCGATCGCATACACCGCCGAACGTCACCACCGCCATTCTCTGCTGTGGGGTTTCTGAGTTGAGTTTGAGGAGAAGGGCTTCAACCGCCTTCCGGGCTTGTGCTTCGGTTCTGTACTTGTCGACTGAACCGATGGTGCAGGTCTTGCGTGTCCTGTCACCGTCGGAGGTTGACTCGTAGTACCGAAACTCCCAGGCGTCTGATCCCTTTGCCCGCTTCTTTGTGACGAGACTGCCAAATTGATAACAAGCGCGCATCTCAGGTTTCCCCTTGACCCGCAGCACTTCTAGCTAACTTGAGGATAGCCGATGCGCAGGGCGTCGTTTATGGAAAATGAGCAGTGAAAGCTAGCGAGTCTGGTCACGCGGAAAGGCGATTGTCGATCCAAGTGGAGAGGCTCGATGCACGGAATCGCCAGAGTTTTCCGACTTGAACTCCCGCAATCTGTCCGCGCTGCGCCATGCGCTGCAACGTACGGGGATGTACTCCCAGGACAGCGGCGGCTTCATGGCTATCCAACAGAAGTTCAACTTCTTTGCCGGCAATAACGGTCACCGGTAGTGCTCGACTAACGGGCTTCCTGTCGATCATCTCGGGGCTCCTGACTGCGCCCTTAGAATCTTCGACCAGTTGTTTCCTGTCCAATAACGTTGGGGACGACCATTATTCCGTTGAGGAATGCACGCCACGGCGCTCCAGCACTTTGCTGTTGACATCATTAGGTGTCCAAGTTCTAAATTCCTCTACGCCGAATGGGTGCAAGCCCGCGTCCCCCGACCGCTGCGCTTCCCTGAGTCCCGCACGAGGTCATGGGCCATGAGTCAGATCGAGATTCATCATCTTAGAGGGGCTGTAGCCATAGCAGATGAAGTCAGCTTTTCGCGGGCAGCATCCCGTCTCAAGATCACCCAACCAGCGCTGACCAAGCAGATTCAAGTCCTGGAATCAATCCTCGGCGTAATCCTCTTTGCACGAAATAACCAGCGTGTCGAAATCACTGAGCCCGGCAAGATCTTTGTGGAGAATGCTCGGACAAGCCTGCTGAATCTCGATCGCGCACTCTTTCTCACCCGGGCCGCAGCGAAGGGCGCAGAGAGCGTTCTCAATTTCGGCAGTTCGCCTTATGTCGATCCGTATCTGATCGCGACCATACTTTCGCTTCGGCTTCCGTTGTTTTCAACCTTTCACATTCACGCGTACAGCAATTTGTCTCCTCAACTGATTATGCAAGTCATGTCGGGCGAACTCGATGTCGGCCTTGTTGCCGCGGGTGTGCCTAACGGACAACTCAACTCGATTGAGGTTTCGAATCAACCTCTCTACACTCTGTTCAGCAAGTACGACCGGGCGGCAAAGAAGCAAGCTGTCACCTTGGCTGACTTTGAAGATCGGGTTTGGGTGCTCTTCGGCAGACACGTACACCCTATGCTCTACGACGAGATTCTTGGGCGGAGTGCGCTCTTGGGGATAAGGCCCCGCGAGATCCAACATGTCACCTCCGCTGAGGAGGCTGCGCGTTTCGTGACTCAAGATCATGCTGTTGCCTTCCTCACGCGGACAGGGGCTTGGCGAGTGGCGTTACATGGGTTGACGATGCGTCCATTGCTCGATGACGAATTTCGAATTCGAACGACATTGATCACCCGGGTGGACGATGACAGTCGTCTACTGGGTGATTTCGTGAGGTCGGCAATGAGGAAACTGAAGACGAACAAGCCTTCTCATCAAGGAGAACTTCCACTGACTGGTTAGGACTTGAGGCGTGCATCATTTACGTCCAGAATCCTATCGTTGAGCGGACCCTCATGGCCGCACTTAGAACAGTGAAAAATGCCTCTGGTGTCTGGCGTTCCATCCGCATCTTCTCGGCGCGAAGCATGGCCACATACGGCGCAAACATGCACATGAACAAGTTCGACTTCAGGATCATTGTCCAAATGCACTTCGCCAAGTCCTCGCACAGCGGTGTTGTTTCTTTCGCTAGACGGCGGAGCGCGCATAGCTGCTTTTTGTAAGAGTGCTTCGAACGTGCGTGAAGGCTTCACTTGCTTCACCCCATCTAAACTCCGATAACGGTAAACTCCTCAACATCAAGGAGCCCCCGCGTTTTCTTCGTACCTCTGTATCCGAGTACCTTGCCGTCCCTGGTTTTAGAGCCTGTCAAGCTTGCGAGGTGTCACTGTGCCTAAGAACGCAGCAGCACTCACCGGCTACGTTCTCATACGGAGAGCAGGAGGTTATAGCGTTCCATGAATACTCCTTGCCCCCAAAGATGCTTCTGTTCATTTGGTCCCGAAAGAGCTCGTTCAATAAGCCGACTCGCGTTTACTGATGCCGGGGTGCTTAGCCCGTATGGCTGAAGCGCCCTGACTGCTGTATCAGGCCGCTGTCTTTAGACCAACGGCGGCTGCCATCTTAGCAAGCGCTTTAGGATCGGAGATGTTCTGATGATCACGTCGCGGAGTGTAGTTTGCCTCCAACCGCACCACCTCCTCGTCGCTTAGCTTGAGCGACAACGAGGCGATCGCATCATCAACGTGTTTGGTTTTCAGTGCGCCGATGATCGGAGCCGCGACGACAGCATTGCGTCTGACCCATGCAGTCGCGATTTCTGCCATGCTCACACCGCGTTCCTTCGCAATCTCTCCAACGACTTCGACGATCTTCCTGTCGCTCTCCTCGGTCGCTTCCGTAAGTTTGAATGCATACGGTTCTGCATCCGCGCGCGTACTGGGTTCTCCCCATGGACGTGTCAGCCGCCCACGAGCAAGTGGGCTGAAGACAAGAGTGGCCACGCCTTCATCAGCACAGAGCGGAAGCATCTCAATCTCTTCTTCACGGGCCAGCAAGCTATAGTTGTCCTGCATGGTGATGAATCGCGTCCAGCCGTTCTGCTTCTGCAGGTGAAGCGCCTTGCCGAACTCCCAGGCCTTCATGGCTGAAGCACCGATGTATCGCACTTTTCCCATTTTTACGAGGTCGTGAAGCGCTTCCAGTGTCTCCTCCCACGGTGTCGAGATGTCGCGGCGATGGATTTGGTAAAGGTCGATATAGTCGGTTCCTAATCGCTTCAGGCTGGCGTCGATCTCGGTCATGATGGTCTTGCGAGACAAGCCCATCGAGTTGGGGCCTTGCCGCATCGGAGCAAATAGCTTTGTCGCAAGTACTACGGATTCTCGACGGGTGAAGTCCTTCAACGCCTTTCCAACGGTCTCTTCGGCGGTTCCCTGCGAATATACGTTGGCGACATCGAAGAAGTTGATACCAGCTTCAATGGCGTGTTGTATCACTGGCCGACTGGCCTCTTCACCGAGTGCCCAGGTTGGATGGCCCCGCTTGGGATCGCCAAATCCCATGCAGCCAATGCAGATCGGCGAAACGTCCAGACCCGAGCGTCCAAGCTTCTTGTATTCCATATTTCCTCCACCCGGCGTAAGATCGGAGAACTCTCCGGTTGGGTTCAGCCTAGCGGAGAACTCTCCGTTTAGTCAAGGACACATGAGTGACGAAGAACTGCGCGCTGACGCGCGAGCGAACCGAGACCGCATTCTTGATGTGGCACGTGAATTACTGATGACCGATCCAGAGGCTTCCCTCAACTCCGTCTCGAAGGCTGCAGGAGTGGGAGCGGGGACGCTCTATAGGCATTTTCCGAATCGCGAGACGCTTGTGCTGGCGCTCTACAACAAAGAGATCGCGGCTCTCTCCGCGCTTGCACCTACATTGTTAGCGAAATATCCACCTGTTCGGGCCTTCCAATCCTGGTGTGAGGAGCTCGTGCGATTTGGAAAGATGAAATACGGCGTCGCTGATATCGTTCATGCATCTACGTCAGCGGAGGAGCGTCGCGAGCAGTACACACCCATGCTCGATTCTGTCCGGCGGATGGTTGAAGCTTGCGAACAATCAGGCGATGTAAAACCGGGTACTGATCCGGAAGATGTTTTGGTTTTCCTTGGATTACTCTGGCGTATTCCGCCAACGCCATCGGGGGAGAAGCAGGTCGAGAGGCTTCTGCAATTGTTATTTAGTGGCCTCGGGATCAGTGAGGCCACGCCGCGTCCTGGATGACCCGTGGATCCGGACCCTGACGGGGCGAGGCGTTGCAAGCGCCTGATGCGGATTGAAGCGTACCGGCATTCGTCCCCATTCCTAACTACCGCGCAAGAACTGGCACGCTGCTTTGAGGAGCGACGCTTTTGAAGCTGGCTTCAGTGGCTGACCAGTTTGGATGCAGGGTTCACAGCACTCGTTGACCATTGACCAACTGTAGACCGATCTACCGCCGCCACATACGCCGCCCACAGCCTTCTGCCGCAACTTCGGGCATGTTCTTCGCCGCTGTTGAAGAGTACCTCAGCCAGGGAATGATCTTCTGCCTCACTGAGAGAGCGATAGGTACTAAGAAACGTTTGTTTGAAGCTGAACCTCGATCCGAGCAGGCTAACCCGGACCAAACGGCTGACGGCTATGCGACTTGTAGGGAGTGACCAGGAAGCGGTGACACAAGGGGCGTGCCCTGCGGCGCACGAGGGTATCTTACCGATATGGTGTACCTTCTAAGGCGGCCTGGACGCCTTTCGTGCCCCGGTCAATGAGTGCAAGAAGGGCTTTGTTTGCCTTTCCATGGTCCTTGTCCTGCTGAAAAGAACGATGCGCCTCCATAAGGGCTACGGTCCAGGTTGCGACCAGCAGGCCTGCGGCAAGACTGGCGACAGGATCGGGCATAAATTGATGCATCGAGTCGGCCAATCCGGCGGCCAGTGTCTCGGTCAGCTCGTCCCGGATGGCTCTGGCACGTGCTTTGAGAGATTCGCTCGCCTGCATCGTCTCGATGAATTTGTCAGTGTTTGATTCAAAAAAGCGAACGTACGGACGCTGGTTGGCGACAGCCCAATGGGCAAACAAGCGCAAAGCTTCTACCGGAGGCGTTCCAAACTTTCTGTTCTGCAGGGCAGCCAGCAAGTCTTTGCGACCTTCCTCATCAAGATCGAAGAATAGGTCCTCCTTACGGGAGAAGTGATTGAAGACCGTCATGCGGGAGACATCAGCGGCCTCTGCGATCTCATCCACTCTCACCGCGTCGAAGCCTCGCTCAAAGAAGAGGCGAGTGGCAACATCGGAGATCTTCTGCCTTGTGGCGAGGCGCTTGCGTGTCTGTCGGTTGATTTTTGAGTGCATATTCGCTCACCACTCGAGAGTTTACATCGTCTAAACTTATACCTAGTATAGATTTGAGGAGTGACAAATGGAACCGTCGACAGACCCAAATAGAAGCGGCAGCGCAGCCGGTGGGCATTTTCCGAGCGTCCTTGTCTCGGGGGCGAGTTTCGCCGGGCTCGCCACGGCGTGGTGGATGAAGAAGCTAGGCTACTCAGTGACGGTCGTTGAGATTAGCGAGGGTTTGAAGAAGGGTGGGACGCCCGTCGATATACGGAAGGGTGTCATCGACGTTGTGAAGCGGATGGGCCTGTTTGACCGCATCGCCGCCCAAAGCCTGATAGAAAGACCTATGGAGTTCCTCGATGCACGAGGCGCCCCGCTGGCCGTAATGCCTCCGCGAGCGGAGGACGGGCCGGACCCCGAGGGCGGCTATGAAATTGAGAGAAACGACCTGCTCGATATGCTCTTTGAAGAAGTAAAGGACGACGTAGAGTTCCTCTTCGCAGACAGCATCGAAGGTCTGGAGCAATCCACAGAGGAGGTAGCTGTCACCTTCACGAGTGGGAGACAGCGTTCGTTTTCTCTCGTGCTTGGTTGCGACGGAACCCACTCAGCTGTCAGGAAAATGTGCTTCGGCGAGGAAAGCTCCTTTCTGGTATTTCTCCAGACTTACTTCTCGCTCACCATTGTTAACCAGCTGTTGATTGAAGAGAACACCTCGCAGATGTTCAGCGTTCTTGGCAGGTCTGTGATGCTCAACGCGTACAACGGCAAAACGGACATCGGTTTCGGTTTCTTCTCCGAACAGGAAATACCCTACGACCGTCGCAATCAGGCTGAACAAAAGCGCATGATCCGTGAGCACTTCGAAGGGCAAGGCTGGAGAATAAGCGAGCTGCTCGATGAAATGAGCCGATGTGACAACTTCTATTTCGATCAGCTTTGCCAGGTGCAGATGGACTCGTGGACGAAGGGTCGTGTGGCTTTGATAGGAGATGCCGGTTACTGCCCGTCACCTGCTGCAGGGATGGGTGGGTCTATGGCGATTCTAGGCGCTGCCGCCCTAGCAGACGCACTGCAGAAACACCCCGATGATCTTAGGACAGCGTTTCAGGAATACAACGTAAGTTTCCGTCCCACAGTTGAGGAAATACAGACACGTGCCGTTGAGGTTGGATTGGAGATGTTTATGCCAAGATCAGAAGAGGCGATACAGAAAAGGAATGTGCTACTAGGCATTAGCTGACACGCGTTCAGGAGCGCTCTGGGCGGTTTGGCCCGCTTTCGGATGGGTCAGCTCTGTGCGGAAAAAAGGACTGATCTTCGTATTGCTTCCATGGCTTCCTCCAGGATCCCTATCTGTCGGAAACTCATCGATTATCGGAGTCTGCATAATCTTCGAACGGTCCGATCTAAACCATCCCGGCTTGCCCGTCTAACTGCCAGAGCCCTACAAGGAACCGAATCTTGACCATGAATTACCTTCCCGCCGCGGCGCTCCTGCTCTGTCTTGCTGTACCCGGCCTCCATGCCGCCTCGCCCATCAAAGTACCTCTGACCGCCGACCACTGGCACACTGTGCAGGACGCGGACAATCCTGACAAACCCGACGTAAGATTCATTGGCCACGAGGGCTTCCCGCAGGGTGCCATCGTGCTTAAAAGCGGCTCCGTTGCTCTCGACGGCCTCAGCTTCCGAGACGGCACCATCGAGTTCGACATGAAAGCCACGGACCAGGACATACCCGGCATTCAGTTCCGCCGTCACGGAGAACCCGGCCATCAGGACGCGGAGGAGTTCTACCTGCGCAGCTTTCCCGAATGCCGCGCCTCCAATGATTGCATCCAGTACGCGCCCGTCATCCACGGATTCATGCTCTGGAACGCCTACCCGCAATACCAGACCCAGGCACCCATCCTCGACGGCTGGAACCATTTCAAGCTCGTCGTTAGCGGCCGCCGCATGAACGTCTACATCAACAACTCGCCGCAGCCCATTCTCGCCATAGGCAATCTCGAGAGCTCCTCCACAGAAGGCCCGATCCAACTGCGCGGGCCCGCCGTATTCGCCAATCTCACTGTTACTCCCAATGCGGTCGAAGGCCTTAGCCCCCGGCCCACGCCCGACCCCACAGCGACGGACCCGGGCATGGTGCGTCAATGGCAGCTCGGTTCGCAGACCCCCGCTCGATTCGGCCAAAATCCCGCGTTCGCAGAAGCACCGCCCGAAGCCGCCTGGAAGGCCGTCGCTGCCGGCCGGTTCGGTCTCGTCAACCTCAACCGGGAGTTCGAACTCGTGCGCCAACCACCTTCGTTCACCTGGTTGCGTACCATCATTAGCTCAGACGCCGTCCAGGCCAAAATTGTCCAGCTCGGCTGGCTCGGCCACGTCTGGGTCTTTGTCAACGGCAAGCTCATCACCCAGGGCAAGAACCTCTACGAACCTGACTACGAACGCCGCGAGCCAGACGGCCGCCTCTCAGTCGAAAATGGCAGCTTCGGCATCCCCTTGGAGAAAGGCGTCAACCAGATCACTCTTGTGTTGAGCAGTGCCGTCCACGACAAGCCCACCACCATCAACTTTTACGGCTGGGAAGCCATCCTGCGCTTTGAAGATGCCAAGGGGCTGCATATAACCAAATCTCACAAGCCGTGACGTGCCGACTGGACTCTATAGCTAGCAATGATTTCGAGTCGACTATATTCACCTGAGGCAAGTTGTGTCTCAGAAGAAAACGCAGTGGCCCGTTGTGATTGACTGCATTTTCGTCCCTGCGCTGCCGTCATACCCACCCGCTTAATCCGGTGCGAATCTGTCAGGAGAACCGACACCGTCACTGTGATGGTGAGAGGCCACACAAGAAGCATGGCCTCAGGTCTTTATCTACGCACTTGATTTGGTCGACTCGATCAGTTCGCTTTCATAGGAGTAAGGAAGCTGGACAGGGCGACGGTGCACCGCTCTTGGGGAGTCAGCAAGCGAAGCGTGTAGGCCTAGACACGTTGATGTGATTCAAGGCGACTTGATAAAATTCAAGGCGACTCAGAGAAGGTGATGCCTCGGCTGCGCAAGCGGGCAACAAGCGCATCCCCGATTCCAGTGCTGGGCGTTAGAACACCGGCTAACTTAGGCAACTCATCAGGGTTCATCACAATTGCGAATGCGCTCTCGCAAAGACAGAGGACCGTGATCCGGTTTGCAGGATCCCCTTTACCGCAAAGGGTGACTTCCCCGCTGCTACCTTCTCTGGTTCGACCCCATACACGGCAACGAAAGAAGCCGTTATCCATGCTCTGTTCCGAAGGCCCGCTGCCGGCTTTGAGCTTATTGTGCAGCAATTTTCGGGTCCAAGCCCAAGCGAGAACTCTGTAAAAGAGGGCGGTACCTGTGGCGGCCAGTGCTGCCCAAACTGGGGCCAATACGCCGTAGAAGACCACATACTCTTGGTAGGCAACGTCGAGACCGTTCAGTGCGCAGCTGCGGCGTACGACGCGCGAGTCGATGATGCTCATCGGGAACGGGGCAGTCCAGGCCTTTACGTCATGGTCGTACGACGCTCGAACAGGATCTCGTTCCATGGCTTGAGCAGCACGTTCGCATCCAGGATTGAGCAGGAAGAGGTCTTTGCCTGTCTCGTTTGCCTTCGAACTGTAGGTGTGGTGAGCGCTGGCGATTGTTCCTCCGTTGGGCCGTCCGCCGCCGACCTGAAAGTACGCCTTGGCCACGGCGAGCCGTGGCCCGAGCTTCTTTGACAGCAGATAAACACCAAGGTCGCAAGGCACCGAGTCGAAGCCGCACAAGGGAATGATGCGAGTCCCATCGCGTTCGGCCTGAGCATGAAAGCGCTCTATCAACGAGCGAACCCACGCCACCTCTCCGCTGATGTCGACATAGTGAGTATGCCGTTCTACGCAAGCCGCAACGAGCTGATCGCTGTACAACTCAAAAGGACCGGCTGTCGACATGAGTACGTGGGTGCGCGCCACCAGAGCATTCGCTTGGCTCTCGTTTGTGGAATCACACAGGAGTGCTGGAACACCTGCTCGCAGCTCTTCCAGCCTCTGATGGTTGCGGCCCGCGATCGCCCATAGGATCTTAGGCGGAGCGTGTCGACGCAGGTAGTCAACGGCTTGGCGGCCGGTAAACCCCGTTGCTCCATAAAGAATGAGATCGAACTCCCGGGTTCGCATAGCCGGGCCACTATAGTCCTCTCCGCTCGCTCCCATGCACTCTAGAACCTCGTTGGACGCTGAAATCATTTATCGACCCTTCCTTGACTGATGAGGCAGTCAGGCATATCTTCATTATATGGCAAGGGCGCTGAGCGACGAGAAACGCATCGCCCTTATGCGGGCAGCAACCCGTGTCATCGTTACACAAGGTGTGGGCGCCCAGACGGCCGTTATCGCTCGCGAGGCCGGCGTTGCCAGCGGATCGCTGTTCACTTATTTCGAGACAAAGAAGGTCCTGTTTAACGAGCTCTATCTCGAACTGAAAGCAGAGATGGCCTCTGCTGCCCTCGAAAAGCTCCCGCGAGAGGCTTCTCTCCGCAAACAGCTGTTTTCTGTTTGGTCGAACTGGATGCACTGGGTCATGTTGGACCCTGACAAGAGGCGGGCTCTTGCGCAATTGGGCGTCTCTGATTTGATCACCCCTGAAACCCGTGCACTTAGCCATCAGTGCATGACCGGTGTTGCAGGACTTCTGGAACAATGTCGGTCTTCCGGTCCAATGCACGAAGTGTCTATGACCTTCGTACTAGCGATTCTGAACTCACTAGCTGAGACGACCATGGACTTTATGCTTCAAGACCCAGTACACGCAGAAGACCACTGTCAGGTTGGGTTTGACGCCTTGTGGAGAGTCTTGGATCAAGGTTAGCCGAACTAAATACCAGACCAGGTAACCCAACTTAGTACTGACACTAACCCAATAGGAGAATCACAGATGTCTCAGCAATTCGTTTCATCCGAATCGCGGAAAGTTGCAATCGTTACAGGAGGTAGCCGAGGTATCGGCCGTGCCACCGTCGTGAATCTGGCACAACGAGGTGTCGATAGTATCTTTACCTTTAACACCCATCGCGAAGATGCAGAGGCTGTGGTAGCAGAGGTGAATGCGACTGGCGCGCAAGCGATTGCTCTGCAGCTCGACGCAGGAACGATCTCATCTTTCGATGCGCTCGTCGCGAACGTCGAAAAGGCACTCTCCCAGTTAGGGCGATCCCGTTTCGATTTCCTTGTGAATAACGCCGGAAACAATCACCGCAATATGCCATTTGAGAAGGCGACAGAGGAGGAATTCGACAGCGTACTGAGTGTCCACTTCAAGGGCGTATTCTTTCTGACGCAAAAGCTTCTCCCCCTCATCAATGACGGTGGACGCATCGTCAACATATCGACGGTGCGGACCCGCACCGCCTCGGCTGGAGGAGCAATCTATGCTTCGATGAAGGGAGCTGTCGAAGTGCTATCAAGGCATTTGGCAAAGGAGTTAGGCCCGAGGAGGATCGCCGTTAATGTGGTTGCACCCGGCCCCGTAGAAACCGACTTCAGTGGCGGCGTTGTTCGTGACAATCCTGCTGTCAACAAGATGATCGCTGAGAATACCGCACTTGGCAGGGCCGGTTTGCCCGGAGATCTTGGGCCTATGATCGCTTCTCTTCTTTCGGATGACAATCACTGGGTAAACGCGCAGCGGATCGAGGTGTCAGGTGGCGTCGCAATTTAGACCATCTTCCAATGCTAAGGACAGCCTGTATGAGACGAGACATTACTTCGTGGTCAAAACGGGGCGTTCAAATGCTCTTTAGCTGAGCTTAGAAACGTTTCACGGACATCACCTGCTGGCCTGGGGTCTTTGTCAGCACCAGCAGCCTTGTAACCGGGTTGTCATTCAGACTTGGATAACCTGACCGTCGTATACCTCAGGATGTCAGGCTTCTAAAGCGGAGGAGCCAGCCGTTCAGATCGATATTTTGTTTGTTTTCAGGTCTGGTCATCATAAACCCGCACCATCAAGAAATCTGTACATCGCCACAATGTGCTTATTTGAGACCGTGATGACGTCCATACCTGTGATCGCGGGAGCGTTCCCGGCAGCGCCAAATGCCCAGCGCATACGCGCCGCCTCGGGGATTTAATCGATCTCTCCTAAAGGCGTGAAGTCATACTCCGGATATCTTCGCGGTAGACTGAAAGCCGCTTGGTCGATGGCGCGATGTCCCACATAGGTGCCCTCGGCACTCCACAGTATGCCATCTGTTGCCCACAGCTCTTTTAATATCGCTTTGCGTTTTTTTCCGTCGCGCTGATTAAAGATGAGTAGTAGGTTACGTTCCAAAAGACTAGAAAGTATGGTCATGGGGCTCCAGGGTCAGCTTAAGTGATACACCTGTAAAACGCGTGCGTTGGATGTTTTAGCGTCTGTGTTAGGGGATGCTTGTGCGTTCGGTGCTGCCAGATATCGATTGCGTGTTGACAGATCAGCAAAAAACGAGACGACGCCTATTGCTTCTGTCTCAACTCCAAGTGTTCGTCGAAGTCATGTCAGACAAGGACCTGATGAGCTCTTCTTCTTGTGTTCCCCCCAAGTACTCATAAGCCAACCGCATGAGAGACTCTGCCTGACGCACATCAGCTTCAGTGCGTATGCGATACAAAACCCACTCCTCGCAACCGGCATAAGGAAACCGCAATGCAAGTTTAGCTTTGATCAAAGCTTTTGCAATCGCACTCGAAGTGGCAAGATGAAGGTCGCCGTTGAGGTGAATGTGTCCCAATTCCTCCGTGCCGCGGTAGAAGTCTGCGCCATCGACCTGCCCGTTGCGGGATAGGTGCCAGTGGGTGGAGGACTCAATGGCTGGCCAGGATTGCACCTTTTCAGACAACTGCTGGTACGGATGATTCAGAACGGGCGGAGGCAACCGCCGGCCTTTCGAAGATAGTTTCATTCTCATGAGATTCCTTTCGGTTGTTCGTTACGGCGTGTTGAGAACGGCTATAGTGCACATGAAAGGAAGGGTCAGCGGATGTTTAGAAGCCGCTCTGCATTGCGCGACGCGACTTTCTCGCGTGCGGAAACGCTTAACGGAGCGCCGTTTAGAAACCGGACGGCATCTCCGCTTGATTCGTAGGGGTAGTCAATGGCAAACAGGACTGCATCTTCGCCAATTGCCAAAACAGCCCCGGCTAGCGCTTCTGGGGAGAACACACCGCTGGTTGTGATGAAGATGTTCTGACCGAAGTATGCCGACGGCATACGCTCAAGCTTTTGGTCTTTCAGGGTCCGGTAACGCGAGTCGAGCCTTGCGAGTTGAAACGGGAGAAATTCTCCCATGTGACCGAGGATGATCTTAGCCTTGGGATACCGATCAAATAATCCGCTGTAGACGATACGCAAGGCATGCCCTCCCACCTGCGCCTGCCATTCCCAAGTCGCTCCCTTCAGCTCTGGAAAGCCATTAAGGACATTCCACTTGTCCAAAGGCGGAGCGCCGGGGTGAATGTACAAAGGAACGTCTAGCTCTTCGAGAGCCTTCCAGAGCGGCGAGAACTGCGGTTCATCGAGGTACTGCCCGTTTGTGTGGTCGTTTACCAACGCTCCGCAAAAATGAAGATCAATTACGCAACGACGCAACTCCAGCGCGGCTGCCTCTGGATTTTGCAATGCTAGCGCTGCGAAGCCTCGAAAACGATCCGGATGTTTGGATATGACATCGGCAAGATAATCGTTGGCAAGCCTCGCGCCCGCAACCGCGACTGCTGCGTCAGGCACCGCCTGAATCCCCGGTGCAGTGAGTGAAAGGACCTGAATGGTCACGCCATGGGTATCCATGTCCGGCAGACGCATCTCCGTAAAGTCGAGGCCCCGCCTTACCCAGTCTGCCATCGTCGCAGTTGCAATTGGGATTGGAAAGTCGTTGACGTCCGGAACCATCCTCAACCCTTGCATAGAGAAGGCCTCTTCGATCGCGATGATTTTCATGGAATTCTCCTGTGTGCCTGTTTCGTGGAGTGAGGTGAGTGGATGAGTCGGCAATTCTGTTGTTCCCTTTGTAACGATGCCCGGTATCGCGAAAAGCAGCGCTACGCCATGTACTTGTCAAACCAGGTAAGCGTCTTCGTGGGATTCTTCGCGAAGTAGGTATAGCCATCCCAGCGTCTCGTTGTTCCCATAATCCAGAAGAGCTCTTTTTCCTTGATCGGGATGTTGTCGAACATCGCCTGCACGTCGCTTGGCCTCGTCAGCAGGTCATCGTGTACCTGATAGAGAAACGTTGGCACAGTGACCCTCTTCGACGCATCGACGGGCGACATTTCGCTTAAGGAGAGACTTGTCACCATTCGCACGGCTTCATCAAGGTCTCCAAACCGAGAGGAAGGAACGCCTGCGAGCTCAAGAATTCGCTCGAGAATCACTTTTGCGGAGACGGGTTGAACGCCTACGAGGCAACGTACCTCAGTGAACAGCTCCGGCCGGCGGGCCATAGCTATCAGGGTTGAGTTGCAGCCGAGACACCGGCTGAATAGGCCGATGCTCATCATACTGAGGTCTGGACGGGACTTGGCAAACAGCATGGATCCGATTACGTCACGCGATTCGTAGTGCCCACTTGTACATAGGCAACCGTTTGCATCCCCGCTGTGCCCGAAGTTTCTAAGGTCGTAGGTGAGCACGTTGTAGCCGGCATCATGAAGAATGCGGTAGTCGGGCAGCAGGTTGACCGCGAAGTCGTTGCCACCCGCTGCAAACATTGATCGCCAGGGCTCGATGTCTGAGGGGAAGCCCCAGCGATTGAAGTAGCGCGGGTGATTCGCAATGATGAGTTTATGAGACCCCTTCTTCGGAATGAGCCATGCTTGCAAAGGCACGCCATCCTCTGAAGGAAAACTGACATCCTCATAAACGAGATTCTGATTGGCAGGCGTACCGAGAAGAGGAGCTCTCGGTTGCTGACGAAAGCTATTGGCGACCTTGCTAATGACCTTGGTACTTTGCTCATCGGAGAGCGGTGGGTGCGATGTGGCCGATTGCATGGGGAACTCCGTTGCCTGATTGGGCGCTTGAGCGATTGCGAAGGGCTCAAGAGCCTTGCGAATCAAGACGAGCGTAGAGAGAGCGATAGCATTTCTTCTTGTCATGTTGAACACTGCTGGCACTCCTGTCGGAAAAGGCTGAGGCTCCCCATGGGTGGTGGAAAGCCTTGGCGATTTAGAATTTACCGTTCTGATTCTTTGCCTCTTCCTGCGGAGGAATGTTCTCAATCACGTCCCAGTGCTCGGCGATCTTGTTGTTCTCGACCCGGAATAGGTCATAGTAGGCAACCGGCTTATCGGCTATGGCACCGGAGGCCGCAACCAGGACGAAATTACCTTGTCCCAGCACCAGGTCGATTTTTGCAACGCTCATTACTACACCCTGCTTTGCCTGCTCCTGCATGAGCGCACCTAGTGCCGACAGTCCATCGCCACCGCGAGCATCGTGGCGAATGAACTTATCACCGTCAAAATACTGAGGCATCTGGTTGAAATGCCCTTTTAGGAAGATCGCCTCATAGAAATTCCGGACCAGTTGCTTGTTCCTCTCGCTGTCCTTGAGGTTTGTTGCTTTCGTGGGACCGTCGATCGGGGTGTGTCCACTGGCGTTGGCTGGCGTCACTGCTGTCATGTTGTCCCAGTGCTCCACGATGAGGCCATTCTCGAAACGATAGATGTCAAAAAACACCTGCTGCCCGAAGAGATCTCCCTCCGACTGGGTAAAGACGTATGGCCCATCCTGGAACGCCCGCACTACCTTCAGAGGGCTGTTACCCGGAGGAAGATGAGTGATGAAACCCTTGATTCCATCGACTCCGTCGTAAGCCATGGGATTGTGATTTTTGAAGTGTTGAGGATCAATGTACTTCGTCGCGAGTGCCGCGTCGCGATCGCCGATTCCCTGTGAGACGGTGAGCGCCTTCTCGACCTCGGTCGGGTTGCCACTGGATGCAAAAGCACCCAGGGAGCCGATGGATAGAACTGCTGCGGCGACGATTGTTGCTTTGGCGCGTATCTTCATGCGGATCACACTTTCTATGCGAACTGTTGAGTTGCCTTGGTTGGTTATCTGTGCAACTAGCTAAGGATGAGGGGCTTCAGCACTTCTTCAGTCCATTGGCGGAAGCTGGTTGGCGTCGTGTTCTCGGGGGTACGCGGCTCAGCGTTGTCCATGCCCTCGTTCTTGGCAGTCATCATGTCGACATAGGCCTGAGCCATGGCGTCGGATGCTCCGAAACTGCCGATCCTCTGCTTGAAAGCCTCCATGGGAATCTGCTTGAACTGCACCGGTTTACCGAGCACGTCAGAAAGAATCTGGGCCATCTCGTTAAAAGAAAGGTCCTCGGGCCCAAGCACCGCGTGGTGTCCTACTCCGCTCCAGGTTTTGTCCAGCAACAGTTTGGTCGCGGAACTGGCAATATCTCGCGTGCTGCAGGTGGGAAACTTTCGGTCAGCAAGAAGAGGAGAGAAGAACATCCCTTGGCTTTTGATAGCTCCGGCTTGATTGATGAGGTTCTCCATAAACGATGGATTGGTCAATGCGCGGTAACTTACGCCTGTACCTGCGATCAGATCGTCCATGGCGAGAGATGCTGAGACCAGCCCGGCATGTCTCGGCCATCCGCGTCCGAGCGCCGAAACTCCGACAACGCGCTTCACTCCGTGAGTGATGAACGCTTCGCAGGCAGGCCTTGTGAAGTCTACGTAGTTTGCGGTTACATCCTTGGTCTGCATATCCGGCGGTACAACCCAGAACACCGTATCAGCGCCTTTGAATGCCTGGTCGATGACCTTAGGGTCGTCGTGCGAGCCCTCGATCACTTCGATTTGTTCGTTGGCGCCCGCTGCGAGCTTGGATGCGTCGCGTACGATGACGCGGACTGGTTCGCTGCTCTTGAGCAGGTCCGCAAGGACCTGCTTGCCGATGCTGCCTGTGGGAGTGGTGACGACGATCATGTGGTCTCCTTTGGATTTCTAGGTATACGGTACCGTACCGTATACATAGTAGACGCGCCTGTACCGTTTTTCGTTGCAAAAAGGTTTGGATGAGAGACAATAAGGTATGGCACGACGTGGCGAACTACTCCGAGAGCACATCCTGTTCATCGCGAAGGACGTTTTTCTGGAGTTGGGCTTCGAGCGGACATCGATGGACGTCATCGCGAAGAGGGCGGAAACCTCAAAGCGTTCGCTCTATGCTTATTTCGAAAGCAAGGAAAAGCTGTTTCTCGCAGTCATTGAGTTGGTGCGAGGCTTGTTTCTTCTTAGACTGAGGCAGCCCGGCGATTATTCGGAAAAGCCCGTTGAAGCCCTGACCCTGTTCTGTGGTCGGTATCTGGAGATACTGCTCTATCAGGCGTCTGTGCAGATGATCCGCATCAGCCTGGCAGAGACGGCCAAGTTTCCGGAGCAGAGCGCTCAGTACTTCGATCAGTTGTTCACGCAGGTTCACGCACGCCTTTGTGTTTACCTCAAGACAACGTTCAGGCTTTCGGCGGGCGGCAGTTCTGAGGCGGCGCACAGGCTTCTCGGCCTCTTGCTTTACCCGCGTCTAGCGCGTGCCCTATTTGGTATCGATCCACTAGCGACGAATTTCGACCGCGAGGCAGTAATCCCGAATATCGACCTGAAGCCGATACGCAGGGTGGTATCCGAGGTGATTGCGTCTCTTCAGAAAAGCTAGAGCCGAGAGCAGGCCGCAGGTGAGTACCAACGCATTTGTAAGCGAAGCCACAGAGATCGATTTAGGAGACACCGTGAAGCCTTTTCTAGACGCACACCGCAACGATCAGTACCGTACAAGCAATATGCGCTTACCCATTTATGCTCACGGCGGATCCGGATATCGAGATCGTTGTCGAATGCCGAGACGGCGATGAAGCGTTATGCCCTTGTCCGATGTAAGTGCTGTAGGCGTTAATCTGACCTGCACCCAACCGCTGGCGCCTGCCTGCCCAACCCAGCACGCTTGACATCGTCGCCAGCGCCCTTTCGGATAAGTCTCTAACGCTAGTTGAGGCTATGTCCAGGTATGAACAGCATTGTCCATAGACGGACAAGTACAGTTGGCCCATCATGCTTGAGCGACTTTGCTGGCGCTTCGAAAGTGCGTGATCGCAGTTCGTCGACCGAAGAAGGGTTGGTCATAGGATTGCCTTCACAGTCGGACTAGAAGAACAAAGAGGCGCAGAGCGGTGAACCCCCACGGTTGACAATGCCGCATGCCGGCGCTTCAGGACTTGGATGAACATGAACAGTGCACAGATTAGCCTCAAGGTATTTGCGCAGCAACAAACCTCCCGGGTGCAGTAAGGCCTTCCATTCGTCAGTAAGCCTGGAGAACAGAAGGTTAGATCATGGACTCTGTCAAAAAGATGATTTTGGGATCGGCAATCGCTGTCTTGCTTGCCTCAACAACGGCTTGTACGCAGGCTGCATCTTTGGCCATCGGACCTAGTGTGTCGATGCCCAGGGAGGGAACTGAGCAATCGGCTCCGATTCTTAGAACGGTAAGCCCGCCAGGGAATGCACTCTTTCCGGGGGTGATCCGGTTAGAAGTAGACGCGACGGATGTGGCTCGTCGTATATACCGGCTCCATGAATCGATACCCGTGAATGGCGGGGGGCCCGTCACTCTTCTTTACCCACAATGGACGGCTGGCGATCATGCGCCCAACGGTCCCTTGGACAAACTAGCCGGCTTGCAGATCACCGCCGCCGGACAAAGGCTGCGATGGGTTCGCGATACCGTTAAGGTGTATGCCTTTCACGTCAACGTACCATCTGGAGTTCGTAGCATTGAGTTGGATTACGAATTCCTGGGCGCTACCGAATCGCGGGTTGGCGCTGTTCTCATGACGCGGAAGATGATTGATCTTCAATGGTCGACTGTGATCCTCTACCCGGCGGGGTTCTATGCAAAAAACATTACCTTCCAGCCGACTGTAACCATTCCGGTGGGGTGGGCCTTTGCTTCTGCCCTTGAGTCACCTAGGCGCACTGGGGATGTCTTAGCGTTTGCACCATCATCCCTCGATGCTTTAGTCGATTCTCCCTTGATGGCCGGCCGATACGTAAAGCGAATCAATCTTGTTGAAAGCCCTGTTCCGATTTGGTTAGACATTGCGGGAGACGATCTGTCCGATCTTGAAATCACCCCGAAGTCGATTGAAGGCTATAGAAATGTTGTGACACAAACGTACAAGCTTTTCCATTCACATCACTTCGATCACTATGACTTCATGTTTTGGCTTTCCGAGGATTTTGGACCCGTGTACTACGAGCATCATCGATCCAGCGAGAATGGAGGGCCTCCCGGCTTCTTCAAGCCGGAAAACGACTCGCCTTTATACCGCGGAAATCTCCTGCATGGGTTTGTGCATTCCTGGAACGGTATGTTTCGACGTCCGGCTGACATGTCGACACCCAACTTCAATGTTCCGGAGCGCGATTCGTTGTTGTGGGTCTTCGAAGGACTGACGAACTACTGGCAACAAGTCCTGACTGCCCGGTCCGGGCTCTGGACCCAACAAGATGCTCTCAATACTTTCACGAGCATCGCCTCAAAGATCTCGTTGGAGGCGGGAACCGATTGGCGCCCCCTAGCAGATGTTTCGAATGAACCGCTTATCGGAGGCCGCAGGCCGCAATCGTGGCCAAGCTGGCAACGCAATCTCCTCGATTCTTACCGACAGGGAGAACTTATCTGGCTTGACGTTGACACACTCCTGCGCAAGCGAACAGGTGGTAAGAGATCTTTGGATGATTTTGCTCAACTTTTCTTTGGTTTCAACGATGGCAGCTATGAGACCGATCCATACACTCTAGACGACATCGTGATCTCGCTTAATCATGTGATGCCGTACGATTGGAGCACATTCTTTAGCAGCCGTTTGGATGCGTTCGGCCCAGCGCCGCTTAATGGCCTCACACAAGGAGGCTACAAGCTCGTCTACACCGCTATCCCGACCGCTTACGCGAAGGCGCTGGAAAGCGCGACAGGTAACGTCGACTTAAGCGCGTCTCTTGGGATCGTCGTAGGTATGAAAGGACGAGTAGCAGAAGTGCTTTGGGATGGACCTGCGTTCAAGGCAGGAATGATGCCGGGTGGGACGATCACCTCCATCAATGCCAGCGCTTTCTCGATTGAGAAGCTTCAATCAGTAATTCAGGAAGCTGAAGGGGGCGCTCCGATCAAACTCGCTGTCAAGGATGACACGTCATCTGAAGATTTTACGATTGTCTGGAAGGGTGGAATGCGCTACCCCCATCTCGAGACTATGTCTTCAGGTAGTCCACTGTTGAATGACATTCTTCAGCCGAGGTGACTTAGGGACGCTCGATGCTCTTAGGTGGAATACCCATAGAGTCGTCCAGAGAGCATACACGTGAGTCATCACTTCTCCTGCGGCCCTGCAACAGCCTTTCATGGTGTGGCGCTTTAGAAGTTGACTCCCGACGAACTGACCGAGACCTCGAACGAACCTTTATGGGAATGTCACTGTAACCTTCAGCACACAGGGGAGAGAGTTGAATAAGCCTATTGAACGCCTTTCATGGCCGGTTCTAATTGCCGGAGCAATTGTCACGATGGCTTCTGCGTTGAGCGTGCATGCTTATATGCTCGAAGGCCTACACATTCCCTACCCTGAAAACTTTCCCAAAGCTGGTTGGGCACGGTTACCGGACGGGATCCTGTCCGTTCTCGGATACATTTATCTCTCCGCGCACTTTCCAGAGAAAATTCGCAGGTGCAACTTCGGCTACCGCTGCGCTTTTCTCTTCGTTCTCATCGCGACGATAAATGAAGCTTTCTTCCGTTATCCGTTCATGAACTTCATCAATCTCAGCGGCTTGACGCTTTACCCTTTTCTCGACAACATTCCTAGGTTGATTCCCTTTGCTGTGATCGCGGTCGGAGTCGAAAGCTGGACCCGCCGAAAGACTAGTTTGATGGCCGACCTCAGTTTTGCAGGGCTGCTTGCAGCTTTTGCCGGCGTTCTCGTAAGTCATCTTGCCAATGAGGCATTCGCCGGGGTGATTCACTTTACTGGAGCTCGGGAAGGCGTTCAACGTTACGGTGTGCCCTATGACTGGCACATTCTTTTACCGGCATACCTCACCTTCTTCGAGCCAGTCATTTCGGCCCTAGCGATTGGTTGTGTGGTGCGTCAGCATCTGCCTACCAGACTTCTCACTCGCTTTGTCATCACTGCGGCACTGATCCTCGCAATGAGGGGTCCGGTGTTCGCTCCGTTCGTGAACATACACTATGCGAATAGTGGTCCCGTGACCGCGATGCTGAGTTACGCTCAGTTCACGTTTGAGACGATGACTCTCGCCCTTCTCACAGCAGCAACGCTACACTTCTCGGTCAAAGCCAAGGGAAGTACACAGTCATCCTAATGAGGCGACAGTTCTGGCAACTCGTTCATCGACAGCAAGAGAGGGGATGGAACCTGGCTACGGTTGCGCGGTCAAACCTGTTCGCACGCTGGCGCACAAACGAAAAGGTTCGCAATTTGCTACTGAAGGACATACCTTGCATTGTTAACCAAAATGTCTAAGCGTCCATAGATCTGCAGGGCTTGCTGTACATCTGATTAGGCGGCAATCTCATCACGCACGTCCAGCTTTGCCGGAGTGTCATATAGGGTATGCTTTCACGCCCATTGCTTGCATGGCCGATCCTCGCGATACTAAATGAGCAAGCAGTTACGGCACGCGCGAAAAATGAGGTTCTATGAAGATCATTAGCATCGAAGAGCATTTTCTGACTCGGGAGATATCCGCCGCATGGGAAGCATCGCCTATTGGCTCCGAAGGAACGAGTGTCTTCGAACATGGTGAAATCGGGCGAATGCTCGAAGACCTGGGGGATGGACGTTTAGCCTTGATGGATGAGAGTGGGATTGACGTGCAAGTTCTTTCCGTCACAACACCGGCACTTCATAACCTTGAACCCGAAGCGAGCATACATCTGGCGAGGGAGACCAACGACTTGGTCGCTGAGACCATCGCAAAGCACCCAACTCGATTTCAGGGGTTCGCCGTGCTTCCCATGGCCGCACCGGAGCAAGCAGCAGTGGAATTGCAGCGTGCGGTGAATATGCTTGGGTTCCGCGGTTCATTGGTTTGTGGTCGTGTGCGTGACAAGAACCTCGATCACCCTGACTTCACCCCATTGCTTCGCACAGCGGCAGAGCTGCGTGTACCGCTCTTCATTCACCCCCAGATTCCGCAGGCTTCTGTCAGGGCGGCACTCTATTCAGGCTTCGACGAGCGGGTCGATATGTCTTTTGCAGCTTTCGGCCTGGGCTGGCACTATGAGGCCGGCATCCAGTTCGTGCGACTTATCCTGGCAGGCGTGTTCGACCGTTTTCCCGACCTGCAGATCATCCTCGGTCACTGGGGTGAAGTGGTGCTCTTCTACCTGGAACGCCTCAAGTCTCTGACACGTGTTGCAACACTCGGCCGTCCTTTTGAGGACTACTTCAGGCCGAATCTGTACGTTACCCCCAAGCGGCATGTGGAGCCAGGACTACCTTCAACGTGCGTTGAATGTTGTGGGCCCGGAACGTATCCTGTTTTCCAGCGACCATCCGTATCAGTACCGCCCCGGCAAACCGGGACGCTCGTTCCTGCTCGGTGCTGAGCTGTCGATAGACGCGAAAGAGGCCTTTGCTCACGGAAACTGGGAAAAACTGACGAGTCGCAAACCACCGCTCTAGCAATGGCGATTTCTAGTTGAGCGCATACGATTCGGTGGTGTCGAGTTTATATGAAGGCCGAGTTCCCGCACTCTTCCTCGCTCTTGAATGACTCGTCGCATATCAGAGCAGGGCGTTTGCAACTCAGGTCTTGGTCTGTTGGCCTCTGGGCACCAACTTGTTCCCGAAGTCTTAAACGTCGTCAGTGAGCGCATTGGCGATCTAGCTCTTGTCGAGATTTTCACCTCGACCGTGTCGGATCATCTGAGATGGAACAAAGTCTCATTCGATCTCGTAGTCTCAGGTATAAGAAATGGGGACTTTTCGTGGGCCGAGTTCTTGCGTTTGCCATGCTATGGCTGCTTTTCACTACCTCTGCTCCCAGCTCTTCAGGAAGCGAAGGACATGACAAGCTCGAGGCGCTTGCAGCAATGGGTTGGATCCAGGAAGACGCCCCTGTGAAGGCAGCTTCGGAGATTACGATCAAGGCGCCGAGAGAAACGATTTGGCAGATCCTTACAAACATCAACGATTGGCCGAGCAATCCACTGTTTCGGTTGCACGTCTAGATGGCCCGCTTGCACCCGGATCAACCTTTAAATGGAAGAACGGCGGCGCTGAGATACATTCACGGATCGCGCTCGTACGAAGGGATCAGGAGATTGGCTGGACGGGAACAGCTTATAGAGCCCGAGCAGTCCACATCTGGTCTCTGCAATCCATGCCCGACGGCAGCACTTTAGTCAAAACAAAGGAGTCTATGGACGGTTTCTTCCTCACTGTCTTTTATTCTTCGAAGGACCTAGCAAAGTCCCATGAGATCTGGCTCAGAGCCCTAAAACGAAGGGCCGAAAAGTAACCTCGCCCTGAATACATCGGTATATCTATGGGTGGCTGCAGAGCGTTAGGAACACGGCAGGTTTGCGACAGTGTCACGTGCATCGATAATGCCCGACACGGCAGCAGGACAGGCGTGGGCTATACATGTCGCATACCGTCCCTGCTCTGACTTGAACCAGACAACTCTCCGGCCTTCCAAGATTCCGATTTCGGCTTCCTGCTGCCGAGTAGAAATGCATACGAACTATCGTTCCGGGAACTGCAATTTCAGCTGTCGAGAACAGGCCGAGTCGCTTACCGAGGCCTGGTTCTGCCAGCATAACCAGCAAGTTGCGCCCAGCATTTTCTGACTTGAAGAGTCGACCAATTTGAGAGAATGCGGGAGTTCGGCACATCTCGTTGTCCATCTCGGTGATCGATGTTCAGCTCGGAGCTTCCAAGCCGCGTCCTTGGAGCCAGCTCCAAGCACTCTAACCGTATCGCGTCCAAAGGTTGGGTTGAGCTTGTCAACCTCCCCAAGTCACTGTCTCGAAGTTGTTTTCGACGGCGCTGAAAAGAGCCCACCTCGAACGAGCTCCGCCATTTGGGCACCATTGCCTCAGGTCACGTACGTTACTGTAAGCGGCCATCCTCCATTGTCAATACTCGATCGGCAATATCGAGTATTCGATTGTCATGGGTGACCATGATAATCGTGCTGCCTTGATCGTGTGTGAGTTGACTTAGCAGGTCGACCACCTCGCGGCCTGTCTGCTTATCGAGTGCAGCGGTAGGCTCATCCGCGAGAACGAGTCTGGGCTGACGGACCAGAGCACGGGCGATCGCCACTCTTTGTTTCTGGCCACCCGATAGCTCAGCAGGGTACTTGTCAACGTGTTCCGCCAGGCCGATACAGTCTAGTGTCAATCGAGCCTTCAATAGGCGTTCCTCGCGTGTAATCGCCGACTGCAACTCCAGTCCCATAGCAACGTTTTGTAGGGCCGTAAGGCTCCTATGCAGATTGCTTGCTTGGAAAATGTAGCCTAGTTGTCGGCGGGTCTCTGCGAGCTGTTGCGATGCTGCGTTTGAAAGATCCTGTCCCAGGATAGCGAGCTGCCCAGTCTGCACCGAGCGCAGGCCGCCGAGCAAGGAAAGCAGTGTCGTTTTGCCCGAGCCAGATGGACCCGTCAGGAGAACAATCTCGCCTTGCCGCACATTCAATGAAACTTCGTGCAAGATCTCTCGGCGGAGCCGCCCGTTTCCATACGCATAGGACAAATTGACAGTCTGGACCACACTGCTTATCACGCAAATACCTCTGCTGGATCAGCCGTCCTGATTCTGCGTGCGGCGAGAAAGCCCGACCCAAGACAAAGGAAGAGCGTCAGCAGGAAAATGAGCACCATTCGTGAAGGGGGAAGGCCAGTGGGCAGGTCGGTGGCGAAATGCATGATCTTCATCAAGACTTCGCCTGCCACCAAACCTGGAATGAATCCTATCGCTGCGAGGATCACAGACTCTTCCGCTATGATCCCCAGCAGATACGAATTTGAGAAGCCGATTGCCTTCAACGTGGCATATTCGGGCATATGGTCGGCGACATCAGTCGAAAGCACTTGGTACACCATCGCCAGGCCGACGATGAAGCCCATTAGCGTTCCGAGCCCGAAAATGAAGCCTACGGGCGTGTTCTTGGCTTGGAAGTCCCGTGCGTGTTGAATAAACTCGGCGCGCGTCATCACGCGCGTATCGGAGCTCATTCGAGCCTGCAACGAACCTTCAGCGGCCTGTGGATCCGCACCCGGATGAAGGTATAGCAGCCCGAGAGTTATTGCACGGGCGGAGTGTTGAGGAAACAGGTGGAGGAAACTGGTTTCGCTACCAATGAGAGCGCCGTCCACACCGAACGCCGCTCCCAGCCGAAAGGAATCCGCAATCGTGATCGTTCTGCGATCGATCTCCGCCGTTACCGGTGTGCCTGCATCAAGCAGCCGCAGCGCTGCTGTAAAGTTGCCTCGGGAGAGCCGGTCGAAGATCATGGTGTCGGGCTGTTTTAGGAGCTCGCGGGCCTTCTGAACGCCATCGACGGCGAGTCCTGGCTTTTCAGGGTCGGTGCCAACAATCATCATGGATCTGCGTTCGCCGCTTATAGGGGCTCGCCAATCGAGGAACCCGACATACATAGCAGAGCCAGACGCGACCTCACCGTCGTCCTCAGCCTGGTACAGTCGTGTGCGTGGAATGGTGCCCGAATTCTGTAGGTCGCGCGCTTCCGGACTGATCAAAATCAGATCGGCCTTCAGCACATTGTGGAACAGGGCACTCGTATCGAGCGCCGCCGCAAACACGCCTAACTGCATGAACATCAGCAGATCTGCGAACGCGATTCCACACACGGCCACGAGCATGCGTGTGGGATTCCGCCGCAATTGCAACCAGCCAACCGGAGTGCGGTTGCGCATCCGTCTCATCGTCTTCAAGAGAAATCGTATCAATGTCCGAACTCCACCCGTACTTGCAGGTTGATAAAGTGATGCGCAACGGCACGCGACCGTGGATCAAGTCGAACCCGTACCGTGGCTACCCTCGCATCTGTATTTGCGGCCGGATCTACACCTACCACTTGCTGCCGCCCTATGGCTTGTCCGATAAAGGAGACTCTGCCTTGGAGGCTTTCAGGCAGGGCTGGGCTAGTCACAGTCGCCGCCTCGTTTATATGTACCGCGCGGATGTCTGTTTCGTACACTTCAGCCGCGGCAAAGGCTTCAGCAGTCGGACCAAGATCGAGCACACCTCCCTCTCCGACCCGCTCCCCCGGCCACGCGTAGATGTGAAGCACAGTGCCAGCTACCGGTGCACGAAGAAAGGCTTGCTTCAAGTCCACGTTCGCACTGTGGAGCGAAGCCTCGGCTGAGTTGAGATCCGCACGCCCCACCGATAGATCGACCGGTCTTACCTCAACCGTTCGCGCGAGAGTGGCTTCAGCTTCATGGAGGGCTGCAACGCCGGCGTGATATGTGCCCGCGTGCAACTCCCATTCTGCATTCGAGATCAGTGCTTCTTGGTGCAGAGCCTCGTAGCGTAGGTAGTCCTGCCGCTCGCGATCGGCTTCCGCACGGAGACGCTCGACGGTGGCCCCCTGCGCCGTGATTTGGAAGGCGGAATTTCCTGCGGAGGTACGAGCCAGCGCCGATCTACGGGCGGCCACCTGCGATGCGGCGAGTGCTACCGCAGCCTGCAGGCGATCCAGGCTGTCCAGGGTGCCCAACACTTGACCTTCTCTTACCTCATCGTTCTCCCTGACGAATAGCTGCTTAACCAAGGCTTCGCCGTTTGACGATGGGGCGCTGACGTGGAGGACAGATGTGCCGGGCGTAAGCATGCCGAGCGCCACAATCGACGGCGGCGACGGATACGTGCCTTGCACGGACTGTGCGGGAACGCGCTGACGCGTAACCGAGACGAACTCCGCCACCGCTGAAAGTGATGCGAGAAGACCTAGACACAGTAAGAAGACGCTCCAGGGTCGCTTGGCCGCGGCTTGAAACATCGGCGGCGGACTCGCCTCTGTGATGACATCCCTCATCTTCGCCTCCTAATCGATGCGGCTCTTGAAGAATTGTATACCTACGCGTACGCATTGTAAAGTGGTAGCCTCTAAGCTATGGGGTCAACTCCAGAACATAATTTTGCGCCGATCAATAAGCACAAGGCGAAGAGCGAAGCTACCGTGAGGGAGGTTCTGCGTGCCGCTGAAATCGTGTTCATTCGCGATGGCTTCGAACGTGCGCAGATAGAATCCATCGCGTCCGAAGCACGACGCACCAAAGGTGCGGTCTACACCCACTTCGCCACCAAGGAGGCCATATTTTTCGCGGTGGTCGAGACGAAAGCGCAGGGTCGGCTGGATACTTATATCCGGTCCACGCAAGGTATTCCCTTCTCGCGAGTGGTCGAAGAAGGCAAACGCCTCTTTCTGGAAACCATGGAAGAGAAGAACTGGGCGATTCTGCTTTTGGAGTTCAAGCTCTTTGCTCTACGCAACGAGGCCTCTTTGGAACGCATCCGCAAGCTCTACGACCTCATCTATCACGATGCCGAGCGTGATCTTCTGAGCGACGAATTAAACTTCACGGCTACACAGAAGCGCCGAGCCCTCATCGCTCTTGCTTTGCTTCGCAGCATGCCCAGTGCTGTGGCGCTCGAAAGTCAATTCAATCAGGTGATGAACCGGCCGAAGGATGTGACGTTCGTCTTAGAGAGGCTTTACGACGCGATGGTCGGTGTAAATCATCCTGGAACAAGAGAAAGCTAAGGCGCTCTAGTTCCCGGCCGCTCGCCACAAGGTCTGTATTTATGGTAGCGGATTATGCGGCGTTGAACGGAGATCGACTCCTGCCCTCCACACCCGGCAGGTTCGTTTTGAGCAGACGGCACGATCCGCAAGCCGCTCGCCCGTCAGATCGCGTCCGGCTTTAGCCATCAGATCGAATGCAAAGAACACGAAAGTGGCGCCACTAGAAGCCGAGTTCTGAATCAGAATAAGACAGTCGTTGGCCCTATATCATCCGGGGCCACCAGTTCTCCGTCCACCGCTGAATAGGCTGGCAGCGCGGCGAGGCCATAATGGCGGCCGGATACCGGCCAGCCAGGTATTTGCCGTTCCTCGATAGCAGCGCGATTCCAACGCGGAGAGCTTGCGCCCAATTGCCACTGAAGACCGTTAGCAGGATCAGACCGCTGACACGCCGTTGTGGCAAATCTTTCGTACCTACGATGCCTTTCATCTGCCCGGCTCAAACTTGGGTCATCCCTCCGTCAATGCACAACTCGGCACCGGCAATGAAACTACTTTCGCTGGAAGCGAGAAATAAAGCAGCTGCTGCCACCTCCTCCGGCTTTCCCAAACGCGCCAGTGGGATTTTGCCGATGAGAAACTTTCTTACATCGTCCGGTGCAGCGAGCATCATCGGCGTGTCGATCGGTCCTGGACTGAGCGTATTCACGCGAATGTTGCGCGAGGCTAGCTCGTTTGTCCAAGTACGAGAGAAAGATCGCACCGCAGCCTTGAAGGCGTTATAGGCTGTATAGCCAGGAGTGCCAATTACGTCCGCGATTGACCCGATCAACACGATCGATCCACCGCCCGTCATCAGCGGAATCGCTTTCTGGACCGTAAAAAGCGTGGCGCGCGCATTGAGGTCAAAAGTTTTATCGAAATGGTCCTCGGTGATCTTCTCGATGGAAAGCGCATCGGCCATCCCTGAGTTCGCTATGAGTATGTCAAGTCGTCCGGCATGTTGCCGCACGATACCGAAGACACGATCCAGGTCTTCTTTGACTGTGACGTCACCTTGGATGGCCTGTACGTTGTTGCCCAGAACCTGAGTGGCTTTGTCGAGTTCGGACTGTCGACGCCCCACGATAAAAACACGAGAACCCTCTCGCACGAAGCGTTCTGCAATCGCAAGTCCTATTCCACTGCTGCCGCCCGTCACGACCGCCACTTTTCCCTTTATAGACATTGTCTCTGCCTCCTTGACCTTCTAAGACAATAGTATATAAACTATACCTCGTATCAATAAGGCACTTGGAAGAACCTAGGTATACGCGGGGTGACTCATGCAAACTACCAGTGAAATGCTTCTGACGACCGTCCCGACTGTGCGTCCAGTTCTCGATCAGATTGCGAACAAATGGTCCGTGATGATCTTGACATTCATCTGCGACAAACCTCAACGCTTTAACACGATCAGGCGAAATCTGGATGGCATCACGCAGAAGGCGCTGACCGAAGCGCTCCGGCGACTAGAAAGAAATGGACTGATCTCTCGTCGTGTGATACCTACGTCACCAGTGGCGGTGGAATATTCCTTAACAACACTTGGTCGATCCTTACAACAGCCCTTTGCTGCTCTATACGGGTGGGCGGTCCAGCATCGAGCCGAGATAGAAAGAGCACAAGGAGTTTTCGATGAAAAGCGCCAGGGACTGTAGACAGTCGGTTCATGTCGATCAAACGATGGCCATGCTCAGACCACGCCTGCTCGTTCCAGGAACTTGATAACCCTAAGCCGCATCCTCGGGGGCGGATTGAGAGCCTGAAGTCACCTTGTCGTCGCTAGACTTCCCTCCGCCGCTGTTCGATAAGACCTACTTCGCGTATTACTCCAGTCGGAGCGGGAGCTCGCCGTCTTCGGCCGCACTAGCAGCAGCTCCACACCGTTTTTCGGCACGTTACCCGCCTTGGGATTCGCCCCGTGCATCTCCACCGCGTCGGCGTCGAACGGCGGGAGGAGATCCCAATGGCAGCCGTTCTGTCTCGCCTCGATCAAGCCAGCGATCAAAACCGACCGGCTCCAGAATCACCGGCATTCTCGGGTGTGCATCCAGGCTAGCAGTTCGTTCGCTTCCGTCGTCACAATCGCAAACGCTCGCCAACGTCACACCGTGATGGTTCGACAGGGAAAGAGCAATCTGAGTTAATCTGTCTGGATTCCAGGTCGAAGCTTCAGGCCTTTGATCAACAGCCACAGCCCTACCAATATCTCAGCCAGCGCCAGAGGGTACCAACCAAGTTGCAGCTTGGCCGCGTGTTGCGGCCAAAAAAGAAATCCGAAGCTGGCCACGATAAAGATCGGACAGGTGCAAAGTCCGTACATGGAGAGAACCTTTGGGATGTAGTTCGACTTCAGAAACAAGTAGAAGAAGAACGCTGACCCGATGCCTAAAAAGACCATTGACACATTGAACTGGACTGCTTTCGCTTCGGAGAGCAGTGCTGTCACCATCGCGAGTTGTTTCTCCGAGAAGACTGCGGTCGTATCGCCACGGGTGTAGGCTTGGACCATCGCAAAATCCAGTATGGCGAACGCGACTGCAAGGATATTCTCCACAAACCGAAAAAGCAGACCAAACAGAGCCAGCGTGCTGTTGATTGGCTTAACGGCGACGTACAGGCCCATCGCGAGAAACATGCAAAGCACCCAATTGACTAACACGCAGGACAGTCCAAAGCGATAGAACAGTTCTGAGGCAGCAATCCGATGCGCGGTCTCTGCAAAATTGCCTTCGACCTCGTAATGGCCCGCGATGTTCCAACCGGTGATGGGGACGATGTACGTAAACAGGTACAAGAAACCCGCAAGTCTAGCCCACCGTATTTGAGACTTTGCGGTCACTACCATATGGCATCTCCTCCGTAAAGCTGGTTGCCTTGCGTCGTCAAATGCAAGGCGCTTGGCGACCAAGTGACTTCTGTAGGTGGGGAAGTCTATGAGTTGACGAACATAGGCTGCGAGTCTAATCACCTCGTACGAGAAGGAATAAGCGATAGTTCCGCTATTTTGGGGGAACGTGCTCACTTTCTCTGCGACCGTGAGCCCAGTCGAGTGGCGCTGTTCAAACACAGGTTCATTCAGAATCGTGACGAAAAGGCATTTTTTGCCAGGTTCGAATAGGCCCGACCCACCGTCTGCCTGTACGATTGCGCACCTCATAGAGAAGGCGAACCAATGACTCGCCATCCCAGATGCAGAAGCAAAGAGAGAGTTAACTCGCGAGTTGAGGCCAGTCAGAGCGGGAGCTCGCCATCCTCCGCCGCCGCGACGGCGAGCCGCATCAACTCTTCACCGTTATTTCATTTCGGACGTTCCCCACCTTGGAATTTACCTGGTGCATTTCCATTGCGTCGGCACCGAACGGTCGCAGGAGATCTAACGGCAGACGTTCCGTCTCGCCTCGATCAAGCCACCGATCGTAATCCCGCGGCTCCAGAATGACCGGCATCCGTACATGGATCCGGGCCAGCAGCTCATTTGCTTCTGTGGTCACAATCGCGAACGACTGGAGCCAGTGCCCGTCCTTGCCTTTCCAGGCGTCCCAAAGACCGGCAAACGCCATCGAGTTTCCGTTTGACATTTCAAAAATGTAGGGCTGCTTCGGAGGTTTTCCTTCCTTCGGCCACTCATAAAACGCCGACGCAGGTATCAGGCAGCGGCGCTTCTTAAACGGTTCGCGCCAAGTCGGAGCTTTCAGGATCGTCTCGGCTCGAGCGTTGATCGTTGTGAGCCTTTTGATGTCGCTCAGCTCTTTTGTGAAGAACGGAATCAGACCCCACCGAGCCAAGACCATCTCACGATCGCCCGTTTCTCTACTCTCTCGAATGATGGGCTGATACGTCGTGGGCGCGACGTTGTAATCTGCATCCGGCATCGGCAACAAAGGCGGCTGCGCCTTCGCGTGGAAATGCTCCGCAAGCCTCTGTTTATCTGACCTGCGAACATACCGACCGCACATCGACCCTCCTTTCAGCTTCCGTGTTCAAACGTGGCGGCTATTCATCTCGCAAGAAGAGATGGCCGGGTACGGCCACATCCTGTTCGAGCTTAAAGTTGAGCGAGCCCTGCTCATGTCCTTCAGGATGTTGCTCACGCCACAGCACAAGCAACAAAGGAGACACCTCTATAGTCGTCAGCATCCCCCTCGTGCGATGGACCTTCGCATGACACGCAGCACACAAAGAAATCATCATGTCCAGCTTGGACACGCCGGGCACACGATGATGTACACCCGGCTTAAGCCCATCACATACCCGGCATCGATAGCCGTCACGGCGGAGAACTTCCACCCGCAGCCCACCGAAGTGCTCTTCGTCCTGCCTCCGCAACGTGTAGCACGTTCCACAAAGGCCAAGCGCGAGAATCTCCGTGCGCCCGCAAGGACAGCAAAAAGCGCGTTGTGCCGCTTTCTTCAAAGCTCGTGCACCCCTAAGTTGATGTCCGTGTCGATCCAACCCTCTTTCCAGAAACCGGTCCGGGTCTCATTTAATCCGAGCCCATAGGCTCTCGCGTCTTCCCCGGCGTCGAAGAGCACGCCCCAGGTCGAGCCGATGTCGTCTTCCCCACCTTTCGCTAAAACTCTCCGGTGGCGTTCCGTCTCCAATAATTCGGTGTCGGCATCTTCCCAACCGCAGGTGTAAACGTGCGAAGCCCCTTGAGGCATGGCGATCGGAACGAATCGGGCACGCACATGCGAGATGGAACGGATGAAGCAGCGCCAGAGGTCAAACCGTGGCCCGGAAGAGCAGTGAACCTTTCTTTGTCTCGATTTCGCACGTCGCCGCGATATCAGGGAAGACCGGCTGCTGCAGATATGGCCTTCTCGATTGCAGCCCTTGCTAACGGATGGTCACAGACCCAGGTTGCGGATGCCCTTGAATCCGAATACCTCTCGCGCGATCCAGCCCCTCCAGGCGAGCGGCCTATGTACGCAGAACCACAGCCAAAGCCCTTCTTTGGTCAATGGGCTAACCCAACGATGCACAAGCACGCCGCTGACTTCCGCAGCGCGGGAGAACCCGCTTCGGGTTCTCCCCGTCCCTCATCCCGCTCTGTCCGACACGCTCCACCAGGAGCGCGTGCCGGGCCGTTCCCTCCCCGTATCCCTCCCTTGGCTCACAAACGTACATAGGTTTCGATAACTTAGTCATAGAATCGGACCCGATAGACGACTCTACTGAAGCTCCCTTACTTCCGGGTGCCGGAACATCCGGGCGTAGATGAAAAGCATTGCAGTTGACGAAACAGAGCTAGACCGCAGCTGCTCTCCTTGGAGAGCGATCTGCCGATTGTTCCACCAACAGCCTCCATGGTCTCAACGCGAATATCTATCGTTGTAACGATTGTCGTTATGCGTTATAATCGCTTCATGGTGACGGGGCTTGCACGTGAAATTAAGCAAACGCGTGAGTTCCCGTCCTTGGAGGGCGAAGCTGGTCTTAACATCCTACGAACATCGGAGCTGTTGTACGACCGTCTAAACACTGCCCTCAAGAAGCTGGACATGACGTTCACGCAGTACAACGTACTCCGCATTCTGCGGGGCGCGGGATCCGGTGGCGTGACCTGTTCGCAACTGGCGGAGCGCATGATCGTACGAGATCCCGACATTACCCGTCTGCTGGATCGATTGGAGAAGAGGGGTTACGTCGAACGTCGTCGCGGTGAACACGACCGCCGGATTCTAATCGCTACCATTTCGGCCGTGGGTATGGAGCAACTTCAGGCAGCCGACCCACCGGTTCGAGAGGTGATGGCATCAAGCATGAGAAAGCCAGGGAAGGAAAAGCTCTTACAGCTAATCGAAGTACTCGGAGCGATACGGGAGTAAAGCCAGGCCCAATAGTCGTTATAACGATCTTTTGCTAGACAACCGGCGACCCCTCGGTCGCGAAGAAGGAGAAACACATGATCGCCGTTACCGGAGCAAATGGACAACTCGGCACACTCGTCATCAAAGAGTTGCTGGAAAAGTTCCCAGCCGAACAAGTAGTTGCAACTGTGCGTAACCCCGAAGCCGCAATCGGACTTAAGCAACTCGGTGTTGAGTTACGTGAGGCGGACTATGATCGACCGGAGAGCCTCGTCACAGCCTTTCACAAAGTTGATAAGTTGTTGCTGATTTCGGCTGTCATTCCTGGACAACGCCTGCCCCAGCACAAGTCTGTAATCGATGCTGCACAGAAATCCGGTGTCTCGCTCGTCGCCTACACCAGCATGTTGAAAGCGGAGACTTCGGGCCATACGCTCGCTCCTGAGCACCTTGCCACCGAGGAGTATCTGGCCGGCTCAGGCCTGCCGTTTGTGGTGCTCCGGAACGCCTGGTACCTCGAAAACCATATGGGGATGGTCGGTGCCGCTCTCCAGCACGGAGCATTGGTGGGGAGTGCTAAAGAAGGTCGTTTTGCCTCAGCTTCCCGAGCAGACTTCGCGGGAGCGGCTGTAGCCGTTCTGACCGGAGCCGGAGAGACAAACCACATCTACGAACTTGCTGGTGATACATCCTTTTCGATGAGCGAGTTTGCGCGAGAACTGTCGGAGCAGGCAGGCAAGCAGATCGCGTACAACGACCTAGAACCGGAAGCCTACCGATCCTTGCTATCAAGCTTCGGCCTCCCCTCAATGATCGTCGATGTGATCCTCGATGCTGACTTGAAATCACAACGGGGCGACCTGGATAGTACTTCCAGAGATCTGTCGCGGCTTCTTGGCCGACCCACCACGACCTTAGCTCAGGCGGTCGGAACCACTCTGCGCAGTCAGCAATGACCCTTGACCAACACCCTGTTTCAGTTGCGATCGTGGGCTACCAAACGGTGCAGGTTCGAACCCCGCCATTTCGCAGGGGCGATATTGGACGTATGGATCGGTCCGTAGAGCCGTCACGGGGATGAGTGTTCATCCCCGTGGCCCACTCCAAAACTTCCAAGCTCATGCGGTCTGCCCTCTTTCGAGGTATAGCAGATACAGCGAAGAAAAAGCGAAGATAGACTGGTTTACCGTCAACTTCACGGTACCGGAATTGTGTTTTGGAAGAGGTGAGCTCTAACCCGTCTGGACGCCCCCGCGTCGAATCAGCTTCCCACAACGCGTTCCCCAGGATCTATGTTCTTGGGAAGGCGGCTCAAACAAGTTCGGTAAGTGCATTGTCCTGTTCTCGACACTTGAGTACGCATCAGAGCGAAGTTCTCCCGACCAGGTGGCTTTTTAGCAATGATAGGGTGCCACTTTGGAACGGAGCTGTTCCTAGCGATTAGCACCGAAACGCAGTCCGTCGATCAAGACGTCCACCATCTTGTCTGCATAGGCGGGTTTCTCTCCATAGGGTCCGCGACACATCGTGGCCACCGTCCAAAAGAGTTCCTCTGCGTCGACGTCGCTGCGGATAGCCTTCACGGAGATGGCCCGGTCGAGCAGCTTCCGAAGCGCACCGCCGAGACACTCCATGACGTACCCAGGTAATGCTGCGTAGGCGGGATCGCCCGAATGCAGTGCAGCCGCGAGGCCGCGCTTCGCCCCCACAAAATCCATCAAGCGATGGAGCCAGCGAGCCAACGCTTCCACCGGCTCATATTTGCTTGCGAGCACTGCAGCAGCGTCCGCGCAGGCTTCCACATGGGACTGCATGACCGCCACTATAAGGTCGGAGCGCTGCGGAAAATGGCGATACACGGTTCCCAGACCAACGCCCGCTCGTTCCGCAATCTCGCGCACAGGAGCATCCACGCCGGAAGTCGCAAACACTTCGGTTGCAGCACTTAGAAGGGCTGCTAGGTTTTGCTCTGCACGCGTCGGCACAGGCGGCAGCTTTGTCACCATGCTGTTCTTCGTTGCATGCGGTGACGACTTTTTCACGAGGCTCCCTTTGCTTGCGGAACAGTGTTCCGCTAATATTGGAACACTGTTCCGTTATTTCTCAAGAATAACAGGGCAAAATCAAAGGAGGCACCACAATGTCGGATAAGCGTATAGCTCTGGTAACTGGAGCCAATCAGGGAGTCGGGTTTCAGGTTGCTAAGGAACTCGCCGCCAATGGTGTGACGGTGTATGTCGGATCGCGCAACCTGGAGGGCGGCGAAGTTGCCGCGAAAGAAATCGGAAATGGTGCGACCGCTCTCCAGATCGATGTTACCGATAAGGCTTCGATCCATGCTGCGGCCGAACGTGTCCGCACGCAGTTTGGCCGCCTTGATCTGCTGGTGAATAACGCAGGAATCTCCAACACAAGCAAGGGCGACTCCTCGCTTGAGGAGTATGGCAAACGTACCCGTGCCAGCAATATCTCGCTTGCCGAGGTCCGCGCCATCTGGGAGACGAACGTCTTCGGAACGCTTGCCGTATATCAAGCCATGCTGCCGCTCTTACGGGAATCCCAGCACGCACATATCCTCAATGTGTCTAGCGGCGTTGGTTCGATGACGACTAATGCCAACCCCGAGTACCTCCATCGCAAGATGTACAGTCCGGGATATGCCGCGTCGAAGACGGCTCAAAACGCTATCACACTGGCCATGATGATCGAACTGGAAGGAAGTGGGATCAGGGTCAACCTCGTATCCCCAGGCTTCACGAAGACGAACCTCAATGGCTATGCGGGCACCGAGTCGCTTAAGGATGGTTCCCGTGAGGTAGTACGGGTCGCCCTGCTCGGACCCAATGGCCCCTCGGGCACCTTCACGCGTTGGGAGAATGCGACTATCCCCTGGTAGTGCGATGTGTATCTGCCATAGATAAGGTTAGGCGGTGGCAAGACTCCGCTCTTCCACCGCCCGCACAGGCGAACAGATCGGTGATGAAGACGCTCGACAATATGTCCATCCTAAGCAACGAGCCTCACATGTCGAATTTTGACATGTTTCATTTCGTGGCAGCTTTGAATTGGCGCAAAATCGCCAAAGCACGTTTCCAGACATTTTCGTGCTGAAAACGTGCATTGGCCTGTTCTCGTCAGTTGAAAATCCAATGCGCTGCCGATCGGTAATCACATCCGCTTGTCGATCCTGATCGGAGCGCTAGTCAGCGCGGGCGCAGTCCGTCGATAAGCAGATCGAGCAGTCGACCTAATTGCTGTTGGTCTGTGGATTGCCTGACTCCAAGCACAATCGCCGCAAGGTTCACGACGAGATCATCAGGCTGAACATCGGTTCGGATCGTCCCATCAGCCGCGCCTGCGATCAGGAAGCGGACCAGCGCTGCACCGATTCTCGCGCGTGTCTCGGAGCGGGTGTCAGACTGCGATAATGCGAGGCGAAGTGTGTCATACATCGCCTGTTTCGCTGCCACAAACTGCGCGTAGCGGTCCATCCACAAACGAAGGGCCTCCGATGCAGAACGCTTCTGCAGCAGTCGCTCCACATCAGCAATCAAAGCATCGAGTTCTGTGCGGTATACAGCTTCAACCAACGCTTCCCTTGCTGGAAAGTGCCGGTAAAGGGTGCCTACGCCTAACTTAGCCTGCTTGGCGATTGCCTCCATTGTGACCGAAACTTCACCCCGCATGAAATGCGCTCGCGCGGTCTCAATGAGCTTCTCGCGGTTGCGAGTGGCATCGGCGCGCAACAAGGCGAATTTTGACAAGTGGAGGCCCCTCCGGTTAGCTTCAGAAATCAAGGCGGAGTCTCCTCCGCTTCAGCTTTACCCTAGGAGAGTTTATGCCTGAACGCATACGAGCAGTTGCAGCTCCCGGTGGCACTTACCCCCTGGGATCGACTGAAGTAGCCCGCATCGGATATGGAGCCATGCAGCTGGAACATCTGAGGGTCGATCCAGCAAAGGCTCGACGCCTACTGAAGCATGTTACTGAACTTGGTGTTGATCACATAGATACAGCGGAGTTCTACGGCGATGGCTTTGTCAACCGGCTCATTCGGGACGCAGTGCCGAACGACGGTAGTGTCGTTATCGCTACGAAGGTTGGCGCGGCTCCTACGCCAGGTGCAAAGGTGCCTTTGCGACTGGCCCAACGCCCTGAACAGCTTCGGGCGAGCGTCGAAGACAATCTAGCAAGTCTGGGATTGGAAAGCTTGCCCCTAGTCAATCTTCGCCGCGCGGATACGGGTCCGGGCCTGCGTGCCGAAGGCGATCAGATCGTTGCGATCGAGGATCAGATGGCCGAACTGATTGCTCTGCGTACCGCAGGCAAGATCCGGTCCATCGGTCTGAGTGCGGTTGACGTTGACGGCCTTCAGCGCGTCTTGTCTGCCGGAATCGTTTGTGTGCAGAACGCCTATAGCCTTGTCAGCAGGGAGTACGAAGATTTACTCCTGCTGTGTCTTGAGTACCAGATCGCTTGGGTGCCTTTCTTTCCTCTAGGCGGGGCTTTTCCCAAGTGGCCGAAAGTGACAGAGCAGCATGCCGTCATCGCTGTTGCGAGGCGACTGGGAGTGACTCCGTCGCAGGTTGGTCTTGCGTGGCTGTTGCAGCACAAGCCGAACATCCTGCTTATTCCAGGAACAGCGAGTGACGCTCATTTGGAGGAGAACCTTGCCTGCGCACAGGTTTTGCTTGATGAGCAAACCATTGCGGAGCTTGAAGGTCACGCTGGCAGTCGACAGTAGCAACGGTCATAAAAGTGCTCGGAAACCCTGCGCCAATTGATCGCATAACTGATAGGGTCTCTCCCGCGCCTTTTTTGCTTGAGAAAAGAAGCGGGAGCCGAGATGGCTCCCGCTGTTGTTAGGCTGCGATCTTCTTCCTGCCGGAAGCTGCCTTCTGAACGGTGTCTTTCGCAATGGCTTTTGCAGAAGGCCTAACCGGCGTCGGCTGCTCGGCCTTCTTCGTTGCGACCTTCTTCTTCATCGGTGGGGGAGCAAACGCGGCTTCGGCTTCGATGAGGAAGTCGAACTCGCCTTCGCGTGGAATGCCGACGTGTCCGGCCAGTGCGAGACGCAGGGCAAACCGGGTTAGCTTGTCGTCTGCGGTCGCGTCGATGGTAGAAAGCAGAACCTCTTCGGCGCTGCGCTGTTCGTTTTCGTTGTCTGCTGCGATGTCCTCCGCCAAGTCATCGGCAAAGGTGTAAGGGTCAAGGTTGACGATGGCGCGTAGCAGAACGCGCAACTGCGTTGCGGTAAAGCTTTCCGGGGCGTTCTCCAGGATGCGCTCGAAGGTAGCGGCGCGGGTTTGGCGCTGCTCATCCCTTCGGGCTTGCTCTGCCTCATGTTCCTGCTCCTCGCGCTCTCGCTGCTCTCTGAACGCTTCCGCCCTGCGCTCCTGCTCGGCTTCATACTCCTTTCGTTCCTGCTCGTGCTGTTGCCTGCGCTCCTCGGCCTCTTCCTCTGTCTCGGCTTCAGGTGCTGACGGCATAGTTGGTGCGGGATTCTCGGCCAGACGCGCGGCGGCTCGGGGGTCGTGAATCGCACAGTGGTTGTCGGTGCAAACGGTGATGGTGGTTCCCGCACGTTTGCCGTAGACGATGATGGCTGGCTTCGCGGCGGCGCATGGCGGGGCTGGCTCGGCGTCGGGGTTCTGCATGACCGTTTCAATCTCCCGGAGTTGTCCACGCTGGACGGCTCCCGGCCTTTGCTCCTTCGGGCTGCGGTAGCCATTCTCGATCTGGATTAGATCGGGGTGGGCTGCAACTTCACGGTCGATGTGAGCGTTGATCTTCGTTTGATAGCAGGGAGAGTCAAGGCACTGATCGCCCTGCACGTCGTTGAAGAGTGAGGTATTGAAGCCACTGCGACGGGGGCAAGTGGGGCAAGCTCCGGCGGTGGGGTTGAGGGTCGGGTCTTCCTTGTCGAATGGTGCATCCGCAAGGGAGAGGTAGAGGTTGGTCTGAATCCAAGCGGAAAGATGCTTGGCGGGAAGCAGGTGCGGCTCTTTGTCCTGCCAGTCCTTGCGCCAGCATTGTTCATAGGCTGTGGCTTGCGCCTCTTGGGGGAGACGGGCAAGCAAGTTGGCATGGCTGGCGGTGATGCGCTCAGCGGTGAACGCCTCCGCAATGGTGGGGATGAGTTGCAAGAGAGACAGACGGGCGTAGATGTGGCTTGCGCTCTTGCCTGACTTCTCGACTAGCGCGGCAACGTCGTAACCGGGCATGTCGAGCAAGCGTTGAAACCCTTGCGCTTCCTCGTAGGGGTGAACGTCCACACGTTGGGAGTTCTCGACCAACTGCCATTCGAGCGCCTGGGCGTCGTCGATCTCGACGATACGGGCGGGAACGGAAAACAGTTCGGCCAACTGTGACGCGCGGAAACGCCTCGCACCCGCAACGATCTCGAAGCCTTCTGCGTTCGGGCGAACCGTAAGCGGCTGGATGAGGCCATGCTGCCGGATGCTCTGTGCGAGCTCGTGCAACTTGCCTTCCTCGAAGGTGCGGCGGGGGTTGGTGGTGGATTCGTGGATGGTATCGACGGCGAGATATTGAAATGCGCTGCTGTTCTGCATGGTTGCTCTCCTTGAGCGGTTGCACGGCATGAGGTTGTGGAGCGGACGCGCTTTCCCATCCGCTCCGAGGCGGGAAAGGTTAGGCGCGTGGGGTTGGCTCCTGCTCGAAGGCTTCGGCGAAGCCCTGTAATCGCAGGTTGTTGTCCCACAGCTTGGCGAACTGCTCGTGCTGCTTGTGCAACTCCACCAAATGCACGTAGTTTTCGGCGACGATGTTCCGGCTCCACTGCTCGATTCCGGCGTAGTCGTTGCGCCAGTAGAAGGGGTTCAGGTGCGCCCCTCCTGCCAGTCCAAGCTCGAAACACATCTCCGGGTCGCGCATCAGGTCGCCGTTCTGTTCGCCGTAGTGACAGACAGAGATTGCGGGAAGGCCGCAAGGGCCTGACTCGTCGGTCGCTTCGATCACCAGCGCCATGTAGGGCGGGTTCTCGATCTTGAGGTACAGACCGTGGTGCCAACCTCCGGCCTGTTTGAGGATGCGAAGGATGGTCTGCATTAGGCCACCTTCGCCAGTTCTGCATCGGGCATCGCTGCCTGTTCTGCGGTCGGCGGCTGCAAAGCGGCAAGGATGACACCGGAGGTCTGCTGAATCACTTCCAAGCTCTCGGCCAAGAGTGAGGCATTGCCGTGGTAAAGCTGGATGTAGTCGGCGGATGCCGAACCTGTCTCTAGTCCTACGGCCTTGCCGATCACAAAGGCGATAGCCTCGGCCTCCGTCTCCCTCACTACCTTGGTGGTGGTTGTCCTGCGCTCGGCCTTGTGCAACATCTCGTGTGCGAGTTCGTGGACAAGGGTCGAAAACTCCTCGGCCTCGGACTGTCCGGGCAGAATGGCAATCTTTCCGCCGTAGCTCATGCCCAAAGCGGGAGCAATCTTTTCGGTAAAGGCAAGCTCGATGCCCTGAGCTTCTATGAAGGAAACAAGCCGTTCGCGGTTCTCACCTACCGTTCCGGTCATCTCCCGCAAGGTGGGAAGCTCTGCACCTTCGGTCTGCTCCACGTCGAAGACGTAAGCATTGCGGAATCCGACTAGAACGCGGGTGTTCTGTTTGGTAACGTCCTTGTTGGCTTCCTCGTCCTTCTTGCGCTTGATGCCGACGATGGGGGCAAGTATCCGAATGCCTTTCTGCCCTTTCATCACTTTCCGGCCAAGCTGGTTCCATGCGTACAGTCCTGCCACGCGGGTTGCGGTCGGTCGCTGCCGCGCAATCTCCAGAATGTTTCCGAAGCTGTAGTTGTGGAATCGGCTCATCGCGTCAAGGTAGGCGGTCAGCGCGTCGGAGTGTCCGGCTTCGAGCTGTTCAATAAGGCTCTTGACGTTGGCCGCAATGATGTCTTTGGCGGTCTGCCGTTGCTGCGGCTCTTTAGGCGTTTCGTTGATTGGGGTGACTGTGCTGGTGGTGGCGCTCATGGGTGGTTCCTCCGTTTTTGAATGGCTGTGCTGTGTTTGCTGACAAACACGCCTTGGCCCAGGCCCACGCCTGCAGGGGCGGCAAGTGCAAGGGGAGGGGTATCTCCCATCCTTGGAACGGAGAGAAGCGGAGTGGAAAGGACGAGCGCAGCGAAGGTCTGCACAAGCGAAGCGCGGAAGACTGCGGGAAACCCCTTGCGCGCGCCAGGGACGGAGTCCCTCAGGAGGTTTGGTTACCTCGCTTGGTGCGGAGCGCAAGACATGCTTTAGGGCCGGCGTTGCGGGCAGGAACAGGCCCGCTGAGGAGGGTGGAGTAAGACGCGCTGAGCGGCTGAAAACAGGGAGGAGCGTAGCTTTTCCCTTCATCCGCCATGCTTGTTTCGGAAGCCCCTATGCCGGAGATCGATGGCGACTGCGTTAGGATGATCCGGTCTTCCAAAATATCTCAGGGTGCCTTCTGAATGGGCTTTTCCTTTCGCCGCAGTTCCAGCTTCGGGCCATTTCGTCTCAACTTCTCAAAGTCCGGTATAGGAGTCTCAGTTGGGGTCAAAGGCGCGCGCGTCACGCTGACACCCAGAGGGCGGACTTACATCACCGTCGGGGCGGCAGGCTTCTCATACCGGCGAAACCTCACCAGCAGACACGGCACTGCGCCTGCTGGACCAACGTCACAACCGCTGCAAGAAATGTCCTCTTTGGACGAGATCAAGACGGCGGATGTGGAAGAGCTTCGAGTGAGTTCGAAGAGTGAATTGGTGGAAAATCTAAACCGACGAGCGGCTATGTTTAATCCAGCGCTGATTCTTTTTGTCCTCGCGGGACTTGTCGGTGTGATCGGGATAGTCACCTTTGCAAGTGCTTTTCCACCTATGCTCCCGGCTCTACCCCAAATCGTCTCTTACCCCGACGGCGTCCGCCAAACTAACGCGACCGATGAATACGCCCTTCTACTCGCGCGTTACGGCCAGCCCTCAACCGTCGAGATAGTGCAGGCCGGTTCGACACCCGTTCGAAGTGCGACCTGGGAGAGTGCGCACCTGACTGTGCGCTTCGTGTCCACTGGTTGTGTTGACGCCTACAGTTACTTCGAAACACATAAGGACGATCCACCACCAATCCATGCGTCCGGTCGGCATCGGAGTACCCCTAGAACCGAGGCGCCGGCGGCACCGACATGCAATCCGGGAGCAAGCAAGGCATCAACGATTGTTGCTTATGAGGATGCCCAGTCTCATTCCTCTGTCGATGCGCTAAGCGCCGCGGGATCTCTGGCGAGTATCAATAACCACTCAGCAGCCCAGCCGGTCTCGAACGTGGTCGCACCGGCTCCATTGAATGGCCGCGGTGGAAAAGCCGTAGTGCCGCCGCAAACCTTGGAATACGACGAACCCACATTCCAGGCAGAGGAGCGGAGACTTCGCGACCTTGAGGCCGCTGGCAAAAAAGACCAGCGAATTGGCGAGGCTTGTTTACTTGCAGCAATTGTCGTGCTCCTTCCGGGCATACTCGTTCATCGGAAGAACCGAGAGAAGCGCACAACACAGCTGATCTACGACCTTTCTGATTCAGCAAAGACCCAACAAGAAGAGGTGGAAGGATCGTTAGGTCATCTCGGCTGTTCAGGAGCGATCTGGCGCCTCGATAGCCAATCGGCGGTTACGGATTGGAAGCGGAACGCCGGAGCCGCTTACAACGTACAGCGCGAGCGGATCAGCATGGGCCGGTCACTTCCGGCGCGTGTGCTGAGCAACGTTGTGCCGTTGTGTCTCGACCTGGGGAAGTTGAAGTTATTTTTTCTTCCGGACCAGGTGCTGTACTGGCAGCGTGGGACGTTCGCTTCAATTGAGTACGGTGATCTAAAGGTGGCAAGCGCGTCGACGCGTTTCATCGAAGAGTCCGTGCAGACTTCAGATTCGCAACAGGTAGACACGACTTGGAGATATGTGCGCAAAGACGGTGGGCCAGACCGCCGCTTTAACAACAATCGACAACTTCCGATCATGCTTTACGGCTTCATTCACACCACCTCCGCCAGTGGACTGAACCTCGTCTTCCATACCAGTCGGCCTGATTCGGCGAGCGCGTTTCAAACAACATTCCAAGCGTTTCAAGTCAATCTCGGACGAAACACGCTTCCCGCCGGGCAACGGGCAGAGAGAGCAGAGCAGTCCTCCAGTAGCCGCTCTTCCGCTCGTCCGGGTTTTCCGGGAGAGATTGCCCAGGCGATGTCCGTCCTTGGGCTACAGCCCGAATGCACCGCAGAAGAGATAGTTGCGGCGTACCGTCACATGGCCCAGATGTACCACCCCGATAAGACGACAGGGCTTGGGCCGGAAATTCAGAAACTTGCCGAGCAGCGGATGAAGGAGATCAACGCTGCGCATCAAGCCTTGAAGCGCTACATGGAACGGGGTTGAGGCTGACGCAAGTGGGAGATCGCCAGACTTATCGGAAACTCTCACCCCCGCTTCCTTAGCTTCCACCAAGTCCTCATTACATCCACGGAACATTCTCAACTTGCCCCACCCATCGGCTACTCCGCGTTCGATTGCTGTACTTCCCTCTGAAGCCACAAACAGAAAGCACGGCGAGTTCTAAATACCATTTTGCGAGGCAGTACGCCTCGTAATACGGGACCATCTCTTGGATGGCGGAAGGTTTTGGCGGATGAACCAATCTATTCCGAATGAAGGCAAATATTTCAGGGCCGTCCAAATTCTTTGCTCTTGCGTAGGGTTCAAGTTGACGTAAGCCCTCAGGCACCGCGGTCGGTATGGCAAGCGCAGTCAGCATGAGTCGTAATCGTTTTGCAGCCGGAAGCTTGTTGAATGCGCTCTCCGAAAGCGATTTCCTTTCACGGACGAGGAGATGCCATGCGAATCTCTCTAAAGATGCCTGTAGCAGGATGCACGCGCCATCCGCTCCGGCGGAATCGGTTTTGGCGCGTTGAAACCAATAGACGACATGAGACAACGCATCTCTCCACGTTGGATCGGCGAGCTTCTCGCAGAAAGGCTCAAAGAGTTCCACGATTGGCTCGCCATGATGGGGGTCGAGCCAACTCGATGGATCACGCCAGGGACTAACCTTGCCCGTCCCCCACTGCTCCATCCCAATGTTGCCATCCCGGTCGTTCCCAACGGTAAACGCTGCAGCCACCCATCGCCCGCGACAGAACGATAGGAAATAGTGAAGATCTTCAAGGAACTGTTCTGCTGCGACCGGTGTAAATACGGACCCGTCTTGGCGCCCAAACTCAACTTGATGCGTCACTCGGTACTCCTCACTCTGCATAGAGTCAGGCACAGCGAGCGTTTGATCGGATATGGGGTAGAAACGAGCTCTCCATCCGGCACCATTTAGTTCGAAGCCAAGATGTTGAGGATTCCCAAGGCCGTAATGGGCGAAGTTGACGAGCATCGCTCTTCCAGCGCTGAGTTCTTGCGATTGTGCACGCCGGATCGGAGACCGCCTCACTCCAAATGTCAGTACATTTTCCCCATCGGAGTTGATCTTGGCATTCGACATCAGAAGCCCAATCGGTTCGATCACACCGGGAATTTCGACGGACAAATTCTCTTCGTTTATGAGACCCAGAGCTGCAAACCCAAGCTCATTGGCAACCTCGATTCGTAAATCCTTATCTGGCGTTGCATCCAAAAAAATCCGACAACCCACATCATGAGAAAGCTGTCCAGCGTTTAAGCGCACCTTGCCTCGCCAGAAAACATAGTCATTGAGTGTGATCTTCTCTTTAGCCATAATGCAGCCTATCAACTTCCGCTGAAGGACCGCATGGACTACGGGCGGAGATTTGTGCCGGATGCGAGTCGCTCTCTTCCAAGGCCAGCGTTCACCTCAAACCGCCAGAATTCACTAGTCCCGCTAGACGGCTGGACTGTTGCTGTATTAGGACCGCTACTATGAGTGTTATGAGCGACTACTTCCACAAGTTCTTGGAGGCATATGGCCAGACAACCTTCGCATTCGGGGTTGCCGACATCTTCTCGGATGATTCAGCCACTGTCGCTACACGTGCCGGCTCATTCGTACTACTGATGAACCAAGCCACGATAGGCAAAGATGCCGATCATGTTCATGGGGTTCTCGTTCTTGCGCCTCCGCCTGAGGCAAAATTGGGATGCGATCAATTCGAAATTGAACGCGCGACGATCGAAGCCGCCGAAGCACTTTTCAAAAGAGAACTTTCAATACAAGAGCGTGAATCGCTCGGAAGATTTGTGCGTGTTGTTCACGCCCAGAACCTCCATATCCAAGCGGTGAGCGACATTCTTCAGACGGCAAGCACAGAATCAGCAGTCATAGTGCTGTATGCAGCTCTCTATCGAATGGAAGAACCGCAAGAAAAAACCGAGCAGCCGCCCCCACCCCAGCCGGATGACTTGTGGGTGCCGCATCTGTGCGCCTTAGCTCTACGAACAGTGGCGATTGCGCAGACAGGGCGGTTTTATTTATTACTCGACACTGGCGAACCAACGCCCAATCGCCCGGAAAACTACGAACGGATCAAAGCTGTCGACGGATGCGGCGTGTTCGGTCTGTATAGCGAACATGATGGTGGTAAATTGATCGCCGAGAGAGTCACAGATTGGAAGTCTCGGGCAGAAAGTGGACGTCTCGGCAGTGCTTTTGCGTCGATTGAGGCGCTACCTAGCTGGATGGATTCGCACAAGTCATTCCTGAAACTCCAGTTAATGGAGTCGGTAGCCCCTGGTGAGCAAATTCTGCGTCTGCTCAACGAAGATCCGAACATCCGGTCAAAGGCTGATCATCGCGGCCAGCTTAAGCTCGCAAGAATTGCTGAGCGTGCCAACGACGACGAGCTCGCACTAGATTTGCTGCGCTCGTCCGTAGGTGGCCTTCGTTCCGAGGAGGACTACGTTCTAGCGGTCGATCTGGCCGACACACTGGCTGAATTTGACCTGCTGGAGCAGCTTCTCGAACGCGCAATTCGCCTGTTTCCTAATTCGCGCCTCCTCTTCGACCAGAAGCTGAAACTCTATTTGAGGACTCGGCGCTATTCGGAACTTGTTCAAGAATTGTTGGCTTCAACGGTTGCAATTGACGCTGAGCGTAGATTTTTCTTCCTCACGCTTGGTTCCGCGCTCTTTTCTACAAAACCTGTCGATCTACGAGCGGTTCTCAACACTGTCACCTCAGTAGCTCCTAAGTTCACAAACTGGTGCCAGCTTGTATGTGGCAATGAGGCCATCGAACGCAAACATTTCTCCGAGGCAGTGGAGCTGTGCATGCCGGCTAACGGACATTCTTTGACCGAAGGCGTAGCGAGTGTCCTCGTAGCAGCTTTGAAGAGAATGCTTCTTCAGAGAGTTTCAAGCGGGGCTGGTTTGGGGATCGACCCGGAGGACATGATTCCGCCCGTCCAAACTGTGATCGCATACTTGTCGAACAATCCCCACGATGCAGCGACCCGTCAGAGACTCACATCTCTGCTATCCGTAGAGACATCTGGATTGATCGGATTTGCTGTCCTGGTCGCGATCACGATGCGCCTGAGCGCAGACACGAAGGTAGATTTGACGCCGAAACCTCGTGCAAACGAACCCTCCATAAAGGATGTCGAGGCGTGCCTTGAAGTAGTGAAGGACATTATGGAATGGGCTACACGGGAGAGCCCAATCATCCCTGGCCGTACTACAGTCCCGACCGAGCTCCTAAAGGTACCACCAGAAGAAGTCCTGTCGTTGGTCAAACAGACGTTAGAGCACGGTTCGGATCTCCGTGTAGACATTGAAGAGCAGACATTTGACAAGATCATGGCGGTAGGCTTGATTGTCGCACCCCGAACGGAAGATCCGGACGCCGATCTGGACTTGTTAAGGTACGCGGGTGCTCGCTATATCGCTGCCAACAAAGCTCAACGAGGCCGGGACCTAGCAGAACAAAGCTTACAGACATCGACAAATACGCCAACACGAAAAAGACTTGCGTGGATTGCCTTCTCTGACATTTACCACCGAGGGCACAGCTTCAATGAGGCTCTCTTGGGTATTGCCTGCGCACTCTCGATTGATATTGCCGTGGAACCCGACCAGCTTTATCAAGAGGCGTCTCTACTCGTCCGAATCTATCGTGATATTCGATTCATGTCCGAAGCAAAGCAGCTTGCTGATCGGCTTCTCGTGATGTGCGCTCAGCTCAATCTCCACAAGGCCTACGCGCAACGAGTGATGACATTGGTGCTTCACATCCGCATGATCGAAGTGTTTCGGCGACCCGAGAGTTGGAAGGATGAGCTGCCACGACTGGCTGAGGCGGTGGCAAAGCATTGCGTCGAGCTTGTTGAAGAGGGCGAGGAGACATCCCCAGCAGTCGTCATTCTCGCTCAGTGCGTACAGCAAGCGACAGCAGCAGGCCTCGCGATCAAGGAGGAGGTAAGAACGGTGCTTGAAGATCGGCTAGCGAACATTCCTCATTCGACCGCGGATCTTGTGAAGCTTCTAGATCATTCGGCAGCGACGGGAGGCGAACTACTAAAGCTTGCAAACTCCATCCAGCCGGCTCGGAATGCTGAAGATATCGCCTTCGATTTCATGACGCTCGGTATCGCAACCCGTCGCTTCCTCGATTCCAACATGAGTCAAGGCGACATTGCTACGGTCGCGTTCTCGCTTGAGGCTTTGACGGATCACGCATTCAAGGATGCTCTGATTGGAACGGAGCGGTCTCCATTCGCGAAGTTGGATCGAAGTCTAATAATGGCTGTCGAACTCTCAATGCTCGGCATTGACATTCTTATGCTCGGTCTCAGCGAAAAAGGGACGCTTGTATGTTTGCACGTCCGGAAAGGGGTCGCCGAATTCCAGAAGGAGACCGAGGATGTATTTTCTGAGCCGAAGTTCATGACATGGTCACAGAAATACCCTTACGGCTATGCACAAGTAAAAGATGCGATGAACCTCTTCTATTTGACACTCACAGGGATCGGAGTGAGCGCTACTCTCGACCAACCAACTCTGTTAGTGATGGACAACTCCCTGCAGCAAATGCCTCCCAATCTCATTATGGCCGGCGACAATTTTGCAGGTAGGCAAACCCCAATGGCCGCTGCACCGTCCTTGAGCTGGGCGTGGGAGATGAACTCGCGCATTTTTCCGGGCACGAAGAGAGTAGCTTGGGTCTCCACGGAGTATGCAGATGATAGAAATCCGGCGTTGATTGGAGTGGCCGATAGGCTACAGGAGACTCTTGAAAAGCACCATATCGCACTCAATACATCTGCAAAACTGCCGGATGACCTGGCCGAGGCTGAACTCGCTATCATCGCTGCACATGGAAGCATTCTTCCCGAAGGCCGATATGTGCAACGAATTTCAGACGATGCAGAGATGGCTCTTTATCCAGCTTTGCTTGCGAGGGCCGTCCGAGGGTCGGCCATAGTAGTGCTGTTCATTTGTAGCGGAGGTAGGCTCGATAGTCATCCAGTCGCAGAAACCACTGTGGGACTTGTACGTCAATTGCTCGATGAAGGATGTTCCACTGTGGTCGCATCACCGTGGCCACTAGACACCCGAGTCCCTTCGCATTGGTTGCCAGTTTTCTTGGAACGGTGGGAAGCTGGCGACTCCGTCATTCACGCCGCTCAAGTGGCAAACCAAAATGTTACGAAAGAGATGGGAGATTCTCCCCTAGACTCACTGGCGATGAACGTATTCGGAGATCCTCTGAGAACGAAACCCAAAGGGCCAGACCCAGAACGAGATAGGCCGAAGTGATTGCACAAGTCTGACCTGAGATGCTGTCGTATCTGGGACGGTCGGAATCGGATGGTCCTGCGGACAGCTTAACGAGACTTTGATGTTCAGGTATGTAGTTCGTCTTGTAGATGCCATTGGCGGCTAAAGCTCTCCCTACCCGACTGTTCGCGAGTGACCCAGAGCTGGCGCATACACTGCGGATGTGCGGCTTTAACAGCCCGAAGGCCTGCATCCGACGCCACGACTATCCACCCCTCTCCTAACGAAACCAGATGGGGAGGCTTCAGGCCTATCCAGCCGTTTCTCCAAAAGATAGACTTCACCATCATCTCGCCGTTTGAATCGTCCCAGCGGAACGGTTCTGAAGGAGAAGGCATCCACTGCATCTGACCTGCGATCTTCGCATTGAACGCCACCCAGCTATACGTTGACCCAAGCAGTTGTTGCTCGTTGTTGCAGACGATCAGCTGATCTGGTGCTTGAGCATACCCTTCGAGATACATTTCATGCGTCAGTTGGCGGCGCGACATGAAAGCCTGTCTGGGAGCTCCTGTATCCATGAGCTTGAGTGATAGACCGCGATATCGTTCTTCCCGCTGCCAGTCCCACATGGGCTTTCTGAAGAAGGTGCGTTCGCCAAGAAGATACAGGCCGTTCACGGATAGTGGGTAGTCGTTCCATGAGTCTGCCTTTCTTCCTTCAGCCCAGGCGTGTCGCTCGCTATCCTCGCTAAGCCAGTCGGCGGGACCAAACTCAGCGGGAAGCTGCTGCGGCCTGAATAGGTCAATTCGACGATCGTAGATCGGGTGGAATACATCGTATGCTGCGTCTGCTCCTGCCTGAACAAGGGTGCTACGGGCATACGAACCGAATAGCCTCATAGAGGCCTCACGCCCAGTGAGTGCACGGACGTCAACCCAAAAGGCCGAATGCACAGACGATACCCACTCGGTCAACCGTTCCGACTGACTCCACGCATAGCCGCCTTCGACCTTACGGCAAAAGTTTAATAATTGTGACGCTACTTGATCCCAGTCATAACCCTCTCTTCTCAACGCAGCGAACACACGGGGGGAAGATTGAGCGGCAACGGCAGCCACTGCATAAGGGGACAGTGGATCATCATCTGCACTGGACGACGGAAGAAGAATCGGCGGAGCAGGCCGCTGGTCACGAAGTTCAACCCATTGCCAGCCATTCTTTTGACACAGCCTGTAGGCAATCGCACGAACGGCGATAGATTCATGTGTATGAAGCAATTCAATTGGTTGCTGAAGTTGCTCAGGTAATTTTTCGCACCGGCAGTCGATAGCCGCCAATAAATGTTCGAGCTGAATCGAATCGCAGGCAGCTCTTTGATTGAAGACAACAACTGCACCGCTGTCTTCCTCGATGACGAATGTGGCAATGGATCGTCTCGCTCCGAGTCCAATTTCGAAGACAGGAAAGGCAAGAAGATGGATCGCGAATCGGCAAAGCGCCGCATCGACGGAAATGATCGCTTCAGGGGAATTCAGCGCCTTCATAGGCTCGCTCTCGCGGCTTGCCGCAAGAGCTTTGGCGAGGTATGAATCAACGGTGTCCAGGACTTCGCCGGCGGGCCAAGAAATCGCGAGTGTGTCAAAAATCTCTGGGATATTGTTCAGAAGCAGAGAGCTCCAAATTTGGCCCGATTCAAGGTCTTTACCGAATCGTTCCCTGGCCAGTCGTATGCCTTCAGCTCGATCAACTCGAATCAAGGCTTCGTATGCAACTTTCAGTTTTGCGCCATCCAAACGCCCCAACCATGTGCCGTCTTTACTCGCCAGCTCAATAGCATCTTCGGCAAATTGCCGCGCCGTCTCACGGTGGCCCGCATTCAATTGAACGCGTGACTGCCAAGCTAGTAATCCAACGTCGGCGTGCCTTGAGAAATTGAATGATTGGAGGAGACTCTTTGCGTGGTGTATATCTGAGATGTCGACGTCAAAGAGCGCACTTTCCCAATGGAAGTCTTCGTTCTGGGAAGGATTAGGATTCCATTCGTCGCGTCGATTGATGTCGCTCAATATGCCGGTCATCTCTGCCCGAGTTTTAACCTCCCCGGCGGACAGGCGATAGAGGGACGACTTCATAGCGGAGTCGTCCCGACCGTTCATAAGATTCACGCCCGTCAGTATCTGCCCTTGGCCAAGTTGGAATAGAGAGTCTTGTAATGTTCGGAGAATTCCGGCTCTTCGGTCGGGTATTGCATTTGTTCGAACCGCTTCCGCGAGCTTTAATGCAAAATGGGCTCGCTTCTCTGGCTGAACACTACGCAGAATAGCGTCGGCTGTATCCGAAGTATCATCCGTTGCCAGCATCAACTGCAGGTTTGAGTACAGGGCACCTAAAAGTGAGGACGAAGCGCCATGAGAAGCTGCTCCTTGCAGCAGAGAGGAGAGGCAATTGCTTGCGCTGAGCATGTCTTTATCGACGAATTCAATTGCAAGCCGACATGCTCGTTCCGGAGAGAAGCCGATAAGATGGGTCAGGATTGTGGCGCAAGCGCGCCACGCCCCATCCCCACCCGCAACCTGTGCCGAACGGAGGAACTGGTCGATTGACCGAAGTTCACGATCTCCGAATTGAGATTGGCAAGATCGGGCTATCCATTCCGATACGTGCCACATGTGGTAATCCTTGTGGTCCCCAGCGCCTGCGGATGTCCTGCTTGCTTTCGCTACCCACCCCGGTATTTCGTTTGTCTTTCCTATGGCCTTCAGAAAGGCTGCGATGTCAAAACAGGCCTGAACACGCACAGCGGGATCTTTGTCAAGAACATCCGAATCGTTCGAGAGCCCAATGGCGGACGCTTCGTCGGAGGTCATTACCTGGCTGTCCGTAAATTCGAGCGCAAAACGCCGGTGTTGGTACGGTGTGAATCTCACGGCAGCGCCGCTCCCCACAACCTCGAGAAACGCATTGCGAAGCGCTCTCATTCCTTCGTCTCCGAATAGGCCAGCGACATAAATGAGTTGAGAATGAATCGCGTCCGAGAATCGATTCAGGGCGAATCTCCCATGAATATCAATGTCTTGGATATTCACGGAACGATTGCCAAAGAGGAGGATTGATCTCAGGGAACTCTTAAGATCCGGAGGGCATTCGTGAATCCACGCCTTGCTAAACAGATGTCCTAGTTCCATGCAGGCACGTAACACCCGCGCACCAGGCTCCTGATTTGCATCCGTGACTGTCAGAAGCGGCTCTAGCTCGATGCCTAGTATGTCCTTGAGGCGGACCAGACGTGTGCTGTAGGAAATGCCCGTAAGACCGAACGTGTGCGTGTCGCGATGCTCTTCTATCGCCGTGAGCCCCAATCTACAGCAGATATTTCTTGCATCGTCTTGATATCCCTCACGAAGGAGAATTTCGGCATACTGCAGATTCAGGTCTGGTTGCTCACCGATGGTTCTGTGCCGGCGTCTGAGCGCCGTCAGACGCCGGACTGATGGAGCGACCCGGTAGGCGACGATGAGCGAAGCAAAGAGGAAGTGAGCCGCTTTTAATCTCGCCAGGGAGCGGAGGTACGGAAACACATCCTCATACGAACGGTCGTTCGTGCATGCCGTAAGGAATGCCGCGCGAAGAAGCCCAGCCTTGGTATTTTCTGGAGGCTCCTGCCACTCTCCTTCGCGTTCAGCAAGCTTCAGATCTAGGATTTGTTCGCAGATCTTATCCGCAGTTTCAAAATGTGGGGCGCAGCTAGCCCATCTGTGAAGCGATTGAAACCCTGAATGCACTTCCTGAGAGTTCATGGGTTCAGACCGATACAGATAATTGATCGGTCTTGCATGGAGATAGATGCTGCGTCCGAGTTGAGAAGTGTCGGTCAGGTTATGTTCGAGACCATATAAAGCTAGGTTCTCGGCGGCCTCGAACTCATTCCTCTCTTCAACAAGGATTTGCCCAGCAGACCGCACCTGCGTCATAGCTCGTTGTGGGTCATTCAGCTTTAGGAAGTTAGCGGCGAGGTCTGCCGAGTCGATTCGATTTGCCCTCTGGCTCAATTCGAAATCAAGAAGAACGAGGCGTAATATCTCTCCAAATCTCCTCAACGACCATGCAGAGGTGAAACCGTGAAGTATTAGCGGTCTGATCTCGATATGTGGAATGAAAGACTCGATCCCTTCGCGCAGCCAATCGGAAGTTAGCGCTTCCAGTAGCTCGACACTCTGTTCGCTGTGGCGAAGGTAATGAATCTTGACGCGGCCGATTCGATCCGAACATGCTGCAGAACCACATCTATTCGCCAGCTCCCTGTAGAGCTCACGGTCGTCAGCTTCATAATCTTGCCCTGGCAGACGAGATCGGGTGTGGTTTCGTAAGAACACGAGGAGGCTGTTGTGGATGAAAAAGAGTTGGCCATCCTCAGTCTTTATGAACGGCTGGAGATGCCGCTCGTAGACTTCTTCAATTTCTCGCCTCTCCGGCCATGTACGAAGCCATCGCAACGGAACCGGAACAATCGCCCGGCAAAGAAGTGCCAATGCGTGTCGCGTCGAGGTGTCCTGTAGTGCCACCGAGAGCGAAGCGTGATAGTAGGCTTCAATATCTCCCGAATACTCTCCGAATCTTCTTATTGTCTCGGGGGCGTCGACTTCGGGATGAGCACCTTTGAACTTCAATAAGTAAGTCAGGATGAGAGGATTGCCTTGGCACGCATCCGAGATCAGATCACGGTCTTCGTGGCTGAGGTTTGGGTCAGTGCGTATAGAAATCGCATGAACCTCAACTCGGCTGAGCCCATCCACCACGATGCGGGCAGGCGATGACGGTGATACATGCATCGCCACATAACGCTCTATGACTCCAGCAACGAGCGTCTGAGGCTGCGTGCTTAGAACAATGACGAATCCTTCGGGTACCTCATCAGGACGAGGCAACTCATGCAGGAGAGAGTTGTCGATCCCGTTTTCGCGCTGTATGTGATCTAGTCCGTCGATGAGGAGTACGGTCTTCTGACCAGTGTTTTGAAACAATTCATGCGCTCGAAGCATGTGGTCGCGGAAGGCCTGCTTTCCGTGAGCGAGATCATGGACCCCCAAGGCATGTCTTCCCTCGAAATTGCGATCGAGTCTTCCAACCGCATCTCTGAAGAACGTGAGGGCGTCCCCACGTTCGCGCGCGTTGCCGAGTCCATCTGGAAGATAGGCGAAATAAGGTATAGAGAGTGGGTAGTCAGAAAGTACATCCTGAACCAGCGTCGATTTTCCAATGCCCGCGGGTCCGACTACCGCCAAGTAACCACCGTTTGTCGAAGCAATGGCTTGTTTGATTTTTTCTGCAGACGTGAGGTTCTTGGCATATGCAATCTGAGGTGGGGGAAAAACCTGGATGAGCCCCGACCGATACCCTCCAAGGCCGATTGCGTCCACAAGATACCGCTTTGCGATCGACTCTTCATGTGGGTATTTGGTGATCCAGGTCGCGATTGCTTTATGCAGTTGGTCGAACTGTCTAAGGTACGTCTGCTCATCTAGGTTCTCGCCTGCAGGATGTGGCGGCTGAGCATATCCGAAAGTGATTGTTGTTGCCTCGATGAATGCCCCAAATTCAGACGTCGAAAGATTCGTATGTTCGGTAATCTTTCGCCAAGTCTGAGCTACGACTGGCGTATCGGCATCTGTTGGGCCACATTTCCAATGTTGCGACGTAAAGTCTCTTACGCTTACTTCAGGGACAATCTGGTTGGGGTGGGTCGAAAAGGAAGGAGCTTTATTCGTGACAAGATTTACGCTCACCCTCCTGCCTGGCCATCGCCGGCAGAGCCGTGTCCAACCTTCAGCAAGTTCTCGAAGAAGGCCCTGACTGCCTATCAAGTCGGACCAGTTCATGACAGCTTCCGACATTGTTGATTTAATCGAATAGCCCTCTATTTTCGAGACGAGTTCGATAACGAAGTCGTCGACTCGCCCAGCCTCCAGGTCAGCAAGCCGAATGGACACAAGATGATCGGAACCCTCTTTCGCATCTTCTTGGAGTCTTTCGAGGACCTTCTGAGTGGCGACTCTGTCTTGATAGCCATATCCCCAACGAGCGATTCGCTCACCCGTTGCCGGCGGTAGCGAAGGCTGTTGCGGGTTTTGTATAGCACGTTCGGCGCTGTCTTTGCGTGGGTCTAGCACGGCTCTGCTCCTCATCAAATGATCAAACGAACGTGGAGATTGCAGGCCTCTCTCACTGGATTTGTGGTTTCGTCCCTTTGGCGGCACAAACACGTTCTTCCAAATGCCAGCGAGGCGATTCGGTTGTCAAATCCTCGCATTCTCCTTATCTTCGCCCCAAATACCGTCGCTCGTCCAGCAGTTCTGATTGAGTGTTTCTGGTCACCGATTGAGTTTCAAGCCCAGCCCTACTCAAGATGATTGCTTTACAGTTGAGACTGCTCCATCGTGAGGCTCGGATTCGGCGTTTGCACCCTCCCAAAGTCGATAGCCGAAGTCTTCGATACATCCTTGCTAAGGCTTTCAGTGAGCTTGACACCGTCATTAGTAAAAACCTGGACGTCGTGAGACGCGCGTGAAACGGACACATAGGCAAAACGACGATTGA
>CAXTNM010000025.1:52490-56086 GCA_964245715.1 uncultured Acidobacteriaceae bacterium | reverse complement strand
GTGTAGATCACCATTGACGAACAAAAATTAAAAAAAAAAAGCGCGATCACTCCAAAGACGAGCGCCAGGACCCGGCCCCACCCCTGACGTGCAAGCAGCCCGTAGCCGACAAGCACCCCCGCCAGCCCCATGACGACGGAGATCGTTGCAATCACCGGCACCAGCGAACGCAAGAGGTGCGGCAGAAACGGCGGTGCATTGTTGAAGATGCCACCGTATGCGAGATTGTGCACCACAAACGCTCCCACCAGCCCGGTGATTACCCGGTAGCATCCGTAGATGATCCAGGTGATCCCGAGGGGCTGCGCATTCTGCCGCACACGCTGCCGCTTTTCGGCTTCAACCATGGTCACTCCGTATGCCGGCGTTCCGACCAGCGGCATCCAGGCCTGTTGTTGCTGTGCCGCACCGGCTGCCGCACTCACCATCGAAATTCTCTGCCCGCACCTTCGGCAATATTGCGCTTCCGGGGCCTGATCGCATCCACACGCTGCACAAACCATCGCCAACCTCCGCAACTCACACCAACTGTTACGCAAAGGAACAGCTTCTGGTTCAATGACGCGAAGCTTCCGGCAGAGGGCGTCCCGCCGGTGCGACATCGGGACGCGTTCGCGCTTCATTCGCGTCTACCATAAAGAAGTGCCAAGCCTGCTCCCGCAAATACCGTCTCCGCTTCTCGAAGCCAGTGCAGCCGCTCTCGAGTGGCCTCGTCTGCGCGAGCATATTGCGGCCAAAGCCGTCAGCCCGCTCGGCCGTGCCTTTACCCTCGCGCTCGAGCCTTCGACCGATCTCGCCTGGATCATCCCGCAGCAGACGCGCACCAGCGAGATGCGCGCCTTCCTCACCGGCGGCGGCTCCTTTGACTTCCACGGCCTCTTCGACCCCGCGCCTCTGCTCGACAAGGCCCGCATCACCGGCGCCGCGCTCGAAGCCCTCGAAATCGTCGCACTCCTTAATGTTGTGGAACGAGTCGCTGCCTGGCGCAACCTGCTCACCGCCCGCGATAGCCCGAGCGGCGGACGCCCGGCCAACATCGGTTCCGCGATCCACGCGCTCTCCGCCGACCTGCTCCCGCACGACCTTGCCCCGCTTCTCCGTGCCCTGCGCGGCAAGATCGAACCCGACGGCTCGCTCGCGGACGACGCCAGCCCGGAACTTCGCCGGATCCGCCGGGCTATGGAATCGCAGCACCGCGCGATTGAAGCCAGCCTCCGCCGGGCCGCCCGCAGCCTGCGGGAAGATGGCGCCAGCCAATCCACACAGGACGATGTGATCACCATCCGTGGCGAGCGCTTCGTCATCCCCATCAAGGCGGAGTTCAAGCGCAAGGTTCCAGGCGTCATCCACGGTTCGTCCTCCTCCGGCCAGACCGTCTTCGTCGAACCGCTTGAGACCATCGAGCAGAACAACGAGCTCGTCCGCCTGCTTGACGAAGAGCAATCCGAGATTCACCGCATCCTGGTCGTCATGACCGCCGCGCTTGCAGACGACGCGCCCGCGCTCACCCTCGGCACCTCGATCCTCGCCGAGATCGAATCGCACTTCGTCCGGGCCCGTTTTGCGCTCGAACTCGACTGCATCACCCCCACCTTCTCGAACGAACTTGCTCTGCGCAACGCGCGCCATCCCCTGCTCGAACTCCGCATGAGGAAGGAGGCTGCCACCAAAATAGAGGCCCCAGGTCTCGCGTCTGAGACCTGGGAGGGAGGCCGCGCACATTCCGTATCCTCTGCCACCAAACCGGTTCCCCTCACCCTCGCGCTCACCTCCGAGGCCCGCCAGCTCATCATCTCGGGGCCGAACACCGGCGGTAAAACCGTCTCGCTCAAGACCACCGGCCTCCTGGCCCTGATGGCACAGGCCGGGCTTCCCGTGCCCGCCGAAGACGCTACCTTCCCGCTCTTCACGGCCATCTTCGCCGACATCGGCGATGCGCAATCGATCGAGCGCAACCTGTCGAGCTTCTCCGCCCACGTCGTCAACGTCGATCACATCAGCCGCCACGCCGGCCCGGGTTCGCTCGTCCTGCTCGACGAGCTCGGCTCCGCCACCGACCCCGAAGAAGGCGCGGCCCTGGCGGTTGCGGTTGCGTCTCACTTCCTGGCCCTCAACGCCTGGACCTGCATCACTACACACCTCACTTCACTGAAGGTCTATGCGGCGCAGCATACCGGAGTCCTCAACGCCGCCGTCGGGTTCAACCAGCAGACGCTCGCCCCCACCTACGAGCTGCGGCTGGGTGTTCCGGGCGCCTCGGCGGGGTTGAACATCGCCGAGCGTTTAGGCATGCAGTCCGAAATCATTGCAGAGGCGCGCGCCCAGATGACCTCGCAACAGGCCGACATCGGCGCCTTTCTCGACCAGTTGCATGAGCAGCTCGCCTCCGCAACTTCAGAGCGCGTCTCGCTCAAGCGTCGCCTTGAAGAGGTCGCCGCCGAACGCACCCGTCTGGACACCGAGGGCCGCGCGGAGCAGAAGCAGCGTACCCGCGAGCTCGAGACCAAGCTCCACCAGCTTCTGGAAGACTTCGAATCGCAGCTCAAAGACTCGGTCAAAGCGATCGAAGATAAGACCGTCTCGCAGAAGATCGCGCGCGACTCCGCTCTGCGTATGTCGCGCCTTCGCCGCGAGTTTTCCGAACAGTTCAGCTCCACCGTGCTCGCCCATAACACCGGCGCCGACAAGAACGACTCCGCACTCAAACGTTCGGATCCGAAATCCCCCAAACCGATTAAGATCGGCGACCTGGTCACACTCAAATCGCTCGGCCGCCAGGCTCGTGTAGACCGCGTCGTCGATGCGAAGACGTTCGAAGTCTCCATGGGGCAGATGAAGATGCGCATCACCCGCGCCGAGATCGCGGACGTCGAAACCATCCGCGTCGCCACACCGCTCGAGGCCGCGCGTCGCCGTGGCGGAGTCACCGTGCAGACGCGTAACGCGCTCGACTACACGCCGATGGAGATCAACGTCATCGGCCGCCGCGCCGAGGAAGCCGAAGACGAGGTCGCCCGCTACATCGATCAGGCCTTCCTCGCCGGCCTGCCGCGCGTTCGCATCGTCCACGGCACCGGCATGGGCGTACTGCGGCGCACCCTGCGCGAGTTCCTCAAATCCCACCCGCACGTCGCCACCTTCGCCGAAGCCAGCCAGCAGGAGGGCGGCCAGGGCGCGACCCTGGTCGAACTGCGTCAATGACACCAACAAACTAAATTTGCGCTCATCCCGCGCAGGCATCACTTCGTGGGGTGTTGGGCTTCGCGTGGTCCTCCCTCTAGTCGGGATCAAATCGTCGCAACCGACGGGAACGCCATGCGAAGCTTCCGGCGTACGCAGTACCGTCAGCGAGCCCGTCCGGCAGGACCGTCTCCCGCAGTACAATCCATCTACCGTGAAGCGTCACGTCCTCATCCTCGGCCTGGTCGGCGGCGTCCTGATCGCCATCCTCCGCTGGTCCGAGTACCAGTTCCTCGTCATCGAGCACTCCTTCGAGATCTACGCCGCTCTCGTCGCGATCATCTTCGCCGCCTTCGGCATCTGGCTCGGCATCAAGCTCACAAAGCCTCGCGAGAAGATCATCGTGCGCGAAGTCC